>JBBQZP010000011.1:0-104497 GCA_038207585.1 Rhodobacterales bacterium | reverse complement strand
GAAGGCTGTGAAACCCGGTGAATCATGGCGAAGATTGACGGACTCTGTTCGTGATTTCAATGGCTTATCGCATAAGTAATTGAAATTGCTAGGATTGGCTATTCGTCTGGATTGTGGCTCATAACCTGAAGGTCACAGGTTGAGTTATTTTTTGCAGTTGTCGATTTGGTTTTTCAGTCCGCTTTTTGTTCGGTATAGGCCAAATCCTGTCCCCGCAACTGAAATTTATAGCAATAACAGATATCTACATGCCTCCCTAACGGGAGGCTTCCTGCGTTCAGCGCTCATGTCAACAAAACGCTGGCAGTGATTGGCGGTGCTCGGCGACGCAGTTTGCGCCCCAAGACAACTGCCGGCTTCGAAAAGCTCGCGTTATAGAGCAAGCAGTTCTAGCCGTGCCGCGCGCATCTGGATGGTCCTGAAAGTCGCCGCCGCTCCGCTTAGGGCGAAACATCTCCGATAGGCATTGCCCGGCACAGTGGAAACCGCCTGCGTTTATTGGCAAGGTCGCGCAGCCGCGTTCGCAAGCCTTCGTCGGGTGCCCGATGCGACTGGCAGCGGATCATCTTGCGATCCGCCCCGACAATCTGGCAGGCCCGCCGTTCGGATAGGCCCAACCTGACCTGCAAATGCGCGACTGCCTCGCGCTGAACGACAGGCCCTACCACTTTTTTGCCAGAAGCTCGCGCATCGCCGACATGTCCAGCATTGTGTCCGCCAGCAACCGCTTCAGCTTGCCATTCTCATCTTCCAACGCCTTCAGCCGCTTGGAATCCGGCACAGTCATGCCGCCGAACTTGCTCTTCTAGGCGTAAAACGTGCCCTCAGACATGCCATGCTTGCGGCACAGATCGGGGCACTTCGCACCCGCCTCATGCTCCTGCAAAATGCCGATGATCTGCTCTTCCGTAAATCTCGCTCGCTTCATCGTCCGTCCCCTTTCTTGGGTCGGACTATAATCCAAACTGGAGGAAATTCTCAGTGGCAGGTCAGAATGTGAAACAAGACCGATTTACAAAGTTGAGTATTTTAGTATGATAACGGGATTCGCCTAGCCATCCGACGTTCTGGACAGCCCGGCTCCATCTGGTTTTGGAGACCTGCATGCCCTATCCCGCCCCAGCGCAGCCCAGCACAAATCCCGGCGTATCTGCTGAAGGGCCAAGCCATGATGCGCTTGAACTGACGGCTGGCGGTGCCAAGGCATCGATTGTTCTGAACGCTCAAATCTACACCCTGCGGATCACCCGTCAGGGCAAATTGATCCTGACCAAATGAGCCGCCTCATCCCTGATATGCCAAATCCAAGCCGTGGTGGCGCGCCGGTTGGGCATCTGGCCGAACTGCCGGATGTGGAACGCGGGGCGGTGTTGTTCTTGCGCAAGTGGTGTTCAGGCGAGGCGGCGCGCACCACCATAGCCCTTGATTTCGCAAGAGTTTTCGGGGCGGCCCACGGGTCTGACCTGACCATGGCTCTGGATGATCTGATGCATTTAATGCTGTGCCAAGCGCGCCGCCCCTTGATGCACCACGCCGACGGCTGCACCTGCCTTGGCGGCGACGAATCCGCCTTTGCGCAGATGGTTGCAGCTGCCGCCAGTGGCGATGCCGAGGATGCGACCTTGTTTGCTCTGACCCTGATCGCGGGTCCTGCCGTGCCTCGAACGATTGTTTTGGCCGAACAGCTTGGCCTTGCCTATGCCGATATTTTTTCACCGCTGCCGCGCCGTTTTGGTTTTGCAGCGCCGCGCCGTCACTGATTTGAATGCCTGAAAGGACCACCATGACCCGCACTCTCTGGGCCGCCTTTGCCGCCCTTCCTTTGCTGCCGCTGCCAGCCTATGCGACCGAAAAGGCCGAGGTTCTGACCACCTATGCCAATATTGCCGCTGCGGCCTATGGCGACAGCCTGACCACAACCGCCACGCTGAAAACCGCCGTTGCGGCGCTGATTGCCAGCCCCTCCGAGGCCAATCTGCTGGCGGCGCGCACGGCCTATCTCGCGGCGCGCGTCCCTTATATGCAGACCGAGGCCTTCCGCTTTGGCAACCCGATTGTCGATGACTGGGAGGGCAAGGTGAACGCCTGGCCACTGGATGAAGGGCTGATCGACTATGTGGACCCTGGCTATGGCGGGGCGACGGATGAGAACGAATATGCAGCTCTGAACGTGATCGCCACTGCGAAGTTCGATCTGGCGGGCAAAGCGATTGACGCATCGGCCATCACACCCGCGCTGTTGTCGGACACGCTGCAAGAGGCCGATGGCGTCGAGTCAAACGTGGCAACCGGCTACCACGCGATCGAGTTTCTGCTCTGGGGACAAGACCTTCACGGCACCGATGCGGGTGCCGGTGAGCGGCCCTGGACGGATTATGCGACCGGCGCTGACTGCACAGGTGGCAACTGCGACCGGCGCGGCCAGTATCTGACCGCCGCCACCGATCTGCTGAACAGCGATCTGGAATGGATGGTGGCGCAGTGGCAACCGGATGGGGCCGCGCGCACCGCATTGATGGCTGATGAGCCTGCCGGAATTCGCACCATCCTGACCGGCATGGGCAGTCTGTCTTATGGCGAAATGGCGGGACAGCGGATCAAGCTGGGACTTATGCTGAATGACCCGGAAGAAGAGCATGACTGCTTTTCCGACAACACCCAGAACAGCCATTATTACGATGTCTTGGGCATCCGGAACGTCTATCTCGGCAGCTACACCGGGGTGGACGGCAGTGTGACCTCTGGCGCGTCGCTGTCTGATCTGGTGAAGGCGGCCGATCCTGCCGTGGATGGCCTGCTCAAAGCCGATCTGGACGCCTCTGTTGCCGCTGCCCAAGGGCTGGTCGATGCCGCAGCGGGGGGCATGGCCTATGACATGATGCTGGCCCCCGGCAACAAAGCGGGCGAGGCGCTGATCATGGCTTTGGTTGATGGTCTTGTGGCACAAACCAAAGGCGTTGAGCGCGTGGTGACGGTTCTGGGCCTGGATGCAGTGGCGTTTGAGGGGTCCGACAGCCTTGATAACCCCGACGCCGTGTTTCAATAAAGGGAAACCCCGATGATCGTCTGTCATTGCAACGCGATAACGGATCACGACATTCGCGCCGCCATCAACTGGATGCGTGCCGCGGATATTGATACGATCATCACACCGGGTAAAATTTACCGCGCGCTGGGAAAACGCGCGGATTGCGGCGGCTGTATGCCGTTGTTTCTGGATACAATGACCGCCTGCGATACCTTGGAAGTACCCATGAACCTGCGCAGCCTCAGGCGCGCAACCGCACAGGGAAAGACACCATGAAGGGTGACACGAAAGTTATCGAATTTCTCAACGCCGCCTTGCGCAGCGAACTTACGGCTGTCAGCCAGTATTGGTTGCATTACCGCCTGCAAGAGGATTGGGGCTTTGGCCATCTGGCCGACAAATCCCGCGCCGAAAGCATCGAAGAGATGCAGCACGCTGATCGCCTGATCGCGCGGATCATCTTTCTGGAGGGGCATCCAAACCTGCAAAAGCTGGACTCGCTGCGCATCGGCCAGACTCTGCGCGAAACGCTGGAATGCGATCTGGCCGCCGAGAATGACGCACGCGCGCTTTACATTCAGGCCAGGGCGCATTGCGAAAGCGTGGCCGATTTCACCACGAAATCGCTGTTTGAGGCGCTGATCTCGGATGAGGAAGGCCATATCGACTTTCTGGAGACCCAGATTTCGCTCTATGACAGCCTTGGCGAAGAACGATACGGCCTGCTGAACGCCAAACCGGCAAGCGCGCAGGAAAGCTGAGAAAGTCAATTCGATGACACCCAAGATGATGCTGGCAGGCTTGGCCCTTTGGGCTGGGATTGCCGCGCCTATGGCGGCACAATCGGTTGAGGATCTTCAGCTTTCGGTCGTGCCGCGCACCCCAGCAGAGGTCGCGCGTATTGCGGCCGTGACCGCGCCGCCCACAGATTTCATCCACCCGGAGAAGTTCGAGGACAAACCCGGCGGGGCGGCCACCGTGCGCGCCCGAGCGACCACCGATGCGTTTTCGACGCCGTCAGCCAACCTGACCAACGCCGAGGTGTCCGATTTCAACCTTGGCAACGGCTTGTTCACCAAACTGTGGGTGTCAGCCCCCGCCTCAACCTTGGCCTCCGATGGCCTTGGGCCGCTTTATAATGCGCGCGGTTGCCAGAATTGCCACCTGAAAGACGGGCGCGGCCATCCGCCAGCGGACGCCAAGGACAGCGCTGTATCGATGTTCCTGCGGGTGTCCATTCCAGACCCATCGGCGCTGAAATCCGAGATCGAAGGCTTTCTTTCGACGCTGCCGGACCCGGTTTATGGCGGCCAGTTGCAAGACTTTGCCACGGCGGGCCAAAAGGCGGAATACCGTTTGGGCATCCACTACGACGAGATCGAAATAGCGCTGGCAGGCGGAGAGGTCGCGCTGCTTCGCGCGCCCACCTACACCGCCGAGGATCTGGGCTATGGCCCGCTGGCCTCCGGCGCGATGGTGTCGCCGCGTGTCGCGCCGCAAATGATCGGGTTGGGCCTGCTGGAGGCCATTCCTGCCGCCGATATTCTGGCCAATGTCGATGAGGATGACACAGATGGCGATGGCATCTCGGGCCGCGCCAGTATTGTGATGTCGGGCGAATTCGGCAAACCGATGCTGGGCCGCTTTGGCTGGAAGGCGGGGCAACCGACCGTGCGCGAGCAATCGGCGGCGGCGTTTTCCGGTGATATGGGGTTGTCCACCTCACTTCACCCTGATCCTTGGGGCGACTGCACCGCAGCACAACCTGATTGCCGCAGCGCGCCCGACGGCAGCACCGGCAATGACGATGGGTTAGAGGTTTCCGCCCAAGCCATGGATCTGGTCACCTTCTATTCGCAAAACCTCGGCGTGCCTGCGCGGCGCGACCTTGCCGATCCACAGGTTCTGGCGGGCAAGGTGCAGTTCTATGATGCCGGGTGCGCGTCATGCCATACACCGAAATTCGTGACCTCGCGCCTGACCACCAAAGGCGCGCAGAGCTTTCAACTGATCTGGCCCTTCACCGATCTTTTGCTGCACGACATGGGCGAGGGGTTGGCCGATCACCGCCCAGAGGGCCGTGCCTCTGGCAGCGAATGGCGCACACCGCCGCTTTGGGGCATCGGGCTGACCGAAACCGTTGGCGGCGTTGGGTTCTATCTGCACGACGGCCGCGCGCGCACTCTGCTTGAAGCAATCTTGTGGCATGGTGGTGAAGCACAAACCGCGCGTGAACATGTGACAAACCTGCCGCCCACCGACCGTGCCGCCCTGATCCGCTATCTGGAGTCACTATGATGCGTCTGATCCTTGCCTTATGTCTGCTGCCCACCATCGCACAGGCGGAGTCTGCAACTGTCGCGCGCACGCTGGATGGGTTGATCCTGCCCGGCTTTGCCGCGTTGGAACAAAGCACCCAAGCCCTGTCTGACGCCGCACAAACCGATTGTCGCGCCAAAAGTCCGGCTTTGCGGACGGCCTTCAACAGCGCCTTTGACACTTGGGTCGCCGTGGAAACCTATCGCGCCGGTCCACTGGAAACCAACGGTCAGGGTCTTGCAATCGCCTTCTGGCCCGATCTGAAAGCAGCGACGCCCAAGGCTTTGCGCGCCTTGCTGGCCGGGCCTATCCCGCAGGGCACGGATTTTGCCGAAACCTCAATTGCCGCACGCGGATTGTTTGCGTTAGAGGCAATGCTTTATGATCCTGCCTTCAACGGCTACGGCGCGGATGATCCGGGCTGCGTTTTGAGCCAAACGATTGCCGCCGATCTTGCCCAAACCGCCGCTGCGGTGAATGGGCAGTGGCAGCGCGATTTCTCGGTTTTGATGCGCACGGCGGGCGACCGGGGCAACAGCCGATTTCTGGCCCCCGACGAGGTGATCCAGCAGTTGTTCACCGCCGCGCTGACGGAGTTGGAGTTCATTTCCGATGTCCGCATCGGGCGGGTTCTGGGCGATGATCGCCCGCGCCCGAACCGGGCCGAGGCGCGGCTTTCGGGGCGATCCTTGCGCAATGTTGAACTGGCGGTGACAGCGGTAACCAAACTGGCAGAGGCTCTGGCCGGGGTCGATCAAAGCGAAATGTTTGACCGTCTGGCCTATGTCGAGTTTGCGGTTGACAAGATCAAGGACCCGGTGTTTGCCGATGTGGAAACCTCGTCAGGCCAGTTCCGGCTTGCAGAACTGCAAAGTGCTGTGCGCATGGCGCGAGACGCGGTTATGGCCGATTTGGGCGTGAGGCTGAGTATCGGCGTGGGATTTAACGCAATGGATGGTGACTGACATGGCCACCCGTCGAGGCTTTATCGCCTCACTTTTCGCCGCAACCACTGTGCCGACCTTAAGTTGGGCTGACGCGGGCAATCCCAGCTTTCTGGCGGCCGCGCGCGAGCCCGATGGCAGCTTTTCTCTTTATGGCCTGCGGGCGGACGGTTCAGATGCCTTTCGTGTGGTGCTGGCCGCCCGCGGTCACGCGGGTGCTGGCCATCCGACACGCCCCGAAGCCGTAGCCTTTGCGCGCCGACCGGGCGATTTTGCGCTGGTGCTGGATTGTGTGACCGGCGAAACCCTTGCGCGGCTTGCCCCGCCAGAAGGGCAGTATTTCAACGGCCACGGCACGTTTTCACGCGACGGCTCCGTGCTTTATACCGTTGAGAATGTAGCACAAACCAGTGAAGGCGTGATCGGCATCTGGGCGCGCGAAGGGTGGAAACGTATCGGGCAGGTCGCCAGTGGCGGGCTTGGTCCGCATGAAATTCTGCGTCTGCCGGGTCGCGATGATCTGGTGGTGGCGAATGGTGGCCTTGTAACCGATCTGGCCACCGAGGATGAGACCCGCAACATAGACACCATGCAGCCCTCGCTGGCCTATCTGTCGGACACGGGCGCGTTGTTGGACTTTGTGCAATTGCCCGCCGATCTGCGGCGCAATTCTATCCGCCATCTGGCAGCGCGGGCTGATGGTCTGGTGGCGTTTGCGATGCAATGGCAGGGCGAGGGCGGCGAGGACGCTGCCCTGTTGGGCCTGCATCAGCGCGGTGCACCCGCGACCACGCTGCGCGCGCCGATGGGCGATCACGCCTTGATGCATGGCTATGCCGGGTCCATCGCCTTTGACGACACGGGTGCGCAGGTTGCGATTTCCTCGCCCAAAGGCGGGTTGGTCCAGGTGTTTGACACCGAGACAGGCTTTGTCTGCAGCTTGCATCGCCCCGACCTTTGCGGGCTGGCCGTGGCGGCGACTGGGATGATCGTGTCTGATGGATCGGGAGGTGTTCTGGCACTTCAGGATCAGAAGCTTACAGTTCTGGCCAAGACGCGGCGAGCCTGGGACAATCATATTGTTGCGCTTTGAGCTATTGACCACTCCTAAGTGTTCAATCGCTGGATGATCCATTTTCGACGCAGATAGCCCCAAAATTTTACGCGGACTTTATGCGGCGCGTCGTTTTCGTTCTGGCCCTTTTACGCGACCAAAGCGGCTCTGTTGCACGAATCCATTCAGGGATTCATTTAATGATTACAAGGTGATAGCATCGATTAATGAGCAGACCGAACATACCGACCTACAAAACGCAGAACTGGCGCGAGTATAACAAGGCGCTCAAGCGCCGAGGATCTCTGACAATCCATTGGCCTTACGGCGGTTGCCTTCAATCGCCGCAAGGCTTCGGCCATGACTGGAGCGGGTGAAAGGACGGGGAACAGAATAAGGCGCAGGCGCATGTCAGGTCACCTCGATCCGGGAACGATAGATATCGGGCAGGGCGTGGCCAAGCCAGGCAGGGTCGGGCAACAAGGTAAACCCGGCGCGTCCGAAGATACGGGCGAACCAGTCCTGCCCGTCGGCAAATACGATCACGCCGAGGATAGTGTGACCTGTGTTGCGGGCGTCGCGCACGGCCATCTGGCTGTCTTCGATGCCCTGCGTGCCCTTGTAATGGTCCAGATTGTTGGGCTTGCCGTCCTTCAGAACTAGAGAAGCAGCCCGCGGGCCGAGGGTGGGGTCCGGCTAGAGCACGCGGGTGTGGTCTTGCTTGTAAGCGCGGGCGCGGTGGTTCCATTCATCACATTGCCCAGTTTGGGGGCGAAATAGGCGCCGTCGCCATGCAGGCTGTGACAGTTGATGCAACTGAGGCGTTCACACACATATTGCCCAGGACCACCTCGGGCGACAGCGGCATTCCCGCGGTCTAGATATTCACCACATAGCGGTGGGAATGGATGGTCAGGGCCACGAACACGACGATGAAGAACAGTGATCCACCGTAAACGATGTTCCCGGCCCGTGATTTCGTGAGTATCTCGACACAGGGTCGGTCGAAGGAATTGATGCGGATCAAGCGGTTTTATGCAGGCAAGCGCGGGTGGACGTTGTTCCAGCGCAACGACGCAGGCTGACAGGGCAGGCAAATTTCCAGAACGGCACTTTAGCCAAGCCGGAGGCATCATGTTCGGCCCAAGGATGGACGACCCCGATCTGCCGCTGGGAGTGATGTTTCGTCATTGGCCGGCGACTGCGCGCGTTTTTATGGCGCATCGGATGCTTTGCGTTGGCTGCCCGATTGCGCCGTTTCACACAGTGATAGACGCCTGTGCGGAATATGGGCTGAACGAGGCGTTGTTCCGTACCGAATTGCAGGCGGCACTTTTCGCATGACGGGGCTGCGGCCATTGCTGCAGTGCGCAGGCGCTCCAAAACAAAGGTATGAATAATGGCCAAACCATCCCGACCGCCCTATGCAGGGCCTGCGCTTTTCAGTTACGGCTTTCGGCCGCTTTTCCTTGTGGCGGGTGCTTTCGCGGCACTGGTGGTGCCATTGTGGTTGATGGTCTGGTCTGGCGATGTGGTGTTGAATGGCCCGTTTTCCGCGCTGGACTGGCACATCCATGAGATGTTGTTTGGATATACCTCTGCGGTGATCGCCGGGTTCTTGTTCACGGCGATCCCGAACTGGACCGGGCGCATGCCAACACGCGGCTGGCCCTTGATGGTGCTGACGGCTTTGTGGTTGGCTGGGCGACTGGCAGTGGCTGGGGTGTTCGCTTTCGGGCCGGTTGGCGTGATGCTGATTGACTGTGCTTTCATGCTGGCAATCGGGGGGATGATCACTGTTGAAATCGTGGCGGGGCGGAATTTCAGCAATCTGAAAGTGGTTGCACCCGTGCTGCTGTATCTGACTGCAAACGTGGTTTTCCACATCGAGGCGATGACGGCAGGCAGCGCCGATGTCGGGCGGCGTTTGGGCTTTGCGATGGTCGTGATGTTGATCGGGCTGATCGGGGGGCGGATCATCCCCAGCTTTACACGCAACTGGCTGGCCAGGCGGTCGCCTGATCCGGGCGCGCTGCCGGAGCCTTTCGGGCGCTTCGACGCGGCCAGCCTTGGGGCCACGCTGCTTGGCCTGCTGGTCTGGGTCATCTGGCCGGTGTCACCGCTGACCGGGGTGTTGCTGGTGCTGACCGGTGTAGGGCAGGGGGTGCGCATGGCGCGCTGGCGCGGGTGGCGGGTCTGGACGTCTCCCTTGGTGGCGATGCTGCACGTGGCCTTTGGCTTCATTCCGGCGGGATTGGTCGCACTGGGACTGGCGGCGCTTGGGGTGGTGCCTGCCGCCACCGGGTTTCATCTGCTGGGCATCGGCGGGTTTGGCGGCATGACGCTTGCGGTGATGATGCGGGCCTCTTTGGGGCATACCGGGCGCGCGCTGGAGGCGGGTCGTGCATTGACGCTGGCCTTTACATGCGTGGCCTTGGCGGCGGTTGTGCGGGTGACGCTCCCGCTGCCCTTGGGGCTGTGGGTTGCGGCAACACTATGGGCACTTGGCTTTGGGTTGTTCGTCTGGAGATTTGCCCCGGTGCTTGGCCTGCCCAACCCGGCACCACGCCAACCGAATGGCCGCTGAAACGGTCAGGCCACGGCTCCGCTAAGCATCACCAACCGGTGCGGCGCGGTTACGGTAATCTTGCGGCGCTCCGACAGCACGATCCCGTCGCGTTCCCATCCGCTGAGCAACCGGCTGACGGTGTGCAGCGTGGTGCCGGTCATATCCGAAATGTTCTGCCGGGTGATCGGCAAGCCGATCTCGATCCCGGCTTCCACCTTGCGCCCGGTTTGGGTGACCAGCCGCAGGATCGCGCAGGCTACGCGCTGTTCGACTTGCTGTGTGGCCATCTCGACGATGCGGTTGTTCATCTCGCCCACGCGTTCACCTACAACCTTGTAGGTTTCGGTTGCAAAGCCTTCGTAGTGTTCGGCAAACTGTGCCCACAGCCGGTTGGGCCAGGCCAGCGCCAGACACTCATCCGCCGTCATCGCGGTTGCCGGATAGGTCGCTCTTCCAAGCGCCGCGCCGATGCCGAACAACTGGCCGGGTGCAATGTGCAGCGCGATGATCTGGTCGCCGCCGGGTGTGGTGCGGATCACCCGGA
Organism: Rhodobacterales bacterium; assembly: GCA_038207585.1. GTDB lineage: Bacteria > Pseudomonadota > Alphaproteobacteria > Rhodobacterales > Rhodobacteraceae > JBBQZP01. Next base: position 94,039 of record JBBQZP010000011.1, on the reverse strand, counting down.
TATGGCCATCCATCAGCAGAAAGAACCGCTCTACCGGCATGCCTTCGCTGAAAACTGCCACGCCGGCATCAAAGCGCATGGGTGTTGCCGCATCCAGAATCTCGCGGATTTGCGGGCGTGACAGCTTGGAAAACGGTGGCAGATCGGTCAGCAGGCTTTCGTCCAGTTTCTTTGACACAAAGCCTCCGATGTTGTGGCAGCACAAAGAGCCGTGGCGGACCTTAGCCTAGAACGGGGTCAAGACCAATCGCTTCTGTTCCCTGAAAGGACGCCCGATGTTCCCGAAACTGATCGCCGCAAGCCTTGCTGTTCTGCTGCTGGCCCCTGCTGTGCAGGCCGAGAATTTTGATGTGCAAATGCTGAACAAGGGTGCCGACGGTGCCATGGTGTTCGAACCCGCATTTGTGAAGGCAGCCGTCGGTGACACCGTCACCTTCATCTCCACCGACAAGGGCCACAACGCCGAAAACATCAAGGACATGCTGCCCGAAGGTGTTGAGGCCTTCAAAAGCATTACGGGCAAAGACTACGTCCTGACCCTGACCGCCGAGGGACTGTATGGCGTGAAATGCACGCCGCATTACACCATGGGCATGGTCGCGCTGATCCAGGCCGGGGCACCCGTCAATGACGATGCGGCAAAGGCTGTAGTGCTGAAGGGCAAGGCGAAAACCCGGTTCGAACCCTTGTTCGCCCAGATCATCGAGTGATCTGTCGCGCATAGGCAGAAGGGCGGCTCCGGTGACGGGGTCGCCCTTTTCAATTCAGCGCTGACACATCAGCCCGCGTTGTCGCGCACCAACCGAAATCCCAGATAATCCGGTGGCACACCTGCAGCACAGCCGCCGGATCGCGCGTCCCGGATAAAGGCGATCACAAACGCACGATGTTTGCCTTGCACGGCCCGCACCCCGCAATACTGGGACCTTTCCAGAATCGCGGAACCGTCCGGCGTCAGCGTGCCATTCTGAAAGCAGGTTTCCGTCCATTCCCAGATGTTTCCCGCCATGTCAGCCACACCCACCGAGTTGACCCCGAAATATCCCAGCGGATGGGCGACCAGATCAGCCTCGCCGCGCAACGCCACCTCACGCTGATAGCTTGCGATCCAGCGACGTGACGGATCGGGACCATTTGCCGCTTCGGCAAAGCCGTCTTCACTGGCGCGCTCGGCAGCTGCGCGCAGCCATTCGGCATCGGTCGGCAGGCGCCACTTCTGGCCACTGCGCGCTGAAAACCACCCGGCATAAGCGGTTGCATCGGCATGGTTGATCCCGGTCTGCGCGAAGTCTGGCCGCGCGGCAGATGGCACGGGCGGGCAGGCACCCTCGGCCATGCACAGCGCGTAGTCCGCCTCGCTGACCTGGTGTTTTGCGATATCGGTTGCGGTGGCGTTGTGTGGTTGCTTTGGCGCATCAAAAACGCGCGTGCCGTTCCGGAACTCGCCCGCAGGCCGGTAGAACTGCAGTGCAGCGGCAAGGTGAACCGTTTCAGGGCCCTTCAAGGGAAGGGGCTGTTCGGGCCAAAGCACAGCCGCAGCCCCCAGAGCGCCTACGACGATCACAGCAAGTCCTGTCCGACGTTTCACGATTTTCCCCCGGATGAAAAAGGGCGACCCCCTTTGAAGGGCCGCCCGATAATCGACAAGACTGCGGCTATGGCAGGGCCGTGCGGCCTTCATGGGCCACGTCGTATTCGACCGGTGCCACCACCTGTTCCATCAGGTCATTGTTCCATTCGCCACCGACGATCACATGCGCCGTGGCCCCCAGATTGACCGCCTCGATCAGGTTGTGGTTGACGTAGGCATAGACGCCCGGCTGCCGGAACGTGTAAAGCGCCGCCCCTGCCGACCCGCCGCGGATGAACCAGGTTTCCAGATCGCGCTCGGGCGGGTTATTGAACTTGCCGGTTTCCCAGACCAGATCGCCATGCCCGCCAATCAGATGCGGGCGGGTGTCGCGATTGGCCTGAGAGTGGATGAACAGCACCGTTTCGCCCTGTTCTGCTTCCAGTGCCTTGTCACCGGTCAGCGCCCCCACTTGACCGTTGAACACCACATGCGACGGGATCAGGCCGTTCATCACCTTCAGCGTGTCAGAATAGCTCTCCCCGGCATCGGCAAAGCGCATGTAAGACCCGTCTTCGCCGCGCGGAATGTAGAAGTCACTCTCGCCGATGTAGTAGACCCGGTCATAAGATACCGGCTTGCCCAGATGATCGCGCAGCCCGTCGCGCGGCAAGACCATGATCGCACCCGACATGCCCGACACCACATGCCATGGGATCATCGGGCCGCCCGGTGCGCAGTGATACACAAACACCCCCGGCCGCGTCGCCTTGAACCGCAGGACCGTCTTTTCGCCGGGGTTCACCAGCGTCAGTGACCCACCACCAAGACCGCCCGTCGCGGCATGAAAGTCGATGTTGTGCTGCATCATGTTTTCGGGCTGGTTGAACAGCGTCAACTCGACATAATCCCCCTCATGCACCACCATCAGCGGGCCGGGAACCGAGCCGTTGAACGTCATCGCCTGCATCCAGGCGTCTTCATCGACCTGAATTTCCTTTTCGATGATTTTCATCTCGAACTCGATGATCTGCGGGCCAACGGTCGCCACCTGTTCATGCGCATGCACAAATGGCGGGGCAACCAGCTTGACCTTGCGGCGCGTCATGGCCGACAGATCGACCGGGGCAGCACCTGAGGTATCGGTCACCTCTTCCGCCCCGGCGGACGTCTTGAGAACATAGGGCGAGGCGGCAACCAGCGCGGCCCCCATAAGTGCAGCGCGTCTGGACAGCATCTGATTTCCTTTCAAGAGCATGCGTTTGCCCGAGACATAGCGTGCTGCAGCACGGCCATCGTTGTGCGGCAACAACGTTCTGGCGGATGTCGTTCTTATGCGAAGTTGGATCAAGTCGCATCCTTGGTCTTCGCTTTGGTCGCATGGCGCAGTTGCCGCGCAGGTCTGCAGCCCGTCAGTGCCCCCGGAGCCATTGCTGCAACTCGGTCTCCGCTTTTTCCAGCGCGCCGTAGTTCAGCAGTTTGCGCAGCATCGCCACGGTAACCGCCCTTGCGCGCAGGTTGAAAGCGGCCGCATTGCGCGGGTGGTCGGTTGTCTGATGCACTTCAAGTTTGCTGTAGATCTGTTGCAGACGATTCTGGACCGACCGAAGGGAAAGGTGTCTGCGGTCCGCAATCGCCCGGTCGGTCATACCCAGTGCGATGTCCATCAGAATCTCATATTCGGAATCGCTGAACCCCGAGGTCTGCGCGAAGCTGCGCTGTTGCATCCCGCGCACCTCGTTGTCGATCACGCATTGGTTTTCAATGAAAATGCTGCGCAGCGCGAGTTTCAGCCGTTCTTCCGAGGTGGATTTCAGCACATAGCCATAGGCCGCCCCATTTGGCACGATCCGGCTTACGCCACGCACATAGGCCTCGTCCGCATAGTTCGACCAGAACAGGATGCGGGTATCGGGCCGCTCGCGCCAGATCGTGCGCGCGGCCTCGATACCGTTGCGGGCATTCATCTGCAAATCCATCACGATATGGGCGGACCTGTGCGTGCGCGCCAGCACTTCACCCTGCTGGCCATTTTCAGCCTCATGGATGGTGCCACATTCCGGCAGCGCCAACTTCACCTGTTCATGCAGATAGGACCGGTGGAGCGGGTCATCCTCGACAATCAGCACGTCCATCACCGCCCCCTTCATTCTGCAACTGCCTGCAACCCTGCCACCAACGGCAACGCAATGCCGACGCTGGTGCCCGCGCCGCCAATTCCTGCCGTCAGCGTGCACCGCGCCGAAATCAATCGCGCCCGCGTCTTCATATTATCAACGCCACTTCCGACACGGGTGCGCTTTTTGGCAATACCTTTTCCATCGTCGCAGACCGCCAGCGAAATCTGCCCGGGCGTGGCCGCCAGATGCACTGAAATCCGTCTGGCTTCGGCATGACTGACGGCGTTGTTGATCGCCTCTTGCGCGATGCGGTAAAGCGCGATGCTGACCGTCGGGTCCAGCATATCGAAAGCCCCGGCTGAATCGTCGTTCAATGTCCAGTCGATCCGGTGCCCGGAATCGCGGATCGCCCGGTCCAGATGATGTTCCACGGCATGGGCAAAGCCGAACAGTTGCAGCAGCGACGGTTTTGCGTGCTCGATGATCTGGCGCAAATCATGCATGCAGCGGTGCAGACCACGGGTTACCGGCTCCAGCGCCTCGGCGGTGTCGGGGCTGTCATGCGACAAACGCTCCAGATGCCGGGTCAGCCGGGTCAGATCGGCCAAGGTCTGGTCGTGCAAATCCATGCCGATACGCTGGCGTGCGCTTTCCAGCATCTCGGTCAGCTTCAGCGCGCCCTGGCGCAAACCTTCTTCCCGTGCCCGCGCTTCCGCCTCGATGATTACCGACCGCTGCGCCTGCTCTGCGGCGCGCAGGGCGAAGAAATACGGCGACAGCAGATCGGCAATATAACGCGCGTTGCGCACATCTTCGGCACCATATGCACCGGCGCGCTGCAACGATGCACTGAACGCGCCTATCACCTCGCCATGCACCATCATCGGCACATGAACCCGCGCACGCAGGCCATGTTCATGTATCGGTCTGTAAAACCCACCGGCGAACTGAAAGCGCGGGTCGGTACAGGCGTCTTCGGTCAGGATATGATCGACGACCCCCTGCAACAGCGCCCGAATCGGGCTGTTGGCAATCGGCGCGTGCGGTCGTTTGCCCCAATCGGTTTCAATTCCGCTTTCATAGGCAGTGTGAAACTGCCCGTCGGGCCGAAGGATACACACGTCCAGATGATCATGTGGCAGGATTTGCGCAATTTCCGCCGACACCGCCTGAATCGCAGAGCGGAAGTCCAGGTGACCGGCCAACAATCGGGAAATGCTGAACAAATGGTTCAGCAAATCCAATGGCGAAGCTTTGACCATCTTGCGATCCTACACCAAGGCGACCAGCCGCACTGTCGCACGGACACCATGGCAGAGAAGCCGCGCCAGACCTACAGCATGCCGCGCATTAGGCTTGCGGGAACCCGCAGAAACATGGGGAGTTCCCGCAAACACACTGCCTGAAAAACACTATACAGGATGGGTCTTCTCACCCATCTTCGTTGCACTGAGTGGCGAAACCTTATCGGGAAGACAAGCGGGACACGGTCGCCCTTTGGGTGGCCATCAAAGCTGCCTTGCATGCAGCACACCTAGGGAGAGAGACATGAATACCAGATCAATTTTGCTGGCCTCGGCCACAATTCTTGCCGCGGCGATGCCTGCAATGGCAGAAACCTCGGCCAAAAAGATTGCCCTTTCAAACAACTACGCTGGAAACTCGTGGCGCCAGGCGATGCTGACAAGCTGGGAAAAGATCACGGGGCCGGCGGTTGCTGACGGCACAGTTGCTGCCGCCGACACGTTTACCACCGCCGAGAATCAAGCGACCGAGCAGGCCGCGCAGATTCAGAACATGATTCTGCAGGGCTATGATGCAATCGTCATCAACGCAGCATCGCCCACCGCATTGAACGGTGCGGTGAAAGAGGCCTGCGATGCGGGAATTACCGTGGTGTCGTTTGACGGCATCGTCACCGAGCCCTGCGCCTGGCGCATTGCGGTGAACTTCAAGGAAATGGGGCGCAGCCAGGTAGAATACCTTGCAGGCGTTCTGCCCGAGGGCGGCAACCTTCTGGAAATCCGTGGCCTTGCCGGTGTGTTTGTCGATGACGAAATCTCGGCCGGGATCCATGAGGGGGTCGCGCAATTCCCGCAGTTCAAGATTGCGGGATCGGTGCATGGTGACTGGGCGCAAGATGTCGCGCAAAAGGCCGTGGCCGGTATTCTGCCGTCTCTGCCCGACATCATCGGCGTCGTGACCCAAGGGGGGGACGGCTATGGCGCGGCGCAGGCCATTGCAGCGGCAGATCGCAAGATGCCCACAATCGTCATGGGCAACCGTGAAGATGAGCTGAAATGGTGGAAAGAGCAGAAGGACGCTAATGGCTACGCCACGATGTCGGTGTCAATCGCCCCCGGTGTCTCGACGCTGGCCTTCTGGATTGCCCAGCAGATCCTTGATGGCAAAGACGTGCCAAAAGACCTGACCGTGCCGTTCCTCCGCATTGATCAGGACAATCTGGAAGCCAACCTTGCCAGCACCCAGGCGGGTGGTGTCGCCAACGTCGAATATAGCCAGGCTGACGCGATTGCCGTGATCGAAGCCACCAAGTAACCGAGCCTTGCCAGCGCACCCTGCTGCGCTGACAATCAGACCTGCCCCTTTCCTGCATTGGGGCAGGTCGCCCGCATTTCATTCTGGAAGTCCGCCATGTCCTTACCTCAGCCACCCGCCGTGCTGGACGTTGCCGACGTGGCCGTGCGCTTTGGCGAAGTGCGCGCGCTCGACGGCGTATCACTGGCAATCCTGCCAGGCGAATGTATCGGCCTTGTCGGCCACAACGGCGCCGGTAAATCCACCATCGTCTCGGTGATCAATGGTGGCCTTACTCCGCATCAGGGCGTGATTTCCAGCGACAGCACCCGGCTTGCCCCCTATGGCATCGGCGTGGCGCGTGGTCGGGGTGTGCGCTGCGTGTTTCAAGAACTGTCACTCTGCCCGAACCTGTCGATCATCGAAAACACCCGCATCATGCACCGCAGTCTGGGCGGGTTTGGCTGGCGCAACCGTGCCGCCACGATTATCGCAGCCAGTCTTTCCGCCATTTTTCCCGGTCACGGCATCGACGTGGCCAGTCAAGTCGGTGCCCTGTCCATTGCACAGCGCCAGATGGTCGAAATCGCTATGGCGTTTTCCGATGCAGGCCAGCCGCCCCGCCTTGTGATTCTGGATGAGCCGACGTCTTCGCTGGACTCGGGGCTCGCCGCGCATCTTTTGGCGCATGTCCGCCGGTTTGTGGCCGCCGGTGGTGCCGTGATCCTGATTTCCCACATGCTGAACGAAATCCTTGAAACGGCCAGCCGCATTGTAGTGATGAAAGACGGCAAGATCGTTGCGGAACGTGGCGAAGGCGGTTTCGATTATGCCGGTCTGGTCGAGGCGATGGGTAGCACAGGCAAACATGAGGCCACCGCCCGACGCGGCGCGACCAATGTTCAACCCGTGCTGGAACTGGCTTTGCCCGAAGGTCCGGCCTTCCGCGCGAGCCGGGGCGAGGTTGTCGGACTTGCAGGTCTTGGCGGCCACGGTCAAAGCCGGATGTTGCTGGCCTTGTTTGATCATCACAGTCCGCAGTGGTGGCCGCGCCGCGACCCCGCCGTTACCTTCGTGGCTGGCGACCGCCGGGAGAATGGCATATTCGAGCTGTGGAGCATTCTGAAAAACATGACCGCCGCCACCCTTGGCGATCTATCGCGCCGCGGCCTGCTGCAAGACAATGCCGAGGCCGCACGCGGGGATGAATGGAAATCCCGGATCGGGATTCGCACCCCCGACATGAACAACCCCATCCTGTCGTTGTCAGGTGGGAACCAGCAAAAGGTGCTGTTCGCTCGTGCTCTGTCCACGCGCGCGCCGGTCGTGCTGATGGATGACCCGATGCGCGGCGTGGATGTCGGCACCAAACACGAGGTTTACGGCATGATCCGCGCCGAGGCCGAGGCCGGCCGCACCTTTGTCTGGTATTCCACCGAGATGGAGGAGATGCAGCTTTGTGACCGCGTCTACGTCTTTCGTGAAGGTGCCATCGTGGCGGAACTGACAGGCGATGCGATCAGCGAGCATAACATCCTGCTCGCCTCGTTCGAGGGGGAGGCCGCATGAAGATTTCAGCCGATACGCTGCGTCTGATCGTTCCGGTTGTATCGCTTTTGCTGCTGCTGGCAGGCGTGTTTTACCTGCAACCCCGCGCGATGAGCTATACAGGCGTGAACCTGCTGTTCAATCTGGCAGTGCCGATTGCACTGGCGACCATAGCGCAGATGCTGATCATGGGTGTGAACGATCTTGATCTGTCGATGGGCACGTTCGTCAGCTTTGTTGCCTGCGTTGCCGCCACCTATTTGCACGACACGCCCCTTCTGGGGGGGCTGATCCTGCTGGCGGCCATCGCGGTTTACGCGCTGATGGGGGTGATCATCCATATCCGCAACCTGCCGTCAATCGTCGTCACTTTGGGCATGAGCTTTGTCTGGGCGGGTCTTGCCGTGCTGATCCTTCCCGTGCCGGGCGGCACTGCGCCGGAGTGGGCGCGCGCGGTGATGATCTCGAAGCCGCCGTTCGTGCCGATGGCGGTTGTTGCAAGCCTGCTGCTGGCGGTCTTGGCCCATCTGTTGATCATGCGGTCGTCGTTTGGCGTGCTGATCCGCGGGGTCGGAGGCAACCAGCGGTCAGTGCAACGCGCGGGCTGGTCGATCCTGGCCGCCCGGGCGTCGGCCTACGCCTTGGCAGCCTGCTTTGCCGTGGCTGCAGGCATTTGCCTTGTCGGGCTGACCACCAGCGCCGATGCCAACATCGCATTGCGCTACACGCTCTTGTCGATTGCGGGCGTCATTCTGGGCGGGGGTGAATTCACCGGCGGCCGGATTTCCCCGATCGGCGCAGTGATCGGTGCGCTGACGCTGACCTTGGCGGGGTCGTTCCTGTCATTCCTGCGCATCTCGCCCGATTGGCAGATCGGGGCACAAGGTGGAATTCTGGTGATCGTGCTGACGCTACGGCTGGCTCTCAACCGGCTGGACAGCAAAAGAGGTGCGGCATGACAGCGCTTTTTGCCAAGCCGTGGATATGGTCGTTTGTCGCGGCCCTGTCGGTGTGGCTGGCCACAATTGCCGTCACCGGTGGTGCTTCAACTGCGGGGCTGTCTCAGGCTGCGCTGACCTTTGCCGCCTTTTCGGTGCTGGTCGGCATCGGCCAAATGTTCGTGATCACGCTGGGCCCGGGCAACATCGACCTGTCAGTGCCGGCTACAATGACACTGGCCGGAACGGTGTCACTCAAATACATGGACGGCGCGAATGGTTTGATCCTGCACGGCCTTGTCATAGCCATGGCCATCGGTGTTGCGGTCGGCGTGCTGAACTATGCTCTGATCAAGGCGCTGCGCATTCCGCCCATCATCGCCACCCTTTCGCTGAGCTTCATCGTGCAGTCCGCCGCAATCTGGACCAACCGTGGCCTGCGCATCAAACCGCCACAAGAGATGGCCGATTTCACCACCCAGACCAGTTTCGGCATCCCCAATATTGCCCTGCTGGCGCTGCTGATTTCGATTGCGGCCTGGGTGTTGCTGCACCGAACCCCTTACGGGCGCTGGATTGCCGCTATCGGGCAAAGCCTGCCTGCCGCCCGGATGGCCGGGATTGCCGTCGACGGAAACCGCTTTGTCACCTACCTGCTTTGCGCCGTGCTTGCTGCTGTCTGCGGCTATCTGCTGGCCTGCTTTTCAGGCGGGGCGGCGTTGAACATGGGGACTGAGTATCTGCTGATGTCTATCGCTGTGGTGGTGATCGGTGGCACGGCGGTAGCGGGTGGCAACAGCAATGTGCCGGGCATCTGGGGGGCGTCGCTCTTCATGTTCCTGGTCGTATCTATGCTGAACACCTACGGCCTTGGCGCCGGTGTGCGCCTGATCATGACCGGGGCAATCATCATCACTGTCATCCTGCTGGCCAGTGGCCGCAAAGCCCATATCAGTTAAGGAAAGGTCAGCATGTCCGCCCCTCAGTATAAAATCGACGACCCCGCTTTTTCCAGACTGATCGTGGGCTCGGCAGCGGTGGAGCAGCTTTTTACCGGCTGCCGCTGGGCGGAGGGTCCGGTCTGGTTTGACGATCTGCAATGCCTTCTGTTCAGCGATATCCCGAACCAACGCATTTTGCGATGGGCCGCAGATTCGGCCGGGGGAGGGGTGACGTCAACCTTCCGCCAGCCCTCTCAATTCGCCAACGGCCAGACCCGTGACCGGCAAGGCCGCCTTGTGACCTGTGAGCACGGGTCGCGGCGGGTGACCCGGACGGAAGTTGATGGCAGCATCACCGTTCTGGCCGCAACGTTTCAGGACAAGCGGTTCAATTCGCCCAATGATGTGGTGGTGCATTCTGACGGTAGCATCTGGTTTACCGACCCGACCTACGGCATCCTTTCAGACTATGAAGGCTATCAGTCTGCGCCCGAACAGTCGGTTCGCGGCGTTTACCGCGTCGATGGCATCACCGGTTCCATCACCTGCGTGGTGGATGATTTTTGCCAACCCAACGGACTTGCCTTTTCGCCCGATGAAGGCACGCTTTACATCGCAGATTCCGGCGCAAGCCATGATGACACAAGACCACGCCACATTCGCGCCTTTGATGTCTCTGATGGCAAACTGTCCAGAGACCGCGCGTTTGCCGTGATCGACGCAGGCTTTCCCGATGGCATCCGCACCGATACGGCAGGCAACCTGTGGTCCAGCGCTGGCGACGGGGTGCATTGCTTCGCGCCCGACGGGCACCGATTGGGCAAGGTTCTTGTGCCTGAACAAGTCGCCAACCTGACCTTTGGCGGCCCGCGCCGCAACCGTTTGTTCATAACCGCGACATCGTCGCTTTACGCGGTCTATCTGACAACCACCGGCGCGCAGCGACCCTAGTCCCGGTTCAGCCGCGTGATGAACAATCCAGTGGCCACGATCAACCCTGCGCCCGGCACCAGCACAACGCGCAAGGCTTGAAATGCAGGTCGGGTCAGCTGCCGGAACCGGGCGGTTGCGCCGCGCCGGGCTGGTCATCAGACGCCGCAACGGCAAGTCCGTGATCTAGCGTCAAAGGGATGCACAGAGGCTGACGCTGAAGGCCAATCCCGATGCCGTGGCCCCCCGAACGTGACTTGGCGCAGATGCGCAGGCGCTGCTGTCAGTGGCGTTGGATAAGGCGCTGATGGCGGCGGCGGCCTTGCTTTCGTGGGCCGAAGAAGGGGGGCTGCCCGCAGAAATGAACAAGCGGCTGCCGACGATCGCAAGTGGCTACCCGACGACGGGGCGCGTGCCGCCGTTGACGCCGTGATCCGGCGGCAGATGCGCGATGACGGCAACTGGGCCGCGCATGATCGCGTCATCATTCACCGCACGGCTGCAAGTCTGCCAGATGGCGTGGAGGCGCAAAGCCTGATCACATCCGTGCAGACCGGCAACCGCCGCGCTGTCGCCACGGTGATGCTGAAACAGGGGCACGGCATGCGCGATACGCCCGTAGTGAGTAAGGCTTCCTACTGGTCCGCGCTGTTGCGGGCCTCAACATTTAATCCGGCAAATGACCAATCTGGCGGACCCCATCAATGGTGGGTATCTTCGGAGAAACTTTGGCTACCTTGCAACCCGGGCATGACGGCAGAAATCGCGGGGCTTGAAGAGAGAGATCGAATGACATTTCCGACATCAAGGACACCACCATGCCCCTGAATCTTCTCGTTTTCCTCGGATCGGTGCGCGAAAGCACGCCGCCACGCCCTGCGCGGCTTGGCCTTCGCGTGGCGCGCGCCTGCACCGCCCAGCTTGCGGCGGTAGGTCATGCCGCTGTTCTGATCGACCCGCTGGATTTTGATCTGTCCGGACCGTTCAAGCCGCAGTTTGCCTATGCGCAGGGACAGGCGCCTGCGCCGCTGGATGCCTTGGCGGGACAAATCGCGGCGGCCGACGCCTATGTTATGGTGAGCCCCGAATATAACCACTCCATGAGCCCGGCACTCGGGCATTTGCTGAACCATTTTGGCAGTTCGCTGTTCGCCTATAAACCAAGCGCGATTGTCACCTATTCGGCTGGTCAATGGGGCGGGGTGCGCGCGGCGGTCAACATGCGCACCTATTTGTCTGAACTGGGGTGCCTGCCGGTTTCTGCGATGATCCATCTTCCCAAGACGCAAGAGGTTTTCGACGAGGCGGGCGACTACCTGCCAGACGTTGATGGTCCAAAGTGGAACCGGTATCTTGGCCGGACCTTTGCACAGCTGGAATGGTGGGCGCAGGCCGCCCGACATCATCGCGCGGATGGGAATGCGCATCGTCCGGATGCGTTCCAAAGCGACCCTTCGCAGCGCAACGCGCCGTAAGAATATATCCGGCAGTCATGCGAATTTACGGGGCCGCCTGAACACTGAAGATGGTTTTGCGGTGAAACTCCATACGAGTTTTGTGTGCAGCAGAAAGGGCAAGGTTTGGCGTGTGACCCAATTGCGCGCGGGCAGCTGGGGACAGCGCTTGATGAAACCGCGCCGCGCGGGTGGCTTCGGTTTCGGTCGAAAAGCCGGGCGGATTGCTTGTGGTCATTCTGCCTCCCCAGCCTTAGCCAGTTGCACCGCCGAAATCGCGATCGCCGTCTCAACCGCATTTGCTGCGCAGCATGGTGCCCGCTTCCATACCCTTGAACGCGGCTTTCCGGCGATTCAGGCAATCCTCTTTCCTCGCTTCTCATACGTCCACTTATGTCAAAGGGGGACTGCTGGTGGGGCGGATGTGGTCGGATGCTGCCGGGGGGCCTTGCCCCGTGCTGATCCGCGACGGGCAGGTGCTTGATTTTGTCGCCTTGTGCCGACCCTCTCGGGCCTTTTGGAACGGGTTGATCTGGTGGCTGAACCGGGCGGCGATTTTCCGGCGCTGGGCGATCTGGATGGGTTTCTGGATCAGGGGTGCAATCAGGGCCATCTGGGACGGCTGCTTGCCCCCTGCGATCTGCAGGCAATCAAGTTGGCAGGCAATCAAGGTAGCGGGCGTCACCTTTGCCGGCTCGATGATCGAGAGGGTGATCGAGGAACGCGCCAAGGGTGACCCAAGTCGTCGAGGCGATCCGCGCTGATCTGGCCAAGTAGCTGGGCGGCAGCCTGCGCGGGCCGGAGCAGGGATCGCAAAAGGCGGCAACCGTCAAGGCCCATGTGCAATAGGCGGGAATCTGGTTGCAATATCTTGAGGTGGCATCGGCCCGGACGCCGAGATCTTTACCCAGAGCCAACCGATGTCTGCCGTGGGCTGCGGTGCGCAGGTCGGGGTGCGCAAGGCATCGCACTGGACCAATCCCGAACCCGAAGTCGTGCTGACCGTCAATTCAACCGTGCGCATCTGCAGGGTGACGCTGGGCAATGACGTCAATATGCGTGACGTCGAGGGGCGCTCGGCCCTGCTGCCGGGCAAGGCCAAGGACAACAATGGCGCGGCAACCATTGGCCCTTTCATCCGGCTGTTTGATGATGGCTTCACGCTGCATTATGTCAAATCCCTGCGGGTCGGCCTGCAGATCACCGGGCCGGACGGGTTCACGCTTTCGGATCATTCGAACATGTCACAGATCTCACGCGCGTCCGATGATCTGGCCCGCCAGATGCTGAATGACAGCCATCACTGCCCGGACGGGGCGATGCTTTTTCCGGGAACGATGTTCGCGCCGACCAAGGATCGCGGCGCAAAGGGGCTGGGGTTCACCCATGCGTCGGGGGACGGGGTCACGATATCGTCGCCGCTTCTGGGGCGGCTGGTGAACGAGGTGCAGCCTTGTGACCGCAGCGAGGCAAGGCGCTTTGGCACCCGCGCCCTGATGCACAATCTGGCGCAAAGGGGGGCTTTTGGGATGATCGACGCGCGGCGCCGACTGCGCAGTCAGGACTGGTTCGACAACCCGGACCATACCGATATGACGGCGCTGTATCTTGAGCAATTCATGAACTACGGGCTGACCCCGGAAGAGTTGCGCGAAGGCCGCCAGATCATCGGTATTGCGTAATCGGGCAGCGATCTGTCGCCGTGCAATCGCCACCATCTGGACCTTGCGGCGCGGGTGCGCGACGGCATCCGCGATGCGGGCGGCAATCGGGCACCGCAGACAGTCCGTCAATCGTGCATGCCACACCAGAAAGCGCGGTGGATGGCGGTCTGTCTTTGCTGAGAACCGGCGCCATCATCAGGATCAACCTTATGAATGGGCACTGTGACATGCTGGTCATCGACGCCGAACTGCAACTGCGCCGGCAAGACGACCTTCCGCCCGTTCCCGCGCCGCAAACGCCATGGCAAAAAATTTATCGCAATGAAGCGACGCAACTGGGTGACGGTGCCACGCTCAAATCCGCCGAGGGGTTTCACCGCATTGCCCGCTTCAATCCGCGCCATAATCACTGACGATCTCTGGTCGGACCATTCTAAAGATTCGTTGGGCCGTATCAGCGCGAGCCTGCTTGCCGTTTTCGCGTGGCACGAAACACCGTCCGGTTTGAGTGAAGCGGTATCCCAATGTCATCCGTTCGTGCCATGGCTTGGACCGGTGGTTGCTGAGGGAAACCGCAAGAGCCGCGTTATCCGGCGGGCGACCATCCGGGCAAGGGGCCGGAACGCGTTGCAAAGCAGACCTGCAACAAGAAAGCCGTTTTTAAGGTTCACAAGATAGTGCCAAAAAGCGACGGCCGCGCGGATCGGGTGGTGACAGATCGCCTGTGTTGCCATGACGGGGCGCGCCGCAGCCCGACACTGGGTCCATGTTGAAAAACCGGGGCGCATCCGCATTGGCCTGACACCAACGAAAAGGGGTTGATCGAAACGATAAACTGCGACATGACAGGCTCCCGGTCCGCAAAGACACAGTGCGCTGGTCGGAGATAAATTTTTCTTACTAATTTCAGACTAAAAGCTTGGAACGCCTTCCCGAATTGCAAATCGAAACTAAAATTCTACGCCGGACGCGACGAGGTGAGAAAAGGATCATTGCCCTTTTTTCGTATCGCTATGATGTGCATCTGGTTCCGGATCTGATCCGCAATATTGCACCCTCGGTACATGGCTATGTGGCGCTGGATGATCGCGACGCCGGCGTGCGTTTCAGTTCCGAACCAAAGCGGCGATTTGCGTTGCTGGATGCCGCAAGGTCCTTGGGTGCCGATTGGATTCTTATCATCGACCCCGACGAGCGTGTGGACCGTCGCCTTGCAAAAATGATCCCGAAAATGACAAGCGGGCCGCAGAATATCATTTGGTCCTTCAGAATCCGAGAGATGTTCACACCGCAGGCCTACAGGGACGACGGGCTATGGGGGGCCAAGACGCGCAACACCCTTTTTCCGATAGCTGCGGTTTCTGACTTCGACATGCAAGAGCTGCATGGTGCATGGATCAGGCGCTCGACGGCCTTTGAGCAGCGCAATGCCGATCTGGATGTGTACCATCTGCGGATGGCAACGCAAGAGCGCCGCAGGCAACGCAGGCTGACCTATGCCGCCGTTGATCCTGAACGCTACATGCAACTGTTGGGCTATGATTATCTGGATGACGAACGCGGGATGGTGCTGAAAACCCTTCCGCACGACCGCGGTTTTGAGCCGCCGTTCGTGGAGGATGGCGGGCTGTGGGCGATGTCGGCCGCGCCAGCCGCGCGCATTGTTCCCGACCATGATCGGGCGCGGCTGATCTATGTCGAACGCATGCGGACCCAGCGGGGAGGCAACGCGGCGCTGCATGCCATGCGCGATCTGTTGGGCGGCAAACGGGGCGATACGGATCTGTCCGAGTTGAGCGCCAGACTGGCACTGGAGGCCGGACAGCCCGAACTTGCAATCGAGATTACCAACGCAACTCTGGCAGCAGAACCGGATCAGGCGCATGCGCTGGTGACGCAGGCTTTGGCCATGATGATGACGGGCCGGGATCACGACGCAGCCGCAAGCCTCGAACGGGCATTGGACACTGTGCCCGAAAGCACATGGTTGCGCCATCTGGCCGCCGCATCGCAGCGCGGGCGTGACGCCCTGACCGACCCCGACGCGGCGTGGCGGCGCTGGGCCAAAGGTGACGCGCGCCTGCATGAAGGCGCAAAGGTCGGGCACGGGGATCTGGCGATCATCGTGATCGGCTATCGCGCGCAACCCGAACTGATCCACGCGGTCGAGTCCGCCCTGTTGCAGGGCGAGGACGCCGAAGTTGTCGTGGTCAATTCGGGCGGGGGTCCGATGCGGCAATTGCTTGCGCCCTATCTGGATCGGATCCGCCTGATCGAGGTTCAGGACCGCCTGCGCGTCGGTGCCGCGCGCAATATCGGAATCGACGCCTCGCGTGCGCGTTTTGTGTCTTTTCTTGCGGGCGATTGCCGGGCGCTGCCGGGTTGGGCTGCGGGGCGTCTGCGGCGCCACCGGGCGGGGGCTATGGCCGTCGCCTCGGCCGTTGTGGCTGAAGAGCCGCGCAATCTGAGCAGTGCCGCCAGTGCGTTCATCTACCATCGCACGCGGCACCCCAGAACACCGCCCGATGATGCGCGGCGCTATGGTCTTTCAACCGCCCGCGTTCTTGTGGCAATGGTCGGATACTTTCCGCCCGATACTTTTCTGGGCGAGGATTCCGCGTTCAACGCGTTGGTATCAAGAATTTTTCCGCTAGAATGGGCGCCGGACGTGGCAATGACCCACCGTTACCCTACCACGCCGCTTGGTCTGCTGCGCGACCACATGCGTCGTGGCATGCGCAATCCGCTTCACATAAAGCATGTTGCAGAGCTTCCGTGGCCGGACTTTGTTGCAAAAATGCGCAACCAGTTGAACACGGGCCTGACTGACGCTCGCGATGCGGTCCGCGACTGGGGCGGCTTTGATCCGATACGTTTGCGCTTGATCTATCGGTTGCAGCGTGCCGCGAACCGGGCAAACGAGAGGGGTATCTTGCGGGGTGCCCGGAATCTTGCGTTGGCGCTTGACCTGATGAAACAGGCGCGCTCGGCTATAGAGAACGATCCTGCAATGGCCGTAGCACAGGCCAGATCGGCGGTGCAGCTTGCGCCACAATACTGGCGGTTGCATGTTGATCTGGCCGACATCCTGCTGATCGACGATCCGCTTGAACATCTGGAAGAGGCCATCGGGGTGCTGCAGGCGGCGCATGGTCTTGCACCCGGCGCAGAACCCCCGGCCACCCGCTTGCATCAGGTGCTGATGGAACAGAACCGACCTGCACAAGCCTTGAGCGAAGCAGAACGCGCGGTCATTCTTGCACCAACCGTTCGCCTGCATCACGTACATGCAGCCAAAGCGGCCCGGGCCCTTGGAAATCTAGCTTTGGCCAGACTCCATGCGCATGCCGGTTTGGTTGCCGCAGCCTATCACCTTCAGCCGCATATTCTTCTGAAAGATCTGTACACGGATCTGGGGCGTGAAGATCTTGCGAAGGCGCGCACGGCAATGTCCCGCGACTTTTCGAAGCGGCATGCAAGCCGCACTGCCCATCTTGCCAAATCTGCCGCCCCCGGTAAGACCTCGCCGTAGACCGCATTTAGCCCATCCCCGTGACAAGGGGGAGGATGCCATAGACAACCGCGCAAGTGATCATTGGCGGCAAGGTCAGGTGCGGCTCTTCCCATCCCGGCCTGCGCGATCCGGTGCAACGATGACTGGGCGTCGTCATCGGAAGGTGACAGCACGGCGTTCTAAACAGGCACATGCACGTCTTATGCTGCCTTAAAGACATCACGGCAAAGCGAGTCAGGTGCAACCGCCTGTGCCTGAAGGCCAGCAGGGCCGCACTAATTCCATCTCAAACCAAACTCCCATGCAAATGCATGCTTGCCTTTTTTTCAAGCACTCCGCATGTTTTCCGGGCGATCAGGGGCCTTGCCGGGAATTCGATGCCCTGTGGGTGACCGGAACATTCCTGACCTGCGGATTGGTGATTAACCCTTTTTTAGGACGACGTTCGTGAGAGGTGCGCGAAACATGTGGCGAGAGATCAAGCCAGACCGACAGCACGAGATCGAGGTCGAAGGCGGCACGGTCATCGCCTATGATTTCGGCTCGGGCGACGATGTGGTTCTGTGTCTGAACGGCGGCCCCGGTCTGCCCTGCGATTACCTGCGCGAGGCGCATAGTTGCCTGATGGATCAGGGCTTCCGGGTGGTGGCCTTTGATCAGCTTGGCACCGGCGCATCGTCCCGCCCGACCGACCCAAACCTTTGGACGATCGACCGCTATGTCGCGGAAACCGAGACGGTGCGCCGCGCGCTGAACCTGGGGCCGGTGCATCTTCTGGGCCATTCCTGGGGCGGGTGGCTGGCCATTGACTATACGCTGACCCATCCGGATGCCGTGCGCACGCTGACATTGGCCGACACCAATGCCGACATGCCGCATCTGGTGTCCGAACTGCACCGTCTGCGCGCGGCCCTTGGCCCCGAGACGGTCGCGATGATGCAGCGGTTCGAGGCAGAGGGGCGGTTTGATCACCCCGCCTATGCCGCCGCCGTCACGCTGCTGAACTATCGCCACGTCTGCCGGCTGGATGTCTGGCCCGATCCGATCAACCGGTCGCTGGGCGACTGGAACATGGGGCCTTATGTGACCATGCAGGGCCCCAACGAGTTTCTCTATACCGGCAACATGAAGGACTGGAACCGCATCCCCGATCTGCACCGCATCACCGCACCAACGCTTATTCTGTGCGGCCAGCATGATGAGCTGACCCCGGCCTGCGCGCTGCGGATGAAACAGCAGATGCCGCAAGCCGAACTGACCGTGTTCCCCAACGCCTCGCACATGCCGTTTTATGAGGAACCGGGCGCCTATTACCCGGTGCTGACCGGTTTTCTGAACCGCCACAGGACATCGGCGTGATGGTGGGGCAGGGTTGATGCACCGCTACCGGTTCGTGCTGTTTCGTCCACTGCAATTCCTGCCCGTTCTGTTCGGGATCAGCGTCATCACCTTTGTTCTTGTGCGCCTGATCCCCGGTGATCCGGCGCGCATGCTGCTTGGCACGCGCGCAACCGCATCGGCGCTGGAGCGTATCCGCGCGCAATACGGGCTGGATGAGCCGATCTGGGTGCAATACCTTTACTTCCTCAAGAACCTGTCGGCGGGTGAGATGGGCCGCTCGATCGTCTTCAAGACCGATGTCCTGAAGCTGATCGCAACCCGGATCGAACCGACGCTGGTTCTGGTTGCGGGGTCGGTTTTGCTGGCCATTCTGATCGCGGTGCCGATGGCCACGATAGCGTCGCGCCAGCGGGGGCGGATGCCTGATCAGGCGGTGCGCGTTGTGTCCACGCTTGGGCTTGGCACGCCGCCGTTCTGGCTGGCGCTGATGCTGATGATCGTGTTCAGCGTGAAGCTCGACCTGTTTCCAGTGTCGGGTTACGGGCGCACGCTGTCTGAAAAGGCAGCGCATATGGTGCTGCCGTGTCTGACCATCGCGCTGTCATTGTCGGCGGTGCTGACGCGCAGCCTTCGGGCCAGCCTGATTGCCCAGATCACATCAGATCAGGCAACGGCGGCGCGGGCGCGCGGTCTGTCCGAGGGGGCGGTGTTCTGGCGTCATGTGATGCCCAACGCCATCGTGCCGACGCTGAACCTGCTGGCGGTCAACATCGGCTGGCTGATCGGAGGCACGGTGATCGTGGAGTCGGTTTTTGCCATTCCCGGCATGGGGCAGTTGTTGATCCGCGGCATATTTTCACGCGATTACATGGTGGTGCAGGGGGTTGCCATGTGTTTTGCGGTGGCCACGGTGCTGGTGAACTTTCTGGCCGACATTCTGACGGTGGCCGCCGATCCACGGGTGAAGCTGTGAGCGTGGCTGCCGCCCGCCCGCTGTTGCTGCGCCCGTTTCCGGGGCGTGCTACGTTGTTCACCGGGTTGGTGCTGGTTGGTCTGATGGTCTTGGCGGCCTTGCTGGCCCCGTGGCTTGCCCCCTATGATCCGGTGCTGCAGGACGGCGACGCCCGGCTTGTGGCCCCAAACGCGGTGCATCTGCTGGGCACCGACAATTTCGGGCGCGACGTGCTGTCACGGGTGATCTGGGCGGCGCGGGTGGATTTGCAGATTGCGTTTCTGGGCGTGGTGTTCCCGTTCGTGATCGGCACCATCATTGGCACGGTTGCGGGCTATTTCGGGGGCGTGGTCGATGCTGTTCTGATGCGGATCATCGACGTGGTGCTGGCGTTTCCCTATCTGGTCCTGATCATCGCGATCATCGCCATTCTGGGGCCGGGGCTGAAAAGCTTTTACATCTCGCTGGCGCTTGTGGGCTGGGTGTCTTACGCGCGGCTGATCCGGTCGCAAATACTGATCCTGAAATCCGCCGATTTCGTGCTGGCCGCGCGCAGCCTGGGCTATAGCCACAGCCGGATCATGTTCCGCCATCTGCTACCCAATGCGTTGGTCAATTCGATCGTGTTCGCGATGTCGGACATGGTGCTGGTGCTGCTGGGCGGGGCCTCGATCAGCTTTCTGGGGCTGGGGGTGCAGCCGCCGACGGCGGAATGGGGCATCATGGTTGCCGAAGGGCAGGGGTTCATCACCCAAGCCTGGTGGATGACGACGTTTCCGGGCATTGCGATCCTGATCCTGTCATTCGGGTTCAGCCTGATTGCCGATGGGTTGGGCGAAAAGCTGGGGGTCCGGGAATGACTGCTCCGGTGCTTTCGGTTCAGGGGTTGTCGGTCGAAACGCGCGATGGTGTGCGGCTGGTCGATGATCTGTCGTTCGATCTGGCACCGGGTGAGATTCTGGGTCTGGTGGGCGAAAGCGGGTCGGGCAAGACGGTGGCCTGCCGCGCGTTGATGCGGCTTTTGCCTGAACCCGCGCTGCGCATCGCGGGCGGACGGGTGGCGCTGCTAGGGCAGGATCTGGTGCCGTTGCCCGAGGCGCGGATGCGTGATGTCCGGGGCGGGCAGATTGGCATGATCTTTCAGAACCCGACAGCACATCTGGACCCGGTCATGCGCATTGGTGATCAGATCGCCGAGGCCGTGCGTCTGCATGAAAACACCACCCGCAGCGATGCCCGAGCCCGCGCGGTAGAGGCACTGCGTCAGGTCGGCATCCCCGACCCCGAAGCGCGGGCAGGGTCATACGCGCACGAGTTTTCAGGCGGCATGCGGCAGCGCGCGATGATCGCCGTGGCGCTGGCCTGCAACCCCAAGGTGCTGATTGCGGATGAACCGACAACGGCGCTTGATGTGACCGTGCAGGCGCAGATTTTGCGGCTGTTGATGGACCTGCGCGATAGGCAAGGCGTGTCGATTATCCTGATCACGCATGATCTGGGTGTGGTGGCGCAAACCTGCGACAGCATCGCCGTGCTTTACGCCGGGCGTCTGTGCGAACGCGGGCCAAAGCGCGACGTGCTTGGCGCGCCGTCGCATCACTACACCGCCGGTCTGATCCGCTGCCAGCCAACCTCGGCGGGGGGGGAGGGGTTGCTGGATACGATACCGGGCCAGCCCCCGTCAATGGGTGCAATGCCGGGCGGGTGCCGGTTTCATCCGCGTTGTGCGGCGGCAACGGTGGCTTGCAAGGGCGATCAGCCGGATCAGGCCGCGCGGGGGCCGGGGCATGTAGCGGCCTGCCACAACCCGTTGACGTCCGCGCGGCGGAAGGTGGGCGCATGAAAAAACCGCCGCTTCTGGTTGTTGATGATCTTTCGGTCGCCTTTACCCAGCGCAGTGGTGCGCCCTTCGGCTTTGGCCGGCGCAGCCTTGCCGCCGTCAACCACGTTACGCTGGAACTGCGCGCGGGCGAGGCTTTGGGGATTGTCGGCGAATCCGGCAGCGGCAAAAGCACCCTTGGCCGTGCCATTCTGGGGTTGGAGCGGGCCAGCGGCGGGGCCGTCACCTTTGACGGCGCGCGGATCAGCGACGGCGCGCGCGCCGATATGGATCGATTGCGCCGCGAAACCGCGATGGTGTTTCAAGACCCCTATGGCGCGCTGAACCCGCGGATGACGGCGGCGCAGGCGATTGCCGAAGTGCTGATCGTGCATCGCAAACTGCCTGCGGCGGATATTCCCGCACGGGTTGATGAATTGCTGACCCTTGTGGGCTTGCGGCCCGAACTTGGCGCGCGCCGCCCCGCCCAGCTGAGCGGGGGCCAGTGTCAACGGGTGGGCGTGGCGCGGGCGTTGGCGGTGGACCCAAGGCTGATCATCGCGGATGAATGTGTGGCGGCCCTTGATGTGTCGATCCAGGGCCAGATCATCAACCTGTTCATGGAATTGCGCGCGCGCATGGATCTGGCGCTGATCTTCATCGCGCACGATCTGGCCATCGTGCGACGCCTGTGTGACCGGGTGGCGGTGATGTATCTTGGCCGTATCGTCGAGGAAGGCCCGACCGAAGAGGTGTTCCGTGCGCCGCGCCACCCCTACACGGCGGCCCTGATCAGTGCCATCCCCGAGATTGATCCGGATACAGCCCTTGACCCACATCTGCTGGCGGGCGACCCTCCAAGCCCGATGCGTCTGCCCGAAGGGTGCCCGTTTCACCCGCGCTGCCCGCAGGCCCAACCTGTTTGCCAAAGCGGCCCGCCCCCCGCCGAACACCGCAGTCCGGGCCGACGATGGAGCTGTATTCTTGACCCTGAAAACACGACAAAAAACCCAACGGAGGTACTGACCCATGCGACCCAATAGTTTGAAAACACTTGCCGCGGCAGCTCTTGCGCTGCTGATCGGCGGCACCTCGATTGCCGAGGCCCAAGGCGTGCTGACCATCGGTCGACGCGAGGATGGCACCACGTTCGACCCCATCATGACCGCCCAGAACGTCGATTTCTGGGTTTTCATGAACGTCTACGATCAGATCGTGCGGGTTGACCGTTCCGGCACCAAACTGGAACCCGGTCTGGCCGAAAGCTGGACGGTGTCGCCCGACGGGCTGACCTATACGTTCACGATGCGGGACGCCAAATTCTCGGATGGATCGCCGATCACCTCGGCGGATGCGGCCTTTACATTGACGCGCATCCGCGATGACGAAGGTTCGCTCTGGTCGGACACCTACAAGATCATCGCCGATCTGCAAACGCCCGACGACAAGACGCTGGTTGTCACGCTGTCGGCACCGTCTGTTCCGTTCCTGTCAACGCTTGCGATGCCGGGTTCGGCCGTGGTGTCCAAAGCAGGGATGGAGGCGATGGGCGCGGAAGCCTATGCCGAAAGCCCCATCGCCTCGGGTGCGTTCACCGTCAAGGAATGGTTGCGCGGCGACCGTGTGGTGCTGGAGAAGAACCCGAATTTCTGGGAAGCTGACCGCGTGAAACTGGACGGTGTGGAATGGATTTCCGTGCCCGATGACAACACCCGCATGCTCAAGATGCAGGCGGGCGAACTGGATGCGGCGATCTTTGTTCCGTTCTCGCGCATTGCCGAACTGACGGCCGACACCAAGCTGAAGGTGCAGCTTGATCCGTCGACCCGCGAAGATGCGATGATCATCAACCACTCCAACGCGGCCCTTGCCAAAAAAGAAGTGCGCGAGGCGATCGACATGGCGATCGACAAGCAGTCCATCGTCGATGCCATCACCTTTGGTATCGGCGAAGAGGCGAATTCCTACATCCCCAAGGGTGCGCTTTACTATGACGCCGGAAACCTGCGCCGCCCGCATGATCCCGCAGCCGCCAAGGCACTGCTGGAGGCCGCAGGCGAAAGTGGCCTTACGCTGAATTACATCGTGAACGCGGGCGACGAGGTTGACGAACAGATTGCGGTTCTGGTTCAGCAGCAACTGGCCGAGGCGGGTGTTACGGTAAACCTGCAAAAGATCGACCCCAGCCAGACCTGGGACATGCTGGTTGCGGGCGAGTATGACCTGACCGTGAACTACTGGACCAACGACATTCTGGACCCCGACCAGAAGACCACCTTCGTTTTGGGCAACGACGTGAACATGAATTACTACACCCGCTACAACAACCCCGAGGTGACAGCCCTTGTCGCCGCAGCACGCGTCGAAGCCGATCCGGCCAAGCGCGAGGCGATGTATGTCAAGCTGCAGGAAACCGCCAAGGCCGATGTGAACTGGATCGACCTTTATTACAGCCCGTATCGCAACGTGACGCAGTCGAATGTCGAGAATTTCTATCAGAACCCGCTGGGTCGGTTCTTTCTGGAAGACACTGTGAAAAACTGAACAAACGGCGGCCGGAGCGATCCGGCCGCCGTCTTTTACGGTGGCGTTTGGTGCCGTCAGCCGCGTTTCAGATAATCCACCTTGCGCGCCAACCAGCAGCCAAGGCGCAGCCCGGTTACCTTGCCCGCATCGCCGCGCGTTATTTTCATCGTCCAGTCGCCGGGGGCGGGTGCGTCCATCGCGCGGCGCGTGGCCAGTGCCCACACATCCGGCCCCACGGGATGCAGCCGTTCCCAGATGCCGGTGCCCAGCATGCCGGTAAAGCGCGCATGAACCCCGCCATCCCGCGCCTCGATCTCCATCGCGCCGTCAACCTCGGCGCTGTGGTAGTGGCCCGCGATGCCGGCACCGTTGGCCGCCTCGACGCGGGGCAGGGGGTCCATCACCGTATCAATATTGTCGCCCGCCCGAGTCATATGCAGGCGCGCCCCCTGCCGGGTCAGCGTGACATCGGGGCTGGCAAGGCTGTCGTCGTCTGATGGCGCAAGCTGGTCTGGTCCGGTTGCAAACAGCAGGTTCGCGCCTGCCGCATTTGGCGTGACCCGCGCCAGAAGGCCGGTTTCGGGGCACAGCCATTGGCCCGCCCAATCGGCTGACGCGGATTTGGGTGCGGCGGCGTCATGGCCTAACGCGGCCTCCATCACACCCGTTGCGGCATCATGCGCGCTGGCCTCGTGGTTGAACATCACCACGACCGACAGCCGCGCGTCCCCGGCGTGCATTCGCTGCGCCCGAAACCCGCGCAGCGCGCCGCCGTGACCGGTGACTGCCAGCCCCGCCACGGTTTCATGCGCCAGACCAAAGCCGTACTGCGCAGGCGTGCCATCGGCAAAGGCGGGCGGTGACGACAGGCGGTTGTATAGCCCCGCCGGATCACCCCGCGTGGCGTCGATCCACGCCTCATAGGCCAGCATGTCATCCAGCGCTGCCGAAATGCCCGCATCACCGATCCAGTACACTCCGTTTTCGGCTGGAAAATACCCGGTGGCGTCACAGCCCTCATACCCCACCACGCCATCTTCGGGGGTGCGTGTGTCGGCGGTCAGGGTGGCGGTTTTCATGCCTGCAGGCTGCCAGATCAGGCGGGCGTAAAGCTGGTCAAGCGCCTCGCCTGTTCTGGCCTCGATCATTTCGGACAGGATGCGGAAGTTGCAGTTGCAATAGGAATAACCGGTGCCGGGCGCGAAATGCCCGGTCTGCATCTTTGCAATCATCGGCAGGGCATCGGCGCGGGCAAAGGTCTGTTCGGCCTTGGCCCCGTGCAGCACCGTCAGTGCCCAGTAATCGCGCAGACCCGATTGGTTGTGCGCAAGCTGCCGGACGGTCGGCAATGGCCCGCCAAAGCGCGGAAGGTAGGCCGCAACCTGCGCGTCCAATTCCTCGGGCCGGTCCGCGACCGACAACAAAACCCCGCAGGTGAACTGTTTTGAGATCGAGCAGATCGGCAGCCGCGTCGCCCGCGTCATCCCTTGGCCGCGTGTTACGTCGGCATGGCCCCAGGCCCGCGCGGCGATGACCTTGCCATCCAGAACGACCCCGGCAACGCCCCCCGGTCCGGGATATCGGTGGGGCAGCGCATCAAGGGCTGCGTCAAGCCGGGCCGGGTCAATCGGGTGCATAGCTGCTCCTTGAAACGGGGATGAAATCACAGTGCAACTGTGGCGCTTGGGATGTCGCGTCGCAAGCGCAGAAACAACAATCGGGCGGTCCCGCCAAGCGGTGGCGCGGGGCAGATCGCGCTTCGCACCGGATCGCTGAGGCTGGCCTGAGAGCCGCCTTAGCTGGGTAACGCAAGTTGTTCATCCGCGATGATCACGCAATCGGCGTCGGTATATATCCAGTCGCCGGTGGCGATGGTCACCCCGCCAAAGGTGACGGGCGTGCCTTGCGTGCCCGCAGTTTCTGCCCATCCCCGGCGCGCAGTGGTGCCAAGCGCGCGCACGCCGATCTCCAGCGCGTCGATCCCGGCGCTGTCGCGGATGACGCCGTTGAAGATGACCCCGCGCCAGCCGTTCTGCACGCCGATCCCGGCCAGACGGTCGCCCATCAGCCCCACGCGCATCGACCCCAAGCCGTCCACGACCAGAACCCGCCCCGCCCCTTGGGTTTGCAGCATTCGCAGAACGGGTGTGTGATCCTCATAAGTGGTCAGGGTCAGGCAGGGGCCGCAAAAGCTGCGCACCCGGCCAAAGCTGCGGAACTGCAATTCGCAAACGCGCAGCTTTGCTGCGTGCAGGTCGTAAAGGTCGGCAGTGCAGATCGCGGATTCGGTCATGCTGTCAGCGCCTTCACCTTGGCGGTCAGATCGGCGATGTAGGGGGACGGATCAAGCCCCCCGCCGGTGACGCGGTGCAGTGTTTCGCGGGGCGATGACGCCCGCCCAAAGCGGTAGACGTTGTCGGTCAGCCAGACCCGCAACGGCGCGTAGTCGCCACTGCCCAGCCCCGCCGCCACCCCACCTGCCAGCTGCGCACGGGCAAAAAGCTGCGACGACATGATGTTGCCCAGCGTATAGGTCGGGAATGAACCCACATAGCCATGCGACCAGTGCACATCCTGCAGCACGCCGCGGGTGTCGTCGGGCACCGTCAGGCCCAGATAGTCGCGCATCTTTTCCGCCCAGACGCCCGGCAGATCGGCCACGGCCAGATCGCCCGCCATCAGCGCGGCCTCAATCTCGGACCTCAGGATGATGTGCAGATCATAGGTTAACTCATCCGCCTCGACCCGGATCAGGCCGGGATTGACGCGGTTGACGGCAGCCCACACGTCGCGGGCTGTAACGCCGCGCAACTGGTTGGGAAAGTGGTCGCGGAAGGCTGCGAAATGCAGGTCCCAGAACCTTTGTGACCGCCCGACGCGGTTCTCCCACATCCGCGACTGCGCCTCGTGCATCCCGAAGCTGGCACCGCCGACGCCGTAAAGATTGACCAGATCGGTTGTAAAGATCGTGCGCGTGTGGGCAGGATCGACGCCTTGTTCATACATCGCATGCCCGGCCTCGTGCCACAGCGCAAAAATGCCCCCCGGTGCCCAGTTTTCGCGAAAGCGGCTGGTGATGCGGACATCATCGCGGGTGAACGAAATCTCGAACGGATGCACGGTATCGTCCAGCCGCCCGCGCGACACATCATAGCCCATGCGTTCGGCCATCATCAGGCCAAAGGCCTTTTGCTGCGCGATGGGAAAGTCTTGCGTCAGGAAATCGACGCGCGGCTGCGGGGCATCTGTCGCCCGCGCGATCAGCGGCACCAGCGCGGATTTGAGCGTATCGTAAAGCCCGCGCAATTCGGCCAGCGTCATGCCCGGTTCAAACTGGCCGACCATCGGATCATAGGGGTGTGCGCCACCGCCGATGGCCGCCGACACCTCGCGCTGCAGGGCCATCATCCGGTCCAGCATCGGTGCAAAACCGGCGAAATCATTGGCGGCCCGTGCTGCCACCCAGGCCGAATGGGCGCGGGTTTTCAGGCCCGCCATTTCGGCAATGATCTGCGCCGGGATGCGCGACAGGATGCCAATCTCGGCCTCGGCCTTTGTCAGCGCCCGCAGGCGGATGTCGTCCTTTGGCATTTGAGCCAGTTCATTGCGCGCGCCGTCCATCGCACGGCGCAGGGTGTCGCCGGTGGCGATGTCGCGGGCAAGGGCGGTCAGCGTCGTGACCTGATGGCCGCGCGCATCGACCCCGCCGGGTGGCATCATCGTGCGCCCATCCCACGCCAGCAGGTTAAGGGTGCAGACGATGTCGTTGATCCGGGCGATTTCGGCCTGAAAGCGGGCATAGCTCATGGGGTTGTCCCTGTCTGTGGGGCGCCGAAACCGGAAAGGTGGCAGGCCGCCTGATGCTGTGGGCCGCGGTCTGCAAGCAAGGGTTCTTCGGTCTGGCAGCGCGGCATGGCAACGGGGCAGCGGGTGTGGAACAGGCAGCCCTTGGGCAAGTTGATCGGGCTTGGCAATTCACCCCGCGCGGCCACCACGCGGCTGCGGCGGGCGGGGTCAAGCTCGGGGGCGGCATCCAGCAGGGCGCGGGTGTAGGGGTGACGCGGGGCCGAAAAGAGGTCTTCCGTCGTGCCGATTTCGACGATCTTGCCCAGATACATCACCGCGACCCGGTGCGAGATGTGGCGCACCAGCCGCAAATCATGCGCCACGAACACAACCGTCAGCTTCAGCCGTTCCTGCAGGTCCAAAAGCAGGTTCACGACCTGCGCCTGCACGGATACGTCCAGCGCCGAGACAAGTTCATCCGCCACCAGAACCTCGGGTTCCACGGCAAGGGCGCGGGCGATGCCAATGCGCTGACGCTGGCCGCCGGAAAATTCATGCGGATAGCGGTCGGCGGCATCGGGCGTCAACCGCACCAGCGCCAGAAGCGCTGCGATCCGGTCGGGAATGTCGGTTGGCGGGCACATGCGATGCACCCGCAGCGCCTCGGCCAGAATGGAGCGGACCTTCATGCGCGGGTTCAGCGAACTGAACGGGTCTTGAAAGATCATCTGCACACGGCGGTTGAACGCGCGCCGCGCCGGCCCTTCAAGGCGCGCGATATCCTGCCCCTCAAACAAAATCTGGCCGCTGTCACATTCGTGCAGCCGCACAAGGCAGCGTGCCAGCGTCGATTTTCCGCACCCGCTTTCGCCGACAATGCCCAGCGTCTCACCCCGGTGCAGCTGAAAGCTGACACCGTTCAGCGCGTGAACAGCGGGGGCGGGGTGCCCGGACAGCCGGTTGATCACGCCCTGACGCAGGGCAAAGCGTTTGCCGACCCCCGCCGCGTTTATCACCACATCACCGGTCATATCGGTGACCCCGCAGCGATGACGGCTTCGCGGTTCAGGCAGGCAGAGCTTCGGTCCGGCGCAAGTGCTGCAAGGTCCGGGCGCTGCACCCTGCAGGGGTCGGTCGCGAAGTCACAGCGCGGATGAAAGGCGCAGCCGTCCGGCAGCGCACCCGGCGGCGGCGGTGTGCCCTCGATCGACAACAGCATGCTGCGTTCGGTTCCGGCATGGGGCACCGATCCCAGCAGCCCGCGTGTGTAAGCATGGGCGGGTTGGGCAAACACCTGCGCCACAGTGCCGGTTTCCACGATCCGCCCGGCATACATCACGGCCATGCGGTCGCAAGTGGCGGCGACTACGCCCAGATCATGCGTCACCAGAACCACGCTCATTGCCAGTTGGTCGCGCAGATCAAGGATCAGTTTCAGGATCTGATCCTGAATGGTGACATCCAGCGCTGTCGTCGGCTCATCCGCCAGCAGCAGTCTGGGGTTGCTGGCCAGCGCAATGGCGATCATCACGCGTTGCCGCATGCCGCCCGAAAACTGATGCGGATAATCGCGCAGACGTCGGGCGGCATCGGCGATGCCCACCAGATCCATCAACTCGCGGGCGCGGGTGGCGCGACCCCGGCGGTCAAGATCGGTGTGGGCGCGCAGGTTCTCCTCAATCTGCACATAGACCGGAAGCACCGGGTTCAGCGCGGTCATCGGTTCCTGAAAGATCATCGAGATCTGGCCGCCGCGCACCTTTCGTAGCTCGGGCTCCGACATCTGCAACAGATCGCGGCCCTGCCACAGAACCTGCCCACTCACCGCCCCTGATGCCGCCACCAGCCCCATCACCGACCGCAGCGTGACGCTTTTGCCAGAGCCACTTTCACCGACCAGCCCCAACACCTCGCCGGGCCGCACGTTGAAAGACACATTATTCACCGCCACCCGGCGCGCAGGCCCGAAGCTGGCGGTCAGGTTGCGCACCTCAAGCACCGTGTCGGGGGCCAAGGGCGCGGTCATCGCTTTGTCCTTAGCACTTCGGCCAGACCGTCGCCTGTCAGGCTGAAGCCAAGCCCGGTCACAACAATCGCCAGCCCCGGAAAGACCGATATCCACCACGCCGTCGCCATGAAATTCTTGCCATCCGCAATCTGCACACCCCATTCGGCGGTGGGTGGCTGCGCGCCAAGGCCCAGATAGCCAAGGCTCGATCCCAGCAGGATCGCCAGCGCCATGTCGGTCATCCAGTAGACGATGGCGGGGGTGATCGCGTTGGGCAAAAGGTGGCGGAAGATGATGCGCAGATGGGTATATCCCATCGCCCGCCCGGCCGCGGCATAGTCGAGCCGTTTTTGCACCTTGATCTCGGTTGCGATGATGCGGGCGTAAAACACCCAGCCCACGATGCCGACTGCGATATACATGTTCACCAAGCCTGGCCCCAGAACCGACACGATGGCAATCACCAGCACCAGAAAGGGAAAGGTGATCACCGCATCGACCACGCGGCCGAACAATGCCTCGGCCCAGCCCCCGGCATAGCCGACCAGTGCGCCGATGATGGTGCCCGCGATGAACGGCACGACGGTCGCGAAAATCGCGATCTGCATGTCGACCGTATAGGCATGGATCACGCGCGACAGCACGTCGCGGCCAAAGTTGTCGGTGCCCATCGGGTGCGCAAGCGTGGGGGCCTGCAGCAAGGCGTTGTAGTCGAATACGTTCGGATCATAGGGCGCGAACAGGGTGGGAAAGAGGCCGATGATCATGCTGGCCAGCAGGATGCCACCGCCGATGATCAGCGTAAGGGGCAGGGCGGTGCGCGCCTGCATGGCTGCACCCTTCACCGCGCCACCCGTGGGTCAAGCCAGGCCTGCACCAGATCGGTCAGAAGGAACGTCAGTGACACCAACACCGCCAGCGCAATCGTCAGGCCCTGCACCACGGGGTAATCGCGCGCATAGATGCTGTCGATCATCAGGCGGCCAGCGCCGGGAATGGCAAAGACCGTCTCGGTGATCACCGCCCCGCTGAGAAGCGTGCCGATGGAAAGGCCGAACAGCGCCACGGTGGAAATCAGCGCATTGCGCAGCACATGGCGCAGCAGGATCAGCCCCGGCGGCAGCCCCTTGGCGCGGGCGAACTGCACATATTCGGCGTCGATCACCTCGATGATGGCGGCGCGCAGGTTGCGCATCAGCACGGCCGACAGGCTAAGTGCCAGCGTCAGCGCGGGCAGGAAAAGATGGTGCAAATGGTCCAGAAATCCGTCGCCATAGCCGCCGACCGGAAACCAGCGCAACTGCGCGCCAAAGACGGTCAGCAGGATCAGCCCAAGGTAGAAGACCGGCATCGAAAGACCCACCTGAAACGCCCCGCGCACGGCACTGTCGGCCATCCGCCCGCGCCGGGTGGCCGCAACAAAGGCCAGCGGCACGGCAAGAAGAACCGCGATCAGAGCCGCCATCAGCGTCAGCACGATGGTGATCGGCAGCCGCGTTGCAATCAGTTCGGCAACCGGCACTTTCAGCGTGATCGAATTGCCCAGAGCGCCGGTTGCCACCGATTTGGCAAAGACCACGAACTGCACCACAATCGGCTGATCCAGCCCCAGTTCCTTGTTGATGCGCGCAACATCGGCATCCAGCGCACGGTCGCCCAGCATGGCGCTGGCCGGATCACCCGGCAAAAGCCGCACAAGGGCGAACACCATGATCAGGATGAACAAAAGGGTGGGGATCAGTTGCAGAAGGCGGCGTGCGATGAAGGATGCAAGGTGCACGTCTGCGTCTCCGATGGTCAGTAGGGGGGCGGGCGCGGGGAATCGTCCCGCGCCCGACAGACGTTACTTCGCAAGCCAGGTTTCGCGGAAGATGTTGTTGCCCAGCGGGATCTGGACAAAGCCGTTCACCTTGCTGCCAAGCGCCACCGGATAGGGAGTTTCGTAAAGCGCGATGGTCGGGCCAGACACATTGAAGATTTCCTGAATGCGCGCAAACTGCGCGGTCCGCTTGGCCACATCCATTTCCTTTTGCGAGGCCTCGAACAACTCGTCAACCTCGGCGTTCTTCCAGCCCGAGTGCAGCGCGTCGATGGTCGGGCTGTAGGCGAAGTATGACGTGATCTGGCTCGCATCAGCGATGTCATTGGTCCACCCGCCGGTGCGCATATCAAAAGTGCCGGCGCGGTATTGTTCGGTGCGCGATGCGTTGTCGACCTGTTTGATCTCAAGCTCGATCCCGATGGCGGCCCACATCTGCTGCAGGGCTGTGGTGATGCCCAGATCGTCCTGATTGCCCGCAATGGTCAGGATGCTTGTCTTGAAGCCGTCGGGAAAGCCCGACTCTGCCATCAGCGCCTTGGCCTTTTCCAGATCATAGGGGAACAGCGGCCCGTCGCCCGAATGCATCGGCGTGGTGGTTGACATGAACGACGACAGCGGTGTGCCGACACCGAAGGTGACAACCTGAACCAGCGCCTCTTTGTTGGCGGCATAGTTCATCGCCTGTCGAACCTTTTCATCCGACAGCGGGTTCGGATTGCCGCCCAGTTCGGGACGCACGTTGATGATGATGTCCCAGACACGGGTGCCGGGGAATAGCTCCATCTTGATGTTGGCATCGGCCTTGAGTTCGGCCACGCGGGCAAAGGGAATGAATTCCGCCCCGTCAATATCGCCCGATTGCAGCTTGAGGATGCGGGTCGCGTCATCGGGGATGATCTCGAACGTCAGCCCGTCCAGATAGGGCAGGGGTTGGCCATCCGCGCCGTTGTCCCAGTAATTCGGGTTCTTCAAGAGCTTCATCGACGCGCCTCGATCCCAGCTGTCCAGCATGAAGGGGCCGGTGCCGATGGGCTTTTTCGCGAACTCCTGCGCCTTTTCCGCATCGGTCGCGCCCGCGGACGCCTCGAACGTCGCTTTGGGCATGATGGCCGAGTTGAACACGCTGAGCGCCGAAAGAATGGTCGGATCGGGGTATTTCAGCTTCAGCTCGATGGTGCCGGGTGCGGTCGCCGTGACCGTATCAACCGACGCCAGCATGAAGTTCCAGATGCCGTTGTCGGGGCTCTTTGCGCGGTTCAGCGACCACACGACGTCGTCGTCGGTCATGGCCGTGCCGTCGGAAAACTTGACCCCCTCGCGCAGTTTCAGCGTGACCACATCGCCCGCGTCGCTCAGCGCCCATTCGGTGGCCAGACCGGGTTCCAGGCCCAGTCCGTCATCGGTGGGGTTGATCAGGGTCTCATAGATGTTTGTCAGAATCCAGATATCGACGTTGGCGTCGTTCAGCACCGGATCAAGGAACAGGCAGTCGGTATAGCGGCCATAGGTCATGACCCCGCCACGTTCCTGCGCGGACACAGCCGAATGGCCCCCCAGAATCAAGGCCGACGTAAATGCGGCTATAGAAAGGAATTTCATGTCAGCACCCCTCTGTTTATGAATAGTGTTATAGCTTAATGAAACGTTTCACGAGATTGAATGCAAGTCAACATTACTGTTCGCTGGATTTCCAAGATTGATTTGCGTAATCTTTGGACAAAGGCGGAAATTACCGCCAGAATCATACTAGTATAATAGCACAGACAGCAGGGCGAATATGAAAATCACGATCGACCGGGCTTCGGCCATTTCGATCCACCAGCAGTTGAAGGGCGCGATCGAGCATGAGATCGCATTCGGAACGCTGGGCGCGGGCGAATCGCTGCCCTCGGTGCGTGATCTGGCCGCCGAGATCAAGGTGGCACCCATGACCGTCAGCAAGGTCTACGGAGAGTTGAAGGCCGAAGGTCGGATCGAGGGGCGGTCCGGGTCTGGCACGTTCGTATCGCACGGCACGCTGGGGCAGATTGCCGATCATGTTGTGGCACCCGACCTGCGCCGCACCATTGATGCCGCAATCGACCTTGCGTTGAAAACCGGCCTGAAATCGGCCGATATTCTGGCCATCATCAACGCCCGCGTCACCTACCGGCTTGGGGCGGGTCTGCGCCGGGATATCGTGATGGTGGGCCTGTTCCGCGATGCGACCGCCAGCTATGCCCGCGCGGTCGAGCAGCAGGTGGGCCATCTTGCCTTGATCGAGCCTGTCACGCTGGACCGTCTGGCCGCCGACGACAAGTTGCGGGCCCGCGTCGCTGCGGCTGATCTGATTCTGACATTCGGCACGCTGGAGGATGACATCCGCGCGCTTCTGCCCGACGCCCGCGTGCTGTCGCTGCGCTTTATTCCGTCCGAGGATACTCGGATGGCGCTGGCCTCCATCGACCCGATGGCGCGGGTTACCGTGGTGTCGCGGTTTGCTGATTTCCTGCCGATCCTCAGTCTGGGGGTGAGGCGGTTCGCGGCGCATCTGCAAGGGGTAACGGCGCTGGCGATGGATGACCCGTCGCTGCCTGCGGCCGTGGCCGATTGTGATGTTCTGATCCTTTCAACCGGCGCAGATGCTGCGGCCAGGTTTAGCCCCGATGCCCAAAGGATCGAATACCGGCACATCCCCGACCCCGGCGATATCGACCGGCTGGTCA
Source organism: Rhodobacterales bacterium (assembly GCA_038207585.1). Taxonomy (GTDB): domain Bacteria; phylum Pseudomonadota; class Alphaproteobacteria; order Rhodobacterales; family Rhodobacteraceae; genus JBBQZP01. The sequence continues at coordinate 59,863 of JBBQZP010000011.1, read as the reverse complement.
TCCCCTTTATCATCAGGGGTAGAGATCTTGCACAGAGCGTCAGAAAGGAAGCGTCATGAAAGTGTCCGATATGAACTGGAGCCAGGTTGAAGACTGGCTCAAGCGTGACGATCTGGCGATCCTGCCGCTGGGCAGCACCGAACAGCACGCGGGCCTGTCCCTTTCGGTCGATTCCATTCTGGCCGAAAAGATTGCGGTCGACGCGGCAAAACCCCTTGGCGTGCCGGTCTTTCCGGTGGTGGCTTACGGGCTGACACCCTATTTTCTGGGCTATCCGGGCACCGTCAGTCTGCGGATTGAAACCTATGTGCGGCTGGTGCGCGACATTCTGGACAGCCTGCGCGCGCAGGGCTTTCGCCGCATTCTGATCGTGAACGGGCATGGCGGCAACGCGCCTGCCGGGGCGCTGGCGATCGAATGGATGGCCGATAACCCCGACACGCAGATCAAATTCCACAACTGGTGGAACGCGCCACGCACCTTTGCCAAGGTGCAGGAGATTGACACAGTCGCCTCGCACGCGTCGTGGATGGAGAATTTTCCCTGGACCCGCCTGCCGGGTGTCGAGATGCCAGAGCAGCGCAAGCCGATGATTGCGCTGGACAAGATGCGGTTGATGAACCCAAAAGCCGTGCGCGACTATCTGGGCGACGGAAATTTCGGTGGTTATTATCAGCGTGACGATGCCGAGATGCAGGCGATCTGGGATGTCGCCGTGGCCGAAACCCGCACCCTGCTGGACGAGGGCTGGAATTGAATGCCCCGATATTGATCTGGGGGGCGGGGGCGATTGGCGGCAGCCTTGGCGCGGCGTTCCTGCGCGCCGGGCACAAGGTCGTCTTTGTCGATAATGTCGAGGCGCATGTGCGCGCGATCAACGAAGACGGGCTGAAGATTGTCGGCCCGATCTGGGAAGACACCGTGCGCGCGCCCGCCTTTCTGCCCGCCGATCTGAAGGGCACGTTCAAGACGACCTTTCTGTGCGTGAAGGCACTGCATACGGCCGACGCGATCCGCGCCATGGCTCCGCATGTGGCCCCGGATGGTTATGTCGTGTCGGCCCAGAACGGGCTCAATGAAATCGAGATTGCTGCCGAAGTGGGGGCCGCCCGTACCATCGGCTGTTTTGTGAATTTCGGGGCCGACTACCTTGACCCCGGCGTTGTGACCTATTCCGGTCGTGGCGCGGTTGTGGTGGGTGAATTGGAGGGCACCCAGACCGACCGGATAATGGCGCTGCACCGGTTGATGCAGGATTTTGACGTCGATGCCGTGCTGACACCAAATATCTGGGGATATCTCTGGGGCAAGCTGATTTACGGCGCGCTGCTATTTGCCACGGCGGTGACCAACGACAGCATCGCCGACGTGCTGGATGACAAGACCGCCCGGCCCGTGCTGACGCGCCTTGGCCAGGAGGTCGGCCGCGTTGCAGGTGCGGCGGGTGTTCGGACCGAGGCGTTCAACGGCTTTTACCCCGCCGCCTTCATGCCCGGCGCGGACCCTGCCGAAATCACCCGGTCCTTCGATGACATGGTGGCGCACAACCGCCGTTCGGCCAAATCCCATTCGGGTATCTGGCGCGATCTGGCTGTGCGCAAGCGCAAGACCGAATGTCAGGCACAGCTTGGCCCGATTGTTACGGCGGGCGAAAAGGCCGGTCTGTCGACACCTCTGGTCCGGCATCTGATGGGCATGATTGCGCAGATCGAGGCGGGCGACAGGCCGCTGTCGATGGATAATCTGGCTGAACTGGCGGGGGGTGCTGCATGAAGATCGAATTTGAGGGCCGCCGGGTGCTGGTCACGGGGGCTGCGCACGGGTTTGGCCGCGCCATAGCGCTTTCGTTCGCCGCGCTCGGGGCCAAGGTGCATGTGTTTGACGTGCTGGCCGAGGGCTTGGCGGAAACCGTCGCCCTGTCGGGTGGCAAGTGCGAAAGCGCCGTCGTGAATGTGGGCAACCGCGACGCCGTGCAGGCGGCAGTTGCCAAGGCAGGCCCCATCGACATTCTGGTTAACAACGCAGGCGGCGTTTGCGGGCAGACCGGCCGCCCGATCGAAGACATCAGCGCCGATGACTGGCAGTCCATCTTTGACGTGAACCTGTCGGGAAGCTTTTTCATGGCGCAGGCCGTGGCCCCCGGCATGAAGGACCGCAAGTTTGGCCGGGTCATCAACATCTCGTCCGGGGCGGGCAAGACGATCAGTCTGACCGGTATTCAGGCCTATGCCGCAGCCAAGGCCGGGCAGATCAGCCTGACCCGGCAACTGGCGCATGAACTGGGGCCATGGGGCATCACCGTCAACTGCGTGGCACCGGGGTTCGTTCTTTCAAACCCCACGACCGAACGGCAGTATCAGGCGATGGGCAAGGACGGGCAAGAGAGGCTTTTGTCCAACATCGCGCTGCGCCGCCTTGGCACGCCGCAGGATATTGCCAACGCGGTGATGTTCTTTGCGTCCGATTACGCGGGCTGGATCACCGGTGAGGCGCTCAGCGTGGATGGCGGGAAATGAGCGCTGTCGAGGCGTGGCTGGAAGATCATCAGGACGCGGCGGTTGAAATGCTGAAAGCCTTTTGCCGCATCCCCAGCGTCAGCACCGACCCCGCCTTTGCCAGCCATATTCACGAAGCCGCAGCCTTTGCCGCCGATCAACTGACGCAGGCCGGTTTTCCCAGCGTCGAGGTGATTGCGACCGGCGGCCATCCGGTGGTGCTGGCCGAATGGTGCGATGTTCCGGGCGCGCCGACCGTTCTGATTTATGGCCACTACGATGTCCAACCGCCTGATCCCCTGGACAAATGGCACTCACCGCCCTTTGCCCCCGACATCCGCGACGACCGGCTTTATGCGCGCGGCGTCTCTGATGACAAGGGGCCGCTGCTGATCCCCATTCTGGTGGCGCGGGCGTTTCATGAAACGGCGGGGCGGCTGCCGGTGAACCTGAAAGTCATCATCGAGGGCGAAGAGGAATCGGGCAGCCCGCATCTGGATGAAACCGTGGCGCTGCTGAAAGACCGGCTGGCCTGCGATGTGGTGATTTCGGCCGACGGGGCGATGTGGCGGGCAGACCTGCCGTCGATGACCGTGGCCAGCCGGGGGATGATGGCACTTGAGTTCACGGTTGAAGGGGCGGCCAAAGACCTGCATTCGGGCCGTCACGGGGGCAGCGCGCCAAACCCGATCCGCGCGCTGGTGGCGATGCTGGCCTCGCTGCATGATGCGGCGGGAGATGTCGCGGTGCCGGGTTTTGCGTCTGCGGCAACGCCGCCTGACCCCGCGATTGCCGCAGCGATCCGCAGTGTCAACTTTGACTCTGCTGCTTATTTTGACGGTATCGGTGCCGCGCATCCCGACCCAATGCCGGGCGGCGCAGACCTGCTGACCCGGCAATGGCTGATACCGACGCTGGAATTCAACGGCATTTCCGGCGGCTATCAGGGGCAGGGCACAAAGACGGTGATCCCGTCTGTCGCATCCGCCAAGATCACCTGCCGTCTGGTTGCAGGGCAAAAACCGGCAGAGGTTGCCGCCGCGATCACCCGCCATCTGGAACGCGTGTTACCCACCGGCTTTCGGCTGACGGTGCGCCGCCACGGGCCGGGCAGCACCGCCTTTGCGCTGGACCCCGATCTGCCCGCCTTGCACATTGCCGAAGACATTCTGGCCGAACTTCTGGGCGCGCGGCCACTGCGGGTTGCGATGGGGGCCACGATCCCCATCGGTGATGTGTTTTCGCGCCATCTGGGGGTCAACATCGTGTTCTTTTCGTTTTCCACCTCGGACGAGGATTACCACGCGCCCAATGAATTCTTCCGCCTGTCCAGCTTTCGCACCGGCCTTGTTGCCTGGGCGCGGCTGCTGGAGCGGATGGGGCAACAATAGATGGGCCCGTTCCCGACCATTGCCCAGCTTGGTGCGGACTATCGCAGCGGCAAGCGCACGCCCACCGACGTGGTGGAAGAGGCCATCGCGCGGATGGCTGAAACCGAACCAATGCTCAATGCCTTTGCCTGCCGGGCCGAGGATGCGACCCGCGCCGAGGCAAGGCTGCGCACAAGTCAGTTGGCTGCGGGTACCGATCTTGGCCCGCTGCATGGCATTCCCGTGGCCATCAAGGACCTGATCGAGGTTGAGGGCCTGCCAACCGGCTACGGCACCCAAGCCCGCCCCCCGCACATCGCAACGCGCGACGCGGTACTGGTTGCGCGGCTTAGGGCGGCGGGGGCGGTGATCATGGGAAAGACCAATCTTCTGGAGTTTGCCTACGGCGTCGCCCACCCGGCCATTGGTCAGACGAACAACCCGCATGATCCATCCCGTACGGCGGGCGGGTCCAGTGGTGGTTCGGCGGCGGCGGTTGCGGCGGGGATTGTGCCTGCGGCCATTGGCACCGACACGGGCGGCTCAATCCGCATCCCGGCGGCGTATTGTGGCATCGTCGGGGTGAAACCTGGTTTCGGTCTGGTGCCGCTGGACGGCGTCTTCCCCTTGTCACCCAGCCTTGACCACGCGGGCCCGCTGGCGCGCAACGTCACCGACGCCGCACTGGTGCTGGCCTGTATTGCCGGGGAACCGATGCCCCTGTCCGATCCTGACATAAGGGGCCTGCGCATTGGCGTTCTGGTCCGCCATGTATCCACCACTCAAACCGGGCGCGCTGTCACGGCGCATTTCCAGACCATCATGGCGCGCCTGCAAGACCACGGCGCGCAGGTCGTGACCACCGATATCGCGGGGCTGGGCGATGCCAATCAGACTTTGGTCAAGATTCTGCATCCTGAGGCAAGCGTGATTCACCGGGCACTGCTGGCCAGCAACCCGGACGGCTATGCCCCCGGCACACGATCGCAGATCGAAGCCGGGTTCAGGCAGCCCGCAACGGATTATGTCATGGCATTGCAGGCCCAAACGGCATTGCGGGCCGCCGTCGAGGCGATCTTTGCCGATGTCGATATACTGGTGTCGCCCAGTGTTCCGTTCACCGCCCCGCATGAGGACCCGGAAATCGCTGATGGCGAAGACAGCGAGATGTTGGCCAGCGGCTTTGCCAATGTGACGGGGCACCCCTCTCTCAGCCTGCCTTGCGGGGTCTGCGACGGCCTTCCGGTCGGGCTGCAACTGACCGGTCCTTTGGGGGCGGACGCGCGGCTTTTGTCGATTGCGAGACAGATTGAAGCCGTGCTCGCGCCAACCACAGGGGTGTCCGGCGCCGCGTGATCCTGTTGGGTCGCACTGATTGCAAAGGGCATTGGGCCGGGCATGAAGGCTTGCTGTCGTAAGACCCGGTGATCATCAGATCGTATGCAATGCTGCGGATATTGTGATCTGTTCAACGGATTGTCCGGCGCAGTGCCGCAAGGTGTTTGCGGCGGCGGGCCACTGGCACAACGGACAGGCTATGGAGTCTTCTGACATGACCGCGCTCAGCATCATTCCGGGATGCGGGGCCGCCGATGTGCTTGCGACCGACAGGGGGCTCAGCTTCTGGGGCGGGGTGGATCCTCTGACCGGCGTCGTCATTGATGCGGGCCATCCGCTGTGCGGGCAATCGCTGGCGGGCAAGGTTCTGGTGATGCCGACAACGCGGGGGTCGTGCAGCGGCAATGGCGTCATGCTGGATCTGGCGTTGAACGGCGTTTCCCCCGCCGCGATTGTCTTTCGCGAGGCAGAGGATGTTGTTACCCTTGGTGCGATGATCGCGGAACGGATGTTTGACCGGAAAGTGCCGGTACTTCGGTTGTGACGCGACGCCTTTGCAACAGTCGCGGCCGCAAGCCATGTGACGTTGACCGACACCGCGATGACCATCGACGGCGCGATCCTGCCGGTTGACCGGTTGCCTGTTGCCGCACTGGACCTGACCGCGCGGGATCTTGCGATGCTTGGCGGCTCTGACGGTCCGGCCCGCCGGATCGCCGTGGAAGTGATCTGCGCCGTGGCCGTTCTGCAGGATGCGACAACGCTGATTGATTTGACGCAGGGGCATATCGACGGCTGTATTCTTGCGAATGACGCCAATCGGCGCTTTGCCGAAAAGATGGCCGGGATGGGCGATAAGGGCTGCATCCCCACCACAATGAATGCGATTTCGGTGGATCACGGAAGTTGGCGCACCCAGGGCGTGCCCCCGATTTCGGGTTACGCGCAGCGCGACTGGCGGATGCGTATTTCGCCATGGGCGCACAGCCCAGCTTTACCTGCGCGCCGCACCTACTGGACTCCGCGCCAAAGTCGGGCGAGGCGATTGGTCGGTCGGAATCGAATGCAGTGATTTTTGCCAGTACCGTGCTTGCGGCGCGGAATGTAAAGCATCCCGACTACCTTGATCTGTTCATTGCCATGACCGGGCGCGCGCCGTTGTCAGGCGTGTATGTATTGGCCGGACGCGCGCCCCGCTGCACGCTTCATATCGAGGTGCCGCTTTGGCATGATGATGCGTTGTGGCCAATGCTGTGATATCTGGCGGGGCAGCTTGCACCCGCCAGGATTCCTGTTCTGACCGGGCTGGAAAAGACCTCTGCGTCGCTCGATGACCTGAAGGCGATGTGTGCGGCCTTTGGCTCCACCTCTGCCGCGCCGATGCTGCATGTGGTGGGACACACACCCGAGGCGGCAGATTTCGAAAGGACGCCGGATCACCTGACGGTAGGTCGGGCCGACCTTGCAAGAGTGTGGTCAGACCTGAACCCCGGGCCACAACAGATTGATCTTGTTGCCTTTGGCAGCCCGCATTTTTCACTGACCGAATGTCAGGCCTTGGCTGATCTGGCAACCGGACGCCGGGCGGACGGCACGGCGGTCATCGTAACGGTCGGGCGGGCTGTGCTGGCCAAGGCTTCGGCAGACGGCACGCGCCAGCGGCTGGAAGCATTTGGCGCGCAGATGATCCCCGATCTTTGCTGGTGTTCGATCACCGAACCGATCTTGCCGCCGAACGCCCGAACCCTGATGACGAATTCCGGCAAATTCGCCCATTGTGCACCGGGTTTGTCGGGCCGCGCCGTGCGGTTCGGGTCTTTGGCCGATTGTGTATCGGCGGCGCAAACCGGAATGGCCCCGGCAACCCTGCCCGATTGGTGGGCCTGCCCATTTGGTTGGAAAGACCCATAGGGGGTCTGCACGGCCCTCTACAGTCATTTTTAGGTCAAAAGCGGCCGCTGCGTGACGATGGACAGGGCCATCCCAAATGCCCCAAGGTGTGCCGGAACCCCTGCCGCAGCGTTGTATGCAGTCCCCGCTTCGTCGATCAGAAGGTCGAGGATTTCGCACAGTTCCAGCCCGCCAAGTACTGTGTGACGCTGGGCCTGCAGGCAGTTTTGCGTCCTTTTGATCCGGCCATGCATGGGCGCGCGGTCATGGTTGGCCAGATAGGACCGCCCGACCGCGCCGTCCGGATCAGGCTCGGCTAACCCTCGGTGCGGCGAAAGACACTTTCTCCCACCCCCGCGTGAGCCTGAATGAACCGACAGGCACAGCCTGTTGATGCCGCCGACAATGCGCCGCATGATCGTTGGCAATGGGTTGACCTTGCGCAGAATCCTGTGACGCTGGTGCAATGTCAGGGGAGGACAGGATGACAGTCTGTTTCACGGCCGAACGCATGTTGCGGTTCGGTGATTGCGACATTTCCGGCACGGCCTACTATCCGGCCTATCTCAACATCCTGAACGGGGTGGTGGAAGAATTCTGGGCATATCTTGGCTGGCCGTGGCACGAGATCATCTGGAAAGAACGCTGGGGCACACCGACCGTGCATCTGTCGTGCGATTTTTCAAAGCCATCTTTCTTTGGCGACAAGCTGACGTTCCGGATCACCGTAATGAAGGTCGGAAAATCGTCGCTGCGCTTGAAACACGCCATTCATTGCGGCGAGGAACATCGCTGGTCGGTGGAACAGGTTCTGGCCGCAAGCTGGCTCGACAGCCATACCTCGATGGTCTGGCCAGAGGCCGTGAAGACCAAGCTGGAAAGCCTACTGGCGCAGGATGTGCAGACCCGCCGCCCGGTCAGTGGCCCTCAGTCCCACGGCTGAGCGGGGTCGGGCAGCGGAATCGCGGCCAGAAGCTCGCGCGTATAGGCGGCGTGCGGGGTGGCGAACAGATCGGCGGTGGCGCGGTCTTCCACAATTCTGCCGCCCGACAGCACGATGGTGCGCTGGCACAACCGGCGGATCACCGACAGATCGTGGCTGATGAACGCCAGCGTCAGGCCCAAATCAGCCACGAGTTTTTCCAGCACTGCCAGCACCTTGGCCTGCGATGATACATCCAGCCCCGACACGATCTCATCGGCCAGAATGAAATCGGGCTCCAGTGCGATGGCCCGCGCGATGCCGACGCGCTGACGCTGCCCGCCAGACAACTCGTGCGGATAGCGGCTGGCAAAGTCTTGCGGCAAGCCCACCTGATCCAGCGCGCGTGCGATCCGGTCGGGGATCGAGTCCAGCGCATGCAGGCGCAACGGTTCGGCGATGATCGTGCCGACCCGGTGGCGCGGGTTCAGCGATGACATCGGGTCCTGAAAGATCATCTGGAACCGCCGCCGCATCGGGCGCAACTCTGCGTCGGGCAGATGGGTGATGTCGGCCCCGTCAAAGCGGATGGCACCCTGCGATGGTTCCAACAGCCGCACCAAAGCCCGCCCCAGTGTCGACTTGCCAGAGCCTGACCCGCCGACGATCCCGATAACCGCCCCCTTGGGGATCGCAAAGCTGAGGCCCTTTAGAATCTCGATCCGCGGGGTTGCCCCGAACAGGGGCTTTGCCGTCATATCGGCCAGCGAAAGGCGCAGGTCGGTGACGGTGTAAAGATCAGCCACGCGCAGGCCTCCGGTCAAAAGCCGCGACTTCGGCACGCACCGCCGCGATCACGGCATCCGGCACGGGTTGCAAACCTGCGCTGGGGTCGGTGTATTTCGGCGTCGCGGCCAGCAATGCTGCAGAATAGGGATGGCGCGGAGCGGTGAAAAAGTCGCCAACCGCGCTGTCCTCGACAACCATCCCGGAATAGAGGACCGACAGGTTCTGGCAGACCTTGGACACGACGCCCAGATCATGCGTGACGAACAAAAGCGCCGTGCCATGGCGGGCCTGCAATCCCGCAATCAGCTTCAGGATCTGCTTTTGCACCGTCACATCCAGCGCGGTCGTAGGCTCGTCCGCGACGATCAGTTTCGGCTCGGCGGCAAAGGCCGACGCGATCAGGATGCGCTGGCGCATGCCCCCGACAATTCATGCGGATAAGACCGCAGCACGCGGTCGGCATCTGTGATCTGAACCTCGTCCAGCAGCGCGCGGGCGCGGGCAATGGCGTCCGTGCGGCTCCACCCCAGAATATCAACCAGCCGGTCGGTGATCTGCGGCCCGATCCGGTGGCTGGGGTTCAACGCGGTCAGCGGGTCTTGCGGGATCAGCGCGCATGTGGCCCCAATGCGGCGGCGGCTTTCCTTGGGCGGCAGTTGCAAAAGATCGGTGCCATCCAGCAGAATTTCGCCTTCGGTGATCTGCACGGACGGCGGCAGAATACCCAGCACCGCGCGGCCGATCATCGACTTTCCGGCCCCGCTTTCGCCAACCAGTCCGCGCACCTCGCCCGCCGCCACATCCAACGACACGCGGCGCAGCAGGGGCGGGCCGTTCTTCAGGCGGACCGACAGGTTTCGCACCGAAAGAAAGCTCATCGCAGCACCGGATCAAAGCGGTCTTTCAACCCTTCGCCCAGTTGCGAAAACGCCAGCACCGTCAGAAACAGGGTGATCAGCGGAAACACCAGCACCCACCACGATTGATGAATTGCGCTGCGCCCCTCGGCAATCATGCCGCCCCATGTCGGATCGTCGGTCGAGATGGAAAGGTTCACAAAGCTTAAGATCGCCTCAACAATCACCGCGATGCCCATCTCCAGCGTCAGCAGCACGACGATGGTGGGCAGCACATTGGGTAGAATCTCGCGCAGCATCACGCCGCCGTGCCCGCGCCCCGCAACGCGGGCCGAGGCGACGTAATCCATCGCGCCCTGCGTCATCGCCTCGGCCCGGATGACGCGGGCAAAGCGGGTCCAGTCAATGACCACAACCGCGATGATGATCGACACAAGGCCGGGCCCAAGCACCGCGATCAGCAGGATCGAAAAAAGCACCGGCGGAAACGCCATCCAGATGTCGATCAGGCGTGAGATGACCATATCGACCCAGCCGCGCAGAAACCCCGCAAGCAGCCCCAGCGTCGCCCCCAGAAGGCAGGAAATGCTGCCCGCCGCAATCGCCACCACTAGTGCCACCCGCGCGCCAAAGAGGATGCGCGACAGTACATCGCGGCCCAGACTATCGGTGCCAAGCCAATAGCCGGGCTCGGCTCCCTGCACCCAAAAGGGTGGCAGACGCCCCAGAAACAGGTCCTGCGCCAACGGGTCATGCGGCGCAATCAGGGGGGCGAACACCGCTGCCAGCACCAGCGCTGAAAGCCAGGCCATCGAAAGCCACAGCCGCAACCCGGCACGGCGGCGGATCAGGGACCGTCCGTCAAGCATGCCGCAGCTTGGGGTTCAGGGCTGCATACAGCAGATCGACGATCAGGTTCACACCCGTGAAAAGCACCGCAAACAGGATCACGATGCCTTGAATCAACGGCAAGTCGCGGTTGATCACCGCATCAATCGCCATGTTCCCCAGCCCCTCATAAGAAAAGAGCCGTTCGATGATCACCGTGCCGCCAATCAGAAACGTGAACTGCACACCGACCAGCGTCAGCGTCGGCAGAACCGCATTGCGCAACGCCTCACGCAGGATCACCTGCGTTTCGCTATAGCCCTTGGTGCGCGCAAGGGTGACATAATCAAGGTTCATCGTTTCCTTCAGGCTTTGCTTCAGAAGCTGCCCGATGATCGCCGCCAGCGGAATGGCCAACGCAAGGGCCGGCATGAACATATGCGCCAGAAGATCGCCCGTCAGATCAAGCCGCAGCCGCAGCACGCTTTCCAGCAGATAGAAATTGGTGGTGAACGGCAGGTCCAGCGACGGCGTGACCCGGCCCGAGATGTGAAACACCGGCATCAGCACGCCAAAGACCAGCATCAACACCAGCCCCCACAGGAAATCGGGCACCGAAAGTGCCACGCCGTTGGCCACGTCTATCGCGCCCTCGGTGCGCCCGCCGCGCCCGCGCGTGCCGGTCAGTGCCGCCGCACCGCCCAGCAGAACGGCCATCATCAGCGCCATCACCGACAATTCCAACGTCGCAGGCAGCCGCCCCAGCACCAGCCCCAGCACCGGCTGGCGCGTGGTGATCGAGGTGCCGAAATCGCCCTGCAAAACCCCCGCCAGCCAGATGCCGAATTGCGTGACAATGGGTTTGTCCAGCCCGTAAAGCGCCGAAAGCCGGGCGATATCCGCCTCGGTGGCACCGGGCGGCAGCATCATCGCAATCGGGTTTCCGGGCACCACGCGAATGACGAAAAACACGATCACCGCCACGCCCGCCAGCGTGATGGCGGTCGTCAGAAGCCGGATCGCGATAAGCCGAAGCAGCGCCATATTCTTCCTGCGGCGCCCCCTGCACGGCGCGCCCGTTGGTATTGACCCCGGCCGGACGGTGCTGTCCGGCCGGGAAAAGGGCGGCTCAGGCCCGCTTCATCAGATGCGGCAAAAGCGCGCCCGACGCATGCGGTGTCACAACCACACCCGGCGCATGCAGGATCGGTTGCACATATTGCAACAGCGGGATCACCAGCGCGTTTTCGGCGATGTATTTGTCAACCGCCTTCCAGCCCGCAATGCGCTTGTCCTCATTCGCCTCGCCCCAAAGCGGCCCGATCATGTCGATCAGATCCTGCCCGTCCCAAACCGAATGGGGCGAGGGGCCGAACATCGCAAAGCCGGTTGACGTGGTGGGATCACCCACCGAGTTGCCCCAGTTGTAGAACGCGGCAGGCGCAAGCTGATCGGCGGCGCGCAACTCATAGTGCTTGGCGATCTCGTAAACCTCGATTTCCGCCTCGATGCCCACCTTGCGCCACAGGCCGACAATGGCCTGAATCATCTCGTAATCCTTGGGCTTGAAACCTTTGGTGGTCTGGATCTTGAACTTCACCGGGTTTTCCGGGCTGTAGCCACTGGCCGCCAAAAGCTCGGTCGCCATTGCGGGGTCATAAGCCACGGAAATTGACGCATCAAAGGCCGAATATTCCGGCGTCTCCAACGTGTCGATCTTGACCCCGTAGCCCGACAGCAGCCGGTCGATGATCGCCTGCTTGTCGATCGCGTGGGCGGCGGCCTTGCGCACGTTGGGGTCGGTCATCACTTCGATATCATTCAGGAAAATCATCCCGATATCCGAGATCGGCGCGGCGATGCCCGCCAGCGGCCCGCTTTTCAGACGGTCGTATTCCTCATACGGCATCTCAAGCGTGACGTGGGAGTTGCCGGATTCCACCTCGGCCACACGCGCCGCCGCGTCGGGCACGAACTTGATCGTCACGGTATCGAAATCGGGCGCACCACCCCAGTAATTGGCGTTCGCTTTCAACCGCACAAAGGCGTTGCGTTCGAATTTGTCGACCATGTAGGGGCCGGTCCCGATCGGGGCCGCCTCGAACCCTTCTGCACCGACCTTTTCGTAATAGGCTTTGGGCAACACATAGCCGGTCAGGAAATACATCCATTTGAAGATCGTAGGCTCGAACCGCGCCACATCGGCGGTCACCGTGTTGCCATCAGCCTTGATGTTGGCAAGGGTCGACCAGATGAATTGAATCGGGTTGCCGGTTTTCTCATCCGCGGCGCGGGTCAGGCTCCACGCCACATCCTCGGCGGTGAAGGGGCTGCCGTCGTGCCAGGTCACCCCCTCGCGCACGGTCATCGACACTTTGGTCTTGTCATCGTTCCAGCCCCATTCGGTCAGCAGGCCGGGGGCGGGGGTCAGGTCGGGCTGTTGCAGGATGTACTGGTCAAAGACCGATTGATAGAGGCCCTGAATCGTGGGGTTCACCGCACTGGGGCCTACGGTCGGGTCCCATGACGGAAGGGTGACGTTGTAGGCGATCACCAGTTCGTCAATCGCCTGCGCAAAGGCGGGCAGGGCAAAGGTGCTGGCAGTGATCGTGGCGGCAGACAGCTTCAGAAGGCTTCGGCGGTTAAGGTTCATGGTCGTTTTCCCTGTTGGTTTCATTTTTGTTTGGTTCAGCGTCCGGCAAGTTTCTGGCCCAAAAGAAATCCCGGCCCCGCCCCTGTGCCAGCCCCCGGCCAGACCGCAGCGCCCGTCAGATGCAGGTTGGCAAGTGAGGTCGCACCGTCAGCATAACCCCGCGCCGGGCGAAACAGGAAATTCTGCGACAGATGATGACTGCCGCAGACCTGATCGCCGCCGACAAGGTTGGGGTTGTCGGCCTCAAGCTCCACCGGGGTCACAATGCGTTGGCCCAGGATTTTTGCGCGGGTGCCCGGCGCGTGCGATTCCAGTATCGCCAGCGCGCGGTCGGCAAAGGGGGCCGCGGCCTGTGTCCAGTCGGTTGCCGCAATATCGCCCTTGGCATCGCCTGCGATTGTGCCGGGGGCCATGCGGACCTGCACCCACAGCACATGCTTGCCACCCGGCGCGCGTGAGGGGTCAAAGACCGTTGGCTGGCCCACAACCAGAATCGGCTCGTCGGGCAAAAGCCCGGCCTGCGCATGCTGATAGGTGCGCGCCATCTGATCAAGGCTGGGGGCGATATGGACGTAAGCATGCTTCTGCAACGCCACCCCCGCGCGCCAGTCGGGCAGGCCGTCCAGTGCAAGGTGGATCATCATCGTTCCGGGCGCATGACGGAACCCGGCCATCGCGCTGTCAAACGCAGTCGCCGTGCCCCCTGTCAGCCGGGGCAGGGCACGCGGGGCCACGCCAGCAATCACTGCGCGCCGCGCGGTGATCTGGCGGCCATCGGCAAGCTCGACCCCGTTGGCGCTGCGGCCATCGTGCAGGATGCGCGCGACCGGCGCGCCGGTTTCCACGCTGCCCCCGCCCGCCGTAATCGCCGCCACCAACGCGCGGGTCACGGTATCTGCGCCACCCTGACCGATCACCATTCCAAAGGCCTGCCCCGCCATCCCCTCCAGATAGGGAAACATCGCACCCCCGGCCACATCGGGCGCGAAATCCAGATGCATTCCCCAGGCCCCCAGCATCGCGCGGATGTGCGGATGTTCAAACGTCTGGTCCAGCCAGTCGCGGGGGGAGGACAGCAGAAAGCGCGTGAAATCCTGTGTGCCGGAAATGCCCTTGGCGCGCCATGTTCTGAAAGCAAAGCCCGCCAGTGCCTTCATCTTCATCCGCGAACCAAGCAGCCCGAAAAGATGCGGCGCCTCGGCCCCAAAGCCTTTGCACAGCGTTTCCCACGTTGCCGCATCCTTGGCCGAATGTGCGCCGATGGTCGCCAGCGTCTCGGCCATGTCGGTTGACACCCCCGCCCATGTGCCATCGGGAAAGGATGATGCAAAGGGTCGGTTCACCGGCACGAAGGCGCAGCCGTGGCGGGCCAGTTCCTCGCCGTGCGCCTTGAAGAACGCGCTGCCCGCAAAGAGTGACAGGTTCATTGCCGCCCAGTCATGCCGGAAACCGGGCAGGGTGTAGTCACCGGATTTGACAGCCCCTCCCGCAACAGGGGCCTGTTCAAAGACGCCCACCCGCCACCCCTTGACGGCAAGGTGCAGTGCGGCGGCCAGCGTATTGTGGCCCGCCCCGATCAGAACGGCGTCGAATTCCCCGGCCATCTGTACCCCGACATTACGTCGCATGGATATTTGCAAATGCATCTAAATCTGTCTAGCGTGATTCCATAATCGCCAGCGCGTGCGGCCTGTGGGCAGGCCCGAAAACCGTGGCCACATCGGGGAGACGACGATGACCTCTGCTAATGTTCTGGGCTCGCTTGCGGGGATGCTTGCCTCGGGCGGGATCGAAGTGGTCGATTGCACAGGTGTGCTGGGGCCAGAAACGCCGCTTTTGAAACTGCCGCCGGATTTCGCCAAGGACACGCCGCCCATCAAGATCCACCGGATCAGCGAGTATGACCAGAATGGCCCGTTCTGGGCGTGGAACTGGTTGGAGCTGGGCGAACATTCCGGCACGCATTTCGATGCGCCACACCACTGGATCACCGGCAAGGACTATGCCGATGGCTATACCGATACGCTGGACGTGCAGCGCCTTGTGGCACCCGTCAACGTGCTGGATTTCAGCGCGGAATGTGCGGCCAACCCCGATTTCCTGCTGACCATCGACCATGTCACCGCGTGGGAGGCCAAACACGGCACGATCAACGCAGGCGAATGGGTCGTGCTGCGGTCTGACTGGGACAGCCGCGCCCATGACGAGGCGCTGTTTCTGAACGCCGATGACACCGGACCGCACACCCCGGGGCCGACGGCCGAGGTGATCCAGCACCTGCTGGACAAGGGCATCGTCGGCTGGGGCAGCCAGTGCATCGGCACCGATGCGGGGCAGGCGGGTGGCATGAACCCGCCCTTTCCGGCGCATAACCTGTTGCACAAGAACAATTGTTTCGGCTTGGCCTCGCTTGCGAACCTAAGCAAGCTGCCGGCAAAGGGCGCGATCCTGATTGCGGCCCCGCTGAAGATCAAGCAGGGCACCGGCTCGCCGATCCGCGCGCTGGCACTGGTGCCCAAAGGCTAAGGGGCGATGCGGCCCGATCATGTGATCATCGGCAGTGGCATCAACGCGCTGGTCGCGGGGGCGCTGCTGGCGCTCAAGGGTCGGCGCGTGCTGCTGCTGGAGCGTGAGGGCGTGCCCGGCGGTTGCCTGCGCACGGCTGAGATCACGCTGCCGGGGTTTCAGCATGACGTGATGGCGGCGACATGGGTCTTGTTCATGACGTCGCCCGCCGGGGCGGCGCTGGGCGCGGACCTTGCGCGGCACGGGTTCGAGTATGGCCACACGCCGCACCCGACCGCCGTGATCCGCCCCGACGGGTCGGCGCTGGTTCTGACCACGGACCGGGCGCAGAACATTGCCGCCTTCAACGCGCTGGCGGCGGGCGACGGCGATGCCCACGCACGCGATGCGGGGGGGGTTGAGGGCGACGCGCCGTTTCTGTTCGCTTTGCTGGGCGGGTCGCTCTGGTCTTGGGCGACGGCTAAATTATTGTTCACGCAGGCGCGCAAACGCGGGTTGCGGGGGTTGGCCGCGTGGTTTGGTGCGGCGCTGGTGCCGGCGCGGGGCTGGTTGGAGACGGGTTATCAAAGCCCGCTGGTGCAGGCGCTGTTTGCGCCTTGGGTGCTGCATTGCGGGCTGACGCCGGAAAGCACTTATTCCGGTCAGATGGGCAAGGTCGTGGCCTTTGCTTTGGAGGCGGCAGGCGCGCCGGTCGTCAAGGGTGGATCAGGGCGCGCGGTGCAGGCCTTTCGCGCGCTGATCGAGGAAAAGGGCGGCGAGGTTCGCTGCGGCGCGGATGTTGACCGTATTCTGGTGACCAATGGCCGGGTTACGGGCGTGGCGCTGGCGGGGGGCGAGGATATTGCCTGCGTGTCGGTCATGGCCTCGGTCGCACCGGGACAGTTGCAGGGGCGGCTCTTGCGTGATGTCGCCCTGCCGCAAGATCAGGCAGCGGCGAAAGCCTTCCGCCATGGGCGCGGGAATTTCCAGCTGCATTACGCGCTGGACCGGGTGCCCGAATGGCTTTCGCCGGGGTTGGAGGATGTGGCGCTGATCCATCTGGCCGATGGCATCGACTCCGTCTCCAGATCCGCGAATGAGGCTGAACGGGGCATGTTGCCCGCCTTACCCACCATCTGCGTGGGCCAACCGCACCGGTTGGACCCCTCGCGCTGCCCCGAGGGCAAGGCAATCTTGTGGCTGCAGATCCCCGACGCGCCTAGGGTGGTCAAGGGCGATGCGGCGGGAACGATTGCGACCGGTGGCACATGGTCGGACGCCACCCGCGAGGCGTTCGCCGACCGCGTTGAGGCCATCCTCGCGCGCCACATCCGCAACTTCGATGCGATCAAACTGGCCCGGCGCGCCTATTCCCCCGCCGATCTGGAGGCGATGAACATCAATCTTGTCGGCGGCGATCCTTATGGCGGGCTGTGCAGTCTGGATCAGTTCTTCATCTTCCGCCCCTATCCTCATTCCACCAACGGCACCGGTGCGGTGCGCGGGTTGATCCATATTGGTGCCTCGACCCATCCCGGCCCCGGCCTTGGCGGCGGCTCGGGGTATCTGGCCGCGAAAAGGCTGGGCGCATGAAGGATCAACCCTCCGAAGGGCAAGGCTTGCCCCGCGCGCTGTCCGACATCGGGCTGACGAATTACGCGCCTTACCTGATGAACCGCATCATGGGGCGCTATAACGCCAGTCTGCGCGACGAGATGGCAATGCTGGGCCTGACGACGCCCAAGATGCGCGCGCTGGCGGTGCTGTCGGTCAATGACGGCCCGCTGATCCGCGAGTTGGCGGTGTTTTCGGTGGTCGAACAATCCACCCTGTCGCGCGCGCTGGACCAGTTGGCCGCCGATGGTCTGATCCGCCGCGAAACCGACGCCGCCGACAACCGCGCCACACGGGTGTTCATCACCGACGCAGGCCGCGCCGCCTTTGCGACGCTGTGGCCCTGCATGGCCGATGCGCAGGCAAGGATGTTTCGCGGCATCCCCGACGCGGAACGCAGCGCCTTTGTCGGCACGCTGCAAAAGATGCTGACCAACATCCGCAAACACGAGATCTGAGGCAGGCGCCGACCCGCCGCCAAGCCAACCGAACCCTAAGAGGAGGAAACGATGAAACTGCCACTCATTGCCGCACTGACGCTGACCTGCCTGCCGACATTTGCCGATGCCGATAGCCTGCCGGGCATGCGCGGGGTGAACCACATCGGGCTTACTGTGCCCGACCTTGCGCAGGCCGAAGGCTTTTTCGTCGATGTGCTGGGGTGCCAGAAGGCCCTTTCCTTTGGCCCGTTCCGCGATGATACCGGCACCTTTATGGCCGATCTTCTGGATGTCGATCCGCGCGCGGTGGTCGAGCAGATCAGCATGGTGCGCTGCGGTTTCGGCTCCAATATCGAACTGTTCAAATACACAGCGCCAGACCAGAAAACCGTGACCGCCCGCAACAGCGACATCGGCGGCCACCATATCGCGATTTACGTCGACGATATTGATGCGGCGGCGAGCTATCTTAAGGCGGCTGGCATCCGCACGCTTATGGGCCCTTTGCCGGTCAGTGACGGGCCAGCGGCAGGGCAAAGCATCCTCTACTTCTTTGCACCCTGGGGGCTTCAGCTTGAGGCGATCTCGTTCCCCAAGGGCATGGCGTATGAGGCGAGCGGCGGCCCCGTGCTGTGGTCGAACACCGATCCGGCGAAGTAACGGGGGCAGGGCAGATGGCAGAACGGTCCTTCAAGGCGGAAGTCGAACACCTGCGCCTTGGCGCGGGTGAAACCTTTACCGGCGAAGGCATCCTTGCGATCACCAAGGCGCTTTTGGAAAACGGTGTGGGCTATGTCGGCGGCTATCAGGGCGCGCCGATCAGCCACCTGATGGACGTTCTGGCCGATGCCGAAGACCTGCTATCAGAGCTTGGCATAAGGTTCGAGGCCAATGCGAACGAAGCGGCGGCGGCGGCAATGCTGGCGGCGTCGGTCCATTATCCGATCCGGGGGGCAGTCACGTTCAAGGGATCGGTCGGCGTGAATGTGGCATCGGACGCGCTGGCGAACCTTGCGTCATCGGGAGTGACGGGCGGCGCGCTGGTGATTGTGGGCGAGGATTACGGCGAAGGCTCCAGCATCATGCAGGAACGCAGCCATGCGTTCGCGATGAAATCGCAGTTCTGGCTGCTGGACCCGCGCCCGAACCTGCCCTGCATCACCAAGGCCGTGAAAGACGGGTTCGAACTTTCCGAGGCGTCAAACACCCCCGTCATGCTGATGGTGCGGATCAGGTCGTGCCATGTGACCGGATCATTCCCGACCCGCGACAACCAGCGCCCGACGCTGTCGGTGCGTGATGCGCTGTCAAACCCGCAATCCGATTTCGCCCGCGTCGTGCTGCCGCCGATGTCGTTCGCGCATGAACAGGACAAGGTGAAAAACCGCTGGCCCGCCGCCGAACGCTTCATCGTCGAGCGCGGCCTGAACGAGGTGTTCGGGCCAAATTCCGCGCCGGTCGGGCTGGTTCTGCAGGGTGGCATGTACAACGGCGTGATCCGCGCCTTGCAGCGGCTGGGGCTGGCTGATCTTTACGGGGCGACGGAGGTGCCGCTTTATGTGCTCAACGTCACCTACCCGTTGATTTCATCACAGTTTCTGGAGTTCTGCGAGGGTAAAGAGCAGATCCTTGTGATCGAGGAAGGCCAGCCCGAATTCATCGAACAGCAGCTATCGACCTTCCTTTATCGCGCCGGTTCGTCGGTGAAACTGCACGGCAAAGGCATCCTGCCGATGGCGGGTGAATACACCGGGCAGGTGATGCTTGACGGGCTGACCGCGTTTTTCCGGCAAGCCGCACCGGATATGTTGCCCGCCTTGGTGCGCGCGCCGAACCAGGACCGCCCGGCGATACCGGACCTCACGAAAACCGTGCCGATCCGTCCGCCGGGGTTCTGCACCGGCTGCCCGGAACGTCCCATCTTTGCCGCGATGAAACTGGTGCAAGAGGAAACCGGCAAGCTGCAGATCAGCGCCGATATCGGTTGTCATCTGTTCGCGTCGCTGCCGCCGTTCGAAATAGGCGGCGCGACCATGGGCTACGGCCTTGGCCCCGCCGCCAATGCCGCGTTCGATGGCGGTGGCGCGCGCAGGCCAGTGTCGATCATCGGGGATGGCGGGTTCTGGCACAACGGTCTGTCGTCCAGCTTCACCAACATGGCGTTCAACAAATCGGACGGTGTGGCGGTGATCGTGGACAATTACTATTCGGCAGCGACGGGTGGGCAAGACATCATGTCAAGCCGCGCCGACAATGCGACCAAGGCCACGAAACACCCGATCACCAAGGCCCTGCGCGGCATCGGGATTGATTGGGTGCGCCAGATCGACAACACCTATGATGTGACCCGGATGCGCGACGTTCTGCGCGAGGCGCTGACCACCGATGCGCCGGGGCCAAAGGTCATCGTCGCCTCGTCGGAATGTATGCTCAACAAACAGCGGCGCGAAAAGCCGCTGGCGCAGGCGGCAATCCGCGAAGGGCGGCGGGTGGCTGCCCCCCGGTTCGGCGTCGACGAAGACATCTGCACCGGCGATCACGCCTGCATCCGTCTGTCAGGCTGCCCGTCGCTTTCGGTCAAAAAGCTGGACGATCCCTTGCGCGATGATCCGGTTGCCAGCATTGACCAAAGCTGTGTGGGTTGCGGCAATTGCGGCGAGGTGGCGGATGCCGCCGTTCTGTGCCCGTCGTTCTACCGCGCCGATGTGGTGCATAACCCGTCTGCGTGGGAGGTCCGGCTGGCAAGGATCAGGGGCCGGATGATCGGCTGGCTGCAATCGCGCCGGGCCGCACGGCGGCTGACGTTTCAGGTGCCGGAATGACGCTGCACGACCCCCTTGCCGCGAACCCCGCCGATCCCGCTTTGACGGGCATCATCAAACTGGCGGTGCTGGCCGTGGGCGGGCAGGGCGGCGGCGTGCTGACCGGCTGGATCGAGGATCTTGCCCGCGCAAACGGCTATGCCGCACAGGCGACGTCCGTTGCGGGGGTGGCACAGCGCACCGGGGCCACGGTCTATTACATTGAAATGGCGCCGCACAAGCGCGGTGATCCGATGCCGGTATTCTCACTGATGCCAGCGGCGGGCGACGTCGACATCATGGTCGCCGCCGAGATGATGGAGGCCGGGCGCGCGATCATCCGGGGTTTTGTGACGCCCGATCGCACGACCCTCATTGCATCCACCCACCGCGCGCTGGCGGTGTCGGAAAAGACCGCACCCGGTGACGGCATCGCGTCCAGCGCCGAGGTTATGGCGGCGGCGGAGATCGCGGCGCGGCGGTTTATAGCGGCCGACTTTGATGCGTTGGCAATTGCGAACGGATCGGTGATTTCCGCGTCGCTGTTCGGGGCGTTGGCGGGTTCGGGCGTATTGCCCTTCACGCGCGCCGCGTTCGAGGCGGCAATCCGCGCCGGCGGCAAAGGGGTTGAAGGGTCGCTGCGGGCCTTCGGCGCGGCGTGTGATACCGCAGGGCAAACCGTGGGCCAGCTTGAGGCTGTTCGCCTGCCGCGCGCGGCGAAAAGGGCATCCGGTCCGGTGGGCCTTGTCGCCGAATGGGACCGGCTTGCCGCCCGCGCCGCATCGCTTCCCGCACCGGTGGCAGAGCTTGCGCTGCCCGGTCTGCAAAAGGTCGTGGACTTTCAGAATCTGCGCTACGGCGCGGACTATCTGGACCATCTGGCGCGGGTGATGCTGCGCGATGACGCGGCAAAGGGCTGGGTGCTTTCGCGCGAGGCTGCGAAATACATCGCCAATGCAATGTCGTATGACGATATCATCCGGGTGGCCGATCTGAAGACCCGACGCCCCAGATTTGACCGCATCGCCAAAGAGATGCGCCTTGGCGAGACCAACGTCCTGCACCTGACCGAGTTTTTCCACCCCCGTGCCGAAGAAATCGCAGGCTTGCTTCCCGCGAAACTTGGCGGTCGCATCGCGGCAGACCCTGCATGGATGGCGCGGCTGGACCGTTGGTTCAACAAGGGTCGCCGCCTGCGCACCGACAGCCTGCGCGCCTATCTGACGCTGCATCTGATCGGTGGTCTGCGAGGCTGGCGGTTGCGCACGCTGCGCCACGCGCAAGAGCAGGCGCATCTGCACCGCTGGCTGGATCACGCACTGGCGCAGGCGCATGCGAATTATGATCTGGCGGTCGAACTGATCCGCTGCCGCCGCCTGATCAAGGGCTATTCCGACACCCACGCCCGCGGGCAATCCAAGTTTGACCGGGTGGTTGCCGCCACCGACCAGATTGCCACGCGCGCCGATGCTGCCGACTGGTGCCGCCGCTTGCGGGAGGCGGCCTTGAAGGACGAAGACGGCAAGGCGCTGGACGGCGCAATCCAGACAATCCGCAGCTTTTCCTGACCGGGTGGGCGGAAGGGTCAGATCAGGCCGGGTGCAGACAGGTAGCGCCCTTTCAGATGCGGCGGGGCTGCGGTTTCAAGCGCTGCCAACACTGCGCAAACCTGATTGCGCCCGTATCGGGCAAGCATCTCGGACGGCCCGCGCGGAAAGTTGAGGCCAAGGCGCAGTGCTGTGTCAATGCTTTGCGCCGTGCATCCGCCTTCGGCCAAAAGCCACGCCGCCTCGTTCACCAGTGTGGCCTCGATCCGCGCGACGATGCGGGCTGCATCGGCGGGCGGGGGCACGGGCTCGTCGGGAAAGACAAAGCCCCGTCCCGACTTGCGGCCAAGATTGCCCCTGGCAACCTGTGCTTTAAGCGCGTCAAAGACATGATAGCGCGGGTGGTTGCCCAGTGCGGCGTGCAAGCCTTGGGTGGCGGCAAGGTTGATGTCGGCACCGATCAGATCCATCAGCGCAAAAGGACCGATCCGGTATCCCGCGCCCGTTACGGCGGCATCAATGTCGGCCGGGCTGCGGCCTTCTTCCAGAAGGGCAAGCGCCTCGCCGTAAAAGGGCCGGGCACAGCGGTTGACGATAAATCCCGGACGGTCGGCGCATTGGATCACGGTTTTGCCCGCCGCCTCGGTCAGGCTGCGGGCCATCGACAGTGCCGCCGCCGTGGTTGTCGCATGCGGGATAAGTTCGACCAGTTTCATCGCCGGGGCCGGGTTGAAGAAATGCAGCCCCAGAACCCGGTCGGGCCGCACCAGCCTCTCTGCAATCGCGGTGATGGACAGGGACGAGGTATTGGTTGCCAGCACGGTGTCCGGTTGCAGATGCGGCTCCAGTGTCCGGAAGACGGCCTGCTTGGCCGCCAGTTGTTCAACCACCGCCTCGATCACCAGATCGGCGGGGCCAAGGTCTTGGATACGGTCACAAATGTGCAGACGCGCCAGCAGCGCCTTGGCGTCCGCTGCCGTCATCGCACCCTTTGCGATGCGCGGCGCAAGAAAGGTCGCGATACGGTCGCGGGCCGTCGCACGCGCGTCGGGGTTGGCATCTGTGGCGCACACGTCAAGACCCGCCTGCGCATAGACCTGCGCAATCCCAAGGCCCATGGCCCCCAGACCGATAACGCCGATCATCATGCGTCGCACCCCTTTGCGATGGCGCGGAAAAGGGCGGCGCGGACCAGTAATTCTGAGGGATCTTTCAGCCTGTCCATCCGCCCGATCTTCACGAGCCGGGCAAGAATTTCAAGTGTGAAAATTTCAAGCTTGAAATTGTTCTGATCCGATGCCAGCCTTGCCGCAGGCGCAATCCGCGCGACGGGGGACCGGGCTTGAAGATACTTTGTCTTGGCGGCGGTCCGGCGGGTCTCTATTTCGCGATTTCGATGAAACTGCGCGACCCTGCGCATCAGATCACGGTGATGGAGCGTAACCGCGCCAATGATACCTTTGGCTGGGGGGTGGTGCTTTCGGATGATGCGCTGGGCCGGATGGCGCGCAACGATCCGGTGTCGACGCAATCCATCCGAGATCATTTTGCCTATTGGGACGATATTGCCGTGGTGCAGGGCGGCGTGCGCACCGTGTCGGGTGGGCACGGCTTTGCGGGCATCGGGCGCAAGCAGATGCTGATCATCCTGCAGGCCCGCGCCCGCGAACTGGGGGTCGATCTGCGGTTCGAGACGGAATTTGGCCGGGCCGAGGATTACCGTCGCGACTATGATCTGGTCGTCGCATCCGATGGCATCAATTCGGCGGTGCGCGCGGAATACCAGACGGTGTTTCAACCCGATATCGACATGCGCCTATGCAAGTTCGTCTGGCTGGGCACGCATCAGAAATTCGACGATGCCTTTACCTTTATCTTCGAGCAGACCGCGCATGGATGGATCTGGGCGCATGCCTATCAGTTTGATGAAAACACCGCGACTTTCATCGTGGAATGCGCGCCACAGACCTGGGATGCCCTGGGCTTTGCCGACATGTCCAAGGATGAGACGGTCGAGGCGTGCCGCAAGATATTCGCGGCGCATCTGGGCGGGCACCCCCTTATCTCCAATGCCGCACATCTGCGCGGGGCTGCCGTCTGGATGAACTTTCCACGCGTCGTCTGCGGGACGTGGCACCATGAAAACGTCGTGTTGATGGGCGACGCTGCGGCCACGGGGCATTTCTCGATCGGGTCAGGCACCCGGTTGGCGTTTGACAGCGCCATCGCCCTTGCGGACTATCTGCACAGCGAACCCGACATGCAGGCCGCCTTCACGCGCTATCAGGCCGAGCGCCGGGTCGAGGTCCTGCGGCTGCAATCGGCGGCGCGAAACTCGTTGGAATGGTTCGAAGAGGTGGAGCGTTACCTGCACCTGCCGCCCGAACAATTCGCCTATTCGCTGCTGACGCGCAGCCAGCGGATCGGGCATGAAAACCTGCGCCTGCGCGATCCGGACTGGCTGGGGCGGACCGAGGACTGGTTCCAGCGGCAGGCGGGTGGCAAGCCGGGACGCAAGCCGATGTTCGCGCCGTTCCGGCTGCGCGATATGGCCCTGAAGAACCGGATCGTGGTGTCGCCGATGGCGCAATACAAGGCCGTGGACGGCTGCCCGACCGACTGGCATCTGGTGCATTACGGCGAACGCGCAAAGGGTGGGGCGGGGCTTGTCTACACCGAAATGACTTGCACGTCGGCGCAGGGGCGTATCACACCGGGTTGTCCCGGCCTTTATGCGCCCGCGCACGGGGCGGCATGGCGGCGGATCGTTGATTTCGTGCATTCCGAGACTGACGCGCGCATCTGCTGTCAGATCGGCCACGCCGGGCGCAAGGCCAGTACCCAGATCGGGTGGCAGACGATTGACGCGCCGCTGAAGACAGGCAACTGGGATATCATTGCGCCGTCAGCCCTGCCATGGTCGCCCCGCAACGCCACCCCTCGCCAGATGACGCGCGCGGATATGGAGGCGGTGACGGCGGAATTCGCAGCCGCCGCCCTGATGGCACGGCACGCGGGCTTTGACATGATCGAGTTGCACGCGGCACACGGCTATCTGGTGTCGTCCTTCATCAGCCCGGTGTCGAACAAGCGCACCGATGCCTATGGCGGCAGCCTTGAAAATCGGATGCGCTGGCCGTTGGAGGTGATGGCGGCGATGCGCGCCGCGTGGGGCGAGGACAAGCCGATCTCGGTGCGCATCAGTGCGACGGACTGGATCGGCGATGATGGCATAACGCCGGATGATGCGGTGATCGTCGCGCGGCTTTTTGCGCAGGCTGGCGCCGATATCATCGACGTGTCGGCGGGGCAAACCTCGCCCGACGCGGCCCCCGTCTATGGCCGGATGTTCCAGACGCCGTTCAGTGACCGCATCCGCAACGAGGCGGGTCTGGCGACGATGGCGGTGGGCAACATCACCGAACCGGATCATGCCAATTCGATCATCCTTGCGGGGCGAGCCGATCTGGTCTGCCTTGCCCGTCCGCATCTGGCCGATCCGTACTGGACCCTGCACGCCGCGGTCGCGATGGGCGATACGGCGACCGAGTGGCCGCTGCCCTACCATGCGGGGCGTGACCAGATGGTGCGCTTGCAGGAAAAATCCGCCGAAGGGTTGCGCGCATGACACTGTCCGGGCGCAGGGTTCTGGTCACGGGGGGCGGGTCGGGCGCGGGGGCCGATCTGGCGCTGGGCTTTGCCAATGCCGGTGCGGCCGAGGTCATCATCTGCGGGCGACGGGCGGATGCGCTGGCGGCGGTGGCCGCACGGCATCCGGCCATCCGTGCGCTGCCCTGCGATGTGACGGACGAGGCGTCGGTGCAGGCGCTGTTTGCGGCGGCGGGCCGTGTCGATATCGTCATCGCCAACGCGGGGCAAGCCGACAGCGCGCCCTTCTCCAAAACCACGCTTGCACAGTGGAACGCGATGCTGGCGGTGAACCTGACCGGAGTATTTCTGACGTTCCGCGAAGGGCTGCGCCAGTTTGACGGCTGGGGGCGGCTGATCGCCATCTCCTCCACCGCCGGGAACCGGGGCTATGCCAAGATCGCGCCCTATGCGGCGGCCAAGCACGGGGTCATGGGCATCGTGCGGTCGCTGGCGCTGGAGGTGGCGCGGGGCGGCATCACGGTCAACGCCATCTGTCCGGGGTTTCTGGACACCGAGATGACCGAAAATTCCATCCGCGTGATTTCCGAAAAAACCGGACGCACCCCCCCTGAGGCCCGCGCGGCACTGGAAGCGATGAGCCCGCAGAACCGGCTTTTCCGCCCGGACGAGGTGACATCGGCAGCGCTGTGGCTTTGTTCGCCGGGGGCCGAAGGCGTGAACGGGCAGGGCATCACCATTTCAGGCGGCGACGCATGAACCCGCCCGATCCCCTGTCAAAGCGCCGCCTCAAGATGTGGATACGCTTGTTGCGGGCAACCCGCATGGCCGAGGGGCATCTGCGCGAGGTGCTGCGCGTGCGCCACCACACCACCCTGCCGCGTTTCGATGTGATGGCGGCCCTGTACCGCCGCCGCGACGGGGTGACGATGACCGAGCTTTCGCGGATGCTGCTGGTGTCGAACGGCAATGCGACCACCGTGGTGGACCGGCTGGAAACGGGCGGGCTGGTGCGCCGCACGCCGTCAGACGTGGATCGGCGCACGGTGTTTGTGGCGCTGACAGCGCGGGGGCTGGCAGATTTCGAAGCACTTGCGGCAGGGCACGAGGCCGAGGTGTCGCAGCTTTTCGGGCATCTGTCAGAGGCCGAACTTGATAGCATGACAGGTATTCTGAAACGGATGGGAGCCACGACATGACCACGCTTGCAGGGCTGAACCCGGTGCATTTCGGCTGGCAGGTGACGGACCGCATCGCCACGATCCGCCTGAACCGGCCCGAACGCAAGAACCCGCTGACCTTCGAAAGCTATGCCGAACTCCGCGATACCTTCCGCGCGCTGGTTTATGCCGAGGATGTGGATGTGGTGATCCTGGGGTCGAACGGCGGCAATTTCTGCTCGGGCGGCGATGTCCATGATATCATCGGCCCTCTGGTCGGCATGTCTATGAAGGACGTGCTGGCCTTTACCCGGATGACCGGCGATCTGGTCAAGGCGATGATTGGGTGCGGCAAGCCCGTCATCGCGGCGGTGGATGGCATCTGCGTGGGGGCAGGCGCGATCATGGCGATGGCCGCTGACCTGCGGCTGGCAACTCCGGGTGCGAAATGCGCGTTTCTGTTCACCCGTGTTGGCCTTGCGGGGTGTGATATGGGGGCTTGCGCGATGCTGCCCCGGATCATCGGGCAGGGCCGCGCGGCGGAACTGCTTTACACCGGCCGCGTGATGCGCGCGGACGAGGGCGAGCGTTGGGGGTTCTGGAACAGCCTGCACGCGCCCGATGCTTTGGACGCCGCCGCGCTGACGCTGGCGCAGCAATTGGCGGCGGGACCGACATTCGCGCATGGCATCACCAAGACGCAGATCAATCAGGAATGGAACATGGGGCTGGAACAGGCGATCGAGGCCGAGGCGCAGGCGCAGGCGATCTGCATGAAAACGCTTGATTTCGAACGCGCCTACCGGGCCTTTGTGGCCAGGGAAACACCGGTTTTTCAGGGGAATTGAGGGTAGAATGCGGAATTTCAGAACTCGTGCAAACGCATGAGCGATCAAACCTTTCTGGATTGGCCTTTCTTTGAGCCGCGCCACCGCGCGCTTGCCGCAGCACTGGAAAGCTGGTGCGCGGCCCATCTGCCGGTCGATCACACAGACGTCGATGCCGCCTGCCGTGATCTGGTCGCGCGCCTTGGGGCGGGTGGCTGGCTGCGCCATTCGGGGGCAGCCGAGGGCGAGCGGCTGGACGTGCGCACCCTGTGTCTGATCCGTGAGACGCTGGCGCGCCATGACGGGCTGGTGGATTTTGCCTTTGCGATGCAGGGGTTGGGGATGGGGGCGGTCAGCCTGTTCGGCACGCCCGCGCAACGCGACTGGCTGAACCGCACGCGCGAGGGCAGCGCGATTTCGGCTTTTGCGCTGACCGAACCCGGTTCGGGGTCTGACGTGGCGGCGACGGCGACAACGGCTGTGCGGGTGCCCGAAGGCTGGCGGATCGACGGTGAAAAGACCTGGATTTCCAACGGCGGGATCGCCGATGTCTATGTGCTGTTCGCGCGCACGGGCGAGGCACCGGGGGCCAAGGGGTTGTCGGCGTTTCTGATGCCCGCCGATGTGGCAGGGCTGCAGATTGCCGAGCGGCTGCAGGTGATCGCACCGCACCCCCTGGCACGGCTTCGGCTGAACGGGGCGGTACTGCCGGACGCAGCCCTGATCGGTCAGCCCGGCGAGGGGTTCAAGATTGCAATGTCGGTGCTTGATGTCTTTCGCGCGACCGTTGGTGCGGCGGCTTTGGGCTTTGCGCGCCGCGCGCTGGACGAGGCGCTGGCGCGGGTGAAGGCGCGGCGCATTCAGGGGCAACCGCTGGCCGAATTGCAGATGGTGCAGGGCCATCTGGCCGACATGGCGCTGAAGATCGACGCGGCAGCGCTGCTGGTTTACCGCGCCGCATGGACCAAGGATGGCGGAGCCGCACGGGTCACGCGCGAGGCGGCGATGGCCAAGCTATACGCGACCGAGGCAGCACAAGAGGTGATCGACATGGCGGTGCAGTTGCACGGCGGCGACGGGGTGCGGCACGGATCGGTGGTAGAGCGTCTTTACCGCGACATCCGGGCGCTGCGCATTTACGAGGGTGCGTCGGACGTGCAGCGCGTGGTCATCGCGCGGAGCATCCTTGCATGACCGGCACCGATGTTCAGTTCCTGCACCCGTCACATTGGAAACCCGCCATCGGCTATTCAAACGGTGTCGCCGCGACGGGTCGCATGGTCTTTACTGGCGGAATCATCGGCTGGACTGCCGATCAGACATTTGAGACCGACGATTTTGTCGGGCAGGTAGAGCAGGCCCTGCGATCCATCGTCGAGGTGCTGGCCTGTGCCGGTGCGCGCCCCGACCATCTGGTGCGGTTGACCTGGTATGTGACCGACAAGCGCGAATACCTTGCCAGCCTGAAGGATCTGGGGCGGGTCTACCGATCGGTGATCGGCGCGCATTATCCGGCGATGGCGCTGGTACAGGTGGTGGCGCTGGTCGAGGACCGCGCCAAGGTCGAGATCGAGGCGACGGCGGTTATTCCGCCAGCACCGGACGGCACGGCTATGGGCTGAATTGGGCCGTCTTTATTCCACGCTATGCGGTGCGCCGACGCCGAACAGTCGCGGCTTTGGCTGGCACGGTCCTTCAGTAAAGCCCGGCGACCCGTGCCCGTAGGGTTGTCAGCGCCAGCACCGTGTCGATGGTGGGGGTCGGCAGGCCGGTGATCCGGCCCAGTTCCTGAACCGAACCTATCAGCGCGTCAATCTCCATCGGGCGACCGGCCGACAGGTCTTGCAGCATCGAGGTGCGATGCGCGCCCACCGCAGCACCTCCGTCAATGCGGCGTTCGACGTCGATCGGGAAGGTGACACCCAGCGCCTCGGCAATCGCCTGCGCCTCAACCATCATGCGGCGCGCCACATCACGGGTGCCGGGGTCGGTGCACAAGACATCCAGGGTGGCGTGGGTCAGGGCGGAAATCGGGTTGAACGACAGGTTTCCCCACAGCTTGACCCAGATCTCGTCGCGAAGACGCGGGCGCACCGGCGCTTTCAGCCCGGCCGCCTGCAATGTCTGCGACAGCGCCACGGCGCGGTCGGATTTCGACCCGTCGGGTTCGCCCAGCGAAAAGCGGTTGCCTTCGATGTGGCGGATGGTGCCGGGTTCGCTGACCTCGGCTGCGGGATAAACGACGCATCCCAGCACGCGGTCAGGGCCGAACCCGTTCCATTGGACATTGCCGGGATCAACGGTTTGCAGCCGCGTGCCTTCAAGCGCGCCGCCGATCTTGTGGAAATACCACCACGGAACCCCGTTCACGCCGCTGACGATGGTCGTCTGCGCCCCGATCAACGGCTGCATCGCCGCCACAACGCCCGGCACCGAATGTGCCTTCAGCGTGACAATCACATAATCCTGAGGGCCAAGTGCCGCGGGGTCGGCACTGGCGCGCACCGGCACGGTCACCGCCTCCGTGCCCTCTTCGATCAAGGTCAGGCCCTTGGCCTGCATCGCGGCCAGATGCGGGCCGCGCGCAACAAGGCTGACATCGGCCCCTGCTTGCGCAAGCTTGGCCCCCATATAACCGCCAATCGCCCCGGCGCCGAAAATGCAGACTTTCATTCGCTTGCCCCGCTGCGCTTAACCGGCTGACCCAAGGCCCAGCTTTTCGGCCAGCCCGATGCGTTGGAGCTTGCCCGTGGCTCCTTTGGGGATATCATCCAGAATGATCACCCGGCGTGGCACCTTGAACGCAGCCACTTTGGATGCGACGAAATCTCGGATTTCGGCCTCGGTTGCGGCATGGCCGTCGCGCAGGACAACGGCGGCGGCAACATCTTCGCCCAGTTTCGGATGCGGCACCGCAAAGGTGACCACCTGCGCCACGGCGGGGTGATCCATCAAGACGCCGTCCACCTCAAGCGGGCTGATCTTTTCGCCGCCCCGGTTGATGATTTCCTTGAGCCGCCCGGTCAGCGACAGATACCCCTCGCCGTCCAGCGCGCCCTGATCGCCGGTGCGGAACCAGCGCTTGCCGCCATCGGTGAAAAAGTTCTTGGCGTTGGCGTCCGGGTTGCCCTCATATCCCGGCGTCACGTTCGGGCCACAAATCACCACTTCGCCGGTGCCGTCGATCAGGTGGTTCTCGACCTCGTGCGCGATGCGAAGTTCGGGGCCGGCGGCAATGCCCACCGATCCGGGCTTCTGCGCGCGCGGCGGCAACGGGTTCGACGCCATCTGATGCGCGGCCTCGGTCATGCCGTAAGCCTCGATCACGGGGGCACCAAAGGTCGTCTCCAATGCACGCATCACCTGCGCCGGAAGCGATGCCGAGGATGATCGCAAGAACCGCAGCGGCACGGCGGCGATGGTATCGGCGTTACGTTCGGCGCGGGTCAGAATAGCCTGATGCATCGTGGGCACGGCGGTGTACCAGCTGGGCCGCGCGTCCTGCATCCAGCCAAAGAATTTCAGCGCGTCAAACCCCGGCGCACACCAGATCGACGCCCCGGCCGCAAGCGACGCCGAAACGGCTGCAATCAGCCCGTGGATATGGAATAGCGGCATCACATTCAGGCAGCGGTCAGCAGGCGTCAGCGCCAGTGAGGCGCGGATATGCCGCGCCGAAGCCACCACGTTGGAGTGTAAAAGCGGCACGATCTTGGGCCGCGACGTGGTGCCTGATGTATGCAGGATAAGT
This sequence comes from Rhodobacterales bacterium, assembly GCA_038207585.1. Classification (GTDB taxonomy): domain Bacteria; phylum Pseudomonadota; class Alphaproteobacteria; order Rhodobacterales; family Rhodobacteraceae; genus JBBQZP01. The sequence continues at coordinate 28,467 of JBBQZP010000011.1, read as the reverse complement.
GCGGTATCCCCGGCCCCCGGCATGCCACCTGAGGCCACTGCGTGCGCATCACCCGAAAGACGGAACTGCCCGGCATAGCCGTCGGGCAGGCTTTCCAGACGCAGCACCGCCACATCGCATGCACGGGCGGCAGCAAGGGCAGGGCCGTCATAGCCCTGCGCCACGACGATCGCCTTTGCCTTCAGATCACCTAGATAGAATTCGTATTCATCCTGCCGGTAGGCCGGGTTCAGGGGCGCGGTCACAGCGGCCTGTGCGATGGTTACAAAGGCCGTGGCCATATCGGGCCCGTTGGGCAGCACAATTGCCACACGGTCCTGCGCGGCGATGCCAAAGCCGCGCAATTGTGCCGCCACCTCGGTTGAAAGCGCGCGCAACGCGCCATAGCTCAGCCAGTCGCGACCGGGCGCGCCGATGGCCGGGGTGTCAGCTGCATGGTCGGCCAGAAGGTCGGTCATTGTGGTCATCTTTGCGCACCTTTTCAAAGCGGCGGTCAGGGGTGTCCCGGATCAGCGGGCCGTGGCATAGAACGCGACCTTGCGTTCCAGATAGCCCAGAAACTCCGAAATCGCGAAGGCCAGACCAAAAAGCACGATCAGAACCGCCCAAAATTCTTTCATCAGGAAGTTGCTGGAGTAAAGCTCGAACAGCGCGCCAAAGCCCACGATCGACACCAGAAGCTGCCCGATGATCACACCCTTGATCGCGCGGATCACGCCGATGCGGATGCCGCCCAGGATCTCGGGCAGGGCGGCCCAGAGATAGACCTTGAAGAACGCATCCAGCGGTGTGGCGCCAAAGCTGCGCGCCATTTCCACCATCGACCGGTTGATCTGCATGACCCCCGCCCGCGCGTTCAGAATGATGATCCAGATCGCGAAAAGCGAGGTCGTGATGATGATCGTCTTTGCCCCGAACCCGAACAGCACCATCAAAACCGGAACCAGTGCCGTCAGCGGGGCCGAGATGAAGATGTTGACCCAAGGCAGCAGCAATTCATCCAGCACCCGCGTCTTGCCCATCAGGATACCCACAGGCACCCCGATCAGCACCGCAAAGCCGACGCCCATCAGAAACGAATAGGCCGTGGTCGCCAGTGCCGACTGAAAGGCCGGGGTCTGGATCAGGCTGAACAGCGTGATGATGACCTGCGAAAAGGGGGGTACGAAAAAGGTCAGGTCCATCTGGCCGATGACCTCCCACAGGGCGGCCCAGATCAGCAGCGATGACATTGCGGGCAGTTTGCGGCCAAACAGGATCATGCCATGTTACTCCACATAGCTGCGCAGGGATGCCCAGATTTCATCCACGATATCAAGGTATTCCGGGTCGCGGCGAATGTTGCCGACATCCTTGCCGCGAAAGCTGGTGGGGCGGATGATTTCCGACACCCGGCTTGGGCGGGGCAGCAGGATGGCGATCTGGTCCGATACATAAACCGCCTCTTCAATCGAATGGGTCACGAAGATGAAGGTCTTTTTCTCATTGGCCACCAGTGACAGCAGGTCTTCCTGAAACTTGCGGCGGGTCTGTTCGTCAACGGCCGAGAACGGCTCGTCCAGAAGCAGCACCTGCGCATCCACCGACAGGGCGCGCGCCAGACCCACACGCTGGCGCATGCCGCCCGAAAGCTGGTGCGGGAACTTTTTCTCGAATCCCGCAAGTCCGACCTCGCGGATGTATTTCTCGGCAATCGCCTCTCGTTCCGATTTTGCAACGCCGCGCAATTCAAGCCCGAAGGCCACGTTGCGCAGCACATTGGCCCAGGGCAGCAGAGCGAAATCCTGAAACACAAAGGCGCGGTCTGGGCCGGGGCCGGTGACGGTTTTGCCATCCACCTCGATCTGGCCTTCGTTTTGCGGCAACAGCCCCGCGATGATCTTCAGAAGCGTGGTCTTGCCGCAGCCCGACGGCCCCAGAAGCGAGGTCAACTCGCCACGCGGAAATTCCAGCGACAGGTTTTTCAGCGCCTGAACATCGCCGTAAGTCTTGGACACGTTGCGAACGGAAACCGCACTGTCCAAAACCGGTTGCGCGCCTTCGCGGGCGGCGGATTTAATCTGAGACATAGCCACGATTGTTCCCTTCGAACATATAGTTTTCCAGCTTTTCCAGCAGGTTCAGAAAGATTACAGCCAGCAGGATGATCGAAAAGATCGCCGCATACATGGTCGGGTAATCGGCGATGGACCGGCTGTACGAGATGATGTCGCCAACCCCTGTCGGGGTGATCTTCAACTCGGCCAGAATGGCCCCAATGAACCCGGCCGATACGCCCAGCCGCAGCCCGGAAAAGATGATGGGTGACGCAGCGGGGATGATGATCTTGGTCAGCACCTCACGCTCGTTTGCCATGAAGGACTTTGCCATATCCTTGATCGAGGCGGGGGTGTTGCGCACCGCACTTGCCGTGTTCAGCACGATCACGGGCATCGCCATGATGCAGACGACGAACACCTTCGACGTCAGCCCGATGCCGTAAACCATGACCAGAATCGGGATCAGCGCGGCAAGGGGTGCTGTCTGCATGACAATGAAAATCGGCCCGAACAGCCATTCGAACCGCGCACTCAGCCCGATCAAAAGCCCGATGCCGATGCCAAAGAATGCCGAAAGGGTGACGCCCAGGATCAGGGGTTTCAGGGTTTCGGCGTAGGCTACGAGCAGCGTGCCATCAAAGGCGATCCGTGCAAGTGCCGCCATTGATTCCAGAAATGTAGGGAAAGCATAGCTGATCGGCACGCGACCCGCGATTTCCCACGCGCCGAACACGATGGCGGCCGACAGGAGTTTCAACAAAAGCGGGCGGTTCTTCATTGGGCCGGTCCAGACAGATGCGGGGTTGGATCGTGGCGCTGCCCGCAACGGGGCGGACAGCGCCGGGGTTGAATTACTTCGCTACTGCGTCCAGCGGTGCGAAGTACCAGAAGTCTTCGGCGTTCAGCGTGGCCGGGTCACCTTCAAGCTGGCCAGCGGCGGTGTACCACTCCAGATCAGCCTTGGCCGCCTCGCGCCCGCCGCCGTTGGGGTCGTAAAGCCCGCCTGCGACGGCATCGGTGTAGAACCCGTCAAGCTCGGCCAGAATTTCGGCGGGAAGCTGGCCGATGGGGCCGTCGGGGTTTGTCTCGCGCCGGATGATCGTCGGGTCGGCGGCCATGTCCTTGTAGACACTGGCCAGCGCCTTGACGAAGATATCGACGTCGGCCTCGTTCGCCTTGATCCAGTCGACGTTGGCAAACAACGCCTCATCGCTGGCCTTTACCTCAAACATCGGCAGGGCGTGGAAGCGGTCGCCCGCTTCGGCCACGATCTTGTTCTTGTTGGAAAGATCAAGAATCGTTGCGTCGGCTTGCCCGGCCATCAGGGCCACGATCCGATTTGCCGAACCCGGCACATAAGACCGTTCACTGAACTTGATCCCGGCCCGATCTTCGATGACGTTGGCGATAGAATCGGTGCCGCCGCCGCGCGAATGCAGCATGATCGGCTTCCCATCAAGATCTTTCAACTCGTTGTAATCCATTGTGGTGACCGGAAAGAACACCAGCTTGGACAACTGAAAGATGATCCGAAGTGGCGCTTTGGAGCGTTGCATCGCCGAATAGGGCGTGCCAAAGCCGATATCCATCTGGCCGCTGAGAACGGCCTGAATGGCAAGCTCTTCATCGGCAAAGGCCGTCCATTCATAGTCCAGTCCGTTCGCCTTGGCGCGGTCCAGCGCAACAAAGAACGCGGCCAACTCGTCGGACGGCGTTTCTGCCAGCGCGATGCGGATCTTTTCAGCCTGAGCGGCCGAGGCCATCAGGGTTACGGCAACGGCCAGTCCGGCCAGTTTCTTGAGCATCATGGTCATGGTTCTCCTCCCAAATAATCTTGTTGCTGTGTCAGGTCGTCGGGCTGTGCTTTGCGCTTGTGTGCCCGCTCGTTTTCCGGCTCGTTCACACCTCTCCGAACAGTCGTGCCGACACGGACCGCAGATGGGTCCGCATCGCTTCGTAGGCAGCATGCGGATCGCGCCGCTCGACCGCGGCGGCGATGGCGTCATGCTGATCAAAACTGGGGTGGTCGGGCGAAGGCCGCCCGGTCTTGCGCTCAACGCTGCCCCAGGCGACGGCGCGGCGCACCTCGTTCAGCTGGTCAAACAGGGAAAGCAGCAGCATGTTGTCACTGGCTTCGGCCAAAGTGCGGTGAAAAAGGTCATCCTCGGCCTCGTAGGTATCCCATGTCGATGCCGCGCGGGACCGGTCCAGCACCTGCCGCATCCGCAGCAACGCGTCGCCCGTCGCATTGACGGCGGCTTCGCGGGCAATGCCGGGTTCGATCACCAGACGGGCGCGCATCATCCGGAACGGCGTCAGTTGGCGGCCAAGCTGCACGCTGGCATCATTGGATGGCCGCGGGCCGTCATCGGCGACAAACGTACCCTTGCCGACATGCCGCCAGATCAGGCCATCACGTTCCAGCACATCCAGCGCCTTGCGCAGGGTGTTGCGGGTCATGCCCAGCTCATCCGTCAGGTGCCGCTCGGGCGGCAACCGGACGCCCTGGCCAAAGCCGCCATCGACGATATAGCTGCGCAGGCGGGCGACGGGGTCGGTGAGGGTTTGGCCGGACATGTCGCGTTCCATATTGGTTGACCAATTTAAGGAGATTCACACCTTAAGTCGTAAATTTTTACAGATCAATCCAGAATTGGTCCAGATAAGACAAAAAATTTTGCATTGGTTTTGATTGATCTGTACGAATGTCTGGCATAAGGTTGGGCCCGACACTGCCTGAACAACGCCCCGAAACAGAGGTAGACCATGACCGAACTCGTGATTCCCGCGCCAAAAACCGTGACCATTCCCACCAGTGACGGCCGGGCTTTTCCGGTGAGACGGGTCTATTGCATTGGCCGCAACTATGCCGCCCATGTCGTCGAGATGGGGGGCGATCCGGATCGCGAAGCGCCGTTCTTCTTTCAGAAAAACCCCAACAATCTGGACCCTTCCGGCGAGTTTCCCTATCCGCCCCATTCGTCGGACGTGCATCACGAGGTTGAGCTGGTGGTGGCACTGAAATCGGGTGGCACCAACATCAGCGTTGATACGGCGCTGGATCATGTCTGGGGCTATGCCGTCTCGCTGGACATGACCCGGCGCGATCTGCAGGGAGAGGCGAAAAAGGCCGGGCGTCCGTGGGAAACCGGCAAGGCGTTTGAGCGTTCGGGGCCGGTGGGTCCGTTGCGGCCGGTGTCCGAGGTTGGCCATCCGTCAGCCGGGCGTGTCGAATTGAAGGTCAACGGCGCGCTTCGGCAAGAGGGCGATATGAACCAGATGATCTGGAAAGTGCCTGAAATGATTGCCTATCTGTCGGAATACTTTGAACTGCAGGCGGGCGATGTGATCATGTCGGGCACGCCTTCGGGCGTGGGGGCGGTGGTGCGCGGCGACAAGATGGAGGCTGCGATTGACGGCCTTGGGTCGCTGACGGTGACGGTAGTCTGACCCCGGCGGGGTGCGGGAAACCGCTCCAACCACCGTGCGATTCAAAATAGGGCGGGCTTCTGACGGAGCCCGTCATTGTAATTTTGGCCGGACTAGGGCATGGCAACCGGCAACCAGACCCGATCCGATTCAACCAAAAGGCAGGCCGCACCCATGACCGACTCCGCATCGCCCGACATCATCTACACCAAGGTTGATGAAGCGCCGCAGCTTGCCTCGGCCTCGCTTTTGCCGATCATTCAGTCTTTCGCGGCGGCGGCCGGAATCACTGTCGGCACCAAGGACATTTCGTTGGCGGGGCGCATCATCGCGGCCTTCCCCGAGGGTCTGACCGCAGCACAGCGCCAGCCCGATGATCTGGCCGAACTGGGCGAACTGGTGAAAGCGCCCGGTGCCAACATCATCAAGCTGCCAAACATTTCGGCCTCGGTTCCGCAGCTTGTGGCGGCGGTCAAGGAATTGCAGGCCAAGGGCTATGCCATCCCCGACTATCCCGATGTGCCTGCGACCGAAGCCGAACACGCGCTGCGCGCCCGGTTCGATGCGATCAAGGGGTCGGCCGTGAACCCTATCCTGCGCGAAGGCAACTCGGACCGTCGCGCCGCGATTGCGGTCAAGAACTATGCCAAGGCGAACCCCCATTCGATGGGCAAATGGGAGCCGACAAGTAAAACAATTGTCTCGACAATGTCGGCCAACGATTTCTTTTCAAATGAAAAATCCGCAACCCTGACGGCAGATCAGGCAGGGCCCGCGCGCATTGAACTGGTGGGCATGGATGGCAGCGTTACGGTTCTGAAGGACGGTGTGAAATACACGCCCGGCACCGTGGTGGACGCCACCTTCCTGTCGGCGCGCGCGCTGGATGCGTTTCTGGCCGACCAGATTGCGGCGACCAAGGCGGCGGGGATCTTGTTCTCGATCCACCTCAAGGCCACGATGATGAAGGTGTCGGACCCGATCATCTTTGGCCATGCCGTGCGGGTGTTCCTGCAGCCGGTGTTCGATACCTATGGCGACCAGCTTGCCGCAGCCGGGGTGAACTCGAATTCCGGTCTGGGCACGATGCTGGATCAGATCGGCGCGATGCCCGAGGGTGCTGAAATTCTGGCCGCCATTGATGCGGTGATGGCGGATCGCCCGCCGCTTTACATGGTGAATTCCGACAAGGGGATCACCAACCTGCATGTGTCGTCTGACGTGATCATCGACGCCTCGATCCCGGCGTTGCTGCGCGCGGGTGGCAAGGGCTGGGGCCCCGATGGCAAAGCCGCCGACACCAACTGCATCATCCCCGACAGTTCATATGCGCCGATTTATGACGAATCCGTGCTGTATTTCAAGGAAACCGGCGCGCTTGATCCGCGCACCGCAGGCACGGTGCAGAACGTGGGCCTGATGGCGCAGAAGGCCGAAGAATACGGATCGCACCCCACCACATTCGAAATTCCCCATGCGGGCATCGCGCGCATTGTGCTGGCAAACGGCGACATCCTGCATCAGCATGAGGTTGAAGCGGGCGATATCTGGCGATCCGCCTCGACCAAGCAGGCCCCGATCGAAGACTGGGTGCAACTTGCGATCAGCCGGCAGAAGGCCGAGGGCTGTCAGGCGATCTTCTGGCTGGACGAGGCGCGCGCGCATGATGCGGAACTGCTGAAATACGTTCGCCCGATTCTGGCCAAAGCGGGTGTTGCGCAGAAATTCCAGATCCTGACCCCGCGTGCGGCAACCCGGCTGTCGCTGGAAACCATCCGCAAGGGGCAAGACTCCATCGCGATTTCCGGCAACGTGCTGCGCGATTATCTGACCGACCTGTTCCCCATTCTGGAGCTTGGAACCTCGGCCAAGATGCTGTCGATTGTCAAACTGATGAACGGGGGCGGCATGTTTGAAACCGGCGCTGGCGGGTCGGCCCCAAAGCATGTGCAGCAACTGGTTCAGGAAAACCATCTGCGCTGGGACAGTCTGGGCGAGTTCTGCGCGCTGGGCGAAAGCCTGAAATTCCTGGCTGAAACCAAGCACAGCGACAAGGCGCGGATCATGGGCCATGCCGTTGACCGGGCAACGCAGGGCGTGCTTGATCACAACAAATCGCCCGAAGCCAAGGTCGGCCAGACCGACAACCGCGCAAGCCATTATTACTTTGCGCTTTACTGGGCCAAGGCGCTGGCCAGCCAGAACGAAGACCCCGATCTGCTGGCCCATTTCGCGCCCATCGCCAAAGCGCTGGAAGAGAACGAGGCCGCGATTCTGGCTGAACTGGCCGCCGCCGAAGGCAAGCCCGCCGATCTGGGGGGGTATTTCCTGACCGATCCCGAAAAGACCGCCAGCGTGATGCGTGCGTCGCCGACCCTGTCTGGTATTCTGGCGGGCAGTCTGGGCTGATACATCCGGCCCCTGCCAAAAAGGGGGCCGACAGGGCCGGGATGCTCTGCTAGCGTTGCGGGGGGCTAACCCGGCAGCACAGCACGAAGGAGGGGGCGGATGGCACGCAGGCGCGGCGCGGCACTTGGCCTTTTTCTGGCGGGCGGGGTAGCTTTGGCGCTGGCCGTTGGCTGGTTCGGGTTGCGTGTCGGGCTTGATCTGCTGAACGCGCGGGCACAGTCCGATCTGGCCTTGGCCGCAGACCGTCTGACCGGGCAATTGCAGCGCTACCGCGACGTAACCGTGCTTGCGGCCGAGCATCCGGCGTTGCTGTCCTTGCCGGTTGCGGGCAGTCCGCAGGCTGATGCCGCATCGGCGGTTCTGGAGCGGGTGGCGGACGGCACCGGATCGTCGGGGATGCTGCTTATGGATATGTCCGGGCAGGTGCGGGCGGGCACGGCGCATGCCACCGATTACGCCGCCGAACCGGGTGCGCGGGTGGCTTTCGCGCGGGCGTTGCAGGGGGCGATGGGATTTGCCCATGCGGTCAGCGCCACCGACGGCGCGCCGCGCGACCGCGCTGCACCGCGTGATTTCTACTTTGCAGCCCCGGTCTTTGCAGACACCCGCGTGATCGGGGCGGTGATCACCCGGCTGGGCGCGGCCAAGCTTGAATCCCGCTGGCGGGGCGAGGCGGAGGCCGTGTTCTTTACCGATGCGGCGGGCGTTGTTTTTGTGTCCAACCGCGATGAATTGCTGGACGGCGTGCAGGGTTCTGAGGGCGCGCTGCGCCCGTTTCTGGCGCACGGCACCTGGCACATGGGCGGGCACGAGGTCTGGACGATTTCGGACCAGCCCTATCTTCCGGTGCAGGCGCTGCATCTGAAGCGTGATCTGCCGGTGGTGGGGCTTGCCGCCGAAATCCTGATTGATGCAGGCCCGGTTCTGCGCACTGCAGCGCTTCAGATGGCGATGGCGGCGGCGCTTTGGCTGTCATTCGGGGCGGTGCTTTTTGCACTGGCGCAGCGGCGGCGCGCGATGGCGGCACGGTTGCAGGCCGAAACCCGGGCCAACCGCCTGCTGGAGCGGCGCGTCGAAAACCGCACCCGCGATCTGAGCCTTGCCGTCGAACGCTTGCGCCGCGAGGTCCAGGAACGGACCGAGGCGCAGGCCGCCCTGACCCGTGCGCAGGATGATCTGGTGCAGGCGGGCAAGATGGCAGCCCTTGGCCAGATGTCGGCGGGCCTTGCGCATGAATTGAACCAGCCTCTGATGGCGATCGGGTCTTACGCCGAAAACGCCCGCACCTATCTGGACCGGAATGATCCGGCAACAGCACAGGGCAACCTTGCGCGCATCACCGACCTTGCCCGCCGGATGGGCCGCATCATCAGGAACCTGCGCGCTTTTTCGCGGCAAAGCGCGGAACCGGCGTCCCCGGTCGATCTGGTCGCGGTGGTGGAGGCGGTGCTGGAACTGGCATCGTCGCGCATCGCGCAAAGCGGGGTGGCGCTGGACTGGGCGGCCCCCGATGCGCCGGTTCTTGTGATGGGCGGCGAGGTGCGGTTGCAACAGGTAGTGATGAACCTGTGCGCCAACGCCCTTGACGCGATGGAGGGGCGCGCGGACCCGCGCCTGACGATCCGGCTTGCCGAAAAAGCCGGTCATCTCCGCCTGACCGTTCGCGACACCGGTCCCGGAATCCCTGATGCCGCACGCATGTTCGATCCGTTCTTTTCCACCAAAGAGGTGGGCCGGGCCGAGGGGATGGGGCTGGGCCTTTCGATCTCATACAGCATCGTGACCAGCTTTGGCGGCAGCATCGCGGGCGCGAACCTACCCGGCGGTGGCGCGGAATTCACCGTCGATCTGATTGCGGCAGCGCAGGCGGTGGCGGCATGACGGGAACGGTTCTGCTGGTTGAAGACGACCGCGCCGTGCGCGAGGCTTTGGGCCAGACGCTGGATCTTGCCGGGCTGAAACCCGTGCTTGCGGGCAGCTATATTGAGGCGAAAGACCATGTGACGCCGGGGTTCGCCGGGGTCATCGTGTCCGATATCCGGATGTCGGGCAAAGACGGCTTTGCCCTGCTGGAATACGCGCGCCGGGTGGATGCCGATCTGCCGGTGATCCTGCTGACTGGCCATGCCGATGTGCCGATGGCGGTGCGGGCGATGGCGGCGGGGGCGTTCGGGTTTCTGGAAAAACCCTGTGCCGCGGGCGATCTGCTGGAGGTCATAACCCGCGCGCTGGCCCACCGCGCCGGGGTGCTGGCCGACCGGCAGGCGCGGCGCAATCTGCAATCACGCGATGCCGCGACCCGGATCATCTTTGGCACATCCGCGCTGGCCGAAGATCTGCGTGACAGTATCCGCGTGGTGGCCCGAACGCCGGGGTCGGTGCTGATCACCGGCGATCCGGGCACCGGCATCTACAAGGTGGCCGAGGTCATTCATCTGATGTCGGCCAATGCCGCCCGGCCGTTCCAGAAATTCGCCGCAGCCAGCCTTGATGCGGCGGGTCTGCGACAGGCCTTTGCACAATCGGACGGCGGGACGATCTTTCTGGATGAGGTGGGGCAGCTTGGCCAGCCTGCGCAATTCGCGCTGCTTGACCTGTTGGATGATACTCCGTCCGTGCGGATGCTGGCGGGCACCCACCGCGCGTTGCGGGCCGAGGTGGAACGGGCCGAGGCAGAACGGCGGGGCCCGGCCTTTCTGCCCGACCTTTATTACAAACTGGACGTGATGCGCGTGCGCATTCCCAGCCTGCGCGAACGCCCCGAGGATATCCCCGAGATTTACCGCCTGTATCTGGCGCAGGCCTGCGAACAGGCGGCCCTGCCGATGCCGGTCGTCAGCGCCGGACGGATCGCGCATCTGATGGCGCAGGACTGGCCCGGCAATGCCCGCGCGCTGATGAATGCGGCAATGCGCCATGCCCTGGGGCTGGACGAGGCAGAAGAAGCCGGTAATCCTGGGCTGGCCGAGCGGATGGCCAATGTCGAACGCTCGCTTCTGGTCGAGGCGCTGCGGCGCTGGGCGGGTAACGCGACCGAAGCCGCCGCAGCGCTGAAATTACCGCGCAAGACATTTTACGACAAACTGGCCCGTCACGATCTGCGGTGCGAGGATTACCGGGGTTAAGATGTGCGAAATATCGCACGCCTTGCGCTGCAAGCTGTGCGGATTTCCGCACAGTCTTGTTGGCAGATACACGCGCGCAACACGACGCTCCCCTCTAATTATTTGATAAACATGATTTTTTGATTGTTTTCAGAGCGGCCCAAGAAAATTGCTTGTGCGATTGGCGCGATGCCGCAGGATAGCCGCAGGTCGCCCCACGGGCGCGCCACTCATAACCGAAACTCTGGGAGGAGTTCACATGAAGATTTTCACCGCTGCAGCGGCCGTTGCTGCATTCGCATTGATGTCCACCACCGCCATCGCCGCCTGTGATCCGGGCGAAATCGTGATCAAATTCGCGCATGTGACCAACGCCGACAAGCACCCCAAGGGCATCGCGGCCCAGCTTTTCGCCGACCGCGTGGATGCCGAAATGAACGGCAAGGTCTGCGTCGAGGTTTATCCAAATACGACCCTTTATGACGATGATCAGGTGCTTGAGGCGATGTTGCAGGGCGATGTGCAGATGGCCGCCCCGTCACTGTCGAAATTCGAGGCCTTCACCAAGGTTTTCAACATTTTCGATCTGCCGTTCATGTTCAAGAACATTCAGGCGGTCGATGCGTATCAGGCGTCCGAAACCGGCGCTGCGATGAAGGCCTCAATGGAACGGCGCGGCCTGCGCGGGCTTGATTTCTGGCATTCGGGGATGAAGCAGTTTTCGGCCAACAAGCCCTTGCTGGTGCCGGGTGATGCCAAGGGGCTGAAGTTCCGCGTACAGCCGTCGGATGTGCTGGTCGCACAGATGGAGGCGCTGGGGGCTAGCCCGCAGCCGATGGCTTTCTCGGAAGTCTATGGCGCGTTGCAAACTGGCGTTGTGGACGGGCAGGAAAATACATGGTCCAACGCTTACGGCCAGAAGTATTTCGAGGTGCAGGACGGCATCACCGAAACCAACCACGGCGTGCTGGATTATCTGGTCGTTGTTGGCGTTGATTTTTGGGACAGCCTTGAACCCGACACCCGAACCCAGCTTGAAACCATCATGCACGAAGTCACCGCCGAGCGGAACGCGGCTGTGAATGAGGTTGAAGCCGCCGCGCGCCAGTCGATCCTTGATGCAGGTGGCACGATCCGCGAACTGACGCCCGAACAGCTTGAGGAATGGAAAACCGCGATGAAGCCCGTCTGGGCGAAATTCGCCGACGGTGTGGGCCAGGAAAACATCGACGCCGCACAGGCGATCAACGCCCAGAACTGATCTTTCGGGGTCAGGAAACATCGGGGCGATCCGGGGGCTACCTCGGGTCGCCCTTTGCGGATCACGGCGCGCGTTTGGGGGGATACCATGAGCGGACCAGAGAAATACGCACCGAAATCGGCATTGGCCGGGGCGATGCACAGCTTTGAGTTGAACGCGATCGCGCTGATCCTTGGCGCGATGACCGTCATCACCTTTGTCAATGTCGTGCTGCGCTATCTGTTCAATACCAGCCTGATCTGGGGGCTGGAGGTGGTGCTGATGCTGTTTGCGTGGCTTGTGATCTTCGGGATCAGCCATGCGTTCAAGATCACGGCGCATCTGGGTGTGGATGCGGTGACGAATCTTCTGAAAGGCGGCCCGAAAAAGCTGGTAGCGCTGGGGTCGGCTGCAGCCTGTCTTTTGTATGCGCTCCTTCTGCTGAAAGGGTCGTGGGATTACTGGGCGCCCTTTGCGGGCAGTTACCAGACCACCGGGCGCTGGTTTCCCACGGGCATCGACTGGGGCACGCGTGACCGCGCCTTCTACATCACCGAACAGATCCCGATGCCGGGCATCCTGCGGTTTCTGGAAGGATGGATCAATCAGGGCGAGGTCTATGACAAACTGCCCCGCGTGGTGCCCTATATCATGCTGCCCATCGGCTTTGCGCTTTTGGTGTGGCGGTTGGTCCAGGCGACGGTCGATCTTGTGCAAAATCGCCGCGAAAGCCTGATCGTCAGCCACGAAGCGGAGGATGCCGTCGAAGAGGTTGCCGCCCTGAACCGGGGGGCATAGGCCATGGAAGTTTTCCTTCTCTTTCTGTGTATCATCGGACTTTTGCTGATCGGCGTTCCGATTGCGGTCGCGCTGGGCCTGTCGTCGATCCTGTTCTTGCTGGCCTATTCCGATGCGTCCCTCGCTTCGGTGGCACAGACCTTCTATCAGGCGATGGAGGGGCACTATACCCTGCTCGCCATTCCGTTCTTCATTCTGGCGTCCAGCTTCATGTCAACGGGCGGAGTCGCGCAGCGGATCATCCGCTTTGCCATCGCCTGTGTCGGCCACCTACCTGGCGGCCTTGCAATCGCAGGCGTTCTGGCCTGCATGATGTTTGCGGCCCTGTCGGGATCATCGCCAGCCACGGTGGTCGCCATCGGGTCCATCGTGATCGCGGCGATGCGGCAGATGGGGTATACCAAGGATTTCGCGGCCGGTATCATCTGCAACGCGGGCACGCTGGGGATTCTGATCCCACCGTCCATCGTGATGGTGGTCTATGCGTCGGCGACAGATGTGTCGGTGGGACGGATGTTCCTGGCTGGGGTCATTCCGGGACTTTTGGCCGGCACCATGCTGATGCTGACGATCTATATCATCGCCAAGGTCAAGAACCTGCCGCGCGGTGAATGGCTGGGCTGGGGCGAGGTCTGGAATTCGTTCTTTGATGCCGCATGGGGGCTGTTGCTGATCGTGATCATCATGGTTGGCATCTATGGCATTCCGGGGCTGACCGGCGCGATTTTCACCCCGACCGAGGCCGCGGCGGTTGCGTCCGTCTATGCGTTCTTCATCGCGATATTCGTCTACCGCGACATGGGGCCGCTGGCAGGCAAGAACGGTGGCCGCCGGATCAGCTTGCTGCAAAACCCAAAGGCGCTGATCACCGGCTTTTTCCATGCCGACACCCGGCGCACGCTTTACGATGCGGGCAAGCTGACCATCACGCTGATGTTCATCATTGCCAATGCGCTGATCCTCAAACAGGTGTTGACCGAACAGCAGATCCCGCAAGCCATTGCCGAGGCGATGCTGAGCGTGGGCTTTGGCAAGATCATGTTCCTGATCATGGTCAACGTGATCCTGCTTATTGGCGGACAGTTCATGGAGCCTTCGGGCCTGATCGTGATCGTGGCACCCATCGTGTTCCCGATCGCGCTGGCGCTGGGGGTCGACCCGATCCATCTGGGCATCATCATGGTGGTGAACATGGAGATTGGGATGATCACGCCGCCGGTGGGATTGAACCTCTTTGTAACCTCGGGTGTCGCGGGCATGTCGGTGATGCGGGTGTTCCGCGCGGCGCTGCCGTTCCTTGCCGTGCTGTTCGCGTTCCTGATCATGGTGACATATATTCCGATCCTGTCGACATGGTTGCCGACCTTGGTGATGGGCCCCGAGATCATCATCAAGTGATCGCTGCCTGATGCGTCAAGATAGGTCTTCCCCGCGTCGCACGCTCTCGTTAGCTTTTGCGCAGGCAAAAGGGGGGACCGATGAAATCCGAGCGCGTAACCTTTCCGGGCCACACGGGCGAGGCGCTGGCAGCTAGGCTTGATCTGCCCGATGGTCCGGCCCACGCCAGCGCCATTCTGGCGCATTGCTTTACCTGCTCCAAGGATATCCCGGCGGCGCGGCGCATAGCGCTTAGGCTGGCGCAGCGCGGCATTGCGGTCTTGCGGTTCGATTTCACCGGGCTGGGCCATTCGGCGGGTGAGTTTGCGAATACGAATTTCAGCTCCAACGTCGAAGATCTGGTGCTGGCGGCAGAGTTTCTGGCGGGGCAGGGGATGCCTGCGCAACTGATCATCGGGCATTCGCTGGGTGGGGCGGCGGTGCTGAAGGCGGCCCCGCAGATTGCCACGCTGCGCGCCGTTGTCACCATCGGGGCGCCCGCGGAACCCGCCCATGTGGCGCATAACTTCGGCGGTCAGCTGGAGGATATCCGCACCCACGGGTCGGCCCGCGTGAAACTTTCAGGTCGCGAGTTCGAGATCAAGCGCCAGTTTGTCGAGGATATCGAAGGCGCGTCGCTGCTGGCCGACCTGCCGCGTCTGGGCCGGGCTTTGCTGGTGATGCACGCGCCGCGTGATACTCAGGTGGGGATCGAGAATGCAGCGGCGATCTTTACGGCCGCGCGCCATCCCAAAAGCTTCGTGACGCTGGATGATGCCGACCATCTGATCACCCGCGCTGAAGATGCAGACTACGCCGCCGATATCATCGCCGCGTGGTCATCGCGGTATCTGGACACCGGCCCGGTGGAGCCGCTGACCGCCCCCGAAAGAGTGGTGCGGGCCGTGGATGCGCGCCGCAAGGGGTTGCGCCAGAACATCGCGGTGGGCGCGCGGCACCGCCTGATTTCGGATGAGCCCTTGGATATGGGCGGCACCGATCTGGGGCCATCGCCCTATGAACTGGTGTCGGCGGGCCTTGCCGCCTGCACCAGCATCACGTTGCGGATGTATGCAAGCCGCAAGGATATTCCGCTGGAAGGTATCTCCGTCGACGTGACGCACGCAAAGCGCGATGCGGGCGATGCGGGTTCTAAGATCGACCATTTCCGCCGCGAAATCACGCTGACTGGAGAGTTGACCGCCGAGCAGCGCGCGAAATTGTTAGAGATCGCCGGAAAATGCCCCGTTCACCGCACGTTGGAGGCCGAAGCTCAGGTGGAAACGATACTGCTATAGCCTTATTGCTGGCCTCCCGAAAGCCGCGCTGCGATCCAAAGCCACAGCCTTTCGCCAAATGACGCCACGCCGACCACAGCCACGAACACGATCAGTGGCCAAAGATCACGCAGGAACCGGACAGTCAGATAACCGGGGCCATAGGTCCATACAAGCCAGCCCAGCCCGCCAAGAACCGCCGCAAGCGCAAGGCCCAGAAGGTGATGCCAGAGGGGCGTTTTCACCGGCATCAGCGCGGTCTCACCGAACCCGCATCAATGCGGAACACCAGTAGATCATCGCGCCGTTCCAGATGCCCGTCCATCTGCACCGGGATCGCGGTCATATCCAAGAGCGCCGCAGGCATCGGGCCGCCGTCCTGATCGGCCAGCACAACCTCGGTCGCGCCTTCTACCGGCAGCGCCATCACCAGAACCGGCGGCAGGCCGGTCTGGATGCACAGATTGGCGCAGGCTTTATGCGCAAGACCAGTTCCCGGTTTCATAGCACCGGCATAGCATTTGCCGTCGCAGATCTCTCCCGTAAGCCGCCAGTGGCCAAGATCCTGCGGCGGTGCCGGGGTGAACGCTGCGGCATCCGGGGCGGGATTGATCTGGTTGGCGTTCGACAGCAGCATCTCCATATCGCCGCGCCGCACGAAGACGCCGCCGACGGTGACCGGTCCGCTATTGTTCGCGCTCGCCTGCACCCCATTCTTGGCCTGCCCGCCCATCAGATAGGCACGCGCCGGTGCATCGCCCGTTTCCGCCACGCGCAAGATCGGATAGGGCAGCGGATCAATCGCCCCGGTCAGCGTGCCGCCGCGCAGATCATTCGCATAGCCGCCCGGCCCGCCATCCGCCGCCGAAAGCGGCAGGATCAGCGCCTGCGCGAACAGGATGCCGAGCATCGTAAGCGCCGCCGTCAGCGACACCATCGCGATGGGGCGCGGGATTTTCTTGCCATAGCCCACAAAGAACGGATCGGCGGGTTTCGGTGTCATGCTGTGCCCTCGGGTATTGCCAGTGGCTCCACCACCGTGCCCAAAGGCAACGCCACCGGATCGACCATCACGCGCGTGCCGTCCAGCCGCAGGCGGTATTTCAGCAACCGTTCCTTGAAGGGCGGGGGCGAACAGCCATCCTCCAGCCGGTATTGATAGCCGTGCCAGGGGCAGGTGACAAAGCCGCCGACCACCTTGCCTTCGCCGATCGGGCCGTTCTGGTGCGAACACACGTTCGACAATGCCGCCAGCCGCCCCTTGGAACGGAAAACGGCAATCCGCTCGCCACCCGGCGCTGCACCGATGATCGCGCGGCCCTCGGCGATGTCGGACAGGTTGCCGATGCATACCCAACCCTCGGAATGGTCGCTGCCAAAGCCTGCATCCCGCGCGGCCTCTTGTCGCCCGGCCAGCAGATGCAGGGTGATCACGACCGCAGCACTGGCGGCCACAACAAGCGTCAGGGCCGGATTGTTGCCCGTGGCCAAAGGCCCCAGCGTTACATGCAACAGCACCGCCGCATAGGCCAGATACACTGCCATGTGCAGTGTCTTCCAGACCGGCGGGGTAAGGAACGACAACCAGAAATCATGGCTGGTCAGGGCCATGACGACCAACACGCCTAGCGCGAAAACGCCAAATATTTCAAAGGGAAAGCCTGCGATCTGAAAGTAGCTGGTGTTCGCGGTGAACAGCGCCGTCACCGCCGGCGTGGCGGCATAGGCGAAATACCAATCCAGCACCGCCATCGCATGGGTCAGTGCCACAACGGCGGTGATCACACCGAAATGCCGCCGGTTATACAGCACCGGCAAAAACCGCCGATCAAGCCGCGCCAAAGGCCCGATGCACAGGATCATCGTCAGCAACAGGAACGCGCAGGACCCGAAGGCGCGCATCTTCAGGATCGGGTCGCTGACACTCACGCCAATCGGGCCAAGACGCGGTGCGATCAGGAAATAAAGCGCCAGATAGCCGCCGATCCCCAGCAGGAGAAACGCATCGTAGATCAGCTTGGTGCGGTTCCAGATGACCGGCTTGTACGCGACGCTCATCCGCCCGCCCCCAAGGCATCCAGCCGGACGGGTGCGACCTCGGGTTGTGGCTCGGGCGCCGACATCAGCGCCACGACCATCAAAAGGGGCAAGCCAATCGCCAGCACGGTCCAGATGCGGGCATGGGCCTTGCGGTGGCGCTGCATCATGAGCGGCGGGCCTTTTCACGCTCCAGCATCGCCCAGCGCAGGGCTATGACAGGCCACAGGATCACAAAGCCCGGCAACAGCAGGGGCCGCACGGCATAGGCCCCATGCGCGGACGCGTCCACCCTGTCCCAGCCGATCAGCGCGAAGGCAAGGCCTACGACCAGACCGATAGCACCGTAAACCCACAGGATGCTGACCAGCATATCCGGCATCCCGTGGCCCTAGACCAACCCGGTCGCAGGGATTGCCCCGCCGGTCACAACCGCGCCCTGCGGCGAAACAAGAAACGCGATCAGATCGGCAATCGACGCCGGTGCGATCCACTGATCCGCCTTGAGGTCGGGCATCGACTCGCGGTTGGGCGGCGTGTCAATCGTGCCGGGCAGGATGCAGTTGACGTTGATGCGGTCTTTGCGGTGTTCGGCAGCCAGGCTTTCAACCAGCCGGATCACCGCCGCTTTGGACGCGCCATAGGCCGCTTGCCCCGCGCCTGACTTCATTCCCGGCTGTGCGGCGATATGGATGATGCTGCCGTGCCCTGCGGCCTGCAGCACGGGCAGAATGGCGATGCTGGTGATCAGCGCCACCTTGGCATTCAGGGTCATCATAAGGTCCCACTGCTCCAGCGCGTCGGTCAGAACGCGCCCGGTGCGAAATCCGCCTACGGTGTTGACAAGACCCGTCACCGTGCCAAAGCGCGCAGTCGCCTCGGCCACGGCAGCTTCGGCGGAGTCCTTGCTGGTCAGATCATAGCCTGCAAGCAACAGCAGCCGGTCGGGGTCAAGCCCTTTGGTGGCCGAGGCGTATTTGTCATCGCTGCGGTCCACGCAGACCACCTTGGCGCCGCGTTGGGACAAAACCCGTGTCACGGCAGAGCCGAGATTTCCCGACGCGCCGGTGACAAGGATACATTCGTCAGCCAGATCCATATGGCGTTCCCTCTGGTTCAGTTCAGGTTCTTGCAGTCTTAACCGGCTTTCGGTTCAGTTCAACGACGGTGGCTCCTGCCGCGCCCGGATGCGCCTCGGGGTCGTCATGCACGGGGGCGGGCTTCTGGTTCACCAGAAGGTCGTGCATCACGTCAAACATCCGCACCCCGGTGTCGGACTTTTTCGCCTCAAGCCAGGGTGCGGCATTCAGGGTTGTTTCCATATCGCTCAGCCCCTGCATCCAACGCTCGTTCATCGTGACGCGGCTGAATTCATAGTCTTTTGTTGACCCCTGCGGCGAAAACGGGCGGTAGATCAGCTGCACGATGTCCATCTCGGTCACACATCCCATTGTGTAAAGATGCTTGGCTTGCGGCGTGTCGCGCAATTCAGCCGGCAGGATCGACCAAAGTTCGTTGATCGCGTGGCGGACCTTGTGGCCGTTGGCCAGGAGATCCGTATTCATCCGGGTGCGGCTGGAATAGCGGATGTCCTTGTCACGCTCGGCCACTTCCTCAAGGGTTTCGGGCACTTTGCCATAGGCCTGAAACACATCGACCTGAAAGGACAGCGTGCTGCGGCGGGGCAGGCAGTCGATCACATAGGACAGCGGCGTGTTGGAGACGAGGCCGCCGTCCCAGTAAAACTCGCCGTCGATTTCCACCGCCGGAAAGCCGGGGGGCAGCGCTCCACTGGCCATGATGTGTTCGGCGCGGATCGTGATCTGATCACTGTCGAAATAGGCAAAGCGCCCGGTGCGCACATTGCAGGCCCCGACCGCAAGGCGCGTCGTGCGCGGGTCATTGATCCGGTCGAAATCGACCAACTGCTCCAGCGTCGCCTTCAGGGCTGCGGTGTTGTAATAGCTGACGGGCTTTGGCTCGGCCACAAATTCCAACGGATTACGTGGCGCGAAAAATCCCGGTTGCCCGAACATCAGCGCCGTCGCCGCCCCGGCCTGCTGACGAAGCGGGAAAACGCCGTCAAACGGGCCGGTGGGCCAGGCCACGGCCCAAGACGTGATCCGGTCCCAGAAGCCGCGCAGTTGAGCGACGCGGTTTTCGGGCGCATTTCCGGCAATGATGGCGGCGTTGATCGCGCCGATGGATATGCCCGCCACCCAGTCGGGCACATAATTCGACCGCGCCAGCGCCTCGTAAACCCCGGCCTGAAAGCTGCCTAAAGCGCCGCCGCCCTGCAGCAACAGTGCCACCTTCTTGTCATAAGACGCGGGCTTTATTCCGATTTTCATGCCGGGGCTCCTGCTTTGCCATGGGCGCACGGTTGCGCCTTTGGGGCAGCATAGAACACGGTTGCGGCGGTGCAGCACAAATTGTGCCGCACCCGCGCAGAATTGATCAGACGCGCGAGCGGCTCAGGCGTTCACATCCACCACGACGCGACCCTGAACCGCGCCTTTCAGGATGTCGGCCCCAAGGGCGGGCAGATCGGCCAGTGTGGCGGGGTGGATCATCGCCTCCAGCTTGGCCATCGGCAGATCTCGCGCCACGCGGTCCCATGCGCGCACCCGGTCAGCATAGGGGCGCATGACGGAGTCGATGCCAAGCAGGTTCACGGCACGCAACAGGAACGGGATCACCGTGGCGGGCAAGCCCGACCCACCGGCCAGACCCACGGCCGCAACCGACCCGCCGTATTTCATCTGCCCCAGCACGCGCGCCAGCATGGCACCCCCCACCGCATCAATGCAGCCCGCAAAAACCTCGGCCTCCAGCGGGCGTTTCACGGTTTCGGCAAGATCGGCGCGGGGGATGATCCGCGCGGCACCAAGGTCGCGCAGATAGCCTTCCGTCTCGGGCCGCCCCGTCACTGCCGCCACCTGATATCCCAGATGCGCGAGGATTGCCGTGGCCACCGACCCGACGCCGCCCGCAGCCCCCGTGACCAGCACTTCGCCCTTGTCCGGCGACAACCCATGATCCTCCAGCGCCATCACGGCCAGCATTGCGGTCAGCCCCGCCGTGCCCACCGCCATCGCCTGCCGCGTGGTCAGCCCGGATGGCAGTGGCACCAGCCAGTCGGCCTTGACCCGCGCCTTTTGCGCGTAGCCGCCCCAATGCGCCTCGCCCACGCGCCAGCCGGTCAGCACGACCTTGTCACCCGCCTTGTAGCGCGCATCGTCCGATGCCTGAACCGTGCCCGCAAAGTCGATGCCCGGCACATGCGGATAATTTCGCACCAGACCGCCGCCGGGGCCGATGCACAGCCCATCCTTGTAGTTCACGGTCGAGTATTCCACCGCCACCGTCACATCACCCGCAGGCAGGCGGTCTTCCCCAATGGATTGAACCGAGGCAGAGGTGCTGC
The DNA here is from genome assembly GCA_038207585.1 of Rhodobacterales bacterium. Classification (GTDB taxonomy): domain Bacteria; phylum Pseudomonadota; class Alphaproteobacteria; order Rhodobacterales; family Rhodobacteraceae; genus JBBQZP01. The sequence continues at coordinate 7,330 of JBBQZP010000011.1, read as the reverse complement.
CGTCTTCGGCCTTTTCAACGATCAGAGCCTTGAACATCGCGCGGTCCCCTTAAATCCAGAATTTCGGCTGCACCACAGCGTCGCGCGGACCGGCGTGGGTTTCAACCCGCAGTTTCGTGCCCGCATCCCAATGCGTCATCCGCACCATGCCGATGGCGACATTGGTGTTGAAATCGGGCGACCACGCGGCAGAGCGTACCGTGCCCACCTGTTTGTCGCCCGCCATGATCGGCCACGGCCTGTCACACCCTGGCACCGGATCGCCCGCAATCGCAATGGGCCTGATCTGGCGGATCGGACCTTCCTTGGCCACCCGCAGCAGTGCATCGCGGCCAATGCAGCCAATCGCCGTCTGGGTGTTGCAGAACCGGCCCAAACCACATTCATGCGGCGTATTCTCGCGCGTCATGTCGTTGCCATAGCTAAGCAGCCCACCCTCGATCCGCTCGATCAGGTTGGGGCACCCGGCGCGCACGTCCAGATCGCGGCCCGCCTCGAATAGTGCATCCCAAAGCGGCATCCCGATATCGCCGCCTTCAACGTAAATCTCATACCCGCCTTGCTTGGAATAGCCCGACCGCGCAATCGCAAGGCTGCGGCCCTGAAAATCGAACCAGCCAAAGCGGAAAAATTTGACATTCAGGATATCTTCGCCAAACACCCGCGCCATAAGCTCATTCGCCTTTGGCCCTTGGATGCCAAGTGGCGAGACATCGGGTTCATCAATCAGCACATCCATCCGGTAGCCGTTGGCGATGCCCTTGACCCACAACAGTAAATCGCTATCGGCAATTGAAATCCACCAGCGATCCTCGGCCAGTTTCACCGCCACCGGATCGTTCAGCATGCCGCCGGTTTCATCGACGATGGGCACATAATAGCACTGCCCCGGCAGCATCCCGCGCAGATCGCGCGGGGTCAGCATTTGCATCAGGCGGCCCGCGTCAGGCCCGCGCAGTTCGATCTGACGCTCGCACGCCACATCCCAGACCTGCACGGCGGTTTTCAGATGCCGGTAGTCTTCTTGCACGGAGCGGAACACGGTGGGCAGCAGCATGCGGTTGTAGACGGTATACCCCTTGACCCCCTCACGTTCGACCCCATCGGAAAAGGGCGTGCGGCGGACACGGTTGGACGGCGCGAGAATGGCGTTCATGGTTTACTTCGGTGCTCCATGCCAGTCGATCTGGCAGATTTCGGCGCTGCGGCCATCAAAATCCCAGACGCGGCCATACGCCCGCACCCGGCCCTGATTGGCCTGTGCCACGGTGATATCGGGGCCCATCCAGTAGCCGGTGTTGGTCAGCACCACATCGCGGGTGGCATCGGGGCCGGTCACGGGTTCAACTTCGCCCTGAATTTTCTTGCCCACCATGAGGCGGCGCTTTTTGCCTTCGGTTTCATAGCTGACCGGCGCGCGTTCGGCCCCCAGAAACTCGCTGACCAGCATCGCAAACAGACCTGTCGTGCCGCGCGCCTTGCCCGACAGGATATGGACGATGCCGTTGAACGCGGCCTCGGTCGACCGCTCGTCAATGAATGCCGCCGCTTTCCAGTTGCCGCGCCCCATGTTGCCCGGAATGTCCATCATCATGCCGATGTTCAGCCCATCAAGGGGTTCGTCGTTGTAGTGGCCTTTGTCGATGCGGATGCCCAACCATGCCTGACAATAACCCTCTGTGGGCGGGTGTTTGCCAAGACTTGCGACGCAGGGGCAAAACACCGTGCAGTTGCAGTTCAGGATCAGTTCGCCCTTGATCGCCCAATCGGGCATAGTGGTGGCCATATCGTATCTCCCCTAAAGTCCAAACCCCGTACGAAGGGCAAGAAGTCCCCCCGCGCCAATCAGCGCCACCCCGGCAGGGCGGGTCAGATACTGCCCGATCTCGGGCAGTTTTTCGGCGGCCATGAACAGCGTCGCGGCCCCCATCCAAAGCAAGTTCATCGTGCCACCCACAAACCCCAGCGCCATCAGCGCCCAGCAGCAGCCAAGGCACAAAGCGCCCAGTTGCAACCCCATGCGCAGTGCGGGCCCGGTTCCGGGCTGCCAGCGTTCCATGAAAAACGTAAGCGGCATCCGGCACTTGGCCAGACAGGCGGCTTTCAGGACGGAAAATTGATAGGCCCCGGCAGCCAGCAACAATGCCGCCGAAAGCCAGCCCGAAACGCTCGCTCCATCCGGCCCCAGCAGCCCCGCCCCCGCCAGACCGCGCTGTGCGGCGGCCCCGGCGATGGCGGCAGCCAGCCAGACAAGTGCATAGCCCGCAACCAGCGCCACAGCCCCGAGCGCATCCGTCGCCCCGGTCGCCGAAAGCTGCGCAAAGACCCGAAGTGCCGGCACGAATGTGGGCAGCATCATCGCCAGTGCCATCAGCGCCCACATTCCCCAGACCGCCCCGAACGGGGCCTGATCGGCGGCAATACAAAGCGAGGTCCAGAAACTTGCGGGCATACCCGTGGGCAGATCGGCCACCGCCCGTGTCATTGCGAACAGCGCCACCCAGCCCGCCAGAACCGCACCAAAGAACCCGATCCAAAGAATTCCCGTGCGGGGCAGGGCCAGGCGCGCGGCGATGGTCAATGGATGGCCCCCCGGCGAAAATCGCGGTGCAGGGGCGCGGAAAGGGGGCGGGGGGCGACATTCATCGGCCCAAGCCTAGCCGCATGATTCTGGTCCGTAAATCCTGTTCGCGACGCAATTCGGGCCGTTTGTTCCAAAATGGACCGCTGTGCCGTTACGTCGTTCCTGTGCTGCGATGAACTTGCCATGAACCGATGCGCCCGCGTTTAGCGGTTCACAACCGCGCGGCGGAACGGTAGCCTTTCTCCAAACGAAGGAGAGACGAAATGACCAAACCATTGCGCTGGGGCATTCTGGGAGCCGCGAATTTTGCCCAGCACCACATGGCCCCCGCCATTCACGAGGCGTCGGGGAACCAGTTGGTCGCACTTGCCACATCGTCTCCGGATAAAGCGAACGGATTCATAGCGTTTTGCCCGGATCTTAAAGTCCACTCCAGCTATGACGCGCTGCTTGCCGACCCCGAGGTTGAGGCGGTCTATATCCCGCTGCCGAACCATATCCATCTGGAATGGTCGCTCAGGGCGCTGGCGGCGGGCAAGCATGTGCTGACCGAAAAGCCCATGGTCATGCAGGCCGATGAGTTTGACCAGATCATCGCCGCCCGCGATGCCTCGGGTCTGCTGGCCGCCGAGGCTTATATGATCGTGCATCACCCGCAGTGGATCAGGACGCGCGAACTGGTGCAGGATGGTGCGATCGGGCGAATCCGGCATGTGGACGCTGCGTTTTCCTATGACAACCGAGCCGAACCCGGCAACATCCGAAACCGTCCCGAAACGGGGGGCGGCGGCATCCGCGATATCGGCGTTTATACTTATGGATCAGTGCGTTATGTGACGGGGGCGGAACCCGACGAACTGGCCGCCCGGATCATCTGGGAAAACGGTGTCGATGTCTGGGCGCAGGTCACGGGCACGTTTGTGGGGCCGGAAAGCTTCACCTATGCCGCAATGACCTCGATGCGGCTTTTCCTGCGGCAAGAGGTGACGTTTCAGGGCGACAGCGGCCTGATCAAACTGACCGCGCCCTTTAACGCGGGCGTCTACGGCGAAGCGCGGATTGAGGTGCACCAGCCCGGCCTTGCCATGAGGATTGAACGCTTCCCCGATGCGCGCCACTACAAACTGCAGGTCGAGGCGTTCGCCCGGTCGGTCCGCGAAGGTGTGCCATACCCGTGCCCGCTGGAGTTCTCCAAAGGCACCCAAGTGATGATTGACCGCGTGTTTGCCGCCGCCAACCCGGCGTAAACCTTTGACAGAGTTTGTTTTTCACCTTCCTCCTGCGGTCGTGCGGGGGGAAGAAAAGCTCAAACCCTACTACGAAAAACTGCTGGCGGGCCTCGCCGAACGTGGCCATGCCGTGCGCACAACCCCGCACCTGCGCGACCGCGTTGCCGATGAGGTGGCGGGCGATAACGCCTTTCACATCATCGACCACGGCACCCTGCGCCACCCGCGCGCGCTAAACACCGGGATCGCCTATCTTTATCCGTTCTGGAACCTTGATCCATGGGGCATCCGGGCGCTGTCGTCGATTGGTGCGCGGCCCTTTGACCCCGCAATGGTGCCTGCGGATGAGGCCCGCGCCTTTGCCGACCGTCTGCGCACTCAGTTGGTTGCGGCCCGCACCTCGCGCTATGCCCAACCGCAGGGGCGCAGCGCTTTGCCTCCCCACGCGATTGCAGTGTTTTTGCAGGCCGAAGCGCATCGGGGGCTGGCCGAAACCTGCCATCTGTCGATGCGCCAGATGGTCCGCGCTTTGGTCGCGCGCGATGATCCCCGGCCGATCCTGATCAAACCGCACCCCAAGGACACCGACCCCGCGACCCGGCGGTTTCTTTCGCGGTTGGGAGATCCACGGGTGCAGGTGGTGGACGCCAACATCCACGACATTCTGGCGGTGGCCGATGTTTCGGTCACGATCAACTCGGCGGTCGGAATCGAGTCCATGCTGCACGGCGTGCCGGTGGTGTTGTGTGGGCAGGCCGATTTTCACCATGCGGCGGTGACGGTGCGCCGCGCCTCTGACCTTGATTCATCACTTGAGGATGCAACTGCAAGGTTTTGGAATCACGATGCATTTCTGCATTGGTATTTTGCCGGAAACTGCCTGAACGCGGGCAAGCCATCGCTTGTTGACGACTTTCTGGGCAAGGTTGCATCCCATCTGGCGGGGGCTTAGCTCTCCATCGCCTCCAACTCGTCGATGAAGCCTGCGATCATGTTCAGGCCCTTGTCCCAGAATTTCGGGTCGCTGGCGTCAAGGCCAAAGGGGGCCAAAAGCTCTTTATGGTGCTTTGACCCACCGGCCTTGAGCATGTCGAAATACTTGTCCTCGAACCCCGGCAGGCCCTCGGCGTAGGCCGCATAAAGCGCGTTCACCAACCCGTCGCCAAAGGCATAGGCGTAGACGTAGAAGGGCGAGTGCACGAAATGCGGGATATAGGCCCAGAAGGTTTCATATCCGGGCATGAAATCAAACACATCACCCAAGGATTCCGCCTGAACGCTCATCCACAAGGCGTTGATATCCTCGGGCGTCAACTCTCCCTCACGCCGCGCGGCGTGCAGCTTGCATTCGAAATCGTAAAACGCGATCTGGCGCACGACGGTGTTGATCATGTCTTCAACCTTGCCGGCGAGCAGGGTCTTTTTCTCAGCCTGCGTCTTGGCCCCGTCCAGAAGCTTGCGGAAGGTCAGCATCTCGCCGAACACGCTGGCCGTTTCCGCCAAAGTCAGCGGGGTAGAGGACAAAAGTTCCCCCTGACCCGCCGCCAGAACCTGATGCACACCGTGGCCAAGTTCGTGCGCCAACGTCATGACATCACGGGGTTTTCCCAGATAGTTCAGCATGACATAGGGGTGCACTGTGCTGACCGTGGGGTGGGCAAACGCCCCCGGCGCCTTGCCGGGTTTCACGCCCGCATCAATCCAGCCCTTGTCGAAAAAGGGTGTCGCAAGTGCTGCCATTTCGGGTGCAAAGGCGGCATAGGCGTCGGTCACGGTGCGGCGTGCGGTGGCCCAATCGACCAGCTTTGGCGGCTCAAGGTCCAAGGGCGCGTTGCGGTCCCAGACCTGCAACCGATCAAGCCCCATCCATTTGGCTTTCAGACGGTAATAGCGGTGGCTGAGCTTGGGGTAGGCGGCGACAACGGCATTGCGCAGGGCCTCGACCACCTCGGGTTCCACATGGTTTGACAGATGCCGCCCGGTTTGTGCGGTTGGCATCTTGCGCCAGCGGTCCTCGATTTCCTTTTCCTTGGCCAAGGTGTTGTGAAGACGGGCGAACAGCTTGATATTCGCGCCAAAAACATTGGCCAGAGCATGCGCCGACGCCTCGCGTTTGGCGCGGTCGGAATCGGTCAGCAGGTTCAGCGTGGATTCAAGGTTCATCGGCTCCGTCTCACCCGCAACGGTGAACATCAGCCCGGCCATGGTTTCATCGAACAGCCGGTTCCACGCGGCAGCACCTACGGCGGATTGATCGTGGAGGAACTTCTCCAACTCGTCGGACAATTGATAGGGCTGCATCGCGCGCAAACGGTCAAACACGGGCTTGTAGCGGGCAAGGTCAGCATTCGCGGCCAGAAGGCCGTTCAAATGGCTTTCCTCCAACCGGTTGAATTCTAGCGTGAAAAACACCAAAGGCGTGGTGAATGTGGTGATCTTGTCCTGCGCATCGGCCATGAACTTGCCACGCTCGGCGTCCATCGTGTTCTGGTAATAGCGCAGCCCCGCGTAGGACATCACGCGCCCGGCGGTGACGTCAATCGCCTCATAGTCCAGCACACATTTCAGCATGTCCCCGGCGCCCAGACTGGCCAGTTTCCCCTCATAACGCGCCGCGAAATCGGCGCAGGCCTTTTCGACCCACGCCATGTCGCGCGCGAATTCCGGCGCGTCGGGGGCGGGGTAAAGGTCACTCAGGTCCCAATCGGGCAGATCACCAAAGCCGCCGCTTGCAGCGTTTGCGTCAAAGACCGGGCGGGGCAGGGGAAGCGTCATCGGGGAACCTCATTTCTGTTGCCTTGCATTTAGGGCGCGCGGCCCCCCTTTCGCAACCCTTTGCCCCTTTTTCTGCTCTCAAATATCCCGGGGGTCCGGGGCTGGCCCCCGGCTGCGGCCAGCAACACGCGCAGCGACTCGATTGTATCAATATCCTCCACCCCTTTGTCGTGCCGCCAGCGCAGCATGCGCGGAAACCGCAGGGCGATGCCTGATTTGTGGCGCGGGCTGGCTTGAATGCCCTCGAATGCAATCTCGAACACCAGTTCGGGGGGCACGCGGCGTACCGGGCCGAACCGCTCCAGCGTGTTCTTGCGGACCCATGCGGTGATCTGGCCGAATTCGGCGTCGGTCAGGCCGGAATAGGCCTTGGTGAAGGGCACAAGGTCGTTGCCGTCACGCACCGCAAAGGTGAAATCGGTGTAAAGCGTGGCCCGCCGGCCGTGGCCCGCCTGCGCATAGATCATCACCGCGTCAACGGTCATCGGGTCCAGTTTCCATTTCCACCAGTCACCGCGTTTGCGGCCCACGAAATAAGGCGATGCGGCGCGTTTGAGCATCAGCCCTTCGGCCATCTGATCGCGGGCCGTGGCGCGCAACGCTGCAAGTGTCGGCCAGTCGTCAAAGACGAGCTGGGGCGACCGTGTACGCGCCAGTCCGGGCGGCAGATCCGCGAGGATGCGGGCGAGCTGCGCGCGGCGTGCGGCCCAGGGGCGCGCGCGCGGGTCGCTGCCGTCCGCTG
>JBBQZP010000010.1:0-104505 GCA_038207585.1 Rhodobacterales bacterium | reverse complement strand
GCCCCCTCCCCGGACCCCACCCCCGAGGATACTTTCAAACGGGAAATCGGAAGTGGTCATGCGCGGAAAAGTATTGTCGGTTGCATCGGAATGCGTGCCTTTGGTGAAAACCGGGGGACTTGCCGATGTGGTGGGCGCTTTGCCCGGCGCTTTGGCCGGGCAGGGATGGGAAATGAGGGTTTTGCTGCCCGCCTATCGCGCCTTGCGGGGGATGGCGGCGGACTGGGCCGAGGTCTGGGCCGAGGGCGATCTGTTCGGCGGTCCGGCGCGGGTTCTGGCGGGCGAGGCCGAGGGGTTGTCGCTGCTGCTTCTGGACGCGCCGCATCTTTATGACCGGGATGGCGGGATTTATGGCGACGCAGGGGGCGACTGGAGCGATAATGCGCAGCGCTTTGCGGCACTGGGTTGGGTGGGTGCGGCGATTGCGCGCGACGGGCTTGCGGATGGCTGGACCCCCGACATTCTGCACGCGCATGACTGGCAGGCGGGCTTTGCGCCCGCCTACCTCGCCTACGGCGGCGGTGGGGCGGCATCGGTTCTGACGGTACACAACATCGCCTTTCAGGGCTGGGCCCCTGCTGCGATGTTGGGCGCGTTGCGCCTGCCGATGCGGGAATTCCGCGCCGATGCGCTGGAGTATTATGGCGGCTTGTCGTCGCTAAAAGCCGGTTTGGTTACGGCGGATGCGGTAACGACGGTATCGCCGAATTACGCGACCGAATTGATGCGGCCTGAATTCGGCATGGGCTTGCAGGGCGTGATTGCGGCGCGGGGCGCTGCGGTCAGCGGCATTCTGAACGGGGTTGATGAGGATGTCTGGGCGCCCGAGGCGGAGCCGATGCCGTTCAATGCCAAGAAGATGTCGGGCAAGGTTGCGAACCGCGTTGCCATTTGCGCCGAATTCGGGGTTACGGCAGAGGGGCCGCTGGCGATCATCGTAAGCCGCATGACCGATCAGAAGGGCATCGACCTTCTGCCCGCCGTGGTGCCGGACTTTGTCGCCGCCGGGGGCGCGCTGATCGTGCTGGGGTCCGGCGATCCGGTGTTGGAGCAGGCGGTTCTGGCGCTGGCGGGGGCGCATCCGGGACGGGTGGCGGTAAAAATCGGCTATGACGAGGCGCTGTCGCACCGCCTGTTTGCGGGCGCGGATGCGGTGCTGGTGCCCAGCCGGTTTGAACCCTGCGGTCTGACGCAGATGTACGGGCTGCGCTATGGCACGATTCCGGTTGTGGCCGAGGTCGGCGGGTTGGCTGATACGGTGATCACCGCGAACCCGGCGGCTTTGGCGCGGGGTGTCGCCACGGGGATTACCTTTCACCCGGTCGATGCGGCGGCCTTGTCGCGGGCCTTGCGCCAGTTGGTCGACCTTTACGCCGACCGCACGGCGTGGAAAAAGCTCCAGGCCAACGCGATGGCGCAGCCGGTGGGATGGGATGCATCAGCCGCCGCCTACGCCCGTCTTTATGAAAGCCTGATGCCCTGATGACGCTGAACCGCCTTCCTGCCGAACTTGCCGGGCATTCCATCACGTCGGGGCGCGACTTTCCCCTGGGCGCGCGGTTTGACGGGGCCGGGGTGAATTTCGCGATCTTCTCGGCCCATGCTGAAGCGATTGAGTTGTGCCTGTTCGCGCCCGATGGCCGCAAGGAGTTGTGCCGCCTGCCACTGCGGCACCGGTCCGGCGATGTCTGGCACATTCATGTCGGCGGGCTGATGCCGGGAGCGCTTTACGGCTACCGCGTACACGGCCCCTATGCGCCCGAGGAAGGCCACCGCTTCAACCCGAACAAGCTGCTGATCGACCCCTATGCGCGGCAGTTGTCGGGGCGGCTGCGGTGGTCGGATGCGGTGATGGGATACAAGGTGGGCAGCCCGCGCGGCGATCTGTCGTTTGACACGCGCGACAGCGCTTTTGCGATGCCGAAATCGGTTGTGGTGGATGCGTCGTTCCAATGGGGCACCGACACGCCGCCCGGCGTGCCTCTGGACCAATCGGTGATCTACGAGGCACATGTGCGCGGCCTGACCGCCCAGATGAAGGGGATCGAGCGGGGATTGCGCGGCAGCTACCTTGGCCTTGCGTCAGACCCGGTGCTGGACCATCTGACCCGGCTTGGCGTCACGGCGATTGAGCTTTTGCCCGTGCATGCGTTCATCGACGACCGCTTTTTGGTGGAAAAGGGCCTGCGCAACCATTGGGGTTACCAGAGCATCGGCTTTTTCGCGCCAGAGCCGCGCTACATGACGTCCGGCTCGATCCGCGAGTTTCAGTCGATGGTGCGCCGGTTCCACATGGCGGGGATCGAGGTCATTCTGGACGTGGTCTACAATCACACCGCTGAGGGCGACGAGCTTGGCCCGACGCTGTCGTTTCGCGGAATTGACAACCGCAGCTATTACCGGCTGCTGGACGGCGGGCGGCATTACATCAACGATACCGGCACCGGGAATACGGTGAATGCGGGACATCCGATGGTGCTGCGGATGATCATGGATTCATTGCGCTATTGGGTGCAGGTGATGCATGTCGATGGCTTCCGCTTTGATCTGGCCAGCGTTCTGGGGCGTGAGGCGCAGGGGTTTGACACCGGCGCCGCGTTCTTTGACGTGATCCGGCAAGACCCGGTTCTGGCGCGGGTCAAGCTGATTGCGGAACCTTGGGATATCGGCCCCGGCGGTTATCAGCTTGGCGCCTATCCGCACCCCTTTGCCGAATGGAACGACCGCTTTCGCGACGGTTTGCGCTCGTTCTGGCGGGGCGACCGGGGCCTCGCCCCTGAACTTGCCAAGCGCCTTTTGGGATCGGCCGAGCGGTTTGATCACAGCGGGCGCGCGGCAACATCATCGGTCAATTTCGTGACAGCGCATGACGGGTTCACGCTGGAAGATGTGGTCAGCTATGACGCCAAGCACAACGAGGCGAATGGCGAGGGCAACCGCGACGGGCACAATGACAATCATTCGTCCAACATGGGGGTTGAGGGGGCAACGAAAGATGCCGCGATCCTTGCCGCGCGGGCGCAGCGCAAGCGCAACCTTCTGGCGACGCTGTTTCTAAGCCAGGGCACGCCGATGCTTCTGGGCGGGGATGAGATCGGCAATAGCCAAGGCGGCAACAACAACGCCTATGCGCAGGATAATGAAACTGGCTGGGTCACATGGGCCGGGGCGGATCTGGCGCTGGCTGCTTTTGTGGCACGGCTGACCGCGCTGCGCAGCACACATCCGGTGCTGCGCCAGCGCCGGTTCCTGCATGCCCGCCCGCGTGAGGACGGTTTGCACGATGTGATCTGGCGCAAAGCAAATGGCACGGTTCCCAGCGATGCCGACTGGAACGACCCCGCGTTTCGCTGCGTTGGCGTCGAATTGCGGATGGCGAGCGAGGGTTCCACGGTATCGTCTGATGTGATCTTTGCACTTTTCAACGCCGGGGACGAGGTGGCGTTGACGCTGCCCGATACCGCGCCTGCGTGGGAGTTGCTGCTTGATACCTCGCGCCCCGAGGCGGCCCCGGAACCTGCACGCCTGATCAAAGCGCCCGCTCAATCCGTCCTTGTCTTTCACCCCCAGCCAGAGGGCAGACCATGACCCAGCACCGCATCACGACCCGCCCCATTGCCGGACAAAAGCCCGGAACCTCTGGCCTGCGCAAGAAAACGCGGGTGTTCATGGGGCCACATTACCTTGAGAATTTCGTGCAGGCGGTGTTCAACGGCATCGGCGGTGCCGTGGGCAAAACCTTTGTTCTGGGCGGCGACGGGCGCTATTTCAACGACCGCGCCGCACAGGTGATCTTGCGGATGGCGGCGGCCAACGGGGCGGCACGGGTGATCGTGGGGCAGGGCGCGGTTCTGTCCACGCCCGCCGCCAGCCACTTGATCCGGCTGCATCAAACCGACGGCGGGTTGATCATGTCGGCCAGCCACAATCCCGGCGGCCCGGAGGAGGATTTCGGGATAAAGTTCAACATGGGGAACGGCGGCCCCGCCCCCGAGGCGGTGACCGAGGCGATGTTTCGCGTGACCGAAACGCTGGATCATTACCTGATGACGGATGCGCAGGATGTCGATCTGTCCGCGCCGGGGCGGCATGCTCTGGCGGGCATGATCGTCGATGTGGTCGATCCGGTCGCAGACTATGCCGACCTGATGGAAACGCTGTTCGATTTCGCAGCCATCCGCGCGATGATTGCGGGCGGGTTTCGGATGCGGTTTGATGCGATGAACGCCGTGACCGGCCCCTATGCAACCGAGGTGCTGGAACGCAGGCTGGGGGCTATGGCGGGCACCGTCGTGCATGGCACGCCCTTGCCCGATTTCGGCGGCATGCACCCTGACCCCAACCCCACCTGGGCGCACGAGTTGATGGCGGAAATGATGGGCGAGGGTGCGCCTGATTTCGGGGCTGCATCTGACGGCGATGGCGACCGGAACATGGTTGTCGGGCGCGGGATTTATGTCTCGCCGTCTGACAGCCTTGCGGTGCTTGCAGCCAATGCGCATCTGGCACCGGGCTATGCGGACGGCCTGAAAGGTGTGGCGCGATCAATGCCCACATCGGCGGCGGTGGACCGGGTGGCCGACGCGCTGGGGATTGAATGTTTTGAGACTCCGACCGGCTGGAAGTTTTTCGGCAACCTGCTGGACGCAGGCCGCGTCACGCTGTGTGGTGAGGAAAGTTTCGGCACGGGCTCCGATCATGTGCGCGAAAAGGACGGGCTTTGGGCGGTTCTGTTGTGGCTTAACATTCTGGCCGTGCGCAAGCAGAGTGTCTCCGACATCCTCGCGGAACACTGGGCGACATACGGGCGCAACTATTATTCCCGGCATGATTTCGAAGCGATCCCGTCTGAAAAGGCCGATGCGATGATGGCCGCCCTGCGCGCCAGCCTGCCCGGCCTGAAAGGGCAGTCTGCCGAAGGGCTGACCGTCACCGATGCCGACGATTTCGCCTATACCGACCCGGTGGATGGGTCCGTCAGCAAAGCCCAGGGAGTGCGCATCCGATTTGCCGATGGCAGTCGGATTGTACTGCGCCTGTCGGGCACCGGCACCGAAGGCGCGACGTTGCGGCTTTATTTGGAGCGGTTTGCGGCGGGGCCGGGGGGCCTTGACCATGATCCGCAACACGCCCTTATCCCGGTGATCCGTGCCGCGCATCATTTTGCGCAGATCGCCACCCATACCGGGCGTGACGCGCCCGATGTCATTACCTGACTTCGCAATCAGACCCTCAGCAGTCGCCAAATCCGCAGACATCCGCGCCGGAATGTCGCCCACTGATCCAAAGTGCCGCCAATGGCACCGGGGGAACATCATGGGCATCGAAAAACCGGCACGGTCAGGCGGGCGTCAGGCACGGCAGGCCGAACGCGCGCAAAAAGGCGGCGGTATGGGGCGACCCTATATCATCCGCAACATCCCGACCTATGATGTGATGTCCGAGGAAAACCTGCTGCGGGTTGAAGCCGTCGCCGACCGTATTCTGGCCGAGGTCGGCATCGAGTTCCGCGATGATCCGGTGGCGCTGGAACATTGGCGCACCGCGGGTGCAAAGATCGACGGGCTGCTGGTCAAGTTTGAACCCGGCATGCTGCGCGAGATTCTGAAATCCGCGCCCGCAACTTTTACCCAACACGCCCGAAACCCCGCCAATTCGGTGGAAATCGGCGGTAAATCAGTGGTCTTTGCCCCGGCCTACGGCAGCCCTTTTGTGATGGATATTGATCGCGGGCGCAGGTTCGGCACGATCGAGGATTTCCGTAATTTCATCAAGCTGGCGCAATCCTCGCCGAATTTCCACCATTCGGGCGGCACGATCTGCGAGCCGACCGATATTGCCGTGAACAAGCGGCATCTGGATATGGTGCATGCGCATCTGACCCTGTCGGATCGCGGCTTCATGGGGTCGGTCACGTCGGAAGAGCGTGCCGAGGACAGTATCGAGATGGCGCGCATTGTGTTCGGTCGCGATTTTGTCGACCAGAACTGCGTGATCCTTGGCAACGTGAACGTGAATTCTCCACTGGTCTGGGACGGCACGATGACCAACTCGCTGCGGGCCTATGCGCGGGCCAACCAGTGCGCGGTGGTGGTGCCGTTCATCCTTGGGGGCGCGATGGGTCCGGTCACATCGGCGGGCGCGATTGCGCAAAGTCTGGCTGAAACGATGGCCGGATGCGCGCTGACCCAGTTGGAGCGCAAGGGTGCGCCGGTGGTGTTCGGCAACTTCCTGTCGTCGATGAGCCTGCGGTCGGGCAGCCCCACCTTCGGCACGCCGGAACCCGCAATCGGCTCTCAGGTGATCGGCCAGCTGTGCCGCCGTCTGAACCTGCCGCTGCGCTGTTCGGGGAATTTCACCACGTCAAAACTTCCCGATGCGCAGGCGATGATGGAAGGCACGATGTCGATGCTGGCCGCCGTGCATTGCGGGGCAAATTTCATCCTGCATTCGGCGGGGTTTCTGGATGGATTGCTCAGCATGTCGTATGAGAAATTCATGCTCGACGCCGATCTGTGCGGATCGCTGCACAGCTATCTTGACGGCATCAAAGTGGATGACAACCAGCTTGCAATGGATGCGTTCCTTGAGGTTGGCGTAGGAAGCCACTTCTTTGGCTGCGGCCACACGATGCGGAACTATGAAACGGCGTTCTGGGACAGTGAGTTGTCCGACAACGACCCGTTCGAGAAATGGGAAGAGGCCGGGTCCGCCGACGCCGCCACCCGCGCCAACCGGCTGTGGAAGAAACGGCTGGCCGAGTTTGAGGCACCCGTTTTGGACGACGGCATCCGCGACGGGCTGGATGACTTTGTGGCAAAGCGCAAGGCCGGGATGGCCGATGCGTGGTATTGAGTAAAAACAAGGCATTGGCAGAAAATGCGGCAATCAGAATTCGCCGCCTCCTCGCATCGTCGTGATTGCTTAATGTGATCCATATCGTCTAGGCTGGAGCCAACGCGGGGGGATACGCATGCAACTGACCGACAGCAAACTGATCGCAGCCGATCCGGCAACCGTCTGGGATGCCATTCTGGACCCAGAGGTTCTGATGCATTGTGTGCCCGGATGCGAAAGCATGACCGGCACGCCCGAAACGGGTTTCGAGGCGGTGGTTGTCCAGAAGGTCGGCCCGGTGAAGGCGCGGTTTACCGGAGCGGTCAAGCTTTCGGATATGGTGCCCGGCAAGTCGCTGAAGATCAGCGGTGAGGGCAAGGGCGGCCCGGCAGGTTTTGCCAAGGGCGGCGCACAAGTCACGCTTGATGCAGCCGAGGGCGGCACTACCTTGACCTACACGGTCGAGGCGAATGTCGGCGGCAAATTGGCCCAACTGGGCAGCCGCATCATCGACGGCTTTGCCAAGCGCATGGCAGACGAGTTTTTTACCCGCTTTCAGGCCGCAGTTGAGGGCCCCGGCCCCGAAGATGCGGTCGCCGAAGGCGAGGGTGAGGAAAAGAAAAAAGGGTGGTTCAAGCGCCTTATAAGCTAGGCGTGCCGGACTGCAGTATGTCAGGGAGGACAGGAATGACAAAAGTCACGATGACCGTGAACGGTAAATCCGTTGCGGCAGAAACCGAGGGCCGCACGCTTTTGTCGGCCTATCTGCGCGAAGGGCTGGGTCTGACCGGCACCCATATCGGCTGCGACACGTCGCAATGCGGGGCGTGCGTGGTGCATGTGAACGGGCAGGCCGTCAAGGCGTGTTCGGTCTTTGCGCAGGATGTGGCGGGTGCCGATGTGCGCACGATTGAAGGCATGGCCAATGCCGACGGCAGCCTTGGCGTCATTCAGCAGGCGTTTCAGACCCATCACGGGCTTCAATGCGGCTTTTGCACACCGGGGATGGTGATGTCGACGGCGGCGTTGCTGAAAGACAATCCCAAACCGACCGAGTCCGAAGTGCGCCATTATCTTGAGGGCAACATGTGCCGTTGCACCGGTTACCACAACATCGTCAAGGCGGTGCTGGCGGCCAGTGGTCAGGATGTTGGCGCAATCGCAGCGGAATAAATTCAAAGGCTTACGGGGCGTTCTTGACGCTCTGGATCAGGGAGGATGACATGCCTAAAGACGGTGGCATCGGCGCCAGCACAGTGCGTCGCGAGGATATCCGGTTTCTGACCGGCAAGGGGCGTTACACCCACGACATCGACATTCGCGGGCAGGCTTATGCCGTGTTCGTGCGGTCGGACGTGGCGAATGGCAAGATCAACAAGATTGATACCTCGAAAGCCATGGCCAGCCCCGGTGTGCTGGCTGTGATGACGGGCGAAGATTTCGTCGGCATGGGCGGCAACCCGGCAG
Source organism: Rhodobacterales bacterium (assembly GCA_038207585.1). Taxonomy (GTDB): domain Bacteria; phylum Pseudomonadota; class Alphaproteobacteria; order Rhodobacterales; family Rhodobacteraceae; genus JBBQZP01. The sequence goes on along the minus strand of JBBQZP010000010.1, from coordinate 96,201 downwards.
GCTGGCTTATTCAAAGCCGTGGCGGCGAGACGATGAAGGAACCCAAGCGCCCGGTTCTGGCACACGGCAAGGTGCGCCATGTGGGCGACGCTTATGCGGTGGTTGTGGCCGAAACGCTGGCGCAGGCGCGTGACGGGGCCGCGTTGATCGAGGCGGATATCACCGAGCTTCCCGCAGTCGTCAACATGGCCGACGCCGTGGCGAACCCCGCCAACCGCGTGCATGACGAGATTGAAAACAACGTCTGTTTCGACTGGGGCTGGATCGAGGATAACCGCGCCGCCGTCGATGCCGCCTTCAAATCGGCTCCGCATGTGACCACGCTGGAACTGGTCAACAACCGGCTGGTCCCCAATGCGATGGAACCGCGCGCGTCGATTGGCGACTACGATCCCGGCACCGGCGATTACAAGCTGATCACCACCAGCCAGAACCCGCATCTGTCGCGCCTTTTGATCGCGGCCTTTGTGATGGGAATCCCTGAAAACAAGCTGACCGTAATCGCGCCCGATGTGGGCGGCGGCTTCGGCTCCAAGATCTATCACTACGGCGAGGAGGCGGCGGTACTTGCGGCGGCCAAGGCGCTGAACCGGCCGGTCAAGTGGGTGGCAGAGCGCAGCGAAAGCTTCCTGTCCGATGCGCATGGCCGCGACCATGTGACCAAGATTGAACTTGCGTCCGACAAAGAGGGCAACTTCCTGGCCCTCCGCACCGAAACGCTTGCGAATGTGGGGGCGTATCTGTCGAACTTCTCGACCGCGACTCCCACGTTCCTGCATGGCACGCTGATGTCGGGGCCGTACAAGACGCCGCTGGTTTATGTGAACGTCAAGGCCGTGTTCACCAACACCGTGCCCGTCGATGCCTACCGTGGCGCGGGCCGCCCCGAGGCAACTTATTCGATCGAACGGGTTGTGGACAAGCTGTGTGATGAGTTGGGCCTTGATCCGCTGGAGGTGCGGCGCAAGAACCTGCTGACGCCCGACCAGTTTCCCTATCAGTCTCCGGTTGGCCTGATGTATGACACTGGCAACTATCAGGCGACGCTGGATAAAATGCTTGAACTCGCCGATGTGGCGGGGTTCGAGAAGCGTGCGGCGGCAAGCAAGGCCCGCGGCAAGATGCGCGGCATCGGCTATTCGACCTGGATCGAGGCCTGCGGTATTGCGCCATCAAACCTTGTGGGTGTGCTGGGCGCGCGGGTCGGGCTTTATGACGCGGCAACTGTGCGTGTGAATGCCACCGGCAACATCTCTGTCATGGTCGGCGCGCACAGCCACGGGCAGGGGCATGAGACGGTCTTTGCCCAGATCGTCGCCGACCAGTTGGGAATTGATGCGTCAAGCATCGACATCGTGCATGGCGATACGTCGAAAATTCCTTTCGGCATGGGCTCTTACGGCTCGCGGTCACTTGCAGTCTGCGGCACGGCGATGACCAAGGCGGTCGACAAGATCATCGCCAAGGGCAAGAAGATCGCGGCGCATATGCTTGAGGCTGCGGAAGGCGACATCACGTTTGAGGATGGCAAGTTCAGCGACGCGGGCACCGACAAGGCGAAAACCTTTGGCGAGATCGCGTTCTCGGCTTACGTCCCCCACAACTACCCGCTTGAGACGCTGGAGCCTGGTCTGGAGGAAACGGCGTTCTATGACCCCGCGAACTTCACCTATCCCGCCGGTGCCTATGCCTGCGAGGTCGAGGTGGATGCCGATACCGGCGAAGTGACCATCGCAAGCTTCACCTGCGCCGATGATTTCGGCAACGTCATGAACCCGATGATCGTGAATGGTCAGGTGCATGGCGGGGTCGCGCAGGGCATCGGGCAAGCGCTGCTGGAATCGACCACCTATGATGAAACCGGCCAGCTTCTTTCGGGGTCGTTCATGGATTATGCGATGCCGCGCGCCGACAATCTGCCGATGTTCACCGTTGACCATTCCTGCAACACCCCCTGCACGCACAATCCTTTGGGCGTGAAAGGCTGTGGTGAGGCCGGGGCGATTGGTTCACCACCTGCGGTGGTAAATGCGGTGATCGACGCGCTTCATCGCGGCGGCCACACTAACATCAGCCATATCGACATGCCCGTGACGCCTGCGCGCGTCTGGGCTGCGATGAACGCATAGGGGGCAGCGATGCACAACTTTGAACTCGTAAAACCGAAGAGCATCGCCGATGCCGCCCGCGCGATGGGCCGTGACGGCGCGCAGGCGCTGTCGGGCGGGCAGACCCTTTTGCCCACGATGAAAGCGCGGCTTACGGCCCCTGAAGTGCTGGTCAGCCTGACCAGCATTTCGGAAATGCAGGGCGTGTGCAAGGACGGTGACGCGGTGGCGGTGGGCGGGGCAACCCCGCACGCTGTGGTCGCGAAAGAGGCGGCGAAGCTTTATCCGGCACTCGCCGCTTTGGCGGGGGGCATCGGTGATCCGGCGGTGCGCAACCGGGGCACGGCTGGTGGCAGCCTTGCCAACAACGACCCTTCGGCCTGCTATCCGGCGGCGGCTTTGGCGTCGGGCGCGACGATTGTGACGAACACCCGCAAGATCGCGGCGGATGATTACTTTCAGGGGATGTTCGAAACCGCACTGAACGAAGGCGAGATCATCACGGAAGTCAAATTTCCGATCCCGCAAAAGGCCGCCTATGTAAAGTTCGACCAGCCCGCCAGCCGCTTTGCGTTGGTGGCGGTGTTTGTCGCCAAATATGCAGACGGTGTGCGGGTGGCGGTAACGGGTGCGTCGAACAACGGCGTTTTCCGCTGGGCCGAGGCTGAGGCGGCATTGTCGAAAGACTTCTCGGCCAAGGCGGTTGAGGGGCTGAAAGCACCCTCCGCTGACATGATTTCCGATCTGCATGGCACGGCTGAATACCGCGCGCATCTGGTGGGTGTGATGACCAAGCGCGCCGTGATCGCGGCAGGCTGAACGAAAACAGGGCCGTCCCGCACATGGGACGGCCCGCAGTCAACCGCGCAGCGTGCCCATCAGATAAGCTGCGCATCCGGTCAGCGCCGCGTAATCATCCTCGATAACCTGCACCGAAAACCCGGACATGAAGCCCGCAAAGCGGCCCTTGTCGCGGAAGGCCTCGGCAAAGCCAAGCTGCGGCAGATGCGCGCTGAACGCCCGCGCGACGCCTCCGCACAGATAAATCCCGCCGAATGGAAGATGGATCAGCGCAAGGTTTCCCACTTCGGACCCAAGGATGCGCGCATAGAGCCGCCCCGTTTCCAGTGCCAAAGGATCGCCCGCGCTGATCGCCTGCATGATCTGGGCGGCGCTCAGTTCGGCGGGTGTTCCGGCCTCGGCGGCGGTAAAGGCGTAAAGCCGCTCCAACCCGCGCCCGGCGACCACATCTTCGACACCGGGAAAGCCGTGCACGGTTTCAACGAATTGTGCCAGTCGCAGGTCAAGATCGCTGCGCACCGGCATGTTGACATGGCCACATTCCGACGCCGCGACATAACGCCCGAACGGCGTCTCGTGCACGGGTGCGGAATTGAAGCCAGTGCCGGCACCAATGACCAAAGACGCAGCCCCTTCGCGGTGCGGGCCATCAATCAGCGTGATCAGATTTTCCGGTGCGATATGTCCGATGGCATGACCCTGCGCTTGCAGATCGTTCAGCACCGCGACGGTTTCGGCGCGGCTGGGGCGAGCGATGCAATCGGCGTCAATCGTCCAGTCCAGATTGGTCAGTGTCGCCACCCCGTCGCGCACGGGGCCAGCGGCGGCAACACAAGCGCCATTGCAATCGGGCGCGCCTGCATCCTCCAGATACTTGCGAAGCACGGATTCAAGGCCCGGATATTCGGCGTTCTTGTAGCGCCGGATCGTATCTTGCCGCAGTACCCGCCCGTCGGCGAGGGCGACGCGGGTGTTGGTCCCACCAATGTCGGCGACCAGAAGCAGAGGAGCGTCAGACATGATCGGCCTTTCCGGTCAGCGGGCAAGAGCTTTCGCCAAAGCGTGATAGGACGCTTTCGGGGTGCGCTGCAAGGTTTCGAAATCGACATGCACAAGGCCAAAGCGTTTGGCATAGCCCAGCGACCATTCGTAATTGTCCATCAGCGACCACGCGTAATAGCCCTTGACCGGAACGCCCGCCGCAATCGCGCGCTGCACCGAGGCCAGATGGCTTGCCAGATAGTCGATGCGGGGCTGGTCGTTCACTGCGCCACCGATCAGGTGATCGTCGTTCGCCATGCCGTTTTCGGTGATGTAAAGCGGCAATGTGCCGGTGTATTCGGCGGCGGTGCGTTTGAGGAAAAACTCCAACCCCTCGGGGTAAATCTCCCACCCCATTTCGGTTTTGGGCAGCGGGCCTTCAACCTCGTGGTGCGAGGGCCAAGGGCCAGTATCAGGGCCGATGAGCTTGCGGGTGTAGTAATTCAGGCCGACCCAATCGACAGGCGCGGCGACGATTTCCATATCATCCTGCCAGTTCGCAGGCATATGCGGGCCAAGACCTGCCAGCACATTGGCGGGATAGGTCTTGTGGAACATGCCCGACAGGAACCAGCGGTTGTAATAGCCATCGTAAAGATCAGCCGCCGCCGCAGCCTCGGGCGAGTTGTCCGCCGGGGTCGAATATTCGAAGTTGCAGACCGCGCCAAGGTTCCCCATCCCCAGTGCGCGCATCGCCTGAATGGCGCGGCCATGTGCGAGACCGACGTGATGCATCGCGCGGGCCGTGGCGCGGATGTCGCGCAGGCCGGGCGCGTGGTGGCCCAGAAAATGCGACAGCCATGATACGCACCACGGCTCGTTTATTGGCGCGGCAGACCACAGGCGATCCCCGATGCGGTCGCAGACCACGCTGACATAATCGGCAAACCAGCCCGCAATATCACGGTTACGCCAGCCACCCGCGTCGGCAAGGGGCGAGGGCAGTTCCCAGTGATACATTGTCGCCGCAGGTTTCAGCCCGCGCTCCAGCAGGGCATCCACCAGCCGGTCATAGAAATCCAGTCCCTCGGGGTTCGGCGCACCGCGCCCCTCGGGCATCACCCGCGCCCAGGATGTTGAAAAGCGGTAGACGTCGAAATTGCCATCCCGCAGCAGGTCGAAATCCTGCGGATATCGGTGGTAATGATCGCAGGCGAGCGCGCCGTTTTCCGCACGCACCACATTGCCGGGGGTGGCAGCGAAATCATCCCAATGGGTACGGCCTGCACCGCCGAACCGGTGTCCCTCGATCTGATAGCTGGAGGTGGCGGCCCCGAACAGGAAGCCATCGGGAAAGGTTGCGCGGGTGGGAAGCATATCTTGTCCTACGGGTGCCGGGGGCCGGTGGATTGGCCGATGATCAGTTCTGCCTCCAAGAGGCGGTGTTCGGGCGGACTGTCAGGGGTGGCGATCAGATGCAGCAGCATTTCCGCCGCCTGCCGCCCCGCCTCGCGCACCGAGGACCGGGTTGCGGTGAACATCGGCACGGTATCGCCGTTTTTCAGATAGCTGAGTTCATCATCATGAATGATCACCGAAATATCGCGGCCCAGCATCAACCCGCGGTCTTGTGCTGCGCGCCGCGCGCCGATACCCGAAATCATCGACGACACGATCAGGGCAGTGGGCGGATCGGGCCGATCCAGCATCGCCCGAGCGGCGCGGTAGCCCGAGGATTCGGTCATTTCCTCGGACGCCATCAGTGTCGGGTCGGGGGTCACACCTCGTGCAATCAGGGCATCGGTAAACCCGGTGCGGCGGCGGATTGCGAAATCCATGAACTCCAGCCCGTTGATCAGGCCGATGCGGCGGTGGCCAAGATCCAGAAGGAATTCGGTCGCGCGTTGGAAGGCGCGGCGGTTGTTCACGTCAATCCAGCGATATGGCAATTCGGCCCCGGTCGCGCGGCCATGCACCACGAACGGAATTCCGATATCAGTCAGCAAAGCGATGCGCGGATCTTTCGCAGTGGGGCCATGCACGATCACCCCGTCAACGGTGCCACGCGATTTCAACTCGCGGTAGGTGCGCGCCTCGTCGGTATCAGGGACGACCGACATCACCATGTCATAACCCGCGCGCGAATAAGTCTCACCCGCGCCAGCGATGAAATCGGCAAAGATCGGGTTAACAATCTCATGCCGGGCCGCAATGGGGATCACATGGCCCACTGCCATTGACCGGCCTGTGGCCAGTTGGATCGCGCGGGTGTTGGGGCGATAGTTGTGCCGGCGCGCGGCATCCACCACGCGCGCGCGGGTTTCAGCGTTGACCTCGGGATAGCCACCCAGCGCCCGGCTGACCGTGGTGGGCGACAGATCAAGTGTGCGGGCAAGCTCTTTAAGGTTCATTCCACCAAGCCAAAGCGTTTCGAATTATGACTGACCATAACCAGCCATAGGGGATCGGTCAAAGGTTATGCCTGTCTTTTTCCGCGCTGCACCTGCATTGCTGCGCCTGCAAAATATAGGAAATCCATGCGCGTCACACATTCTGTTGGTTGACTCAATCCAAGGGCGTGCCATAACGAAAGGGTCCAAAGCGGTTTCAATTCATTGGCATCGCTAAAGGAAAAGAGATGACGCGCGACAGCCGCGCGCAATGGGAGGATAAAATGAAATCCAGGCTTTTCGCCGGGGCTGCGGCCTTGGCCTTGTTTGCGGGCCCGCTGGCCGCGCAAGACTTCAAATTCCCGATCGACGGCGATGCCAAATTCGATTGGGCCAGCTATCACGCGTTTGACGAGGCGACCAATCTGGATGGCCAGACGCTGAACATGTTCGGCCCATGGCGCGGCGAAGATCAGGTTCTGGTCGAATCGGTGTTGGCCTATTTCACCGCCGCGACGGGCGTTACGGTGAATTATTCGTCCTCCGAAAACTATGAGCAGCAGATCGTCATCGACACGCAGGCGGGCAGCCCGCCCGACATCGCGGTTCTGCCGCAGCCGGGGCTGATTGCCGATCTGGTCAAGAAGGGTTTTGTGCAGCCGTTGGGCGAGGATACCCAGAAATGGCTTGCCGAAAACTATGCGGCGGGCGACAGCTGGGTCAGCCTTGGGTCTTACGAAGGCCCCGATGGCACCAAGGCGCTCTATGCGTTTCCCTACAAGATCGACGTGAAATCGCTGGTCTGGTATTCGCCGGACAACTTTGCCGATGCGGGCTACGACGTGCCGGCAACGATGGAAGACCTCAAGGCGTTGACCGAAAAGATCGTGGCCGATGGCGGCACGCCATGGTGCATCGGTCTGGGCTCAGGTGGCGCGACGGGCTGGCCTGCGACCGATTGGGTCGAGGACATGATGTTGCGCACGCAACCGGCGGAAAAGTATGACGAATGGGTGACCCATGCCCTGCCTTTCAACAGCCCCGAAGTGATCGGCGCCATTGATGAATTCGGCTGGTTCGCCAAGAACGACAAATACGTGGCCGGTGGTGCCGGGGCCGTGGCTTCGACCGATTTCCGCGACAGCCCCAAGGGTTTGTTCACCTCACCGCCGCAGTGCTACATGCACCATCAGGCGTCGTTCATCCCGTCGTTCTTCCCTGAAGGCACGGTTGTCGGGCAGGATGCCGACTTCTTCTACATGCCAGCCTATGCGGGCAAGGATCTGGGCAAACCGGTTCTGGGTGCGGGCACTTTGGCGTTCATCACCAAAGATACACCTGCATCGCGTGCGTTCATCGAGTTTCTGAAGACCCCCATCGCGCATGAGGTGTGGATGGCACAATCGGGCTTCCTGACCCCGCTGAAATCGGCAGACCCGTCGCTGTACGGCAGCGAGTCGCTGAAAAAGCAGGGCGAGATCCTGCTGAACGCCACGACTTTCCGCTTTGACGGGTCGGATCTGATGCCGGGTGCCGTGGGTGCGGGCAGCTTCTGGACCGGCATGGTCGATTATGTCGGCGGCAAGGAAGCGGCTGATGTTGCAGGGCAGATCGACGCGTCCTGGCCGAAATAAATTGCGGCGAAAGGGCCGGTCCGGGGGAACGGACCGGCCCTTTTCCATTGCGTTGACGATCAGCTTCGGGGGGAGGCGTTCATGAATCCGGCACTTCAGGCACTTGTGACAATCGTGGTCGGTGTGGGCGGTTGCATCGGTTATTTCTATGCCTCCAACCTGTTGATCGACAAGGTTTTCTACCCCGCTAAGGGGCCGAACGCCGGGCGCAACATCACCCGTGCCAACATGATCCGGCCATGGCTTTTCCTTCTGCCTGCCATCATCGCGCTGGGGCTTTATCTTGCCTATCCGGTGTTCGCGACCGCGTGGCTTTCGTTCCACCAGCAACGCGCGGGCGGCGTTTCGGAATTCGTGGGGGTGCAGAATTACACCCGCATGATGGCCGAGCCGAAATTCTGGGAATCGGTGAAAAACAACCTGATGTGGCTGATTGTGGTGCCTGCTTTGGCCACGATGTTCGGCCTGCTGGTCGCCACGCTGACCGACCGCATCTGGTGGGGCAACATCGCGAAATCATTGATTTTCATGCCGATGGCGATCTCGTTCGTGGGGGCCTCGGTGATCTGGAAGCTGATCTATGATGCGCGCCCGGCCGGGCAGGACCAGATCGGGATACTGAACGCTTTATACATCTGGTTCGGCGGAACCGAGGCGCAGAACTGGCTTACAATTCCGTTCTGGAACAACTTTTTCCTGATGATCGTGCTGGTCTGGATACAGGCAGGCTTTGCGATGGTGATCCTGTCTGCCGCGCTCCGATCAATCCCCGAGGAAACGATCGAGGCGGCCATTCTGGATGGTGCCAACCCGTTCCAGATCTTTTTCAAGATCAAGGTGCCGCAGATCATGGGCACGATTGTGGTGGTCTGGACCACGATCACCATCACCGTGCTGAAGGTGTTCGACATCGTTCTGGCCATGACCAATGGACAGTTCGAGACGCAGGTTCTGGCCAACTACATGTTCGACAAACTGTTTCGCGCAGCGGATTGGGGGGTTGGGTCGGCCTCGGCGATGGTGATCATGCTGATGGTCACGCCGATCCTGATCTGGAACGTCAGAAACGCCCGCAAAGAGATGCGGTAGGGGGCAGATATGGACAATATCGCAGGCAAGAAATCCGGTCTGACATGGGCCGTTCATTTGTCGGTTCTGTTCTTGGTGTTCATGTGGGTCATGCCGACCTTCGGGCTGTTGGTGTCATCGTTCCGCACGGGCGACCAGATTTCGGCGTCGGGCTGGTGGCAATCCCTGGGCACGCAGGAGCAGCAGCTTCCCCCGGTGCGGATTTCGGGGGATGAGGCGCAGGCGGATGGCAGATTCCAAATCACCGGCAATCTTTTCGCCAATGCTGGCACGAATGTCAGCGCATGGGGCACCTCGTCGCTGAAACCCAATGAGTTTGAGCCGGGTGCCATTGCCGATCTGGGTGACGGAGTAAGCCTGAGCGTGGCCGAAAGCGGTGATTTCACCGTGTCGTCGGCAACGTCGCTTGCGGGCGTGCGGATGCCGCGGGTGTTCACCACTGCCGCGACTCCACCGGAATTCACGTTGCGCAACTACAAGAACGTGCTGTTCAATCCGTCCGCCGGGCAAAGCATCGGGCAGGCGTTTCTGAACACGCTGACAGTGGCGATCCCGGCCACGATCATCCCCATCCTGATCGCAGCTTTCGCCGCTTATGCCTTGGCGTGGATGGATTTTCCGGGCCGTGCGTTGCTGGTTGCCGCCGTGGTGGGCTTGCTGGTTGTGCCGTTGCAACTGGCGCTGATCCCGCTTCTACAGCTCCACGGCGGTGCGGTAGATCTGTTTGTGGCCGCCTTTGGATCGCCGATGCCGGATGATCCAAAAAGTTTTGAGACGGTCAATTGGCTCGGCAATCTATTCGGATTCGCGCCAAAAGATACCGTAGCAGTGAAGGGCTATCTGGGCATCTGGCTGGCGCATACCGGCTTTGGCCTGCCTTTGGCGATCTATCTTCTGCGCAATTACATGGTCGGACTGCCGCGCGACATTATTGAGAATGCGCGGGTCGACGGTGCGACGGAATTCCAGATCTTTATGAAGATCATCCTGCCGCTGTCGTTTCCAGCGCTCGCAAGTTTCGCAATCTTCCAGTTTCTCTGGACATGGAACGACCTGCTGGTCGCGCTGGTGTTCCTTGGCACGGGTGACGATCAACTGGTTCTGACCGGCACGCTGGTCAACCTGATGGGCAGCCGAGGCGGCGATTGGGAGATACTGGCAACCTCGGCCTTCGTATCCATCGCGGTGCCGTTGTTCGTGTTCTTTGCGATGCAGAAATACCTCGTGCGCGGGCTTTTGGCCGGTTCGGTGAAGTGACGTAAAGATGAGCCAGATGAAGACCATAGCGGCAGATGTTGATGCAAACTGGTGGCGCGGGGCGGTGATCTATCAAATCTATCCGCGCAGCTATCAGGACAGCAACGGCGACGGCATCGGTGATCTGGCGGGCATCGTGCAGCGCCTGCCACACATTGCCAGCCTCGGCATCGATGCGATCTGGATCAGCCCGTTCTTCACATCACCTATGAAGGATTTCGGCTATGATGTCAGCGATTACTGCGATGTTGATCCGATGTTCGGCAGCCTTGCGGATTTCGATGCGCTTGTGGCCCGCGCGCATGATCTGGGCCTGCGGGTGATGATTGATCTGGTGCTGAGCCATACGTCGGATCAGCATCCGTGGTTTGTCGAAAGTCGCGCGCGGCGCGATAGCGCAAAAGCCGACTGGTATGTCTGGGCTGATCCCAAGGGCGACGGCTCGCCGCCCAACAACTGGCTGTCGATTTTCGGTGGGTCGGCCTGGGCCTGGGACGGGCGGCGCGAGCAGTATTACCTGCACAACTTCCTGACCAGCCAGCCCGACCTGAACCTGCACCACGAACCCGTGCAGCAGGCTTTGCTTGATGTTACGCAGTTCTGGCTGGAACGCGGGGTTGATGGCTTTCGCCTTGATACGATCAACTTCTATTACGCCGACCAATACCTGCGCGACAATCCGGGCCTGCCCAAGCCTCTGCGCAATGACACCATCGCGCCATCGGTGAACCCCTATAACCACCAGCTGCATCTTTTCGATAAGAACCAGCCCGAAAACCTTGAATTTCTTCGAAAATTCCGCGCCGTGCTGGAGCCGTTCGGGGCCGCCGCTGTGGGTGAGGTCGGCGATGCCCAGCGCGGGCTTGAGATCATGGCCGAGTATACCTCGGGCGGTGACAAGGTGCAGATGTGCTATCCGTTCGAGATGTTGCAGCCGTCGCGCCTGACGGCTGATCTGCTGGCGCAGACCTTCCGGCGGATGGACGATGCGGCCCCCGATGCCTGGCCCTGCTGGTCTTATTCCAACCACGACACCGTGCGCCACATGACGCGCTGGAACCTGTCGGACGATGCCGCGCGGGCCTACACGGTGCTGATGATGTGCCTGCGCGGGTCGGTGTGCCTTTATCAGGGCGAAGAATTGGGGTTGCCCGAGGCCGAGCTTGCGTTTGAAGATCTGCAAGACCCCTACGGCATCCAGTTCTGGCCCGAGTTCAAGGGCCGTGACGGGTGCCGCACACCGATGGTCTGGCAAACCGACAACGCGATGGGTGGCTTTACCGAAGGTGCGAAAAGCTGGCTTCCGGTGCCCGCAGCACATCTGGGCCTGTCTGTCGCCGCGCAGGACGCGGACCCCGCCTCGATGCTGGCGCATTACCGCCGCGCGCTGGCGTTCCGGGCCGCGCATGACACGCTGCGCGAGGGTGCGATGACCTTGCCCGAATCCAGCGCTGATGCGGTGCAGTTTCTACGGATCGGTGACGAGACGATCTATTGCGCCTTCAATCTTGGCGTATCGAACAACCTCATTCACCTGCCCGAGGGGGAGTGGCAGTTGATCGGGGAAGAATTGGGCAGCCAGCATTTTGCGGACAACCGCGCCGTGCTGGGCCCGTGGCAATACTGCCTTGCGCGGAAACTCTGAGGGGAGGGGAACCTTATGGCCACTTTGAAGCTGACCAACGTCGAAAAGGCGTATGGCGAGGTGAAGGTTCTGGCGAACATCAACCTTGATATCAAACAGGGCGAGTTGATCGTTTTCGTCGGCCCGTCGGGCTGCGGAAAATCGACGCTGCTGCGGATGATCGCGGGGTTGGAGCGGATCACTGGCGGCACCTTGCAGATTGACGAAGCGGTCGTGAACGACGTGCCGCCCGCGCAGCGCGGCATCGCGATGGTGTTCCAGTCCTACGCGCTTTACCCGCATATGTCGGTGCGCGACAACATGGCTTTTGCGCTTAAAATCGCCAAGAAAAGTGCGACCGAGATTCAAAAGGCTGTCGACCGCGCAGCGAATATCCTGCAACTGACGCCCTATCTGGACCGTCTGCCCAAGGCGCTTTCGGGCGGTCAGCGGCAGCGCGTGGCCATCGGGCGGGCCATCGTGCGCGACCCCAAGGTGTATCTTTTTGACGAGCCTTTGTCGAACCTTGACGCCTCGCTTCGGGTGGCGACGCGGATCGAGATTGCGCAGCTTAAGGAAAACATGCCGGAATCCACGATGATCTATGTGACACATGATCAGGTCGAGGCGATGACTTTGGCCAGCCGGATCGTGGTTCTGGCGGGCGGCGGGATTTCTCAGGTCGGCACGCCTTTGGAGCTTTACGAACGGCCCGCGAATACGTTCGTGGCGCAGTTTATCGGCTCGCCTTCGATGAACCTGTTCGACGGAACATTGACCACCGCAGGAGCGTCTTCAAGAGTTACTTTGGAATCCGGTGCTGCCATTGATGTTCCGATCAAGAGCGATCAAGGCTTGCAAGGTAAGCCAATTACAATTGGTGTGCGCCCCGAAGATATGCGCGTGGCGGGGCCGGGCGATCCGGTGCTGTTCGATCTGACGGTGGAATTGTCGGAAAAGCTGGGCGAGGTGACGGTGCTGTATTTTGAAGCCAAGGGAGATGCGCCCCGCACCATTGCCAAGCTACCCGGCATCCTGCACAAAAAGCGCGGCGAGCAGGTGCAACTGACCTGCGCGCCGGAAAAGGTGCATCTTTTCCATGATGGCAAATCGCTGCTTTACTGATTGATTTGACATTGTATCTCGGGGCGCGCAGGTCTGGGCTTCGCGCGCCGCTGGGGTGCGCTTAACCGAAAGGGCAGGATAATGGCCAAGGGTCAGATGCGGTCGAACAAAGAAGTCAAGAAGCCCAAGAAGGAAAAGGTCAAACCCGCTGATGCGACCTCCAGCCTGACGGCGAAATTCGTGGCAGCGGCCGACAAGGCGAAGGCCGGCAAGAAGTAACCGGCGCTTGTCACGGCCCCTGCCGCGTCGCATCATGGCGCAAACGGGGGGCGGTATGATCACGGATCAATTGGTGCAGGAGTATCAGCGCGACGGCGTTGTGCTGATCAAGGGGCTTTGGGCGGACTGGGTCGATGTGATCGCCGAAGGCATCGAGCGCAACATGGCCGAGCCGGGGCCCTATGCCGCCGAAAACCTGAAACCGGGCGAGGCGGGCCGGTTTTTCGACGATTACTGCAATTGGGACCGCATTCCCGAATTCGCCCGCGTGGTGCGCGAAAGCAGGGCTGCCGAAGTGGCGGCGGCGCTGATGCAAAGCCCGCGCGTGCAGATGTTTCACGACCATGTGCTGGTCAAGGAACCGGGCACCGCCAAGCCCACCCCCTGGCATCAGGACGGCCCCTATTACTTTGTCGAGGGCCAGCAGACCGTGAGCTTCTGGTCGCCGGTTGATCCGGTGCGCAAGGCGTCGCTGCGCTGTGTTGCAGGCAGCCACCGCTGGCCGCGTGAGGTGATGCCGATGCGCTGGCTCTCGGATACCTCGTTCTATCCCGACCCCGAACGCTACATGGCCGTGCCCGACCCCGACGCAGAAGGCATGGACATCCGCGAATGGGAGATGGAGCCGGGCGACGCCGTGGCCTTCAACTTTCGCACCCTGCACGGGGCGCGGGGCAATGAGGCGGGCATCCGCCGCCGGGCGTTCAGCCTGCGGCTGGTGGGCGAGGATGCGCGCTATGTCGAACGCCCCGGCCGCACCTCACCGCCCTATCCGGGGCATGAGATGGTAGCAGGGCAGCACCTGCGCGAGGATTGGTTTCCGGTGCTGCGGGCCTGATCAGATCAGCGCAACAAAGGCCCGCGCCAGTGCCAACCCGGCGGCATCGGCCGCACCTCCCCGAGTTACCGACAACTCCGAATGGACCCCGGCCCAACCGGGCTGCATCGCCTCGGCAAGGTCCGGAAAAGTTCGACTCCAGTCGGCGACAACGGCGCGGTGCGCCTCGAAATGGAACTGGGTGCCATAGGTGGCACGGCCCGCACGAAACGCCTGCACCGGGGCGCTTGGGGTGGTGGCAAGGTGGATCGCACCCGGTGGCAGGGTGTAATGGTCCGAATGCCACTCAAAGATCGGGAATTCCGGGGGCAGGGCGCTGAACATCGGATCGGCCCGCCCGGCATCGGTCAGCGCCACATCGCACCAGCCGAACTCGGGCATCGTGCCGATGGTGTTTGCGGCGCCAAGCCCGCGTGCCAGAACCTGCGCGCCAAGGCAGATACCCAGAACCGCGCGGTTTGCGGCCGAGAACGCGGCCATGCGCGCGGCGAGCGCGGGCAGATAGGGATGCGTAGCATCATCCAGCGCGTTCTGCTCGCCGCCAAAGACCATCAGCGCGTCGAAATCCCCTGTATCCGGCAAAGTGTCCCCCGCAAAGGGGCGAAACACCCGCACCCGCGCGCCCGCTTCGTGCAGCGCCACGCCGATCTGCCCATGATGGGTGATCGCCGTATTCTCAACAATCGCAACCCGCATCGCCGCCCCCCGCTTTTGCCCCAGTCACCACGCCCCGCGCGCACGTTCAAGAGGCATAGCGCTTTGCCCCTTGCCTTCCGCCCCCACCCATGAAACAGCAAACCGCCAAACGAACCCTGCACATATCAGGAGACTCCTATGGAGATTCGCGAGGCTCTTACATTCGATGACGTTCTTCTGGTTCCGGCTGCAAGCTCGGTCCTGCCGTCGGATGCCGATACATCGACCTTTGTGACCAAGTTGATCCGGATGAACATCCCGCTGCTTTCAAGCGCGATGGATACCGTGACCGAGGCCCGCATGGCGATTGCGATGGCGCAGGCGGGCGGCATCGGGGTCATTCACCGCAACCTGGATCTGGAGACGCAGGCCCGTGAAGTGCGGCGTGTGAAACGGTTCGAGAGCGGCATTGTTTATGCCCCCATCACCCTGACACCCGACCAGACCTTGGCAGACGCCAAGGCCCTGCAGGAACGTTATAACGTCACCGGCTTTCCGGTGGTGGATGCGGCGGGCCGCGTTCTGGGTATCGTCACCAACCGCGACATGCGCTTTGCCAGCGATGATAAAACGCCGGTGCGGGTGATGATGACGTCGGACAATCTGGCGATCCTGCAAGAACCTGCTGACCGTGCAGCTGCCATCAGTCTGATGAAGGCGCGGCGGATCGAAAAGCTGCTGGTCACCGATGGCAAGGGCAAGCTGACCGGGTTGCTGACGCTGAAGGATACCGAGCAATCGGTGCTGAACCCGCATGCCTGCAAGGATGATCTGGGCCGCCTGCGGGTGGCTGCGGCAAGCACCGTTGGCGAGGCGGGGTTTGAACGCTCTCAGGCACTGATCGAGGCCGGGGTGGATATGGTGGTGATCGACACCGCGCATGGCCATTCCGAAGGTGTCGCGCGCGCTGTTGAACGGATCAAGGCGCTGTCGAACGCGGTGCAGGTCATTGCGGGCAATGTTGCCACAGCCGAAGGCACACGCGCGCTGATCGGCGCGGGCGCGGATGCGGTCAAGGTCGGCATCGGTCCGGGGTCGATCTGCACCACGCGGATCGTGGCGGGTGTGGGTGTGCCGCAACTGACCGCGATCATGGATGCGGCCAGCGGTGCGGGCGACATTCCGGTCATTGCCGATGGCGGCATCAAGTATTCTGGCGATTTCGCCAAGGCAATTGCGGCGGGTGCGTCCTGCGCGATGGTCGGGTCTGCCATTGCGGGCACGGACGAATCACCCGGCGAGGTGATCCTGTATCAGGGCCGCAGCTTCAAAAGCTATCGCGGCATGGGGTCTTTGGGGGCTATGGCGCGCGGGTCGGCAGACCGCTATTTTCAAAAGGACGCGGCGTCTGACAAGCTGGTTCCCGAAGGGATTGAGGGGCAGGTGCCCTATAAGGGCTCTGCGGCGGCCGTGGTGCATCAGCTTGTGGGCGGTCTGCGTGCGGCAATGGGCTACACCGGCATGCGCACCGTGGCCGAAATGCAGACCGGCTGTCAGTTCGTGCGCATCACCGGTGCTGGCCTGCGCGAAAGCCATGTGCATGATGTGCAGATCACCCGCGAAAGCCCGAATTACCGCGTGATGTAATTGCCTGTATTGTTGAATAATATAAATATCTTGGCGTACGATCTTCATGCGGTGCGTGAATGACGCCGCCCGCCCGCCTTGCCGCCGCGATCGGTATCCTTGACCGTTGGCTTGCCGGAACACCCGCCGAGCAGGCGCTGACAAACTGGGCACGCGGCAGCCGGTTTGCGGGTTCGGGCGACAGGGCCGCGGTGCGCGATTTGGTGTTCGACGCGATCCGGTGCAAGCGGTCTTTCGCAGCATTGGGAGGCTCTGAAACCGGGCGCGGGTTGGTGATCGGGTCTTTGCGGGCCTCGGGTCAGGACGTGGCGGCGATGTTCACCGGTATTGGCCACGCGCCCGCTGAACTGACCGACGAGGAACAGCGCATTCCGCCGCCGCCGGGTGATCTTCAGGCGCTCGATTGCCCGGACTGGCTGGCACCTGCCCTTGGCGTCTCGCTTGGCAAAGATTTCGCCCCGGTGATGGAGTGTCTGCGCCACCGTGCGCCGACGTTTCTGCGCGTCAACACGGCGCGCATCAGCCGCGCGGCGGCCCAAGCTGCGCTCGCGCAAGGCGGGATCGAAAGCCGCCCGCATGACCTTGCCGCCACCGCATTGGAGGTGACCGCCAACGCCCGCAAGATAAGTGCCGCACCCGCCTATCTGGACGGGCGGGTAGAGCTTCAGGACGCGGCCTCGCAGGCCGCCGTTGCCGAAATTCCCTTGCCCCGGACGGGCTCTATCCTTGATTATTGCGCCGGAGGGGGTGGCAAGACGCTGGCGATGGCCGCCGCAAGCCACGCCCGGCTGGATGCCCATGATTCCGATGCCGGGCGCATGCGCGACCTTGCCGCCCGCGCCACCCGCGCTGGGGTCAACATCAGGATTTGCATGCCGGATCATATCTTTACGCCGGAAAGTTACGAACTTGTGGTAACCGACGTGCCCTGTTCCGGCTCGGGCAGTTGGCGCCGCGCGCCCGAGGCGAAATGGGTGCTGACGCCAGAGCGGCTGGCCGGTCTTGTTTCACTTCAGGCCCGCATTCTGGATCAGACTGCGCCGCTTGTCGCACCCTTGGGGCGGCTGGCCTATGTGACCTGCTCGCTTTTGCAGATCGAAAACCAGGATCAGATTGCCGCGTTTCTTGCGCGCAGCGCGGGCTGGAGTGTTGAAAAGCAACGCATCTTTACGCCTTTGCAAGGCGGCGACGGGTTTTTCGTTGCCATTTTAAAGCGAACTGAATAGCATTTTTTGCAATCGGAAGTGGCAAATCGCGATGATTAAGGTCGGCTTAACGTTTTGTACGTCCAATACGGCTTACCGAATCCGGGGCGGAGCAGACAGTGATCAAGGCGGGAAGCATCGGCAAAAGGGCACGTCGGTCTGACGTGATGGAAACGGCGCGTGGCCTGCAGTCGCGGGTCTGGCTGCTGATCGCGGTGGCGCTCGCTTCGCTGGTGATGGGGTTCCTTTTTGAGGATGGACGCGCCCGCTTTGCGGCTTTGGTGTCGGCAGCGGTTTTTGCGGCCCTTGTCATCGTGATCCGCGCGCTTGATACACTGCATCAGCGCAAGGGCCGCCAGACCGAGCGCAACCTTGGCGCGCTGATGGGGCAGGATGCAGCACCCTGTTTTACGACCGATGGTGCCGGAATCATCGGATTTCAGAATCAGGCGGCATCAGACCGGTTCGGCACCAGGGATGGCGCCACGCTGATATCCGCGTTGCATGATCATTTCGCGAGCCCGGCCTCGGTGCTTTACCGGCTGCAAAGCCGCGCGATGAACCTTGGTGCCGCGCGTGAAGACGTGGTGACACGCCGGGGCCACACGCGCTTGTCCGTGCACCGCATCGGTGCCGCGCGTTTCCTGTGGCGGCTTGAGGAGTTTCTGGATCGCGGCTCGAATGGCCGGGGGGCAGAACAACTCAGCCTGCCGATGCTGATCGCCAACAAGGCTGGGGTGGTGCTCTTCTCGAACGAGGCGATGCGGCGGCTTGTGGGTGCGCGCCCGAAACGGCTTGACCGGGTGTTCGTGAACGAATCCCTGCGCAGCGGTGAAGAAGTCGAAGTTGCGGGCATCGACGGCGCTGTGCGTGCCATTGTCGGAGAAGTTGCCGGACCGGGAGAGCGCCGCGAAATCTATCTTTTGCCGGTGCCGGACCGGCTGGACGGTGAAAACACGCTGGCCGATTTTGAAAATGTGCCGGTCGCGCTGATGAAATTCACACCCTCGGGCGAGATGCGCAGCGCCAATTTCGCCGCGCGCGACCTGCTGGGGCTGGACGCGGACAGCGCGCCCCTGTTTTCGGACATCTTCGAAGGTCTTGGCCGTTCGGTGACAGAATGGCTTGCCGATATCGCGCATGAGCGGCGCCCCGGCGGGGCCGAGGTTCTGCGTCTGTGTGGCACTGAAAATGAGGTGTTCTTTCAGGTCAATCTGCGCCGTATCGTCGAAAACGGCCGGACGGTCGTGCTGGGCATTCTCAACGATGCAACCGCGCTGAAGACGCTGGAAGGTCAGTTCGTGCAAAGCCAGAAAATGCAGGCCATCGGTCAGCTTGCGGGCGGCGTTGCGCATGATTTCAACAATCTGCTGACGGCAATTTCCGGCCATTGCGATCTTTTGCTGTTGCGCCACGATCACGCCGACCCGGACTATGCCGATCTGGTGCAGATCCATCAGAACGCGAACCGTGCGGCCAGTCTGGTGGGCCAGTTGCTTGCCTTTTCGCGCAAGCAGACGCTCAAGCTGGAAACGCTGGAATTGCACGAGGTGTTGTCGGATGTCACGCATTTGCTGAACCGGCTGGTGGGCGAACGCGTGTCGCTGAAACTGGCACATGCGATGGATCTGGGGGCGATCCGTGCCGACAAACGTCAGCTGGAACAGGTTCTGATGAACCTGATCGTCAATGCCCGCGACGCAATGCCCGAAGGCGGCACGATCCGGATCGAAACCGAAGCGCTGGCGCTGACTGAGGATCTGTGTCGTGACCGTGCTGTTGTGCCCGCTGGCGAGTACGCCGTGATCCGCGTGCTGGATACGGGATGCGGCATTCCGGTGGATCGGCTGCAAAAGATATTCGAGCCCTTCTTCACCACCAAAAAACCGGGCGAGGGCACCGGTCTGGGGCTGTCCACCGCATATGGCATCGTCAAACAGTTGGGCGGCTTCATCTTCGTGGACAGCCAGGTTGATCTTGGCACGGTATTTCATCTGTATTTCCCGACCCTTGGTGCGCAGGATGCGATTGAGGCGAAGGTGGAACCGAAACGCCGAATGTCGTCACGTCCCGGAGAGGGTGTCGTGCTTCTGGTCGAGGACGAGGCGCCGGTGCGCGCTTTTGCCTCGCGCGCGCTTCGTTTGCGTGGCTACACGGTGATTGAGGCCGATTGCGCCGAAGCCGCTCTGCGCGCGCTGGAAGATCCGACGCTGGACGTGGATATCTTCGTGACGGATGTTGTAATGCCAGGGATGGACGGGCCAAGCTGGGTGCGCGAGGCGCTTATCCAGCGGCCAAATGTCCGGGTTATTTTCGTATCGGGATATTCCGAGGATTGCCTGTCTGATTCCCAAGCCCGAATTCCGAATTCGGTATTCCTGCCAAAGCCGTTTTCCCTGACCGATCTGACCGACACGGTGCAGGGACAGATGCACTGATCGTGGCGCGAGACGCCCCGCTCAATAGGGTGTGAGGCTCTGATAGATCTCGAAGTCTTTGGCTGCAAAAGATTGCAGCAAGGCCTCGGTTTTATCGGACAGGTCCATCGCGGCCTTGGGCGACACGTTGAGTTGCGGCAGAATGATCTCGCAGTCCAGTCGGTCTTCCAGAAAGGTCACGAAACTGGTGATGTCCTCGTATCGGAACAATCGTGTGACGCCCTTGCCATTCTTGGGCTGCAGAAAGCGCGACTGTGTTCCGACGGAGGCATAGTCAGGCGGCGTGTCGGTGCACCAACCGCGCACGAATGTATCGAAACTGATCCCGGCGGTGCTGCGGCGGGCATCGGTCATGTCATCGCGCTGGCGGTAGCGATACCAGCTGCCCAACCAGTCGCGCGGCTCGCGCATCAGCGCGACCACGTCGAAGGGCTTGCCCGAGGCAACCTCGAAATACGGCCCCAGAAAGCGGTGAAACCGCTGTACCGTGGTGTGCTTCAACACGGGCGGCCTTTGTACCGAAACCGCCGCCAGTGATTCGAGTGCGGCAGCAATCGCCGTCGATCCGGTCTTGGGGGTGGCCAGAAAGGCCAGCTGCTGATCCCAGAAAACAAGCATTTGCGCCCCTTATTTTGCTTCAGACCCCGTCTGAAGGGCTTGCGTAAACTATCCCTTAACCGTTTTACGAAAAAGCTGAAACTGTGAGAATTTGATTGAAATGTTCTTGGTTTGATCGCATAAGGCGGGAACAAGGCAAGAACACGGGCAAGCATTGCCGCCACCGCGCGGCTATGAAATAAGGATCTGAACATGGCTGTTGCGAACCTTCTCGACCTGAACGGAAAACGTGAAATGGACAAGGCGAAAGCGCTGGAAAGTGCTCTGGCACAGATCGAACGGCAGTTCGGCAAAGGCTCGATCATGAAGCTGGGCGCCGACAGCCCGGCGATGGATATCGAGGCCACGTCGACGGGATCGTTGGGTCTGGATATCGCGCTTGGCATCGGCGGTCTGCCCAAGGGTCGCATCATCGAGATTTACGGGCCCGAAAGCTCGGGCAAGACGACGCTGACGCTGCATGTGGTGGCCGAAGAGCAGAAAAAAGGCGGCGTCTGCGCCTTTGTCGATGCCGAACACGCCCTTGATCCGCAATATGCAAAGAAGCTGGGCGTCGATCTGAACGAGCTTCTGATCAGCCAGCCCGACACCGGCGAGCAGGCGCTGGAGATCGTCGATACGCTGGTGCGGTCCGGCGCGGTCAGTCTGGTTGTGATCGATTCGGTGGCGGCGCTGGTTCCGAAATCGGAAATCGAAGGCGACATGGGCGACATGCAGATGGGCAGTCAGGCCCGCCTGATGAGCCAGGCGATGCGCAAGCTGACCGCCAGCATCGGGCGCAGCAACTGCATGGTGATCTTCATCAACCAGATCCGCATGAAGATCGGCGTGATGTTTGGCAGCCCGGAAACGACGACCGGCGGCAATGCGCTGAAATTCTATGCAAGCGTGCGCCTTGATATTCGCCGCATCGGCGCGATCAAGGAGCGGGAGGATGTTGTCGGCAACACGACCCGCGTCAAGGTCGTGAAGAACAAGGTCGCCCCGCCGTTCAAGCAGGTTGAATTCGACATCATGTATGGCGAGGGCATTTCCAAGACCGGCGAACTTCTGGATATCGGCGTGAAGGCCGGGATCGTCGAAAAGTCCGGCTCCTGGTACTCCTACGGCGATGAACGCATCGGTCAGGGGCGCGAGAATGCAAAAGTGTTCCTGAAAGCCAATCCCGCCATCGCGAACGAGCTTGAGGAAAAAATTCGCGCTGCCAATGGCCTTGATTTCCACATGGCCGAGGGTGGGTCAGACGGCGACGATCTGGTTGATATGTAACCGAGCCATCGCGCAAAAGATCGGGCTGCGGGGAAACCTGCGGCCCTTTTTCATGGTCGCGATGGACAGGCCGCACGCGCGGGGATAAACGGAAATCCCACGCCCGAAGGAAGTGCACATGCCCTCGCTGAACGACATCCGCTCAACTTTTCTGAATTATTTTCAGCGCAACGGCCACCGGGTTGTGGACAGCAGCCCGCTGGTGCCGCGCAATGATCCGACTCTGATGTTCACGAACTCCGGCATGGTGCAGTTCAAGAATGCCTTCACCGGGGCCGAAACCCGTGAATATGTGCGCGCGACCACCGCGCAGAAGTGTGTGCGCGCAGGCGGAAAGCACAACGATCTGGACAATGTGGGCTACACCGCGCGGCATCATACGTTCTTCGAGATGCTGGGAAATTTCAGCTTTGGGGATTATTTCAAATCCGACGCGATCCCGTTTGCTTGGGAATTGCTGACAAAAGATTTCGGCATCGACAAATCGAAACTGCTGGTCACGGTTTATCACACCGATGATGAGGCGGCGGCGATTTGGAAAAAGGTTGCAGGGCTGGGCGATGACCGCATCATCCGCATTCCCACCGATGACAATTTCTGGCGGATGGGGCCGACCGGGCCCTGTGGCCCCTGCACCGAGATTTTCTATGATCACGGCGACAAGATCTGGGGCGGCCCTCCGGGCAGTGCGGATGAGGATGGCGACCGGTTCATCGAAATCTGGAACCTCGTTTTCATGCAGAACGAGCAGTTCGCCGACGGATCAATGGTGCCCTTGCCCAAGCAAAGCATCGACACCGGCATGGGGTTGGAGCGGATCGGGGCGCTCTTGCAGGGCAAGCATGACAATTACGATACCGACCTGATGCGCGACTTGATCGAGGCCAGCGCGCATGCGACCAGCACCGATCCGGATGGTCCCGGCAAGACACATCACCGGGTCATTGCTGACCATTTGCGGTCAACCTCGTTCCTGATTGCCGATGGCGTGATGCCGTCGAACGAGGGGCGCGGGTATGTGCTGCGCCGGATCATGCGCCGCGCGATGCGGCATGCGCATCAGTTGGGCGCGCAGGACCCTGTGATGCACCGTCTGGTGCCCGCCTTGGTGCGGCAGATGGGCGGGGCCTATCCGGAACTGGGACGCGCGCAGGCGCTGATCGAAGAGACCTTGCAGCTTGAGGAAAGCCGCTTTCGCACCACACTGGATCGGGGCCTGAAGCTGTTGGAGGATGAGGTCGCGCGCCTGCCCGAAGGCGGGGCATTGCCGGGGGCTGCGGCGTTCAAGCTTTATGATACTTACGGCTTCCCGCTGGACCTGACGCAGGACGCGCTGCGTGAGCAGGGCCGCATCGTGGATACCGCCGGGTTTGATACGGCTATGGCCGAGCAAAAGGCAAAGGCGCGGGCAAGCTGGGCCGGGTCGGGCGAAACCAAGGATGCCGCGATCTGGTTCGATCTGGCCGAGGCACATGGCGGGTCGGAGTTTCTGGGTTACGACACTGAAACCGCCGAAGGGCAGGTTCTGGCCTTGGTGCAGAATGGAGCGGCGGTGGCCAAGGCGGGCACCGGCGCGCAGGTGCAGATCGTGCTGAACCAGACGCCGTTTTACGCGGAATCGGGTGGGCAGGTTGGCGATGCAGGCGTGTTGCGCACCGCGACGGGCATGGCGCGGATCACCGATACCAGAAAATCGCAGGGGGTTTTCCTGCATATTGCCGAAGTGACCGAGGGCGAAATTGCGCAGGGTCAGGGGGCAACGCTGACGGTTGATCCTGCGCGACGTGGGGCGATTCAAGCGAACCATTCGGCAACGCATCTGCTGAATGAGGCGTTGCGGCGGACCTTGGGCGATCATGTCGCACAGCGCGGCAGTCTGAACGCGCCGGACCGGCTGCGCTTTGATTTCAGCCACGGCAAGGGGCTGTCGGCCGAGGAACTGGCGGGGGTCGAGGCGGAAGTGAACGCCTATATCCGCCAGAATGGGGCCGTTGAGATTCGCGTGATGACGCCCGATGACGCGCGCGGGCTTGGCGCGCAGGCGCTTTTCGGCGAGAAATACGGCGATGAGGTGCGCGTTGTGTCGATGGGCGCGCGCCCGGGGTCCGGCAAGGGCAGCGACGGGCAGACTTATTCGCTGGAACTATGTGGCGGCACGCATGTGGGGCGGTTGGGAGAGATCGGGCTGTTCATCCTGTTGGGCGATTCCGCATCGTCTGCCGGGGTGCGGCGGATCGAGGCGCTGACCGGGCAGGGTGCGCTGGCCTTCCTCAAGGACCAGATGGCGCGGCTGGCGGATGTGGCTTCGGTGCTGAAAGCCACGCCGCCGGAACTGGCGGACCGGGCGAAAGCGCTGCTGGATGAACGTCGCGCATTGCAGAATGAGGTCGCGCAATTGCGGCGAGAGCTTGCGATGGGCGGCAAGAGTGATGCGCCGGAGGCCAAGGAAATCAACGGTATACGCTTTGTGTCTCAGGTGCTTTCAGGTGTGTCAGGCAAAGACCTGCCCGGCCTGATTGACGAGATGAAGGCGCGACTTGGGTCGGGGGCGGTTTTGCTGATTGCCGATACGGGGGCGAAACCTGCCGTGGCCGCAGGGGTCACGGGTGATCTGACAGGGCGGCTTTCGGCGGTCGATATCGTCAAGGCCGCAGCCGAGGCGCTTGGGGGCCGGGGCGGTGGCGGGCGGCCTGATATGGCGCAGGCGGGGGGCGCAGATATAGCAGGGGCCGAGGCCGCGATTGCCGCCGCCGAAGCCGTGATCGGAGGCTGATATGACTGCTTTGTGGATTGCCCATGTCGAGGTGACGAACCCTGACGCCTACGCCCTTTATGCCAAGGGTGCCACCACCGCGATTGCAGCCCATGGCGGTGTGTTCATCGCACGCGGCGGGCGGTATGTGCAGCTTGAGGGGCGTGACCGCGCGCGCAATGTCGTGGCCCGGTTTCCCAGCGTCGAGGCGGCGGTGGAGTGCTACAACTCGGCTGAGTATCAGGCGGCTTTGGCCCATGCCAAGGATGCCGCGATCCGCGATCTTGTGGTGGTCGAAGAAGTCTGACGAAATGAAAAGGCCCGGTGCGAACCGGGCCATTTCCAGATCGTCAGGCCGATTTCGCGGCCCGCTTGCGTTCGTGCGGGTCAAGGTGGCGCTTGCGCATCCGCACTGATTTCGGCGTCACCTCAACCAGTTCGTCATCGTCGATATAGGCAATCGCCTGTTCCAGCGACAGCTTGACCGGCGTGGTCAGACGCACCGCTTCATCGGTGCCCGACGCGCGCACGTTGGTCAGCTGCTTGCCCTTCAGCGGGTTCACTTCCAGATCATTGTCGCGGTTATGCTCGCCGATTATCATGCCGGTATAGACCGGTTCCTGCACTCCAATGAAGAAATGCCCGCGATCTTCCAGCTTCCACATCGCATAGGCGACGGAGGTGCCGCTTTCCATGCTGATCAGAACGCCCTGACGGCGGCCTTCAATCGGGCCTTTATGGGGGGCCCATTCGTGGAACACCCGGTTCAGAACGCCGGTGCCGCGCGTGTCGGTCATGAACTGGCCGTGATAGCCGATCAGGCCACGCGACGGCACATACGCGATGATCCGGGTCTTGCCGACGCCCGCAGGCTTCATCTCGATCAGATCGCCCTTGCGCGGGCCGGTCAGTTTTTCGATGACCGAGCCGGTGTATTCATCATCGACGTCAATGGTGACTTCCTCGATCGGTTCGCAGCGTTTGCCGTCAATCTCCTGGAACAGGACGCGCGGTCGGCTGATCGAAAGCTCGAACCCTTCACGCCGCATGTTTTCGATCAACACGCCCATCTGCAATTCGCCGCGCCCGGCCACCTCGAACGCATCGCCACCCGGAGTGTCGGTGACCTTGATCGCCACGTTGATCTCGGCCTCGCGCATCAGGCGTTCGCGGATGATGCGCGATTGAACCTTGGAGCCGTCCTTGCCTGCAAGGGGGGAGTCGTTGATGCCGAAGGTGACAGAAATCGTCGGCGGATCAATCGGTTGAGCGGGCAGGGCGGTTTCGATCTCCAAAGCGCACAGTGTATCGGCGACGGTGGCTTTCGACATGCCGGCCAGGGTGACGATATCGCCCGCTTCGGCCAGATCAATGGGCGATTGCGACAGGCCGCGGAAGGCCAGCACTTTGGAAACGCGGAACTGTTCGATCTTTTCGCCGTCGCGCGACAAAGCCTTGATCGTCTCACCGGCTTTCAGCGTGCCTGCCTCAACCCGGCCGGTCAGGATGCGGCCGATGAACGGGTCGGCAGACAGGGTGGTTGCCAGCATCAGGAACGGCTCATCCCGGCGCGCCAATTGCGCGGGCTGCGGAACGTGCTTGAGTACCAGATCGTAAAGCGCCGACAGATCCTTGCGCGGCCCGTCCAGCGCTTCATCCGCCCAGCCGGCACGGCCCGAGGCGTAAAGCACCGGGAAATCAAGTTGGTTATCATCGGCGCCAAGGTTCGCGAACAGATCGAACACTTCGTTCAGCGCGCGGTCGGGTTCGGCGTCGGGCTTGTCGACCTTGTTCAGAACGACAATCGGGCGCAGGCCCAGTGCCAGCGCCTTGGAGGTCACGAATTTCGTCTGCGGCATCGGGCCTTCCGCCGCATCGACCAGCAGCACCACGCCGTCAACCATGCTCAGAATCCGCTCCACCTCACCGCCGAAATCGGCGTGGCCCGGCGTGTCAACGATGTTGATCCGCTTGCCCGCCCATTCCAGCGAGGTGCATTTGGCAAGAATGGTGATGCCACGCTCACGCTCGATATCGTTGCTGTCCATCGCGCGTTCGGCGACGGCCTGATTGTCACGGAACGCGCCGGACTGTTTCAGCAGCTCGTCGACCAGAGTTGTCTTGCCATGGTCGACGTGCGCGATAATGGCGATGTTGCGAAGCTCCATCGTGGGATTCTTTCAATTATACAAGGTTGGGGTCGCGTTACAGGAGGCAGGCGCGAAAGGCCAGAGCCATCGTCAGTGCAGCGCGGTTTTCGAGAATGTGTGGATCACGACAATCCCCGCGATGATCATGCCCATGCCCAGAAAGGCCGCCAGATCAATCTTCTGGTTGAAGACGAAATAGCCGCTGATGGTGACCAGAGTGATGCCAAGCCCAGACCACATCGCATAGGTGACGCCAAGCGGCATGACCTTGAGGACCTGCATGAAAAACACGAATGCGCCGCCGAAGCCCACGACAATGCCCAGACTGGGCCATAGCCGGGTCAGTTGTTGCGACGCCTGCAAACAGGTTGTCCCGAACACCTCCAGCGCGACAGCACACATCAGAAAAACATAGGTCTGGGTCATTGCTTGCTCATTTTGATTCAGGAACCGCGTTGCCCTGCTCATATAGGTCGGTTCTGTGCTGCTGGAATTGCAGTTCTGATAACTTCGAAATCAAGGGTGCGGATTGTTTGATATCGTTGCCGCAAAGTGTCGCTTCGCCGGGGTGTAACCGATGTCTGGGTTGGTTGGCCACCAAGCAATTGCCAGAGTTTGGCAATTTTTACGCAACAATCGGCCACATTGTGGCGAAAATTCATCGCCCCAAAGGCGAAAATGCCTTGGTGAATTCCAAATTTTGACACATTTCTTTGCGCCGCAATAAGTGGAATGATTCATTTGATAATTTCGCAAGAAAATTTCTTACAAGCTGAAACTCGCTTGGTTTTCCTTACGTAGGTTCAACTGCAAGCTGAAATACACCGCTTGTTTGTGATGGAAACGCGGACACCGGCAACTTGAAGCAGAGCGTACACAATGAAAAACGCATCTCGATCCAAGACATGGTCCCGCACGAACGAAAAGGAACCTGAGATGGAAAACGTGCCTTTGAATGCGAATGGTTGCACCCGGCTCTGGTCGGGACATACGTTGCTTGGAAGAGCAACACTTGTGTCTGCGTTTCTGGCCTTGACCAGCACGAGCGCGGTTGCGCTTGGCGGTCTGGGCAATGGGATCGGGGGGCTTGGCGGTGGTCTGGGCGTGTCGATCGGGCGTGACGGGGTTGGTGTTGGGGTCGGCCTTGGCGGCGGTCGTGGCGGAATCGGTGCGGGCGTCGGGGTCGGCCTTGGCGGCGGAGATGTCGGAGTCGGTGCGGGTGTAGGACTTGGTGGTGGCGGCGGTGGGGTCGGCATTGGAGCCGGCGTGGGTGTCGGAACGGGCGGTGGTGGGGTCAGCGTCGGTGCGGGCCTTGGCGGCGGAACTACCGGCGGAAGCACCGGCGGCACTGGGGGCAGCGGCGGCACGGGTGGCGGCGGTGGTACAGGCGGCGGAACCGGCGGCGGCGGCGGAACCGGCGGCGGTGGCGGCGGCACAGGTGGCGGCGGGGGAAGCGGTGGCGGTGGCGTCGGCACAGGTGGTGGCGGCGGCACAGGTGGCGGTGGCGGCACGGGCACAGGAGGCGATGGCGGTGGCACAGGTGGTGGCGGCGGAACCGGTGGCGGTGGTACAGGTGGCGGCGGCGGAACCGGCGGCGGCGCTGGAAACGGCGGCGGGAATGGCAGCGGCGGAAACGCTGGCGGCAGCGGCACTGGCGGTGGGTTCAGCCTTGTTGCAGGCGCATCTGGCAGCGGCAGTTCGGCAGACATCCGCCGCAGAACTCAAAAGCTGCAGCGTGCCGGACTTAGCTGTGCCGGTGGTGGCAACAGCGAAGTTCTGAACGCCTTTTCCGTATACGACCGTCGCGGCACGATGGTCGGATGGGTCCATGACACCGGCATGACACCGAACCTCAAGATCAGGGCCATCCGGATGAAAACCTTGTCGGGCCAGTGCGTCACCGTGACCGGCGCGTCCTACAAGGTGAAGGGGCAGGAGGTCTGGACCAACATAAACGGCGCGAAACTGAAATAACGCCTGAGGACCAGATCGGGAACCCGGCCTGACAGGGCCGGGTTCTCCAATTCTAAAACGCTCTTATCCGGCAAGCGCCTTGCCCAGATATTCATCGACCTTTTCCAGATAGCCCATCGTGGTCAGCCATTTTTGATCAGGGCCGACCAGCAGCGCCAGATCCTTGGTCATCCAGCCGTCTTCCACCGCATCGACGGTGACCTTTTCCAGCGTCATAGCAAACTTCAGCAGCGCCGCGTTGTCATCCAGTTTCGCGCGGTGCTTCAGCCCGCCCGCCCAAGCATAGATCGACGCGATAGAGTTGGTCGAGGTTTGCTTGCCCGCCTGATGCTGGCGGTAGTGCCGGGTGACGGTGCCGTGCGCGGCTTCGGCCTCGACCGTTTTGCCATCGGGGGTCATCAGCACCGATGTCATCAGGCCAAGGCTGCCAAACCCCTGCGCCACGGTGTCGGACTGCACATCGCCGTCATAGTTCTTGCAGGCCCAGACATAGCCGCCCGACCATTTCATTGCCGAGGCCACCATGTCGTCGATCAGGCGGTGTTCATAGGTGATGCCCGCGGCCTTGAAGCGGTCGGCGAATTCTTCGTCAAACACCTGTTGGAACAGATCCTTGAAGCGGCCGTCATAGGCTTTGAGGATCGTGTTCTTGGTGGAAAGATACACTGGCCAGCCCTTTGTCAGGCCATAGTTCATCGACGCTCGGGCGAAATCCATGATGCTGTCATCAAGGTTATACATCGCCATCGTGACGCCTGCTGATGGTGCGTCGAACACCTCGCGTTCGATCACGGTGCCATCTTCGCCCACGAACTTGATCGTCAGCTTGCCTTTGCCCGGAAAGCGGAAATCGGTTGCGCGGTACTGATCGCCAAACGCATGGCGGCCCACCACGATAGGCTTGGTCCAGCCCGGCACAAGGCGCGGCACGTTGCGGCAGATGATCGGCTCGCGGAAGATGACGCCGCCCAGGATGTTGCGGATCGTGCCATTGGGGCTGCGCCACATCTGTTTCAGACCGAATTCCTCGACCCGCGCTTCATCGGGAGTGATGGTCGCGCATTTCACGCCAACCCCGTATTTCTTGATCGCATGGGCGCTGTCGATGGTGATCTGATCGTTCGTCTCGTCCCGGACCTGCATCGAGAGGTCGTAGTATTTCAGATCAATATCAAGATAGGGCAGGATCAGCTTTTGCTTGATGAAATCCCAGATGATCCGGGTCATTTCATCACCGTCAAGTTCGACGACGGGGTTTGCAACCTTGATCTTTGACATTTTGGCCTCGCACGGGGGAACGGTTGCGCCCGGTTTAGTGGAAATGCTGCGGGTGCGAAAGGTGGTTAGGGCCGAGGGGCGGGCTCTTTCGAAAAGAACGGCGCGGCGCGGCTGCGCAAACAGTTCCATATGGCCGGGGCGCCGCGCGCGATTTTGGAACCGACGCGGGTTTCAAGCTGGTCTGCGCTGACCTGATATTCCACCCATGTACCGCCACCGCACGCAATGTTCTGCATCACGGGCTGTGCGCGATCAAGGCTTTTGGCAAAGACGGCGTCGGGCGTTAGGTTCGCCTCGAACTCATCCCAAAGTGCGCGAAGATCATCCCGCAGATCATTGGGAAGTAATCCGAATATGCGGTCTGCGGCGCGCGCTTCGGCGGCCTGAACGGCCTTCGATCCATGCGCCAGACCATTTGCGGAATGGATCGGCACATCGCCCACGTCAATCTCGACCAGATCATGCAGGATCAGCATGCGGATCACCCGGTTGATATCTACATCCGGGGCCGCCTGATCGGCCAGCACCAGCGCGTAAAGCGCCAAGTGCCAGGAATGTTCGCCCGAGTTTTCGCGCCGTGACCCATCGCACAGCGTCGATGCGCGCAGAACCTGTTTCAGCCTGTCCGCCTCGTTCAGAAAGGCGAACTGGGCGGTCAGGCGGTCGGTCACTTTGATGCCTTCGCTCGGAAAGCCGCCAGCCTGTCTGCCAGAACGGCCCGAGCGCGACGTTCCGACAGCCGGATTTTCACTTGCGTCATGAATGCTTCCTGCGTGGTCGATGAGGTCGAGATCAGAACCTTGGAGATGGTTTCAACCAGATTTTCATCACCGGTTTCGTCCATCGCGTCGATCACATCCTGCGCAAGGCTGTCGGCAAGGTCTTCCAGCATACCCATGTCAGATCACCGCGACACTTCGCCAAGGCGGCGTTTGACGTAAGTGCTGACTGTGTCGATCATCGGGTTCATCGCGGCCTCTTCATCGGTGAAGAAGTGGTCCGCACCCTCGATCAGGGTATGGGTGATCGTGATGCCCTTTTGCTCGTGCAGCTTGTTGACCAGATGCACGGTGTCCTTGGGCGGCGCGACACGGTCGGCGGTGCCGTTGATGATCAGGCCTGACGACGGGCAGGGGGCAAGGAAACTGAAATCATACATGTTGGCGGGCGGCGCCACGGAGATAAAGCCGGTAATCTCGGGCCGCCGCATCAGAAGCTGCATCCCGATCCACGCGCCGAACGAAAAGCCCGCGACCCAGCAATGCTTGGAGTTCTGGTTCATCGACTGCAGGTAATCGAGTGCCGAGGCCGCGTCCGACAGCTCGCCAATGCCCATGTCGTATTCGCCCTGGCTGCGCCCGACACCGCGAAAGTTGAACCGCAAGACGGTGAAGCCCAGCTTGTAGAACGCATAATGCAGGTTGTAGACGACCTTGTTGTTCATCGTGCCGCCGAATTGCGGATGCGGATGAAGAACAATGGCAATCGGTGCGTCACGGTTCTTTTGCGGGTGGTAGCGGCCTTCCAGCCGGCCTTCGGGGCCCGCAAAAATGACTTCTGGCATAGGTTCGGCCCTGCTCTCATGCTGAGCGATGCGTTGTCATCATCGCCGGAGTGACTTAGAGGTGTCCGGTACGGTGCGCCCGACCAGAGTTTGCCTGAGTTAAGCGGCCTGCCGCGCAAGGTCAATGGATTTGGCGATTTTCCGGGGTGCGGGCGGGGGATATGGCATGAAACTTTCAACCAAAGGGCGCTATGCGATGGTGGCGCTGGCTGATCTGGCGCTGGCGCAGGGCCACGATCTGACCTCGCTTGCCGAAGTGTCGCGCAGGCAGGATATCAGCCTGCCGTATCTGGAGCAGTTGTTCGTCAAGCTGCGCCGCGCAGGTTTGGTCGAAGCGGTGCGCGGGCCCGGTGGTGGCTACCGTCTTGCGCGCCTGCCCGATGCGATACGGGTCAGCGAGATCATGGAGGCGGTGGAGGAAACCGTGTCGGCCATGCATTCCGGTGCGGGGGCTTCGGGCGGCGTTTCGGGCAGCCGTGCGCAAAGCCTGACCAACCGTTTGTGGGAGGGGCTTTCGGCGCATGTCTATGTGTTCCTGCACCAGACCCGGCTGTCGGATGTGATCCGCAATGAAATGACGCCATGCCCCGCCGTGCCTGCGCTGTTCCGGGTGGTGGATGAGGAGTGAGCGCGCGGGTCTTCCTGGATTGGAACGCAACAACGCCGCTGCGGCCTGAGGCGCGGGCGGCGATGATTGCCGCGATGGATCTGGTGGGCAACCCGTCGTCGGTGCATGCCGAGGGGCGCGCGGCCAAGGCTTTGGTGGAACGCGCGCGGGCGCAGGTGGCGCTGGCCTTGGGGGCGGACGGGGCGGATATCGTTTTTACTTCAAGTGCGACCGAAGCGGCGGCGCTGGCTTGCGGCGGGCGCGGATTGGTGTGTTCTGCGGTAGAGCATGATGCGGTGGCGGCTTGGTGCGATGCGTCTTTGGTCACGGATCAGGCGGGCAGGGTGGCCGTGGCGGACCCTGCGCGCACGGCACTGCAACTGGCCAATTCCGAAACCGGGGTGATGCAGGACGTGCCGCAGGGTTTGGCGGTCAGTGATCTGACGCAGGCCTTTGGTAAAGTGCCGCTCGCGTTCAACTGGCTGGGCTGCGACATGGGGCTTGTGTCGGCGCATAAACTGGGCGGGCCAAAGGGCGTTGGCGCTTTGGTACTGCGGCGCGGGCTGGATGTCACCGCTCAGATGCGCGGCGGCGGGCAGGAAATGGGCAGGCGGGCGGGCACCGAAAACCTGATCGGCATAGCAGGATTCGGTGCAGCGGCCGAGGCGGCAGGGCGTGATCTGGCGGACGGAATGTGGGGCCGGGTGGCCGAACTTAGAAATATTCTAGAAACGGCATTGTCTGATCCGGAATTAAAGACTATTTCTGTCGGGAAAGGCGGGCCGCGCTTGCCAAACACGCTTTGCCTGATTTCGCCGGGCTGGAAAGGCGAGACGCAGGTGATGCAGATGGACCTTGCGGGCTTTGCGGTTTCGGCAGGCTCTGCCTGTTCCAGCGGCAAGGTGCGCGCAAGCCGGGTGCTGACGGCGATGGGCTACGATGCAGACGCCGCAGCCTCGGCCATCCGCGTCTCGCTGGGGCCGGATGTGGCAAAAGAGGATGTGATGCGCTTTGCCGACACCTGGCGCGCGGCGCGACTGAAACGACGATAGGAGACGACACATGGCACAGTTGGACGAGATCGAGGTGCGCGACGGCGTTGACCGCGAAACGATCGAAACCGTGGCCGCCATGTCGGGCAAGTACAAGCACGGCTGGGAAACCGAAATCGAGATGGACTACGCCCCCAAGGGCCTGTCCGAAGACATCGTGCGCCTGATTTCCGCCAAGAACGACGAACCGGAATGGATGCTGGAATGGCGTCTGCAGGCCTACCGGCGCTGGCTTAAGATGGTTGAGCCGACCTGGGCGATGGTGAACTATCCCACCATCGACTATCAGGACCAGTATTATTACGCCAAACCCAAAAGCATGGACGTGAAGCCCAAGTCGTTGGACGAGGTGGACCCGAAGCTGCTTGCGACCTATGCGAAACTTGGGATTCCGCTGAAAGAACAAGCGCTTCTGGCAGGTGTTGAACCTGCGGAAGGCGAGCGTCGCGTGGCCGTGGATGCGGTGTTTGACAGCGTTTCCCTTGGCACCACCTTCAAGGCCGAACTGGCGAAAGCGGGCGTGATCTTCTGTTCGATCAGCGAGGCGGTGCGCGAACACCCCGAACTGGTTCAGAAATACCTCGGCTCGGTCGTGCCGCAGTCTGACAACTTCTTTGCTACGTTGAATGCGGCGGTGTTTTCGGACGGGTCTTTCGTCTACATCCCCGAAGGCACCCGCTGCCCGATGGAGCTTTCAACCTATTTCCGCATCAATGCCGAAAACACCGGCCAGTTCGAGCGCACGCTGATCATCGCCGACAAGGGCGCCTATGTCAGCTATCTTGAAGGCTG
This sequence comes from Rhodobacterales bacterium, assembly GCA_038207585.1. Classification (GTDB taxonomy): domain Bacteria; phylum Pseudomonadota; class Alphaproteobacteria; order Rhodobacterales; family Rhodobacteraceae; genus JBBQZP01. Next base: position 62,153 of record JBBQZP010000010.1, on the reverse strand, counting down.
CACGGCGCCCAAGCGAGATACGCATCAGCTTCACGCGGCGGTGGTGGAACTGGTCATTCTGGAAGATGCCGAGGTTAAATACTCGACCGTGCAGAACTGGTATCCGGGCGATGAGGAAGGCCGGGGCGGCATCTACAACTTTGTGACCAAGCGCGCCGATTGCCGGGGCGACCGTGCCAAGGTGATGTGGACGCAAGTGGAAACCGGGTCCGCGATCACCTGGAAATACCCAAGCTGTATCCTGCGCGGTGACGATTCACAGGGCGAGTTCTATTCCATCGCCATCGCCAACAATGCGCAGCAGGCCGATACCGGCACCAAGATGATCCATCTGGGCAAGCGCACGAAAAGCCGGATCGTCAGCAAGGGCATCAGCGCCGGCCGCGCGCAGAACACCTATCGCGGCCTTGTCTCGATGCACCCCAAGGCGACCGACAGCCGCAATTATACCCAATGCGACAGCTTGCTGATCGGGGACAAATGCGGCGCGCATACGGTTCCCTATATCGAGGTCAAGAACAACTCGTCCCGTGTGGAACATGAGGCCACGACATCCAAGGTCGACGACGATCAGCTTTTCTATTGCCGCAGCCGTGGCATGGACGAGGAGGAGGCCGTGGCCCTGGTTGTGAACGGGTTCTGCAAGGACGTGCTGCAAGCGCTGCCCATGGAATTCGCGATGGAGGCGCAAGCGCTGGTTGCGATCAGCCTTGAGGGCTCGGTTGGCTGATGTTTGTTACAAACTGTCATAAAATCGGGCAACCTGCACCGTATTTGCGCCATATTCTGGCGTCATCCCTTTCATTGTCTACGAAAGGGTTACGTCAGCATCATGGGTCAGCAGCAGGAATTCGCAGCACGGCTTGCCCGGATCAACCGGGGCGGGTTGAACACGAACAACACGCTGTTCGTGGGGCTGGACCAAAGCTATTTGATGCACAAGGCGCCAAAAGCGCTGACCCGCAAGGCGCAACCACAGGCGCGAGGCGACGGATTTGCACCATTGACGCTGATCTTCGCGCTTTTGCTGGGTGTCATCTCACAGGGTGGCGCACGCTGGATCCGCTATCAGATCACCGGCGGTGCCGACAGCGGGCTAAGTGCGGATATGGATATGGCGGTGAATTTCGGCATCGGAATGGCGGTGGCGCTGGTTCTGATGTTTGCGTTCCGGCTTCGGTCGTTCGATCAAAGCGTTGCGACGGCAACCGGTGTGGCGGCGATGGTATGCCTGTTCCACAATCTGGTGCATTGGTATCCGGAGGAAATGGCGCTGGCCTTTTCGCCCAAATGGGTGAACCAGCAGCTTGCCGTAACCGAGCCGAACTCTGCGGAATTCCGCGGTATCTTCTACAACATCTGACAGCCGGCGACACTGATCGCGGCACTTGGGCGCTCCGCTTTGCGGATGCGCTCCGTCTTGCATTGCATCGAGGGAAATATGCTTGAAATCAAGAACCTGCACGTCAAACTTGCAGAAGAAGACAAGGTCATCCTGAAAGGAGTCGATCTTTCCGTTGGCGCAGGGCAAGTGCATGCGATCATGGGGCCGAACGGGTCGGGCAAATCGACGCTTTCCTATGTGCTGGCCGGGCGGGATGGCTACGAGGTCACGCAGGGGTCGGCCAAACTGCTTGGGCAAGAGCTTTTGGGGATGGACCCGGAAGATCGCGCTGCGGCGGGGCTATTCCTTGCGTTTCAATACCCCGTGGAAATTCCCGGCGTCGGCAACATGACATTCCTGCGCACTGCCGTGAATGCGCAGCGCAAGACGCGTGGCGAGGATGAAATGTCGGCGTCGGACTTCCTGAAGGTCGTTCGCACCAAGGCCAAGGCGCTGCAGATTGACGCCGACATGATGAAACGCCCGGTCAATGTGGGCTTTTCGGGTGGCGAGAAAAAGCGCAACGAAATCCTGCAGATGGCCATGCTGGAGCCGCGCATGTGCGTTCTGGATGAAACCGACAGCGGGCTTGATGTCGATGCCATGAAACTGGTGGCTGACGGCGTGAACGCGCTGCGCGACGCCGGGCGGTCATTCCTTGTTATCACGCATTATCAACGGCTTCTGGATCATATCGCACCTGATGTGGTGCATATCATGGCCGATGGTCGCATCGTGCACACCGGCGGGCCGGAACTGGCGCTTGAGGTCGAAAAGAACGGATATGCCGATCTTCTGGCCGGGGCGCAGTGATGGCGTTGGCAGAGGCGAATTCGGGCGTTCTGGCTGCGCGTCTTGCCGGGCTTTCGTTTCCGGCAACGGGCTGGCAGGCGGCAGCGCGTGGCGACGCACTGGCACGCCTGTCGGCGATGGGGTTGCCCGTAAAGCGCGATGAATACTGGCGCTATACCGACCCCGCAAGCCTTGTAGCCCCCGAGGCCACAGCCGCCGCCGCGTTTGATGCGGGCGATGAAAAGCCCGCGTTCGACGGGATCGACGCGTTGCGTCTGGTTTTTGTCGATGGGGTGTTTGACGCAGCACAATCCGACGATCTGGCTGGGTCCGGCCTAGAAATCTCGATCCTGTCGCAATCGGTTGCGGCTGATATCCACTGGGCGCAGGGGCTTTACGGCGTGCTGGAGGCGCGGGGGCAAAGCCCGGTCGCGCGCCCGCTTGCCACACTGAATTCCGCCTTTGCGACCGAAGGGGTTCTGATCCGTGTGTCGCAAAAAGTCACGCGCGCCGTAAGCCTGGAATATCGACATATATCAGATACTTCCGATGCGATCCTGCATCACTGCATCAAGATCGAGCCGGGGGCAGAACTGACCCTTCTGGAAAGCGGGCCGGGGGCGGCGCGGTTCAACACCGTGACAGAGATTGACGTGGGCAGCGGTGGCCGGTTCCACCATATCCGCACGCAGGGCCGCGATCATCAGCGCCGCGCGGTGACGCATGTGTTTGCGCGGGTGGTGGATAATGCGTTGTTCAAATCGTTTACGCTGACGGCGAATGGCCAGTTGACCCGCAATGAGGCGGTGATCGAACTTGCGGGCCATGATGCCGTGGCCCATGTCGCAGGCGCGGCGGTGGGAGACGGGACGTTTCACCACGATGATACCGTCTTCATCACCCATCAGGGAGAGCGTTGCGAAAGCCGGCAGGTGTTCAAGAAAGTTCTGAAAAACGGTGCGGTTGGCGTGTTTCAGGGCAAGATTCTGGTGAAACAGGGCGCACAGAAAACCGATGGCTATCAGATCAGTCAGGCGCTTTTGCTGGACGGTGACAGCCAGTTTCTGGCCAAGCCCGAGCTTGAGATTTATGCCGATGACGTGAAATGCTCGCACGGGTCCACCTCGGGCGCGATTGACGAGACGGCGCTGTTCTATCTGCGCTCACGCGGTGTGCCGATGAAGGCTGCGCAATCGTTGCTGGTGCTGGCCTTTCTGGCCGAGGCCTTGGGTGAGATCGAGAACCCCGAACTTGTCGAAGATGTTCATGGCCGGCTGGAAGGCTGGCTTGCGCGGCACGGGAAGTAGGCGATGCCGGTGACCGACGATATCGTGCAAAGCTACCGCGCACCGCGCGTGGTGCTGCGCCGTTTGCTGGCACAGGGCCAGTCCGAGGCGTTTGCGGCGACGCTGCTTCTGGTCGGGCTGATGGTGGCGTTCATCGCGCAATGGCCGGTCCTGTCGCGGGCATCCTATCTGGCCTCGAACGCTCCGCTGCCGCCGCTTTTGCTGGGGGCAGCACTTGGGCTGCTGGCAGCGGTGCCGGTGTTCTATCTGGTTGCGGCGCTGAGCCACATTGCGCTGCGCACGATGGGCGGACAGGGCAGTTGGTACGGCGCGCGGTTGGCGCTGTTCTTTGCCTTTCTTGCGGTCAGCCCGCTTTTGTTGCTGCTGGGGCTGACGGCGGGCTTTATTGGCGAGGGCGTGCAGACGCAGGTGCTGGGCGTGCTGGTTCTGGCGGCGTTTCTTTACCTGTGGATTTTCATGCTGACAGAGGCGGAACGCGGATGGAGTTGAGCTTTCGCGACATCGGATCGTTGTTTCGGATCACCATCTTGCGCCCGGACGTGGCGGCACGTTGGGTCGTCGGGCTTGATCTTGCAATGGCACATCGCTGGATGATCTGTGTGCTGTGCGCGGTTCTTTCCGCGCTCATCTTCCATCTGACCTTTCCGCTGCAAGATCCTGCATTCAAAGAGTTATTCTCGGCCGTTTCGATGAACCCTATCAGCACCGGAATTGCGCAGGTGGTGGCGATTGTCGCGATGGCGGGGATCATTCTGGGGGTAGGACGTCTTGCCGGGGGAACCGGCCGTTTCCCCCAAGCGCTGGTACTGTGCAGTTGGCTGCAGGTGGCACTTTTGTGTGTCGAGGCGGCACAGCTTTTAATCGTCGCCGTGGCCCCCTTCCTGCAGGGTTTTGTCAGCCTGATCGGGGCGGTGCTGTTTTTCTGGATCGTCGTGAATTTCACGACGGTTCTGCACGGGTTCCGGTCGCGGGCACTGGTGTTCTTTGCCACGTTTGCAATCATCATTGCGTTGGGTCTGGGATTCCTGATGCTTATTCAATCGTCCGGCGGACTTCCGGCAGGGGCATGAGCAATGTTTGACGTTGAAAAAATCCGTGCCGATTTCCCGATCCTGTCGCGGCAGGTGAACGGGCGGCCTCTGGTCTATCTGGACAATGGCGCGTCGGCGCAAAAGCCGCAGGTTGTGATTGACGCCATGACGCGCGCCTATTCCGATGAATATGCGAATGTTCACAGAGGGTTGCACGCGCTTTCCACCATCGCGACCGAGAAATACGAAGGCGTACGCGGCATCGTGGCACGCTTTCTGAACGCGCCGTCCGAGGATGAGATTGTCTTTACCACTGGCACGACAGAGGCGATCAACCTTGTGTCCTATGCCTGGGCTGCGCCCCGTTTGCAGGCGGGCGACGAGATCGTGCTGTCGATCATGGAGCATCACGCCAACATCGTGCCCTGGCATTTTCTGCGCGACCGCCAGGGGGTGGTGTTGAAATGGGTGGATGTCGATGCGAACGGCGATCTTGATCCGCAGGCGGTGCTTGATGCAATCGGGCCGCGCACGAAACTGGTGGCCGTGACGCACATGTCGAACGTGCTGGGCACCGTTGTTGATGTGGCGACGATCTGTGCGGGCGCGCGTGCCAAGGGGGTTCCGGTTCTGGTCGATGGCAGTCAGGCGGCGGTTCATATGCCGGTGGATGTGGCGGCAATGGGCTGCGACTTCTATGCCATAACCGGACATAAGCTATACGGGCCAAGCGGTTCCGGCTCGATCTTCATCCGACCCGAGCGGATGGCCGAGATGCGCCCCTTCCTGGGTGGCGGCGACATGATCCGCGAAGTGACGCGCGACACTGTCACCTATAACGACCCGCCGATGAAGTTCGAGGCGGGCACCCCCGGCATCGTGCAGCAGATCGGCATGGGGGTCGCGCTGGAGTATATGATGGGCATCGGTATGGACCGGATCGCCGCACATGAACACGCGTTGCGCGACTATGCGCGCGACCGGCTTGCGGGGCTGAACTGGCTGGCGGTTCAGGGCACATCAGCGACCAAGGGCGCGATATTCTCGTTCACGCTGGACGGTGCTGCGCATGCGCATGACATCTCGACCGTGCTGGACAAAAAGGGCATCGCGGTGCGTGCGGGCACGCACTGCGCGATGCCCTTGATGGCGCATCTGGGCGTAGGCGCCACCTGCCGCGCGTCGTTCGGCGTCTACAACACCAAGGCCGAAGTGGACGCGCTGATCGAGGCGCTTGAATTTTGCCACGAGCTTTTTGCCTGAAGGATGAAATCCTGTGTCGTATCGGGCACTGCGATGTCGGTGCTTGCGTCGATGCCGGAAAGGTCGATTACGTCATTCCCCGATCAGGATATCAGTGTCTCCGCCTGTGGCCAGCGAATCGCTGCCTTCGGCGCCGCGCATCAAGCCATCGCTATCTTCGCCGCCGGTGAGGTTGCGGCCATCCTGACCGGATTCCGGCATTGCATGCGCCCGCTGAACGGGCAGTTCGCGCCTGCTATCAAGCTGCCAGCGGCATCCGCCCTGATGGTGAGCGGTCATTCCCAAAAGGAGATGGGCGGGCCGCTGATGTGGCATGCCAGCGCAGTTGCAGGCCGCGCGGTGTTGGGTTAGAAGGCGGCACGGCACCCGTAGCTCAGCTGGATAGAGCGCTGCCCTCCGAAGGCAGAGGTCACTGGTTCGAATCCAGTCGGGTGCACCAATTTCCAGACCTTACGCCCGGCCAGACCTTACGCCCGTATCGGGTTTGCCTTGGCCAGACGGTCAAAGGCCATCAGGCTGTCGATCAGCGCCGCCATGTTGGACAATGCGATGATGTTGGGGCCATCTGAGGGCGAATTGTCAGGGTCTTCGTGGGTTTCGATGAACACGCCCGCAATCCCAAGGCTGACGGCGGCGCGCGCCATCACGGGGGCAAATTCGCGCTGCCCGCCTGAGGAATTGCCCATCCCGCCCGGCTGCTGCACCGAATGGGTGGCATCCATGATCACCGGATAACCGGTGCGCGCCATGATCGGCAGGCTGCGCATGTCGGCGACCAAAGCGTTGTAGCCGAAACTCGCCCCGCGTTCGGTCAGAAGGATGCGCTCGTTTCCGGTTGAGGCGACCTTGGCCGCCACATTCGCCATATCCCAAGGGGCCAGAAATTGGCCCTTCTTGATATTCACCACCGCCCCGGTTTCACCGGCAGCCAGCAACAGATCGGTCTGGCGGCACAGAAAGGCCGGGATCTGAATCACGTCGACGACCGTAGCCGCCTCGCGCGCCTGGCCGATGTCATGCACATCGGTGATCACCGGCATACCCATGCGGCGTACCTCGGCCAGCGCTGCCAGACCCGCCTCCATTCCCATGCCGCGACGGCCCGAAAGCGAGGTGCGGTTGGCTTTGTCGTAGCTGGCCTTGAAGATGTACTGCGCGCCAGCCGCGGCACAGACCTCGGCCATTGCGCCCGCAATCATCTGGGCGTGGTCCAGACTTTCAAGCTGGCACGGGCCTGCGATCACCAGCAGGGGGCGGTCGTTGCTGACGGTCAGGCCGCCGATGGATACGTCTTTCATCACGCCCCTGAAGGATCAGGCCGACACCTGTTCGCGCAGGATGGCGGCGGTCATCGAGATCATCAGGTAAATACCCGCAAAGATCAGAAGTGCAACCATCGTGTTCTCGAATGCGCGGGGATAGGTCGCCTCATCCGGGGGCGTCGGGGGGGTGGATACCGATAGATAACGCACCTGACGGCTGGCCTCGACCCGCGAGGTTTCTAGTGCGGTCAGCGATTGTGCCAGCAAAAGCTGCCGGGTCTGCACATCGGCTTGGGCCACCAGCAATTCGCTTTGCACCTGGGCCAGCGACTGGCCGTCGCCATTGGCTTCGGTCATGCGTTTGCGCAGGCTTGCGATCTCATTCTCAAGGCTGGCGATGCGGCGTTCGACTGGGGCCATCCGGGCCTTGTTGGGGCTGGCGTTGGATTTCATCTGTTCCAGCGATAGCTTTTCCGTGGTCAGTTGCGTGTCAAGCTGGCCGATCTGGGCGGTGATCAGGGTCAGTTCCACTTCGGACGAGACGACCTTGGTCTTTTCCTGCAGCGCCACGATGCGCTGCTGCGCCTCCATCATCTGCTTTTCGGCACGTTCAAAGCTGGCCTGTGCGCCCGCTTCCTGATCGCCTCGCAGGCGCAGGGTCATCTGGTCGACCTGTTCTTCGGCATACCCGATCAGCGCCTTGGAAAACGCGGCAGAGGTGGCAGGATCGGCGGCAATAACCTCCATCTTGATGATCCCTTCGGTCGGGTCATACGAGATTTTCACGTTGCGCTGATAAGCCTTGTAGGCAGCCTCGATTGATCCGTTGGGATCAAGCCGCTGCACCGGATCAATATCGGGCGCGCTGAAATGCGACCGAAAGCCGATATCGCGGTCCAGCCGGTTCATCGCCTCACGCGATTGCAGATAGTTCTGCACGGCGATGCTGTCTTGTGACGACCCAAGCGAGGTGCCTTTAAGCAACCCGCCTAGCCCCGCCGCAGCCGGATTGTCGGCCTGTTGCACGACGAAGGCCGAATTGGTGGCATAAAGCGGCGTTGCTACGGCAAAGTAGTAAAAGCCGGCGATCAGCGTCGGCAACAGCACGAAAAACGCAAGCCGGGTGGCCAGAAGCACCATGCGGCGGCGGCGGCGTTTGGCGATATCAAGCTGGATGCGCGCGATATCATTGATGTGGCTTTGCTGGGCACGAACCTCGGTCGAGGGCACCTGAATGGGCTTGATCGTCTGCGGCAGGCGCACACTGTCGCCCGGCACCTCGGTCAGTTCGCGTGAAGGGATGCGACCGTCGCCATCCGCAGACACCAGTTCCAGCATGTGATTGCGCTGAAACGGATCGATCCCCGCTTCGCGCAGCAGACGCACGGCGTCGAAATCCGATGTGGCGGGCAGGTTGTGGCGCTGTGCCACGCGCCGCGCCATGCGCAACTGACGCCCGGTCAGACCTTCCTTGCGGATCGTGTCGATATCGGTGGCGGCAGCGCCCTCGGCGGCGGTCTGGATGTTGGGCGACTGGGCGGTGGCGAATTTCTCATCGCCAAAGCCGTCTTCGTTGGCATCAAACAGGCTGCCGGATGCAGCCGCCGCCCGGTTGCGGGGCGGTGCGGGCGGGGTGGACGCAAGGTCCAGCGGGCGGATGCGGAAGCGTTTGGCGCTAAGTTTGATAGTCATAAAGGCGTTTCGCTTCTTCCAGGGTTTCGAACATGTAAAGCTGGCCATCGCGCAGAACGGCGGCCGAGCGACAGAATTTTTCCAGTGTCTTGGCCTGATGCGATACCACGACGACCGTCGCATTCTGCAGCCGGTCGCGCAGGATGGTTCCGGCCTTGCGGTTGAACTCCACATCGGTGGTCGACGGCATGCCTTCGTCGATCAGATAGATGTCAAATTCCAGCGCCAGCATCAGCGAGAAGGAAAAACGCGACCGCATCCCGCTGCTGTAGGTGCCGACGGGCATGTCGAAATATTCCTCGATCCCGCACATCCAGCGACAGAAGCTTTCGACATAATCGGCGTCCAGACCGTAAAGCCGCGCGATGTAGCGGGCGTTTTCGGTGCCCGAATGCTTGCCCATCACACCGCCCATAAAACCCAGCGGGAACGAGATGCGGCAGGTCCGGGTGACCTTGCCTTCATCGGGTTTTTCCAACCCCGCCATCATGTTGATGATCGTGGTCTTGCCGGTGCCGTTGGGGGCCAGAATGCCAAGCGAATTCCCGATCTCCACCCGGAACGAGGCGCGATCCAGAATGATCTTGCGTTTCTTGCCAGTCCAGAAGGACTTGCTGACGTTTTCGAACTCGATCATGCACGACCTTTGGTCTGCGCCCCATGTTCCGGTTTTGATCTTACCCGGATACGGCATTCTAATTAACGATTCATCACCGGATTATCCAGTCTTTCTGGCGGCATTATGTCGGAAGAGCGATTCAAGATACAATCACCTTGCTAGGACCGGCGTTGTTTCATCCCCAGACGGGTGCGCAGCACCAAGGCGGAGGGCCCTGCACACAGGCTGATCGCAAGGCCAAGGCGGGCGGCTTCCTGCATCGCACCGCCGGGCAGGGTGCTTTCCACCGCAAGCACCGGCAGGGTAAAACCCATGCCCGCAATCCCCGCCACCAATCCCAAATCGCGGCGGCGCAGGCCCCCCGGTCGGCGCAGGCCAAGGCGCGGGGCAACCACCCATCCCGCCACGAGCATCCCCGCCGGTTTGCCCAGCCACAACGCGCCCAGAAGGATCGCTGTCGTGGGGGCCGCAGCCGAAAGGTCGATGCCGCCATGCGTCAGCCCGAACAGGAAAAGCACCACAATCACCGGGCGCACGGCCAGATGTGCCAGCCGGTTTAGGGGGTCGCTCAGAAACTCTTCTGCCTCGGCAAACAAACCGAAGGCGTGATCGGCGCGCGGCATGGCCGGGATGATCGGCAACAGCCCCAGTGCCGGCGGCAGGCCCGATGCGGCCACACCTGCAAAGCTGACCGCGCCCGCAATCAGATAGGGCCACAGGTGAAAGGCGCGGCGGCGGTCCGTCTCGCGGTGCGTGACGGCAGCACGGCGGGCCACAAGCGCCCACACGCCAAAGGCGGCAACCAGCGGCAGCACAAGCCAGATCAGCGCCAGCGATCCCGGTGTGAAAAAGACGCCAAGGATCAGCAGTGTGGCGATGTCCATCGTGATCACCGCCATCAGCAACACGTGCAACGCCGGATGGCCAGCGCCAAACACCAACCGCCCGACGAAATAGCACAGCACCACATCGCTGCCCAAAGGCACGGTCCAGCCGCCAAAACGCTCGGCCTCCTCTGCGGTCTGGAACAGCGATGACAGCACCAGCCAGACCAGCGCCGCGCCGATCATGCCACCTGCGGTCATCAGCAGGGTGCCGGTAAAGTTACGCTCGCGCAGCGGGCCGCGTTCCTGGGTGATCGATTCCCAGAACTCCTTGCCCAGAATAAACAGGAACAGCGCCATCAAACCGTTGGACACAAGCGTGCCCAGCGTCAGCCGGACCTCGCCCGAGGCCAGCCAGCCGGGCAGGGCGGTGTCGACCATCCGCCATTCCGTGACGTCATAGTAAGAACCGGGCGAGGCATTGACCCAAAGCGTCGCCACCCCGATGCCCGCAAGCAGAGCTATCGCGAAATGTTGCATGAATTTGGATACGCGATACATCATCTGCCCCGGATAGCGCCCGCTGTCCCTTACGCCGGGGGCAGGGGCACTGCAACGGCTGCGGCGTGGCGGGGCCGTGATTGGCGCAAGGTTGTTGCACCTTCGCCCGGCGGGTGGAACTCTGCGGTGATGACCGATGATGCCTTGCGCCAATCCATTACCGACTGTCGCCTGTGTGCTGGCCGGTTTTCCGCCACGGCGACCCGCCATATTCCGCGCCCGGTGGTCTGGTTTCAGCCAGAGGCGCGGTTGCTGATTGCCGGGCAGGCACCGGGGATGCGGGTGCATCTGGCGGGGCGGCCGTTCCATGATGCCAGCGGTGACCGCTTGCGGGGCTGGCTGGGGCTGGACGATGCCGCGTTCTATGACCGCACCCGCGTGGCCATCGTGCCGATGGCGTTCTGCTTTCCGGGCTATGATGCCAAGGGCTCCGATCTGCCGCCGCCGCCCCTTTGTGCCGCCACCTGGCGCGCGCGGGTGCTGTCGGGGCTGCCCCACATCCGCCTGACGCTGGCGGTGGGCGGGGCGGCGCAGCGCTGGCATCTGGGCCGCGCACCCGTGGCACAGGCCGTGGCTGATTGGCGCAGCGCCCTTGCGCGCGGCATCTTCCCCTTGCCGCATCCGTCGTGGCGCAATACCGGATGGCTGAAGCGCAATCCGTGGTTCGAGGCGGACCTGCTGCCCGACCTGCGCCGCGCCGTACGCGAAGTGATGGAGAGTTGATGACCCCGCTTGATCTGGCCCATGCCGCGATGGAGGCTGCGGACGATGATGCAGCGCGCCTGCGGTTCTATGACCATCTGGCCGATGCCGAGATGATCTTGTTGCTGGACGCAGAACCCGCGGGCCAAGCAATCACCCCCCGCGTCTTTCCGCTGGAGGATGGGCCGGTCGTGCTGATCTTTGATACCGAAGACCGGCTGGCCAGCTTTGTCGGTGCGCCAGCCCCCTATGCGGCATTGCCGGGTCGGGTGATTGCGGCGCAACTGGCCGGGCAGGGGGTAGGCATCGGGCTGAACCTTGGCGTCGCACCTTCGTCGATGCTGCTGCCGCCTGCGGCGGTGGACTGGCTGGCCGAAACCCTGCGCAACACCCCCACCACGGCCGAGGCGCGGGCCGAAAGCTTTCACGCGCCAAAGGGCTTGCCCGACGCCCTGATGCAGGCGCTGGCCGCCAAACTGGGCCGGGCCGTGGGGCTGGCCGAGTATATGCTGCTGGCGGGCGTGCGCTACAAAGGCGGGCGGGCGGGGCACATGCTGGCCTTTGTCGGGGCAAGGCCGGGGGCGGAAGACGCCCTGGCGCGAGCGGCGGGCGAGGCTTTGACGTTTTCAGGCGTGGAAGCGGGCGAGATGGACGTGGCCTTTCTAGCCCCCGCCGATGCCGCCCTTGGCCGCATGGCGGCTGTCGCCCACCGCTTTGATCTGCCCCAGCCCGAGACGCGCCCCGAGACGCAATCTGTAGCCCCCGGAAGCGATCCGAACCGCCCGCCGATCCTGCGCTAGGGCCTATTTCTTTGGGGTATTATAATACCTAATTTTTACCACGTTGATTTTGCTATATAAAACAATCCCCACGCCCATTGACGCGGCGCGCGAAATCATTGAAACACCCTCATCCAACGCGGCGGGCCACTCCCGCCCCCGTTTCCATAGGACCGATGATGAAAACCTTTACCGCGACCCCGGCGGACATCGACAAGAAATGGATCCTGATCGACGCCGAAGGCATCGTTCTGGGCCGTCTTGCGACGATCGTCGCCAGCATCCTGCGTGGCAAGAACAAGCCCACCTTCACCCCGCACATGGACATGGGCGACAATGTGATCGTGATCAACGCTGACAAGATCCAGATGACCGGCAACAAGCGCGCCGACAAACGCTACTACTGGCACACCGGCCACCCCGGCGGGATCAAGTTCCGCACGGCGGCCCAGGTGCTTGACGGTGCCCACCCGGAGCGTGTCGTGACCAAAGCGGTCGAACGCATGATCACCCGCAACAGCCTTGGCCGCCAGCAGATGACCAACCTGCGCGTCTATGCCGGTGCCGCCCATCCGCATGAGGCGCAGCAGCCCGCCGTTCTCGACCTTGCGTCGATGAACCCCAAGAACACCCGGAGCGCATGAGCATGGCCGATATCAAATCCCTCGACGATCTGAAGTCGGTTGTCACCGAAACCGCATCGCCCGAAGCCGTTGCCGCCGTTGCCGCCCCCCGTGTGGCGCAGCGCGACAAACTTGGCCGCGCCTATGCCACCGGCAAGCGCAAGAACGCGATTGCACGCGTCTGGATCAAGCCGGGCTCGGGCAAGGTTGTGGTGAATGGCAAGGAAATGGTGGTCTATTTCGCCCGCCCCGTTCTGCAGATGATTCTGCGCCAGCCGTTCACCGTTGCCGGTGTCGAAGGCCAGTTCGACGTAATGGCAACGGTTGTCGGTGGTGGCCTGTCGGGTCAGGCCGGTGCAGTCAAGCACGGCGTTTCCAAAGCGCTGCAGCTTTACGAACCCTCGCTGCGCCCCGCGCTGAAAGCCGCAGGCTTCCTGACCCGCGACAGCCGCGTCGTGGAACGCAAGAAATACGGCAAGGCCAAAGCGCGCAAGAGCTTCCAGTTCTCCAAGCGCTGATCCGGTTTTACCTGTTTGCGAAAGGCCCGTGCAATTGCGCGGGCCTTTTGGTTTTGAAGTCAAAAAAAGGGCCGGTTGCCCGGCCCGAGGTTGGGGTAACTTCGGGGAAAATCAGGCGCGCCAGAACGGCTTTTCAGCCTCGGCCCGCGCGGCAACGTCGGTCAACCCGATGTCGGCGATCAGATGCGCGTCCATGTCTGACAGCGCGCGTCGGGTTGCGCGGCGGGTTTCCCATGTCAGCACCAAAGACGCGAACGCAAAGGCCACCGACGCAAAGGGCGGCAGGGGGCGGTTCAGGGTCAGCGGGATGTTGTTTTGCATGGGACACCTTTTGTATTGATACAAATCAGATGATCTGATAGATACAGCCTACATTGTATCGCAGCAAAGGGCCATATAAACATTGTGACTGATACAATATGGCACCCAGACCTGTCCTTGTACCCTGGCCCGAAATACCTCGCCTTGCACCGCGCCCTGCGTGAGGCGATCCGCGCAGGCGATCTGGCACAGGGCGCGCAGTTACCCACCGTGCGCGATCTGGCGTTCCAGATCAGCGTCACGCCCGGCACTGTATCGCGCGCCTATCAGCTTGCCACGCAAGAGGGGCTGCTGGATGCCACCGTCGGGCGCGGCACCTTCGTGGCCGCTACCCAGCGCCGCATGGGGCCGACGCAAAGCCTGTTTTCCGAACGGGACAAGGAGGCGGTGCAAGGCCTTGTCGATCTGCGCTCGCCCCGCCTGCCCGAGGTCGGGCAGGAAGCGGCGTTTCGAGCGGCCTTGTCAGCGGTGGCCGATAACGCAATGGACTGGCGCGATTATCCCAGTCAGCGGCTGGAGCAACCCTTGCGCGCAGCGACCTGCGATTGGCTTGCAGGCCGCGATCTGGGTCCGATCACGGCGCAGGATGTTGCGCTGTGCCACGGCGGGCAAAGTGCGGTCAATCTGATCCTGCAATGCTGCCTGCGTGGCGAGCGACCGCTGGTGCTGATCGAAGATCTGGCCTTTTCCGGCTTTCGGCACGCCGCCCGTCTGGCCCGCGCCGAGGTCATGGCGGTGGAACTTGATGCTTATGGCCTGCGCCCCGATGCGCTGGAGGCGGCCTGCCGCAAGCACCGACCACAAATCCTGTGTGTCACGACCGAAGCGCAAAACCCCACCACTGTGCCTATGCCGCTTTCCCGCCGCACCGAGATTGTAGCGATTGCGCGCGCGCATGACCTGCAAATCATCGAAGATGATTGCTATTCCATCGTACAAAGCACCATGCCCAGCCTGCGCGCGCTGGCGCCCGAGCGGACGTGGTATATCAGCAGTCTGTCAAAAACCGTTTCCGCTGCCCTGCGGTTTGGCTATATCATTTGCCCCGACGGCATGGGTGAGGCCGGGCGATTGACCGCGCAACACGGCTTTTTCGCCCTGTCGCGCATGGTCAGCGATCTGTGCCTTGCCCTGTTCATCTCGGGTGATGCCGATCGTATCCGACAGGGCGTGCAGGCGGAATTCGAAAGCCGTCTTGCTACGATGGTGCAGCATCTGTCGCCGTTCGGCGTGCAGTGGCAAGAGGGGTTGCCCTTCGTCTGGGTGCCGCTGCCCTCGGGGTGGCGCGCGTCAACCTTTGCGCGCATGGCCGAGGCCGAGGGTGTTCTGGTGCGGTCGGCGGATGAATATGCACTGATCCACGGCCGCGCGCCCCATGCTGTGCGTCTGGCGATCAACGGCGAAATCGCGCGGCCGCGCTTTGATGCGGCAATTGCGGGGCTTGCGCGGCTGTTGTCGTCGCCTCCGGCTGAACTTGCCGTCTAAACCTGCGCTGTGGCAGGAAAATCGCGGCCCCGCGCAATCGCAAGGGCG
The DNA here is from genome assembly GCA_038207585.1 of Rhodobacterales bacterium. Lineage (GTDB taxonomy): Bacteria > Pseudomonadota > Alphaproteobacteria > Rhodobacterales > Rhodobacteraceae > JBBQZP01. The sequence goes on along the minus strand of JBBQZP010000010.1, from coordinate 46,942 downwards.
TGACTTGACCGATCGCCTTTCGGGGCGAATATTGGCGTCAGAGCAGACTTATATAAAAAGAGACCCAAAATGGGACATCAGGCGTCGTTTCACGCCCCTCACGGGGGCGCTGATTTTCTTGCAATGCGCAAAGGCCGCACCGGCAACACCGAAATCGTTTATGACGATGGCGTTGCCCGGCGCATCATCTGGCGCGTCGATCCGGCTTCGGTAAACGAGGCGCGTCTTTCGGATGCGCTGCGGGTGGCGGTCAGTGCGTTGCGCGTTGTGCCTGCCCTGTATGACGAGCTGAAAAAGCGCGCCATCGCGGTAGAGCGGGTTGCGGGCTAAGTCCCGCTCCGCCTTGTGCTGAATAAATGATCAAATCCATTTCGGTTTGATTTCAATGCCTTGTTTGGGGCAAGTGTCCGTTTTTCGGGCTCTTGCCAGCATGCATCCGGTTTGCCCCCTTTTCAGACCAGAATGGCTGTGCCACAAAAAGAAAAAACAGCAAACGTCAGGGGGCACCATGAACGACAAGGCCCAACGGGTCCGGTTCCGCGACACCGAGGCGGCAAGCGGTCTCGCGTTGATCAGCCCGACGGCGATCTACGCGATTCTGATGCTTGCGGCCCCGATGGCAGCGGTTCTGCTGTATTCGGTGTTGACAGACGGTTATGCCGAAAGTGGCGCGCGGGCTGTCCTGCCCATCTTCACGCTGGACAATTATGCCAGTGCCTGGTCCGACCGTATTTCGCGGGCGCTGATGATCCGGTCTTTGATCGTGTCGATGTCGGTCACGCTGTTCACGGTGCTGCTGGCCTATCCGGTGGCCTATTTCGTCAGCTTCCACGTCTCGCCCTCAAAAAAGTCCCTATGGCTTTTCCTGATCACGATCCCGTTCTGGACCAGCTATGTGATCCGCGTGTTCCTGTGGAAAGTGATCCTTGGCTATAACGGCGTCATCAACTCGGGCCTTCTGTCGCTGGGCATCATCAGCGAACCGTTGCAGTGGATCAACTATAACGTCGGCGCGCTGATCGTCACCCTGGCCCATGCCTATGCGCCGTTCGCCATTCTGCCGATCTTTGTGGCACTGGAAAAGATTGACCGGTCGCTTCTGGAGGCCGGGCAGGATCTGGGCGAAAGCCGTCTGCGGACGTTCTGGCGGGTGACGCTACCCTTGTCGATGGCGGGGGTAGTGGCGGCGGTGCTGATCGTGTTTATCCCGACCGTGGGCGATTATCTGACGCCCGATCTGATCGGCGGCGGCAAGATCCCGATGATCGCCAACCAGATCGAAAAAACTATGCTCAAGATCAACAACAAACCGCTTGGCTCAGCGATTGCAGTGACGGTGATGCTGATTGTGACCATCGTCAGCCTGACCTTCATCGCGCTGAACCGACGTTTTCTGGTGGGCAAGAAATGAAATCCTCGGGCCTTCGCATATACACCATCGGTTATCTGATCTTTCTTTATGCGCCGATCATCCTGCTGCCTATCTTTGCGTTCAACGACAGCCGGATCGTGGCCTTTCCGCTGTCAGGCTTCACGACCAACTGGTTCGCCGAGATGTGGAACGACCTGTCGCTGCGTGAGGCGATCACGAACAGCTTGATCATTTCCGGCTCAACCGCTGTTCTGGCAACCGTGTTCGGCATCTTTGCCGCCCGCGCCGCGACCCGGTTCAGCTTTCCGGGCAAGGGCGGGATTATGGGGCTGATCATGCTGCCGCTGGTGCTGCCCGAAATGATCGTGGCGATGTCGATGCTGGTGGTGCTGATCGGGATCGGGGTGCCGCTTTCCAAATTCACCATCATTCTGGGGCATGTGCTGATCTGCACGCCCTTTGCGGTGGCCATCCTTTCGTCCGCCTTCCAGAGCCTTGATAAATCGCTGGAGGAAGCCGCCTATGATCTGGGCGAGACGCCGATCTCGACCTTCCGCCTGATCATCCTGCCGCTGGTCATGCCGGGGATCGTGTCGTCGCTTCTGATCAGTTTCACCATCAGCCTTGATGAATTCATCATCGCGAACTTTCTGGGCGGCAGCACCAAGGTTCTGTCGTCGTATATCTACGGTCAGTTCCGCTTTCCGGCCAAGGTGCCCGCTATGCTGGCGTTGGGAACGATCCTTGTGTGCATATCCATCGCGCTGCTGGCAACGGCAGAATATTTCCGCCGTCGCGGCCTTGCGAAAACCGGCGCCAAAGATACCGGAGGCTTCCTGTGAGTGCCAAACCAGAGATGATCGAGTTTCAGGACGTTCATAAATATTACGGCACCTATCACGCCCTGCGCGGCATCACGGCCACGATCAAGGCGGGCGAGTTCTTCTCGCTGCTGGGTCCGTCAGGCTGCGGCAAGACCACGCTGTTGCGGACCATTGCGGGGTTTGAAGGCATCTCCTCGGGCGCCGTGATGATCGACGGCAAGAACATGGTGGGGGTGCCTGCGAACAAACGCCCCACCAACATGGTTTTCCAAAGCTATGCGATCTTTCCGCATCTGACGGTCGCGGAAAACGTGGGCTTTGGTCTGCGCAAAGCGGGGCTTTCCAAGCCCGAGATGGCGTCGAAAGTGGCCGAAGCGCTGGAAATGGTGGGGCTGAAAGGCTACGGCGACCGCGCGGCCCATGCGCTGTCGGGTGGGCAGCGGCAGCGGGTGGCTTTGGCGCGCGCGCTGATCCTCAAGCCCAAGGTTCTGCTGCTGGACGAGCCTTTGTCCGCGCTTGACAAGAAGATGCGCGAACAGATGCAGGTTGAGCTGATCCGCTTGCAGCGACAGGTTGGCATCACCTTCATTCTGGTCACGCATGATCAGGAAGAAGCGCTGGTCATGTCTGACCGCATCGCCGTGATGTTTGAAGGCGAGATTGCGCAACTGGCCGACCCCGAGACGCTTTATCGTCGCCCGGCGACGCGGCAGGTGGCGAATTTCATCGGCACGATGAACTTTCTGCCCGCGCAGGTCATTTCCGAAAATGGCGGCACGGTCGAGGTGGAGGCCAAGGGTTTTGGCCGCGTGACGCTGAACGCGGATCAGGTTTCTGCCGCCGCCGCCGAAGGCACAACCATCGGCTTCCGCCCCGAAACCCTGACGCTGCTTTATGACGGCCAGACGGCGGTGGACCGTGACAACATGGCGACGGTTGAAGAGGTCGTCTATTACGGCGACATGACCTATTATGATCTGAAACTGGATGGCACCGACGCGCCCGTGCGAATCTCGATGCGCAACGTCTTTGGCCGCCCGGTGCTGGATATAGGCACCCGCACCAAAGTGGCGTGGAGCCCCGGCGCGCTGGTTCTGTTCCGCTGATCATGGACGCCCCGCTGCCTTTGCGCACGGCAGAATGGCTGGCCGCGCGCGATCTGTCGATCCTGCCGCCGACGCTGTTCTTTCATGCGCGTGACAAGCTGGCGGCCTCGTTGATTGGCGGCAAGTTCCGGCTGTTGTCGGCGCTGATCGCCCATGCCGAAACGCAGGGGATCAATATCGAGGTGGTGGCCTATGCCGCCATTAGTCACGATCTGGCCCCCGACCCGCGCCATCTGCACATCTTCATGGAGGACCGCCCGCAGTTTGGCGCAGGCGTGTTCCACTGCGTGCCCAGCTATCTGCGCGGCTTTTGGTATTTCGACGAGGTGGCAACGCGAAACAATTCGACCCACCGGCTGCGCCTCTTTGATCCGCGCCCGATGTCGGCGGCCTTTGCGGAAAAGTTCCTTGCCAAACTGCGCCTGCAATTTGTCGATGCAAACCTGACCAAGTTCGAACAGGAACCGCGCGGCGCGGCGATCCAAAAGGGCTGCATTGCCGTTTTCGCACAGGATTTCAAAGCCCCGCGCCATCATCTGCATCACCTGAGCGTGCCGCAGATGGTTAAGGCCGCGATTGCCGCAAGGGGCGGCCGCCCCGTCTATATCAAGCCGCACCCCAACAATACGCTGGACGAGGTGCAAGCGTTGCAACGCCACCACACGCCGGGGCAGGGCGTGCATGTCACGGGGGCCAGCATCCATGATCTGCTGGCAGCAGCGGATTGTGCCATTACGGTCACGTCTGCCGTGGGGTTCGAGTCTTTCCTGCATAAAACCCCGGTGGTTCTGTGCGGCCAGACCGATTTTCACCACAACGCCGTCACCCTGACCGACCCCGCAAAAATGGCCGATGCGATGGCCGCCACCATGGCGCGCGACTGGCCCTATGCGAAGTATGTGACGTGGTTTCTGAAGCAGAACTGCATCACCGATCAGGCCGCCAGCCTGCCGCAGATGCTGGAGGCTATTCACGCCAAGGGCTATGCGTGGGCCGACGCCGAGGCGCGCGGGTTTTACTGAAGCGGTTGTTTGGGCGCATCGTCGGGGGGCAAAAGCCCAAGGCCGCGCAGATAGATCCCGATCCCCGCCTCCAGCAGATCTTCGGGCGCGAAGGGACTTTTTGCGCCGGGTGCGCCGCGCGCGAACAATTCCACCACGCCATGACTCATCGCCCAGATATGGGCTGAAAACATCGACGGTGGCGGGCGTTTCCCTGCCGGAATGTGCTGCGACAGCGTTTCGGCCGCGCGTTCCAGAACCCCGCGCGCCTTGGCGGCGACATTGGCAAGTTCGGGGTGTGCATTCAGCGACAACCCACTTTCGAACATCGCCATGTAATGCCCCGGATATTTCCGCGCAAAGGCCAGATAGGCCCGCCCCGTCGCCTCGAACGCGGCCAGTGCGGTGGGGCGGCCCTCGTCATAGGCGAATTCCATCAGGGCGGCGAAAATGTCATAGCCCTGCCGCGCCACCTCGGCCATTAACTCATCGCGGCCCGCGAAGTGGCGGTAGACGGCGGCGGGGGTCACGTCTGCCGCCTTTGCCGCCTCGGACAGGGTGAACCCTTGCGGGCCTTTCTCGGCGATCAGGCCCAGCGCCGCATCGACCAAGGCCTGCCGCAGATTGCCGTGATGATAGCCGCGTTTCATTCTATTCGGGCGACCACATATCCGGGCCACCACAGATCTGCGGATCTATCGTGCCGATAACCGCCGGGTCCTTGCCCTTGAATTCGACCGCGTTCAGCAGCGTCTGAATTGCTGCAATGCGGGCACGTTTCTTGTCATCAGACCGGATCACCGTCCAAAGTGCCGGCAGCACGTTGCTGCGTTTGAGCATGTCGTCAATCGCGGCAGAGTAGGCATCCCATTTCTGCAGTCCATCAATGTCGATCAGGCTGAGCTTCCACTGTTTCAGCGGGTCTTTCTCACGGTCCAGAAACCGGCGCAACTGCTCGGCTTGCCCCACGTTGAGCCACAGTTTCACCAGCGTGATCCCGTCATCAACCAGCATCCGTTCAAACGCGGGAAGCTGATGAAAGAACGCTTCTTTCTGTTCAATCGTGCAAAAGCCGAACACGGGCTCCACAACGGCGCGGTTATACCAGCTGCGGTCGAACATCACGATTTCGCCGGCCGCAGGCAGATAATCGACGTAGCGCTGGAAATACCATTGCGCCGCCTCGCGGTCCGAGGGCTTTGAAAGAGCCGCCACAGAAGCCACGCGCGGATTGAAGTTTTCCCGCATGGCATCAATCGCGCCGCCCTTTCCCGCAGCATCCCGGCCTTCGAACAGCACGACGATCCGTTTGCCGGTGGTTTTCACATCCAACAACAGGCGCACAAGTTGGCGCTGCAGGCCAGCCATCACGGCATCGTAGTCCTTGCCCTTCATTTCCTCAGAGTAGGGGAACGAAGCGGACAGAATGGTATCTTTGCCCGCCTTTTCAATCGCCTTGCGCACCGCCTTGGGGGCCTTGTCCTTGAAAAAAGCGCTGATCGCGCCGTCAAAGGGAAGATCCATTCCCGCCTCCTTGATGTTGTGGCGGCCAGTATGGCGATTAGCGCGGTCAGCGCAATGCGGCACGGGTGGCGGCGCGGTCGATGGCGGCGATCACATCCGCCTCGTTTGAGTGGTGCGGCATGTGGCCCGCGCCGGGCAGCACGGTCAGATGCGCGTTCTCCAGCAGTTCCGACAGGGGCCGTGCATGCACCGCCAATGGCACGATGGTGTCGGCATCGCCGTGGATCAACTCGATGGGCATTTTCAGCGTGGGATAACTGGGTTTCAGATCAAGGATCTGCTGTTTCAGCGCCGCCACCTGCTGCGCGTTATAGCGGAAACTGTCGCGTCGCAGGGTCAGGCCGATGCCGATGTAGTCGGCATATCCGGCGGGCGGCGTGGCAGGGTCAAAGATGCCCGCAACCTCTTTGCGTGCGGTGGCGTCGCTGACAAAGGCGGTGATCAGCGGCACCACGGTAACACCGCCCAGCGCACTGGCGGTCACGGCATTCGCCGCCCCCAAGCCCCCCTCCCACGGCATCGTGGCACCAGACACGATCACCAGCGCCGCCGTGTTATCAGGGTCGGCCACACCCCATGCCATTGCAATCGCCCCACCATAGCTGTGGCCCAGAACAATCGGGCGTTTGACCCCAAGCTGGTCCGCAGCATCGTGCAGCAGTTTGGCCTGCGCGGTGATGCTGGTGGTCTGATCCCCCAGATCGCCGGTCCAGCCCAGACCGGGGCGGTCAAAGGCTATGACGCGATAACGGCCCTTCAACTTGTCGACCATCGAAAAGGTGAAGTCGCGCAGGTTGCCACTGGCCCCGTGCAGCAGCACCAGATCGGGCCCGGAGCCCGCGACAAAGGCATGAACCTTGACGCCGTCTACCGTCAGGATCTGACCGATGGGCGGGTATTCCCGGTTCGCCTGCGCCTCGCGGTCAGAGGCTATCTTGCCAACACCGGCACAGCCAGCAACGACAGAGGCAGCAAGGATGAGGCTAAGCGCCAATCTGGGCAAGGTCATAGGGTGTGGTCTGATATATCTCGTTGATCCAGTTACCATATAGAAGGTGCGCGTGGCTTCTCCACCGGTTCAGGGGCGCATTCGCGGGATTGTCATCGGGATAGTAATTCAGCGGCACGTTGATCGGCGTTCCTGTCGCAACATCGCGGTCATATTCCTGTTTCAGCGTGTCGCTGTCGTATTCCATGTGATCAAAGATATAAAGCGCACGGTGCGCAGGATCATCGACCAGACACGGGCCGGTCAGCGGGTTGCCCAGCAGCGTTGTCAGCCCCGGTACCGCCGAAATCTCGGCCTGCCGCATTTCGGTCCAGCGCGACACGGGCGTCACCAGATCATCCGAAAAGCCGCGCAGGAAGGGCGAGGCGGGCACAAGATTGCGCTGGCGGAAACAGCCGAAGGCTTTGGCATCAAGCATGTGTTTTGCAACGCCGTGGAAATGGTTGATCATCGCCATCCCACCCCAGCAGACGCCAAAGGTGGAATGCACGTTGGTTTGCGTCCAATCCATCACCTCCAGCAGCTCGTCCCAATAGGTCACCTCGACAAACGGCAGGTGTTCGATGGGCGCGCCGGTGATGATCAGACCGTCAAAGCGTTCGGACTTCACCTCCTGAAAGGTGCGGTAAAATTCTTCCATATGCTCGGCTGCGGTGTTGCGCGAGGTGTGGTCGGACATGCGGATCAGGTGCAGGTCAATCTGCAACGGCGTGGCCCCGATCAGACGGGCAAACTGGTTTTCGGTCTGAATTTTCTTGGGCATCAGGTTCAGAAGGCCAATGCGCAGCGGGCGGATTTCCTGCGTCTCTGCCCGTTCGGGCGTCATCACCATGACGCCTTCGTTCCGCAGAACGGTAAAGGCGGGCAGGGTTTCGGGCAGGGTGATGGGCATGATGCTCTCGGGTCTGGGGAAGCGGTTACCTATGGCACGGGGCCGCAGGGTTCAAGCGGCAGGCGCGTCGATGGCTTTGGCGATCAAGGCGGTCAGCCCCGCCATGTCACGCACCTGCGCCACATCCTCGGCCGTGACGGTGACGCCCCACTTTGCCATTGCGGCGTAACGCGGCTGGCGATGGGCCAAAGCGCGGGCATAGGTAAAGCGCACGAAGGCGTCGGGGTCGACTTGGCTTTCTGTGCAGTTCTGCACGGCCAGATGCTCGGCCCACGCGGCATGCAAAAAGGCGGGCTGGTAATACATCGGCTTTGGCGCGCGATCGAACCGGCGGATCAGTTCGGCGGTATGGGCGTCAGACCCCTTGATCCAGACCATCAGCATGTTCGCCGAAAGCTGGGTCAGAACCGGGTCGGCGGGATCGGCGGGGTCCACCACCTCGCAGATCGACCCGCCGGAATCGCACACAAAATTGTCATAGCCATAGATATCCTGCGCGCGCGTTGCAAAGCGGGGCGCATCCAGCAGGGCCGACACTTCGGCGACACGGTGCTGATCCTGCCGGATCTCGTATTCCGCAAGGCTAAGGCCGCCCTTCGCGGGATCGCCCGGCTTGCCCAGATAGGTGGAAAGCGGCGCCAGATTGTCGAAGGTGATGTTGGACGCGATATAAACGCTGTCGGTCATCAGAAGTTCGCGCAGGAAGGGCACGCGCATCGCCTCGCGCTTGAAGTTGTCGGCGATGTATTCGCCCATATACCGCGTGCCGATCCGGTAATCGACCGAGTAATGGAACCAGCCGCCCGCATCGCGCATCATATTGGCCAGATAGGTTTTCCCCAAGCCCGACATGCCGAAAAGCAGCACCTTTTTGCTGCCCGCCGCCGCCCAGTCCGCCCCGGTCTTGTAGATCATCGCCGCTCTCCTGCCTCGGGTTGGTGTTACAGGCGTTGGCGTCGGGTTTCACGCGAAATTTGCGCGAAGGGCGGTCCAGACCCGGCCATCCAGCACCAGCAGGCCCAAAGCGAGCAGCGCAAAGCCTGCAAAAGCCCGTAGCGGCAACGCCTCGCCGAAGACAACTGCGCCAAGGATAATGGCGACGGGGGCAACCAGCAGCGTCACAAGGCTTAGGTTGCCGGCACCCGCCATTGCCAGCACGCGGTAGTAAAGCAGGTAGGCCAACGCCGTCGCCAGCACCGCAAGATAGGCCACCGCCGCCCAGACCTGCGGGCCGTGATGCAACCCCGGCAGGCCGTCGGTCCAGAATGCCAGGGGCAGCATGATCAGGCTCGACGCGCTCAGCATCCCCGCCGCCGCAACCTGCGGGGCCAGACCGCGAAACGACGCCCGCGCCCAACTGCCCGCAAACGCATAGGACAGCGACGCCCCGATCAGCGCCAGTTGCGAAAGCGACGTCAGGTCCAGCTTGGTCAGCGCGGCAGGTCCGATCACCGTGACCACCCCGGCAAAGCCCAAAGCCACACCCGCCAGCCGCTTTGGGGTCAGCCGTTCATCCCGGAAAGCGACAGAGGCGACCAGCACGCCCAGAATGGCGGTAAACGCGTTCAGGATCGAGGCAAGGCCTGACGGAATCGTCAACTGCCCCCAGGTGATAAGCGAAAACGGGATCACGTTGTTCAGAACGCCCATGACGCCGAACGCGACCCAGACGCGCCATGACCGGGGCAGGGGCAATCCGCGCGCCAGAACATAGGCCCACAGGATGATCGCCGCACCCCCAACCCGCAGGGCGACCACGCTGAACACGCCGATGTCCTGCAGGGCGATGCGGTTACAAAGAAAGGATGCGCCCCAGATCGGGGCCAGAAGCAAAAGCTCGGCCCAGGCGCGGGCGGGGATGGTGCGTTGATCGGTCATGGTGCGGCATTATCTTGCAGCGGCGCGGTCCGCGACCCGGAACATGACAAAAAAAGCCCCGTCACCGACGGGCCTTTGATAGCGGTTCATCAAAGATCAGAACGTGAAGCCGACCTTGACGCCAATGCCCAGCGCGTCGTTGTTCGTGAACTCGGCCCGCGCGGTATCGGGAGTGCCGGTTTCAGGCTGCGCATTGCCCAGTTTGGTGTAGTTGATGCCGGTCGTGATCTTCATGTTGTCGCGGGTATAGATCGCGGCCAGCGTCACGCCGATGCGCCCGTTGGTCGGTGCCAGAGGTGACACGAGCGGGCTGTTCTTCTTTTCATAGCTGAGCGATGCCGCACCAGCCCAAGTGTCGTTGAACTTCCGTCCCACGCCGATGGTGTAGGTCATCACATCATCCAGATCAATCAGGCCGCCGCCAGTTGCGGCCGAAAAGCTGGCAGGCTCCAGCTTGAAGTTGCTCCAGTTCGTCCATTTGATCTGGCCGAACACCAGCGTGTCTTTGGCCACACCGCTTTGCGCATCAAGGCTGACCGATTGCGGAGTTTCGACATTGGTCGGCGTCACACCGATCGGCACACCGTTCAGCGTTTCCAGCGTGTCGAACTTGTGCTTGACGACCGAATTGTAGGTCAGTGCCACACGCAGGGCGATTTCCGGCTTTTCATAGGCCACACCGGCAACGTATCCGTAGCCCGTGTCATCCGACAATTCCACCCGGTAGCCATTCACCCCGCCATAAGCCAGCCCGCGCAACTCGATCTCGGCCGAGGACCGCTGCGCCTTGACGCCGCCATGGACCGAAAATCCGCCATCGAATTTGTAGCGCAAAAGCGCCGTCAGCGAGGTTGCGTCAGCATTGGCAATCGTGCCGCCCAGTGCGACCGAGGTCGCATCATAGACCACATCCGCGCCGTAGGGCTGCTCCAGGATCACGGCACCTGACAGGCGGTCGTTGAAATCAAGCTTCACGGCCAGCGTGCCCAGGGTGTAATCGCGCCCGACTGACCCTGATGCCCCGCCGCCAAACGCCGCCACGTCGCTGCCCGAAACAGACGGCATTACCTGCCCGAACGACAGCTCGACATAACGACCCTGTTCGAACAACACGCCGATGGATTGCCCGGAGCGGTCGATCCCGCCAGCCTGTGCAGCAGCGGTCGTCATCATCATAGCCGCGATGGCCAGACCTGTTCTTTTCATATTCCTCATCCCCGATACATCAAAAGACCGGGCATCCTCCCCGATTACTGCGATGGTATGCCGCAGCCCGAATCGGGTCAATCAATGACGCCGCGTCACGAAAATTTCATTTCGGACTGTGCGTTGCGGGCCCGGTTTTCGGACCTGAGGTTCAGGTAATTGGCAACAAAGATGATCGCGCCGCCCAGAATGACCCATGCGTCGATCTTTTCGCCATAAACCAGCGCCGCAACCACAGCGATAACCGGAAGGCGGGCAAAATCAACCGGCATCACCACCGAGGCCGAGGCAAGCGAAAGGGCCGTCGTCAGGCACAGATGCGCCATCACCCCCGAGCACCCGATCAGCAACAGCCAAGGCAGCGTGGTTGTGGTCGGCAGCTTGATCTGCCCGTCATATCCCGCCGCAACGACACCAAAGCAAAGCTGCATCGCTGTCAGCCAGAACAGAATCGAGACGGTATCTTCGTCGCGCGTCAGCCTCTTGGTCAGAATGTTGGTGCCGGCAAATGCCACCGCAGCCAGCGCCGCCGCCAGAACACCGGCATCCAGATGTCCGAAATCAGGCCGTGCAACAATCAGGATGCCGACAAACCCGACGCCCGCACAAAACAGACGGCTCCGCGTCAGCGGTTCGCCCAGAAACAGGGGTGAAAACAGCAGCACCCACAGCGGCGAGGTGAACTCCAGCGCGAACACCTGTGCGAGGGGGATCATGGTCAGCGCCCAGAACCACAGGTTTTGTCCGGTGAAATGGCACAAGTTCCGGAACAGATGGGTGTCCAGCCGCGCTGTCTGAACCCGGTTCCAGCGGCCCGTCAGGCTGGCCGCGCACACCACGATCACGAATCCCACGGCAGACCGCCAGAGCATGATCTCGAATGTGTCGTGCAGCCCGGCCAGTTGCCGCCCGGCCACCGCCATCGCCGAAAACGAAACAACCGAGCCAATCATCCAAAGCGCTGCCGCAAGCGGGCGATGCACGGGGGCAGGGTGGGCGTCGCTCACCGTTATTCCGTGGTCACTTTGAAATCGCGGGCGATGTGGCGGGTCGCGGCGAACCAGTCCGACGTGCTGGTGCGCGCCTGATGCGCCTCGAACGCGGCAAGGTCTGTGAAGGTTTCGTTCAGCGTCCAGATCAGCGGGGCGGTCTGCACGACATTGAAGGTGATGCAGCCCGCCTCGGCCCGGCTAAGGCGAATGTGTTCGGGCAAAAGCCGCGTGACCGTTTCGGCATCGGCAGAAGTTGCGCAGGTCAGCGTTCCGGTCAGGTGAATACGGTCGGTCATCTGCGCCTCCTTTTGGCGGTCAGGTCATTCCCATTCGATCGTGCCGGGCGGTTTGGAGGTGATGTCGTAGGTCACCCGATTGATCCCCGGCACCTCATTTATGATCCGAGTGGCCGTCTCGCCAAGGAAATCATGGGTAAAGGGGTAATAATCCGCCGTCATCCCGTCAACGCTTGTGACGGCGCGCAAGGCGCAGGCGAAATCGTAGGTCCGCCCGTCGCCCATAACGCCAACGGTGCGGACGGGAAGGATAGCGACAAAAGCCTGCCAGATCTCGTCATAAAGCCCGTGTTTGCGGATCTGGTCAATGTAGACGGCATCGGCACGGCGCAGAATCTCCAACTTTTCGCGGGTGATCTCGCCGGGGCAGCGGATTGCAAGGCCGGGGCCGGGAAACGGGTGGCGTCCGATAAAGCTGTCGGGCAGGCCAAGCTCACGCCCCAGCGCGCGAACCTCATCCTTGAACAACTCGCGCAGGGGTTCGACCAGTTTCAGCCCCATCTTTTCAGGCAACCCGCCGACATTGTGGTGCGATTTGATCGTGACAGACGGGCCGCCCGAAAAGCTGACCGATTCGATGACATCAGGGTAAAGCGTGCCCTGCGCCAGAAACTTGGCCCCGCCCACGTCGGTTGCGTGTTTCTGAAACACGTCGATAAAAAGCCTTCCGATAATCTTGCGCTTTGTCTCGGGGTCGCTGACGCCTTCTAAAGCCCCAAGAAAGAGGTCCGCCTCATCGGCATGGATCAGCGGCATGTTGTAGTGGTCGCGGAACATGGTCACGACCTGTTCGGCCTCGCCCAACCGCAGCAGGCCGTGATCAACAAACACGCAGGTAAGCTGATCGCCGATGGCCTCGTGGATCAGCACGGCTGCGACCGACGAATCAACACCTCCCGACAACCCGCATATCACCTTGGCATCGCCCACCTGTTCGCGGATTTTCGCAATCGCCTCGGCCCGGTAAGCGCCCATCGTCCAGTCGCCCTTGAACCCCGCCATCGCGACAAAATTCTTGTAAAGCGTCGCTCCCTTTGGGGTGTGGTGTACCTCGGGGTGGAACTGCACGGCGTAGAAATGGCGCGCGGGGTCAGCGGTGATGGCAAAGGGCGCGTTGGGCGAGGTGCCGTAAACCTGAAAGCCGGGGGCAATGGCGGACACATGATCGCCGTGGCTCATCCAGACCTGCTCGCGCCCGGCGGTGGTATTGGGGTCGAACCAGCCATCCAGCAGGGGCAGCGTCGCATCGGTCGGCGTCACGAATGCGCGGCCGAATTCGGCGGTGCCGTGTCCACGTTCGACGCGGCCCCCCAGAAGATGCATCATGACCTGCTGGCCATAACAGATGCCAAGCACCGGCACGCCCAGCTTGAACACCCCGGCGGGCGGCATCGGCGCGCCTTCGGTAAACACCGACGACGGCCCACCCGAAAGGATCACCGCTTTCGGCGCAAACTCTGCCAGAAAGGCATCATCCACTTTGTTGAAGGGGTGAATTTCGCAATAGACACGCAATTCGCGCAACCGACGCGCGATAAGCTGCGTCACCTGGCTGCCGAAATCAATGATAAGCAGTCGATCATGTTGGGTCATTTTCGCGGAATAAGGCGCGCGGGGGGGAATCGCAAGGGGGGCTGCGGTCTGGTGCGCCATATGTCGTTTTCGGGCGGCAAACGACGCAATCGGGGGGCGGCGTTGCGGCGGGACGCGGCATAAGCGGACAGGGCCTTCGGGGCGATGAAATAAGCGGAGACAGGCGATGAACGAAGTTGCAGGACGCAGGGCGCGCGGCGGTGGCGGTGCAACACGGCGGGCAGAACGCACGGCTGTCAGTTTTGAGACGGCGCGATTCATCACCCGCAACATCCCGAACTTCGAGATCCTGAACGAAGAAGCGCTGGCGATCATCGAATGGAACGCCGACACCGTGCTGGAAGAGGTCGGCGTCAACTTCCTTGATAACCCCGGTGCCTTGGCCTTGTGGCGCGCGGCTGGCGCCGATGTGAAGGGCGAGCGGGTTCATATTCCGCGCGGTCTTGCCCGCAAACTTTGCGCAACCGCCCCGTCGAAATTCACCCAACTCGCGCGCAACCCCGCGCGCAATGTCGAGGTTGGCGGCCGCAATCTGGTGCTGGCCCCGGTCTATGGCCCGCCCTTCGTGCGCGACCAGTCCGGCGGGCGGCGCTATGCGACCATCGCCGATTTCCAGAACTTCGTGAAGCTGGGCTACATGTCGAAATGGCTGCACCATTCGGGCGGCACGGTCTGTGAGCCGACCGATGTTCCGGTGAACAAGCGCCATCTGGATATGTTGCTCGCGCACATGACCCTGTCCGACAAGCCCTATATGGGGTCGGTCACCGAACCCGTCCGGGCCGAGGATTCGGTCGAGATGTCGAAAATTCTGTTCGGCACAGATGTGGTTGATCAGAACGTTGTGATGACATCGCTGATCAACATCAACTCGCCCCTGACGTTCGATTCCACGATGATGGGCGCTTTGGAAGTTTATGCACGGGCCGGGCAGGCGGCGATTGTCAGCCCGTTTATCGTGGGCGGTGCGATGGCCCCGGTCACGGTGGCAGGCACCCTGACGCAGGTTCTGGCCGAGGTTCTGGCAGGCGTCGCCTACAGCCAGCTGGTGCGCAAAGGCGCCCCGGTGATTTTCGGCGCCTTCGTGACCAGCATCGACATGAACTCTGGCGCGCCCACATTCGGCACACCCGAGGCCGCCCACATCACCTATGGCGCAGGGCAACTGGCACGGCGCATGAACCTGCCCTACCGGTCAGGCGGGTCGTTCTGCGGATCAAAATTGCCCGATGCGCAGGCGGCGTATGAAACGGCGAACAGCCTGAACATGGCGCTTTTGTCGGGTGTGAACTTCATGCTGCATGCGTGCGGCTGGCTTGAGGGCGGGTTGGTCAGCAGTTACGAAAAATTCGTGATGGACGCCGATCAGCTTGGCACGCTGCACCATCTGGCCAAGGGGATCATCATGGATGAGAACGGGCAAGGCATGGACGCCATCCGCGAGGTTGGCCCCGGCGGGCATTATCTGGGATGCCAGCACACGCAGGACAATTTCAAGACGGCGTTCTGGCGGTCGGACCTTCTGGATTACAAACCGTTCGAGACATGGGACGAAGAAGGCGCGCGCGATACCGAAACGCTGGCCGCCGAACGGGTGAAAAAGATGCTGGGCGATTATCAGGCGCCCGAGCTTGACCCCGGCACAGCCGAGGCGCTGCACGACTATGTGGCCAGGAAAAAGGCGTCGATGCCCGACGCCTTCATCTGATAAAGCGGGCCGCCCTTCCGGGGGCGGCTGCGCGATTTAAATACCTGCCTCGCGACGCGGCAGAAGTGTCGCTTCGGCCATGATCGCAATCAACACCTCGATGTGGTGACCCAGCGAATAGCCGGCGTCGCCGTTCTTGCGCGTCCGCTCCAATTGTTCTTCAACCCGAAACAATCGGGGCAGCGCCACTTCTGCCGCAGTCACGCCATGCGCGTCAATCATGCGCTTCAGATCGCGGTCGCGGCGATAGTCGGCCATGCCGTGACGCGCCGCGCGGATCAGTAAACGCGGGCGGCGCAGGTTGGCAAGCACGTCGGTCAGGTCGTTCATCAAAGCCTCCAGGTTGGGAGGATGACCCTGCACCGACGCAACCCGGCGTTGCATTTCAAACACAACCAGCGTGCGCAGGTTACTTAATTGTTTAGGAATTCGAAACAATTATCCACAAATAGGAAATTATTAACGAACGGGTAAGAAATGCCACTCAGGGTTGCAAATGTCCAAGTCTGAAATGATCACCTCCCTTTCCGATCCCTCACGGTGCGCGCCTATGCCATCGAACCTTGCCATGCCACCCCGTCTGCCTGACTGGTTGCCCGATGCCGTCCGGACCTATCTTGACCATACCGAGGATGGCATGTCGCTGCGCGAACTTGCGCGGCAAAAGGGTTGCCATGCCTCGACTGTCATGCGGCAGGTCCGACGCTATGAAAACCGCAGGGATGATCCTTTGGTGGATGAGGCGCTGACGGTTCTGGGGCGCAAACCGCCCCTTCATGACACGGATATTCAGAAAAAGGACAAGACCCGCATGTCTGCTGCCATTCGCCCGACCCCTTCCGTCATGGATGATGAAACAATTGGCCGCGAGGCCCGCCGTATCCTGCGCCGCCTGCAGGAACCGGGTGCCGTTCTGGCGATTGCCGCCGATATGGAGAAAGCTGCGGTGCTGCGTCAGGGCGCGGACGGGCGCATGTTGCAGATGGCGGTGGTGGACCGCCCCGTCGCACAGGCCTTCGCGCTGAAAGACTGGATCGCATGCCGCAAGAATGGCCGCATCGCAACGTATGAGATTACGCAGGCCGGACGTTCCGCTTTGAAGCGGATGCAGGATGAAGACGCGCGCCGCACGGGCGGCTTTGCCGAAGGGGCCGCCCCTTTCGCCGATCAGCACCGCGATTGGGATACCCGCAGCATCGACGGCGAGGATGGCCCGCGCCGCCTGCGCTATAACGCCGCCGAAAGCCCGGTCGCCGTGCTGGCCCGGCGGCGTGACAAGGACGGACGGCTGTTTCTTGAGGGCGAACTGGTCGAGGCGGCAGAGCGTCTGCGCGAAGATTTCGAACTGGCCCAGATGGGCCCGCGCGTGGCGCAGAACTGGGACCGATTCCTGACGGCGGGTGACCGGGGCGGCTTTCGCGCCGATGCCGGTATTGCCGAAGGCCCGCGCGCGGCCCGCGACCGTGTGGCGACGGCGCTTCGCGAACTTGGCCCCGGTCTGGGCGACATGGTGCTGCGCTGCTGCTGCTATCTGGAGGGGTTGGAACTGGCCGAGCAACGCATGGGCTGGTCGGCGCGGTCGGGCAAGATTGTGCTGCGCATCGCCCTGCAACGCCTGCGCCGGCACTATGACGAGGCGTATGGGCGGTCGGGCCCGCTGATCGGGTAGGGGTGCGCCGCAAAGCCCGCGCCGCACCCCGGTTTTTCAGGGTTCGGCGCGGGTGATCCCTGCGGCATAAACGATGCCCGCCAAAGCGCCGCCCGCTAAAGGTGCCACGATGAACACCCACAGATCGGCCAGCGCCTTGCCGCCGACCAGAACCGCCGGACCGAACGACCGCGCCGGGTTCACCGAAACGCCCGTCACATTGATGCCCACCAGATGGATCGCAACCAGCGTCAGGCCGATAGCAAGCCCCGCAAGTTGCAACGAAGCATCGGTCTTGCGCGCCGGATGGGTGGCGCCAAGGATGACCGCAACGAACAGGAACGTCATCACGAATTCAAAGACCAGCGCCGCAGTCATCGAATATTCGCCCAGATAGCCCGGACCAAAGCCGTTCTGCCCCAGCCCGTTCGTGGCCAGCACATAATCCGCCTTGCCTGATGCGATCAGCAGCAAGACTGCCGCCCCCGCCAACGCGCCCGCGCACTGCGCAACCGCATAGCCCACGAATTCGCCAATCTGCATCCGGCCTGCGCAGACAAACCCTAGCGATACCGCGGGGTTAAGATGCGCGCCTGAAATCGCGCCAAGCCCGTATGCTGCCGCCACAATGGCTAGGCCAAAGGCGAACGCAATGCCAAGCATCCCGATCTGCGCGCCCATCAAGACCGCCGCCCCACATCCAAACAGCACAAGGATAAACGTCCCAAGCGCCTCGGCCACCAGTTTTTTCGTCATAACCCCTCCGTTTCACATTCAACCAAAAGGGGACACCGCGCGCAGAAACATATCTGGCCAACGGTTGTTCTGCCCCCGATAAGAGCCTATTCTTCTGGTGCAGAGCAGTCAGAGGGAATTTTTCGTGCGCGACCTCAAAATCCCGGAACAGCGCCACCCTGAAAAGGCGCGGCGTGCTGATAACGCGCAACCCAAGAAACCGGACTGGATCAGGGTCAAGGCCCCCACGTCGGAGGGGTACAAGCAAACCCGCGACATCATCCGCGAGCATCGTCTGGTCACGGTGTGCGAGGAAGCCGGTTGCCCCAACGTCGGCGAATGCTGGAGCCAGGGCCACGCCACCATGATGATCATGGGCGAGGTTTGCACGCGCGCCTGCACCTTTTGCAACATCGCCACTGGAAAGCCGCCCGAAGATCTGGACGTGTTCGAGCCGGGCCGGGTGGCGGATGCAGTGAAAAAGCTGGGGCTGAACCATGTGGTCATCACCAGCGTTGACCGCGACGACATCGAGGATGGCGGGGCCGAGCATTTTGCGCAAACCATCCGCGCGATCCGCAGGCAAGCCCCCGCAACCACGATCGAGATTCTGACGCCAGACTTTATTCGCTGCGATCCCAGCGCGTTAGAGGTGGTTGTTAAAGCTAAACCCGATGTCTTCAACCACAACCTTGAAACCGTGCCCGGCCTCTACCCCGAGGTCCGCCCCGGCGCGCGCTATTTCCACTCGCTGCGCCTTTTGCAGCGGATCAAGGAACTGGACCCGACAATCTTTACCAAATCCGGCATCATGGTGGGCCTTGGCGAAGACGCGCAGGCGGTGCGGCAGGTGATGGATGACATGCGCGCGGCGGATGTCGATTTCCTGACCATCGGGCAATATCTGCAACCCACGCCCAAGCATCACCGGGTCGACCGGTTCGTGACACCCGACGAATTCGCAAGCTACGAGAAAGCGGCCTACGGCAAGGGGTTCCTGATGGTGTCGGCCACGCCGCTGACCCGGTCGAGCTATCACGCGGGTGACGATTTCGCGCGCCTGCGGGATGCAAGATTGGCAAAGCTGGGGCGGGCCTGATCACCAGCCTTCTGTGCCGGGCGCGCCCTTGATGCGTCCGGTCAGGTTGGGTGTGACCCAGCCGCCATAGAACCTGCCGGGTTGCGGGGTCACGCGCGCATCGCCAACGAAAACCTCATCCATCATCGCCGGATAAAATGCGACATACCCAGCAAGTGCCGCAAATCCGGGCGTCGGTCGGTCATAGGCCCATGCGGCGCGGGGTGCAGTCTTGCCCCCGGACCGCACATTGAAATAGTGCGCATTGCCCTTCCATTCGCAAAAACTGCTGCCGGGGGCGGAATCAAGGTCAGCCAGTATATCTCGCGGCGGCAGATAATAGGTCGGTGGATGATGCGTCTCGATCACCCGCAAGGCGCGGGTCGTATCAGCCACCACAACGCCACCAAACCGGATCACGATGCGCTGGGGCACGGGCTGCAACGCAGGCGGGCGAGGGTAGTCTTGCACACATTCAGGCGGCAGCGTCATCATTCCACCCCCGGCACCTTTGCCAGATAGGCCGCAACCGCTTCCCGGTCACTCTCTGGCAACTTCGCCATGTTTTCAACCACATGCGCCATGTGGCCGCCGACGCTGTCATACTCTGGCGTGAAGCCCGAGGTCAGATATTCGACAATCTCATCCTTGCTCCAGGTCAGTTTCGCAGGCGTGATGTTGGGCACGCGGCCCTTGCCCGACGGATCAGGCGCGCCGGCCAGCCAGCGCCCCGTCTCCAGCCCGCCGACCGCGTTGCGCGGCGTGTGACATTCGCCGCAATGGGCCAGCGCTTCTGCGATATAGCGGCCGCGCACCTCCTCGGGTGTCAGATCGCCTTGCACGACCCAGTCTTTCGAGGTGAAAAGCCATTTCCAGCCGCCAAGACTGCGGCGGATGTTGAAGGGAAAGCCCACCTCATGCGGCAGGCTGGGCGCTGTCGATGGGGGCAGGGTGTCCATAAAGGCTTTCAGATCAACGATATCCTGAATGTCGGCCTTGGCGTAAGCGGCATAGGGAAAGGCAGGGTACAGATGCTCGCCCTGTGGCCCGATACCGCGCTGAACGGCATTCACGAACGTAGGCAACGTCCATTTCCCGATGCCATGGTCCGGGTCGGGCGAGATGTTGGGCGCGATGAAGGTGCCAAACGCGCTCGCAAACCGCTGCCCGCCCGACAAAACCTTTTCGGCCTCGCCCGTGGCACCTTCGGCCATGTGGCACGACGCACAGCCTGCGGCCCAGAACACCTGCTCGCCGTGCACCGCATCGCCCGTCAGACCGGCGGTTGCATCATCGGGCAGCGGCGCAGGTGCTGTGATGACCCAGAACCCGGCCCCCCCCAGTGCCATGACAAGCAAAAGTCCGATAAGGATACGACGCATGATTGCCCTCGCTGCAAGACGTTGGTGGGAAGGTAGCCTGCATACGGTCTGCCGCCAAATTACATTTCCGCAACACGTCCCGTCAGGGCCGAAATCCGCGCGTGCCTCCATTGGTGGTCAGCCACTCTGGCCAGCCGATGAACTGCTCCACCGCCACCAGCACAAGGCAGATCGCGATCACCGTGAACACCAGCTTCACCCGCGCGGGGCTGGGCGGATGTCGCACCCAGCGCGCCATGCGGGTCAACCAAAGCAGGTTCACGCCGGATCGCCATCCGTGAACCGAACCTTACCGATATAGGGAAGGTTGCGGTTTCGTTGCGCGTAATCAATGCCATAGCCCACGACAAATTCATCGGGAATATCAAACCCCGTCCAGGTCGCGCGCACATCCACTTCGCGGCGTGACGGCTTGTCCAGCAGCGCACAAACCGCAATCCGCGCCGGTTCGCGCGAATTGAGCAGGCGCAGAACGTGCGAGAGGGTAAAGCCGGTATCCACGATATCCTCAACCACCAGCACATCGCGCCCCGATATTTCGCCGCGCAGATCCTTCAATATCCGCACCTCACGGCTTGATGTCATCGCATCGCCGTAGCTTGAGGCTTCCAGAAAATCGACCTCGACCGGCAGATCAATCTCGCGCACCAGATCGGCGATGAACACGAAAGATCCACGCAAAAGCCCCACCACAATCAGCCGCTCGCTGCCTGCGAAATAGGCGGTTATCTCGCGGCTCAAAGTCTCGATCCGTGCGGCGATGGCCTTGGCCGAGATCATTTCGTCGATCACATAGGGTCGCTGCGTCATGAGGGCCTCTTGATTTCTGCCCCCGGCTTACCCAAAACCTAAGGGCAAGTCACGCCAAAGAAAGCCCGCCCGTGCCCACCCACCGCGAAACCAAACCGCTGCCCTATACGGCGCAGCAGATGTACGATCTGGTGGCCGATGTGGCGTCTTACCCGAAATTCCTGCCCTGGACCGCGGCCGCGCGCATCACATCCCGCAAACCCACGTCCGAGGGCGAGGTGCTGGAGGCCGACCTGGTGATCTCGTTCAAGGTGTTCCGCGAACGCTTCACCAGTCAGGTCACCCTCTTCCCTGAACGCAAAAAGATCGACACGACCTATCTGAACGGCCCGTTCCGCCACATGAACTCTACCTGGAGCTTCCGCGACACCACACAGGGGCATTGCGAGGTTGAATTCTTCGTCGATTTCGAATTCCGCAACGCACTTTTGCAAGGCATCATCGGTATCGTCTTCAATGACGCGATGCAGCGCGTGGTCCGCGCGTTTGAGCGCCGCGCCGCTGAACTTTACGGTGCGAAACCCGCCTGACCCCTTCGTTCCGCGCGACTTCATTTTTGCAAAAATACTCCCGCCGGAGGCATCCGCCCATGCCACCCGTGCAGCCTTCAGATCAAAGCCGCAGCCAGCATCGCCAACGCATGATCCCGCGCCGCGATGCGCACGTTTGCGCGGCCAAGCGCTCCGAACTCCACCGTTTCAAGCGCTACCCCGTGTGGGCCGGCCAGCCCGAAACAGACCCGGCCTTCGGGTTTGAAGTTTGATCCGCCGGGGCCTGCAATTCCGGTCACCGACACCACATGCGTTGCCATCGACCGCGCGAGCAAACCCGCCGCCATTTCACCCGCCACCGCCTCCGAGACCGCGCCGAATTCGGCCAGCGTCGCCTCCAGAACCCCCAGCATCGCCACCTTCGCGGCGTTGGAATAAGTGATGGCGCCGCGGTCAAAGACGTCAGATGATCCCGCCACATCGGTCAAAGCGGCTGCGATCATGCCGCCGGTGCAGCTTTCGGCGCAGGCGATGCGCGCGCCGCGCGTCCGCGCCAGATCCAGCAGGGCGGCTACTTCCACAGGATCAACGGCAGATGATAGGCCGCAGCGGCAGCAATCGTGGCAAGCCCCGCGAAAACCCCGGCCCACAGATCGTCCAGCATCACCCCGTCGGCATCCTGACGCGCGTCGGCCCGACCGATCACACCGGGTTTCCAGATATCGAACAACCGGAAGAACAGGAACGCCGCGACCCAGCCGGGCCATGCCACCAGCGCCCAATCCTCCATCCCGCGCGACCAGAAGGCGGCGGCGGGAAACAGCAGCGCAATCCATTGCCCCGCCACCTCGTCGATCACGATCTCGGACGGATCATCGCCGGGGCGCGCGGCAAGTTCCATCCGGCAGGACCAAAAGCCCAGCCAGATCACCGCAACCGTTGCCACCACGAAAACCGGAAACCCCAGATACCGGTCGATCAGCAAGCCCAGCACTACCGCCACCGCCGACCCCCAGGTGCCGGGGGCAGGGCGCAGCAGGCCCGCGCCGAAAAAGATGCTGAACAGCCGCGTCATGCCCGCCCCCCCGCGTCCTGCACCAAAGTTGCGGTGGCCAGTGCGGCAATGCCTTCCTCGCGCCCGGTGAACCCAAGCCGTTCCGAGGTTGTGGCCTTGACCGAAATCCGTTCCACATCGACCCCCATGATCTGCGCCAGCGCTTCCCGCATTGATACTGTATGTGGCCCGATCTTGGGGCGCTCGCAGATCAGTGTCACATCGGCATGGGTCAGACGAAAGCCGCGCGCAGCCACCCGTTCCATCGCGTGGCGAAGGAAAATATGGCTCGCCGCCCCCTTCCACTGCGGGTCTGACGGCGGGAAATGCTGGCCGATATCGCCCTCGGCCAAAGCACCGTAAATCGCGTCGGTCAGCGCGTGCATACCGACATCGGCATCCGAATGGCCCAGAAGCCCGCGCGTATGAGGCACGGATATGCCGCACAGCCAGACCTGATCACCGTCGCAAAACGCATGCACGTCAAAGCCGTTGCCAAGCCTGATATCCATTCCGCGCCGCCCCCTTACGATCGCCGATGCCCGCACGAAATCGGCGGCATAGGTCAGTTTCAGATTGTCATCGCAGCCCTCCACGATGGCCACGTCCAGCCCTGCGGCAAGCGCCACTTCTACATCATCGGCAGACCCGCCGGGATGGGCGCGATGGGCGGCAAGAATGGCGTCAAACCGGAACGCCTGCGGGGTCTGGGCGCGAAAAAGCCCGTCGCGCGCCTGAACCCCCGTCACGCATCCATCGCCCCCGCGCCACAACGCATCTGTCACGGCAAGGGCAGGGGCTGCCGCCACCGACGACTCCAGCGCCGCCAGCAACCGCCTGATCAGCGCGCCGCTGACCAAGGGGCGCGCGCCATCATGGATCAGCACAAGATCCACGCCTTGCCCGTCCAGCGCCTCCAGGGCGTTGCGCACGGATGCGTCACGCGTCGCGCCACCCTCGACCAGCAGCGCCAAAGGGGCAAGCACCTGCGCCCGAGCGCCATCCCCCGGCGCATGCACAACCACAAGGTCCATTCCCTCAAACGCACGCAGGGTGTGGGCCAGCACCGGCTCCCCCTCCAGCATCTGCCACTGCTTCGGGCGATCACCGCCAGCGCGGGTGCCACGTCCGGCGGCAAGGATGATGACGACACTGCGCATGGGAAATCCGGTAAGAAGCGTTGCCAAAGGTTTAGGGGATGCCACCGGACATGACAATCCACCGGGCTTTCGGCGCTTGTTTGCCTATTTATTAGGCGGCTGACGTCTTTTGATGAAAATTAAAGCGCCATCGCGGTTGTCAGGCCCCTGTCGCAGGGATAGCTGAAAGGAACGGTGATGCGGGAGGATGTTCTGCACCTTGATGACCTGACCCTTGATCCCCCGGTGCTTCTGGCACCGCTCGCCGGGATCACTGACCTGCCGTTCCGCAGGTTGGTCGCGCGCTTTGGCGCGGGTCTGGTCGTGTCTGAAATGGTGGCCAGTCAAGAGGTGGTGCAGGCCCGCCCTCTGGCGCGGGCGCGGGCTGAACTGGGGTTTGATCAGGCCGCAACCTCGGTGCAGATCGCCGGGCGCGAGGCGTACTGGATGGCCGAGGCCGCGAAATATGTCGAAGGGCAGGGCGCAAGGGTGATCGACATCAACATGGGTTGCCCTGCGAAAAAGGTAACGAACGGCTATTCGGGATCGGCCCTGATGAAGGATCTGGATCACGCGCTGACGTTGATTGATGCGGTGGTGGGGGCGGTCAAGGTGCCCGTAACGCTCAAAACCCGGTTGGGGTGGGATGATGCGCTGATGAACGCGCCCAAGCTTGCACAGCGGGCCGAGGCTGCGGGCATTCGCATGATCACGATTCACGGCCGTACGCGCTGCCAGTTTTATAAAGGTGCGGCCGATTGGGCTGCAATCCGCGCCGTCAAGGATGCGGTGCGTATTCCGGTGATTGCCAATGGCGATATCGTGGATGCAGGCACGGCGTCGCAGGCTTTGGCGCAATCGGGTGCGGACGGGGTGATGATCGGGCGCGGTGCGCAGGGGCGGCCTTGGGTTCTGGCGCAGATTTCGGCGGCACTTTACGGGCGCGCGGCTCCTGTGGTGCCCGAAGGGTCGGCGCTGGCGGATATGGTGATCGCGCATTATCAGGACATGCTGTCGTTCTACGGCACCGAGCTTGGCACCAAGACCGCGCGCAAACATCTGGGCTGGTATCTGGAGGCTGCGGGCTGCGACGCGCACCGCCAAAGCGTTGTGACCGCCGATGATCCGGCAGTGGTGATCCGCGCGCTTGGCCAAGCGTTCCTGTCGCCGCAAAGGGCCGCCGCATGATGGAATACCGCAGCCCTTATCCTGTGCCGGGGGTCATCTGGGCCTCGCTGCCGATTGCGGCCCTGCTGATTGATGACGCGAGCCTGATCATCGAGGCGAACCCGGCGGCCGAGGCGTTCATGAACACCTCCTCCCGGCAGTTGAAGGGTCAGCCGGTGTTTGACCGCCTGTCGATTGACGCCGATATCGAATCCGCGCTGGCACGCGCCCGCTCCAACCACTCGCCCATCGTGATCAACGACGCGCATGTGACCACAGGCGAGCGTCCGCCGCAAAGCTGCACGGTGCATATAGCACCCATGGCCGATAATCCGGGTGTCGTGATGCTGCTGTTGTCACCCCGCGATATTGCCGACCGTCTGGGGCGTGGCGGCGGGTCGAAATCGGCGGCCAAAAGTGCGATCGGCATGGCTGAGATGCTGGCGCATGAGATCAAGAACCCGCTGGCCGGCATTTCGGGTGCGGCGCAGCTTTTGTCGATGAACCTGTCGGCAGAAGACCGCGAGATGACCGACCTGATTGTCGAGGAAACCCGCCGCGTCGTGAAACTGCTGGAGCAGGTCGAACAGTTCGGCAACCTGCGCCCGCCCGACCGGCAGGCCGCGAATATCCACGATGCGCTGGACCGCGCCCGCCGCTCCGCCCTGATGGGCTTTGCCGCCCGCATGACGATACTTGAGGAATACGACCCCTCGTTGCCCGCCACATTCGCCGATACGGATTCGCTGATGCAGGTCTTTCTGAACCTGATCAAGAACGCAGCCGAGGCGGCGGGGCCCAACGGTGGCACGATCCGTCTGCGTACCTTCTACGATCTGTCGCTGCGCCTGCGCCGCAAGGATGGGTCGGGCAACCCCTTGCCCTTGCAGGTTGAAATCATCGACGACGGCCCCGGCCTGCCGCCCCATATCGCCGCCGATGTGTTCGAACCGTTTGTTTCGGGCCGCGAGAATGGCACCGGCTTGGGCCTCGCACTGGTGGCCAAGATCATCGCCGATCATGACGGCTGGATCGCGGTTGATTCCGCGCCCGGTCGAACCGTTTTCCGCATTTCGCTTCCCGTCGCCCCCCGAGACAATGCTCCGCGTGACGGCCACCCCCTCAAGAAGGAAATCCGCTGATGGATGGCACGGTTCTGGTTGCCGATGATGACCGCACGATCCGCACGGTCTTGACGCAGGCGCTGACGCGGGCCGGGTGCAAGGTGCATGCGACATCCTCGATGATGACGCTGATGCGCTGGGTTGAGGAAGGGAAAGGCGATCTGGTGATTTCCGATGTGATCATGCCCGATGGCAACGGGCTTGAGGCGTTGCCGCGCATTTCCACCCTGCGCCCGGGCCTGCCGGTGATCGTGATTTCGGCGCAGAACACCATCATGACGGCGATTCAGGCCGCCGAGGCCGAGGCGTTTGATTATCTGCCCAAGCCCTTTGATCTGCCCGACCTGATGAGGCGGTCTGCCAAAGCGCTGGAGATCAAGCGCCGGGTTCCCCCGCGCGGGGCTGCGGCCCCGGTGCGTGAAGGTGGCGACGATCTGCCGTTGGTGGGGCGCACCGCGGCGATGCAGTCGCTGTATCGGTTGGTGGCACGCGTGATGAACACCGACCTTGCGGTTCTGGTCACCGGCGAATCGGGCACCGGAAAATCGCTGATCGCCCGCGCGATCCACGATTTTTCCGACCGCCGCACGATGCCTTTTGTCGTGGCACAGGGTGGCGATCTGCAGGGCATCGACGGGCCATCGTCCCTGCTGGCACGGGCGCGCGGCGGCAGTCTGGTCTTTGATGAGGTTGCCGATTTCGACGATGAAACTCAGGCCCGCACAGTGCGGATGCTGGATATGCTGGGCGACACTGCCCCCCGCATCATGGCGACCAGCCAGATTGATCTGGCCGCACGGATCGAATCGGGTCAGTTCCGGCAGGATCTGTTCTACCGTTTGGGCGGTGTGACGCTGCATGTGCCGTCACTGCGCGAACGGGTCGATGACATTCCGCTGCTGGCGGACCATTTCCTTGCGCGGGGCGAGCGGGATTTTGGCACCCTGCGCCGGATGTCGCCCGAGGCCACGGCCCTGGTGCGTAGTTTCGGTTGGCCGGGCAATGTGCGTCAGTTGGAAAACACCCTGCGCCGCCTGATGGCCACATCATCAGAACCCGACATCACCCGGGTTGAGATTGAGGCGGTTCTGGGTTCGCAGCCGATGATGGAACCCCTGAAAGGTGCCCCAGAGGCCGATAAACTGTCGGCTTCGGTTGGACGCCACCTCAAGCGGTATTTCGATCTGCACGGCGGGCAACTGCCCCCCGCAGGCGTCTATCAACGCATCCTGCGCGAGGTTGAAGCGCCGCTGATCGAGATTGCGCTGGATGCCACCGCCGGTAATCAGGCGAAATGCGCCGATCTTCTGGGGATCAACCGCAATACGTTGCGCAAGAAGATCACCGAGTTGGATATTCGCGTGACACGCCGCCGCAAACTGATGTAAAACCGCAACATCATGCGTGTCTTGCGGGCCTGACCACGATTCCTGCTACAGGATGTAGTTGAAGGCTTTGTTGCAAGCCACCGCGTTGACGGGGGTTTTCGGTGGCGAGCGCGGTTCACAGCAATACATGGGTCAGGTTGTCGCGCCTGCGCCGTTTGCGCCGCGTGCAGACGATGATGACGCTGGGGCTGGTCGTGCTGGGGCCGGTGCTGGCAATTTCCACGCTTCTGGTGATGGGGCCGCTCAATCAGGGCGCGTCCTCGCCTGCGCTGCGGTTCGTGCTCTTGGCGGACCTTGTCTATGTGCTGGTCGTGGCGGCGCTTGTGCTGGCACGCGTGGCGCGCATCTGGTCCGACCGGCGCAGCCAGTCGGCGGGGTCGCGCCTGCATCTGCGGCTGTCGGGCGTGTTTGCGCTGGTGGCGCTGACGCCCACGGTTCTGGTCGCTATCTTTGCCGTTGTCACCATCAACGTGGGCCTTGAGGGTTGGTTTTCGGATCGGGTCCGGCAGGTGGTCGGCAATTCGCTGTCCGCCGCCGAGGCGTATGAGAATGAACATACCAAAGACCTCACCGACGATGCCGAGGCGTTTGCCGCCTATCTGAACGTCACCAAGCAATCGACGTTCTTTCTGGCGGATGAGGACCTGCGCCCGGTGCTGACAACGGGTCAGGCGCAAATTCAGCGCGGGGTTCTGGCGGCCTTTATCATCGACGGTGGCGGGCGGTTGGTCACGCGGGGCGAGAAGTCGTATCTCTTTGATTTCACAGCCCCGACAGCCGAAGAAATCGCCCGCGCCAAGGCAGGCGAAACGGTCGTCATTCAGGATTGGGCCAATAACGAATTCCGCGCGTTGGTGTATCTGACCGCCTATCCCGACCGCTATCTGTTCCTGTCGCGCACCGTCGACGGCTCAATCTTGTCACTCCTGGATGAAACCAAGGAAACGGTGCGGCTTTATCACCAACTAGAGGCCGAACGCGGGCGTTTGCTGTTCGAATTCGGGCTTTTGTATTTGGGCTTTGCCGTGATCCTGATCCTTGCCGCAATCTGGCTGGGCCTGTGGTTTGCCGAGCGCCTGTCGCGCCCCGTGGGGCGACTGACCGGGGCGGCGCAACGGGTCGGCGGCGGTGATCTGGATGTGCAGGTGTTCGAGGAAGAGGGCGATGATGAAATCGCGATGCTGGGCCGCATCTTCAACCAGATGACGCGGCAGCTGAAAGGTCAGCGCGACGCGCTGGTCGAAAGCCACAGCCAGACCGAGGGGCGACGGCGTTTGTTTGACAGCGTTCTGTCGTCGGTCACGGCGGGGGTGATCGGACTTAGCCCCGAAGGCCGGGTCGATTTCGTGAACCGCGCCGCCGAACGTCTGCTTGATTTCCCGGCGGGGTCAACCGACCGGCGCATTTCTGTGGCGGTGCCGGAGTTTGCCGCGCTGTTCGACCGGGTGCGGGATGCGGGCGGTGCGGTACAAGAGGAAGTGCGCCTGACGCGGCAGGGCCGGATGGAAAGCCTGCTGGTGCGGATGAGCGTGCGCAAATCCGAAACCGGGCGGCTTGAGGGCTATGTGGTGGCGTTTGATGATGTGACCGATCTTGTCTCGGCGCAACGGATGGCGGCATGGGGTGACGTAGCCCGCCGCATCGCACATGAGATCAAGAACCCGCTGACCCCGATTCAGCTTTCGGCCGAACGGATCAAGCGCAAGTTCCGCCCTCTGGTCGGCGATCAGGCCGATGATCTTGATCAGTATGCCGACGTGATCGTGCGCCAGACCAATGACTTGCGGCGCATCGTTGATGAGTTTTCCAAATTCGCCCGGATGCCCGAACCCGACCGCCGCGACACCGATCTGGTGGCCACCCTGCGCGCGGCGGTGTTGTTGCAAGAGGCGGGGATGCCCGATGTGCGTCTGGTTTCTGCGTTGCCGGATGAGCCGATCAGGCTTTCGGTTGATGAAACCATGATCTCGCAGGCGTTGACAAATCTGATCAAAAACGCCGGAGAAGCGATTGAAACCTATATCGAAAAAGGTGTGCCCGAAGGTTTTTGCGGCGAGGTCCGCATAACGCTGACCAAGGAACTGACAGAAGCGGTCATCACCATTTCCGACAATGGCATCGGCCTGCCGCCCGACCGCGCGCGGCTGTTCGAGCCTTATGTGACGACCCGCGAAAAGGGCACCGGCCTTGGCCTGCCCATCGTGAAAAAGATCATCGAAGAACATGGCGGCACCCTTACACTTGAGGATGCGGCGATTTTTGAAGGCAACGACCATGCGGGGGCAATGGCGGTGATCCGTCTGCCCCGCGAAGCACGCCGCGGGCGTGGGGCAAAACAACCGGCCGAAACAGGCAAGGGGGGCAGATGAGCAATATTCTGATTGTGGACGACGAACGCGATATCCGCGAATTGATCGGCGATATCCTGAAGGACGAAGGTTTTACCGTGCGGCTGGCCGCCAATGCCGATGAATGCATGGCCGAGATCAACGCAGAACCGCCCGCGCTGATGATCCTTGATATCTGGCTGAAAGACAGCCGGATGGACGGGATCGACATCCTGAAAACCGTCAAACGCGACAACCCCGATGTGCCGGTCGTGATCATCTCGGGGCATGGCAACATTGAAATTGCGGTCGCGGCGATCAAGCAGGGGGCTTATGATTTCATCGAAAAGCCGTTCAACATTGATCAGTTGATGGTGGTGGTCAGCCGGGCGATGGAAACCAGCCGCCTGCGCCGCGAGAACAGCGATCTGCGTCGCCGTGATGTGACAGCCTCGGAAATGCTGGGGTCATCGACCGCGTTCAAGGGGTTGAAGGCGCAGCTTGAAAAGGTCACCAAATCGAACGGCCGTGTGATGCTGACCGGGCCCGCCGGGTCAGGCAAGGAAATGGCCGCGCGGTTTATCCATGCGCAATCGAACCGGGCGGGGGCGGCGTTCGTCTCGGTGTCATCGGCTGCGATTGAACCTGACCGGATGGAAGAGGTTCTGTTCGGCCGCGAAACCGCTGAACGGGGCGTGGAGCCGGGGCTTTTGGAACAGGCGCATGGCGGTGTGGTCTACTTTGACGAGGTGGCAGATATGCCCATCGTTACCCAGTCCAAGATCCTGCGCGTGCTGGTCGAACAGCAATTTACCCGGTTGGGCGGTGCCGACAAGGTGCGCGTCGATCTGCGCGTGATCTCATCGACCACCCGCGATCTGCGCAGCGAAATCAGTGCGGGGCGCTTCCGTCAGGAGTTGTACGACCGCCTGAACGTGGTGCCCATCCCGGTGCCAAGCCTTGAAGACCGGCGCGAGGATATTCCCGAACTTTCACGCTATTTCATCGACTTCTTTCACCGCAGCCAGGGCCTGCCGCTGCGTGACGTCACTGCCGAGGCCGAGGCGATGTTGCAGACGATGCAATGGCCCGGCAACGTGCGCCAGTTGCGCAATGTGATCGAGCGGGTGCTGATCCTGGGCGATACGGCTGGCCCGATTGAGGCGCGCGAACTTCCGGGCCGCGATACCCCCGTTGACGGTGAGGCGCGCATGGTGCTGGGCGGGGCTATGGCGACGCTACCGCTGCGCGAGGCGCGCGAGTTGTTCGAGAAGGAATATCTGCTGACCCAGATCAACCGCTTTGGCGGTAACATCAGCCGGACCGCGAATTTCGTCGGCATGGAACGCAGCGCGCTGCATCGCAAGCTGAAAAGCCTTGGGGTCGTGACCACCTCCAAATCCGGGGGGCGGGTGGCATCGCTTGACGACGAGGATGAGGACTGACCCTGAATTGACCATCCCGCACCCTTCTGCCATTGAGGTCGGCATGTCACGCGCACAGGGAGCCACGCCATGAAAGTCATCATCTGCGGCGCGGGGCAGGTGGGCTGGCAGATCGCGCGCCATCTTTCGGGGGAACGCAACGATGTGACGGTGGTGGATTTTTCCGCCGACCTTGTGCGCCGTGCGACGGAAACGCTGGATGTCAAAGGCGTTGCAGGCTTTGCAAGCTATCCCGACGTGCTGGAACGGGCCGGTGCGCGTGATGCTGATATGATCATTGCGGCCACTCATTCCGACGAGGTGAACATGGTCACCTGTCAGGTGGCACACTCAATTTTCGGCGTGTCGCGCAAGATCGCGCGTTTGCGGGCGCAAAGCTATCTGGATGCGATCTATTCCGATCTGTACCGCCGCGATCACCTGCCCATCGACGTAGTGATCAGCCCGGAACGTGAGGTGGCCGAGGCCGCATTGCAGCGTCTGGCCGCCCCGTCAACCTTTGACACCGAAAGTTTCATGGCGGGCCGCGCGCAGCTTCTGGGCATTGCACTTGATGCCGATTGCCCGGTGCTCAACACGCCCCTGCGGCAGTTGAACGAACTTTTTTCCACCTTGCGTGCCATCGTTGTGGGCATCCGCCGCGACGGGCGTCTGTTCGCCCCCGATCCGGGCGATCAGTTGTTTGCGGACGATCAGATCTATGTCTTTTCCCACGTCGAAGATCAGAACCGCACGCTGGAAATCTTTGGCAAGGTCACGAAAAAGCAGGAACGGCTGGTCATCATCGGAGGCGGCAATGTGGGCCTTGCTGTTGCCCGCGCGCTTGAAGCGCGCAGTGACCGGGTGCGCGTGAAAATCATCGAGAAAGACCGCGCCACGGCCGAACGCGCCGCCGACGGCTTGCAGCGCACCATCGTGCTGCACGGCGACGGCATGGATATGGAACTGCTGCTGGAGGCCAACATCGACCGCGCCGATGCCGTGCTGGCCGTGACGGATGATGACAAGACCAACATGCTGGTCGCCGTGCGTGCCAAATCGGCGGGGTGTCCGATGACGATTGCGCTGGTCAACGACCCCACGCTGGTGCCGTTAATGGGCGATCTGGATATCGACGCCTATATCAACCCGCGCGCCACCACGGTCAGCTCTATCTTGCGGCACATCCGGCATGGTCGGGTCCGTGCGATCTATTCCATCGGTGATGCCGAGGCCGAGGTCATCGAGGCGCAGGTTCTGTCAACCTCGCCGCTGGCAGGCAAGCTGGTCCGTGATGTCAAATGGCCCGAAGGTGTGTTGGTTGGTGCCATCATGCGCGGCGACAAGGTGCAAAAACCGACCGGCGATCTGCGGATGGAGGAAGGTGATGTGATCGCCCTGTTCGCGCTGACCAAGGATGTCCCCGAGGTGGAGCGACTGTTGCAAGTCTCCATCGACTTTTTCTGAACGCTGATGCTGCGCCGCATCCTTGATCTGCCGCTGCTGGTGATCCTGATGGGGATGTCGTCGGCGCTGATGCTGCTGCCGGCTGCACATGCCTTTGTGCTGCGCGATTACGATGTGGCACGCCCGCTCCTTTATGCCGGAGTGATTCTGCTGACGCTGTCGGGGATGATCGGCATTGCCACCGCAAACTACATTCCCCGTGATGCTGCACGATCACATCTGATTGCATTGATGGGGGCCTATATCGTTTTGCCCGTGATGCTGGCCATTCCGTTTCAGACGGCGGTAGGCAACACCACCTTTCTGAATGCCTGGTTCGAGATGATCTCAAGTTTCACCACCACCGGAGCTACCATTTACGACGACCCACGCCGTCTGAGCCAATCTTTGCACCTGTGGCGCGCGCTGGTGGGCTGGATGGGCGGGTTTTTCGTGCTGGTCACCGCCGTGGCGATCCTTGCGCCGATGAACCTTGGCGGGGTGGAGGTCATTTCCGGGCTGGCACCGGGGCGGGGCATGGTATCGGGCGGCCCGATCACCCGCATCGCCGAGCCGTCCGAGCGGATTTCGCGCTATGCGGTGCTGCTGTTTCCCGCCTATGGCGGGTTGACGCTGCTGCTGTGGGTCGGGCTTCTACTGGCGGGAGAGACAGGAATTGTGGCGCTGAGCCATGCGATGTCGACCCTGTCGACCAGTGGTATCTCGCCCATCGGCGGGTTGCCGGGGGCCAGTGGCGGCTTTCTTGCCGAACTCATGATCTTTTGCTTTCTGGTGTTTTCACTGACCCGGCGCGCGATGCCCGGTGTCACCATGCTAAGCCGCGCGACGCCGATCTGGGCCGACCCCGAAATCCGGATGGCGGCCTTCGTGGTGGGCGGCGTGACTACAGTATTGTTCCTGCGGCACTGGCTGGGGGCGATTGAAAACGCCGAAGGGCAGGATCTGCCGTCGTTCTTTCGCGTGCTGTGGGGCATCGGCTTTACCACGCTGTCGTTCCTGACGACGACGGGGTTCACCTCTGTCGACTGGGGGCCGTCGAAGATCTGGTCGGGGCTGGATTCGCCGGGGCTGATCCTTTTGGGGCTGGCGCTGATCGGGGGTGGGGTGGCCACCACCGCCGGGGGTGTGAAGCTTTTGCGCGTCTATGCACTTTTCCGGCATGGCGAGCGCGAACTGGAGCGACTCATTTACCCCAATTCCATCGGCGGGAAAGGTCCGGTTGCACGGCGTCTGCGCCGCGAAGGGGCATATGTGGCGTGGATTTTCTTCATGCTGTTTGCCATTTCCATTGCGATCATCTGTTCGGCACTGGCGTTGACCGGGCTTGGCTTTGAACAATCGGTCGTGCTGACCATTGCGGCGCTGACCACCACTGGCCCATTGGCCGCCCATGCCGCCGAAACGCCGATCAGCTACGCCGAGCTGTCGGCAGCGGCCAAGGTCATTCTGGCCGGGGCGATGGTTCTGGGGCGGATAGAGACGCTGGCGATTCTGGCCCTGCTGGCGCCCGACAGTTGGCGGAAGTAACCCCGCGCACGGGGTACGGGCCGCCTATAGCACCGGGCCGGGCTCGGGGGGCAGATCGAATGCTGCGTCGTCGTGCCCAACTGTTTTGGCGTCTGGCGACCGACTTGCCTTATGTCTATCAGAAGAATCCCGATGTCAAAACGACCCTGTGTCCCGGTCGGACAGGGCTATGAGCAAGCAAATTTGCGACAGTTTGCACGGGTTGGGGCCAGTAGGTGCAGCGCCTGCGTTTTTTGGGGCTGGAAACTCGCCCCGCCCCCCTGCATACTATCGACATGACCTGACGGAAGCCCTGCGGAACAAGCCGGGTGAGGGATAAAGACAATAAAAAGGCTTAGATAAATGGCTGCCGACAAACAAAACTTGCAGGATGCGTTCCTGAACCATGTTCGTAAGGCTAAAGTGCCCGTGACGATCTTTTTGATCAACGGCGTCAAGTTGCAGGGGGTGATCACCTGGTTTGACAATTTCTGTGTGCTGTTGCGGCGCGACGGGCAATCCCAACTGGTCTATAAACACGCCATTTCCACCATCATGCCGGGCGCGCCGATCAGCCTTTATGAAGGTGAAGACTGATATCTGACCAACCCGAGGATGACGACGGTGCTGCGGATGACCTTCATCCGCGCGATCAGGCTGGCCATGATACCGCCGCCGTGCCGATGCGCGCCTATGTGCTGCACCCCGATCTGAAATCAGCACATTCCCGCCGCCTGCCCGAACTGGGGCTGGC
This sequence comes from Rhodobacterales bacterium, assembly GCA_038207585.1. Lineage (GTDB taxonomy): Bacteria > Pseudomonadota > Alphaproteobacteria > Rhodobacterales > Rhodobacteraceae > JBBQZP01. Next base: position 12,047 of record JBBQZP010000010.1, on the reverse strand, counting down.
CGAGGCGGTGTCTCTGGCGTCGGCCTTGCCGGGCATCGACGTTGCCGGGGCCGAGGTAGTGCGCCTGCCCAAGGTGCAGCCCGGCCATCTGTTCGGATCGGGCAAGGTGGCCGACCTCAAGGCGCGGTTCGCGGAACTTGACGTGGGTCTGGTGCTGGTGGATGGCCCGGTCAGCCCGGTGCAGCAGCGCAATCTGGAAAAGGCATGGGGCGTCAAGCTGCTGGACCGCACCGGCTTGATACTGGAGATTTTTGCCGACCGCGCCCGCACCCGTGAAGGCGTATTGCAGGTGGAACTGGCGGCTCTTTCGTATCAGCGCACGCGTCTGGTCCGGGCCTGGACCCACCTTGAACGCCAGCGCGGCGGTTTCGGTTTTGTAGGCGGACCGGGCGAGACGCAGATCGAATCCGACCGCCGCGCGATTGATGATCAGGTGATCCGCATCAAGCGGCAGCTTTCCAAAGTTGCAAAAACCCGCGAGTTGCACCGCGCCGCGCGCCGCAAGGTGCCGTTCCCGATTGTCGCATTGGTGGGTTATACCAACGCCGGGAAATCGACGCTGTTCAACCGGATGACCGGGGCTGATGTGCTGGCCAAGGACATGCTGTTTGCCACACTTGATCCGACCATGCGGGGGGTGGCGCTGCCCTCGGGGCAAAAGGTCATCCTTTCGGACACGGTGGGCTTTATCTCCGACCTGCCGACCCAGCTTGTCGCAGCCTTTCGCGCCACGCTTGAGGAAGTGTTGGAGGCGGATGTGATCTGCCATGTCCGCGACATCAGCCACCCCGAAAGCGCCGAACAGGCCGCCGATGTGGGCGATATTCTGACCAGTCTTGGGGTCAAGGCCGCAACCCCGATGATCGAGGTGTGGAACAAGCTTGACCTCGTGCATGGCACCCTGCGCGACGCGCTGGATGTGCAGGCGGTGGGCCGCAATGGCGTGATTGCGCTGTCGGCGCTGACCGGCGAAGGGGTGGCGCATCTGACGGATGCGATTGCCACATTGGTTGTGGACCCGAAATCCGAGGCGCAGGTTACGCTTGATTTCAACGAAGGCCGCAAGCGGGCGTGGCTGCATAAGGCGGGTGTGGTCGTGGCCGAGGTTGAGGGTGAGGCTGGCTGGCAGATCGACGTGCTATGGACCGCGCGGCAGGCGGCCGAGTTTAACGCGGCGTAATCCTGCGCCAGTCTGCGCGCGGCAGGTGCAGATAAATGCTGTCGGCCCATTCCTCGCCCAGAAGGAAGGTGCGTTCTGCCCGCCCGGTCTCGGAAAACCCCAACGCAGCCAGCAGCGCCAATGACGCCGCATTGCGCGGATCGACATCCGCCGTCAGCGCGGGCACACCGTGGCGGGCAAACAGATACGGGATCACCGCCGCCATCGCCTCAAACATCAGACCCTTGCCCCGATGGTCACGGTGCAGCATGAAACCGATCTCGGGCATCCGCCAGGCACCCGCCTTGCCCACCACGCAGCCATCCTGCACCAGCACGAATTCGTCGTTCAGACCCTCGGGGTCGGCGACCATGTTCGACAGCCAAGCCCGCGTTACCTCAAGGTCCGCATGCGGCAGGGTCGCCCAGTAGCGCATCGTTTCCGCATCCGACATCATCGCATTCACGACCGCCAGATCAGACATTTCCGCCCGCCGCAGCGTCAGGCGGGTGGTTTGCAGGATCATTGCGCAGGCGTCAGATGCGTTATGCCGACCGCGCCTGCACGAGCCAGCGCCGGGTCAAGCGACATCGGAATGTATTCGCCGCGCCGCCACAGAACCCCCATATCGTCATAGTGCCGCGACAACGGATGCCCCGATTGCCCGGTTGACAGGATGAACACCGAACTGTCGGGATCGGCAAAGTCGTAAACCCCGCGATAGCCCGCGCCGTGCACGTTCAGGAACGGTTCGGGATCGGTGCCTTTGGTTGCCCCGCGCAGCAGCGTATCATCGCTGCCCGAGGTGGATTGGCGGATGTTCACGAAATACCGCAGAATCGGCACAGCACCCAGAACCGGATGGTCGTGCGTGGCCTGATGCGCGTCGCCCCAGCGCCAGCTTTCGATATTGGGGCCGTATGTCTCGGTCAGACCAAGCAGCGCGTCATCCAAAGCGATGCGGGCAATGTCGGTGCAGGTTTCAACAGGCGAGGATTGCAGGATATCGCACCAGACCCCGGCGCCGTCCGTGTTGCGGAACACGCGCTCCAGAAACACCGGATCGGGGCGGGTGATATCATCGGCCAAAGGCCCCATCTCATCGCGGATCAGGCGTTCGTTCAGCGCGCGCAGCCACGCCATGTAGATCAGCGGTTCCGGCAGATGTTCGTTCATCTCGCCGTTCCAGGCCGCCAGCAGGTCCAGCGCGCGCTGACGTTTGCGTTCGGGCGTGCCGTCAGGCGCAGTCTCGCCGGTGAACCACAGATCGGCACCGATCAGCGGCAAAAGCGTGCGCGCGGTGTTGGAAACGGTATCAAGCTGCGCCTCGATGAAACTGCCGCGGGTGTGCACCTCGCGGCTTTTCATCAGCGTGAGCCAGCGCTGGATGCGTTCGGTATCGCCCCAAAGATAACTGACATGGTTCGGGAACGGGCGGTCCACGGTCTTGTTGTTGGTGTTGCCAAGGATGCCCGAGGGCGGGTTCACGACGCGCGGGTTATCCTCGTAGGGCAGGATGCCTTGCCAGCGGTTTGTCGCGATCCATCCGGGCGAGGGCAGACGGCCCTTGCTTTGATGTGCCGGGTCACGCTTTGGCATCGCGCCGATGGTCTGCATGGCAATACCCGTCGCATCGGCCAGCATCAGGTTCTGCGAGGGGGCTACGAACAGCCGGCCCGCCTCGATCGCCTCGGCGGTGGATCTGGATTCCATCAAACGCAGCGCCGAGGTCATCGACGTATCCGCCGCCGAAAGTGCGGTCCACGCCAGCGACGCCACATGACCGGGCGGCGTGACGGATGCCAGATCATAGTGCGAACCGGGCAGAACCGGGCCATTCTCGGTCCAGCGCAGGGTGATGGTGATGGGTGCCGCCCCCGCCACTTCGATGATCGACCGACGGGTGACAAAGGTTTTCCAGCCATCGGGCGTGCGGTATTCTTCGGGGTTATCGGGGTTCACTTCCTCGATATAGACATCCTGATCGTCCAGATAGCTGGAGGTCAGCCCCCAGCCCAGCTTTTCACTGCGCCCCAGCAGAACGAGGGGCATTCCGGGAATCGTAGCACCAATCACATCGCCCGACGCCAGATGCAGCCGCGCCAGATACCAGATTGAGGGCGCTGTGAAATCCAGATGCGGGTCGTTGGCCAACAGCGACCCGCCCGCCGCCGACCGGCTTGGCGCTGCAGCCCAGGCGTTTGACGCCCCCGCTAACCCGGCAGAGGGAAAGGGTGACAGCGGTTGATCCAAAGACGCCATCCGCCGCGGCGGCTGACCCGGCACGACCCCCGGCATCAGTTGCGAATACTGCGGCAAAGCGGCAATCGCAGGGCCGGTCGGATCGGGCAGAATATCCTTCAGCCGGGCCGGAGAGATCGTCATCGACAATTCGGCCCGCAACACCTCAGAATCCAGATGTGAGGACAGTTGCAGCGCCATCAGCTTTATGATCGCAATCGAATCTGCCGGGGCCCAGGCGTCGATCTGTGACGAGAACAGAAAGAACTCTGGCGCACCACGCCCCAAAGCGCCCTTGTTGACCTGTTCGATCCAGGCGTTGACCCCGGCGGCATAAGCCTCAAGTGCGGCTTTGGTCGGTGCGTCCTGTGCCGGAACCGACGACAGGGCCAGCGTGTACAGATCAAGCCTGCGCATCAGTTCATCGGTCGCAAGGGTCTTTTCGCCGAAAATCTCTGACAAGCGGCCCTGCACGGTGCGGCGCAGCAGGGTCATCTGCCACAGCCGGTCTTGCGCATGGGCAAAGCCAAGCGCGTAAAACGCATCCGCATCGTTGGCGGCAAAGATGTTGGGCACATCGGCGTTGGACCGGACAATCTCAACCGGGGCAGAGATGCCTTGAACCGACCACGTGGCGTTGTAATCGGGCAGGGACCGCGACAGAAAATAGTACAGCACCAGCAGCGTCAGCAGGCCAAGGCCCAACACGGCCACAAAGACACGCAGCGTCCAGCGGAAGGCGGTCAGCATGGGCGGGTTTCCTTTGGCAGTCGCTTTGGGCTTTGGCATCCAAACGGGCAGATGCTTGACGGGGCAGGCCGAATGATCCTCTAGTCCATCGCTGTAGCGGGCACAATTGGCCCGATCAAGGACAAGGGGCTGCAAGGATGGCGAAACTGGCGTTTCTGGGCTTGGGCGTGATGGGGTTTCCCATGGCGGGCCATCTGGTGGCCAAAGGGCACGAGGTGACGGTGTACAACCGCAGCCCGGCCAAGGCAGCGGCTTGGGTGGCAAAGCACGGTCAATCCTCGGCCGCCACCCCGGCAGAGGCTGCGGCGGGGGCAGAGTTTGTCATGGCTTGCGTGGGCAATGATGACGACCTGCGCGCCGTGTGTCTGGGGCCGGACGGGGCCTTTGCCGGCATGGCGGCGGGCACGGTGTTTGTCGATCACACCACGGTGTCGGCAGAGGAGACGCGCGAACTGGGCGCTGTGGCTGCGGGGCAGGGCAAGGGCTTTGTCGATGCACCTTTGTCGGGCGGGCAAGCGGGGGCGGAAAACGGGGTTCTGTCGATCATGTGCGGCGGTTCGGTTGAGGATTACACCCGCGCCGAACCGGTGATGCAAACCTATGCCCGGATTTGCCGCAGGCTTGGAGAATCCGGTTCGGGGCAACTCGCCAAGATGATGAACCAGATCTGCATTGCGGGCCTTGTGCAGGGTCTGGCTGAGGCTTTGGCTTTTGGCCAAAAAGCCGGGCTTGATGGCGCGGCGGTGGTCGAAGTGATCAGCCAGGGCGCTGCGGGCAGTTGGCAGATGGTGAACCGCCACAAGACCATGCTGGCCGATACGTTCGATTTTGGCTTTGCGGTCGACTGGATGCGCAAGGATCTGGGGATTTGCCTTGCGACCGCCAACCAGATCGGTGCCAGCCTGCCCGTCACGGCTTTGGTGGACCAGTTCTACAAGGATGTGCAGCGCTTGGGCGGCAACCGCAATGACACGTCCAGCCTGATCCGGCGGTTGAAGTAGGCGGTTCTGATACGTTCGGGTTCGTGTCCGGCGGCTGGGGGGTTTCACACCCCCCAGACCCCCCGTGGGGTATTTGTGGACCAATGAAAGGGGTAGGGGGTAGGGGCAGGTGCGGCGGAGTGGCGGTTTTGCGGCGCAAATTCGCGTGACGCTGGCGGGGTTCGACGGAAAATGCCGGGGATGACGTTGAAACCACATAGGGTCGGGGCCAGCTTAGGGCTAAGACGCAAAAGGACGCTTCATGGCAGACACGATGACAGTTGCGGCGACAGTTGCCGCGATCACCCGGCGCAAAAAGCGGGTTCGCTGGCGCGGTTGGGTGGTCTGGCTGGGGCTTTTGCTGCTGCTGTCGGGGGGCGGTTACGCCTATCTGTCGATGCACAAGGGTGGTGCTGCCAAGGTGCACTACACCACGACCGAGGCCAAAACCGGCGACATCACCGTCACGGTCACCGCCATCGGCACCGTGCAGCCGATCCAGCAGGTTGACGTAGGCTCGTTGATCTCTGGCACGATTTCGCAGGTTGCGGTCGCGGTGAATGACACAGTGACCAAAGGGCAGGTGCTGGCCCGGCTGGACACCTCGTCGCTTGAGGCGGAGCTGGCGCGCGACCGGGCCACCTTGGCCGCCCGCAAGGCCGAGGTCGAGGATGCCAAAGCCACCCAGGAAGCCGCCGCCGAAAGCCTGGCGCGCGCGCAAAAGATCAACGACAAAGGCCTGAATTCGGCCGAGGATCTGGCGACAGCGACCACCACAATGCGCAGGGCGGCCGCCGCTTTGGCCTCTGCCGACGCCAATGTGCAGGTCGCCGAGGCCGATGTGAAGCTAAGCCAGACCAACGTCGACAAGGCGGTGATCGTCGCCCCGATTGACGGCATGGTGCTGGACCTGAAGGCCGATCTGGGGCAGACCGTGTCAGCCTCAACCACCACGATCGTGCTGTTCACGCTGGCGCATGATCTGGGTCAGATGCAGTTGCAGGTCGATGTGGACGAGGCTGATATCGGCAAGGTTCAGGTCGGCAATCCGGCCTCTTTCACCGTCGATGCCTATCTGGGCCATATCTTTCCTGCCAAAGTATCGGAGATGCACTTTGCCCCACAGACGGTCGACGGCATTGTAACTTATCCGACCATCCTGGCCATCGACAATTCGGATCACCGCTTGCGCCCCGGCATGACCGCCTCGGCGGATGTGACGGTGCAAGAGGTCAAGGATGTGGTGACCGTGCCAAATTCAGCCTTCCGCTACACGCCGCCGCTTGTGACAGCACCAAGGCAGAAAAGCTCTGGCCTGTTGGGGATGCTGTTTTCGTCAGGCGCGCCGGGCGAGAAGAACCGCGTGACCACCAGCCTGACCAACGGTGTGACGAAAGAGGGTTTTCGCAACCTCTATGTGCTGAAAGATGGGGTGCCGGTGCAGATCGCGGTCAAAACCGGTGTGACCGACGGCGACCTGACAGAGGTGCTGGACGGCCCGCTGGTCGCAGGCGATGCCGTGATCACGGCACAGGTCAGCAAATGAGCGATGCGGCCACAGATCCGGCCCCCATGCTGGAACTGCGCCACCTGTCCAAGGTGTACGGCGTCGACGCCGCACAGGTCTACGCGCTGAATGATGTCAGCCTGACGGTGACCAAGGGCGAATTTGTCGCCGTGATGGGGCCGTCAGGGTCTGGCAAGTCAACGGCGATGAACATTCTGGGCTGTCTGGATACCGCGACCTCTGGCCAATATCTGCTGTTTGGCAGCGATGTCAGCGCCTTGGACCGCACCCAACGCGCGCTTCTGCGGCGGCACTTTTTGGGCTTCATCTTTCAGGGTTTCAATCTTTTGGCCCGCACCACAGCGCTTGAAAACGTCGAACTTCCCTTGATCTATCAAGGGATTGACCCTGACGAACGGCACGACCGCGCGATGGAGGCCCTTGAAAAGGTCGGCCTACAGGGCAGGGCGCGCCACCGCCCCTCTGAACTCTCGGGCGGTCAGCAGCAGCGTGTCGCCATCGCCCGCGCCATCGTGACCAAACCCGGCCTGATCCTCGCGGATGAACCGACCGGCAACCTTGACAGTGCGCGGGGCCGCGAAATCATGGAACTGTTGGTCCAACTGAACCGGGATGAGGGTCTGTCGGTCCTGATGGTCACCCACGAACCCGACATGGCCGCCTACGCGCACCGCATCGTGACCTTTGTCGATGGCCGCATCCAGTCTGACCGCATCCAGCCGGACCATTCAAAAGAGGTGGCCCATGCTGTTTGAAGCGTTCCGGCTGGCCCTTTCAACGGTGTTTCGCAACAAACTGCGCAGCTTTCTGACCGTGCTGGGCATCGTCATTGGTGTTGCCTCGGTGATTGCCATGGTCACAGTCGGGCAGGGGTCAACCGCACAGGTGCAGTCGGATGTGGCGTCACTCGGGTCAAACCTGTTGATGGTGCGGCCGGGGTCGCCGGGGCGCGGGCCGGGCGGCGGGCAGAACGACGCGCCGCCGTTGGGCCTCAAGGACGTCGATGCCCTGTTGCGCGATATTCCCGACATTGTCGCCGCAACCCCCGGTTCGGCCAAAATGCAGACAGCGGTGTTTGGCGAGTTGAACCACGTGGTGCAGGTCACCGGCACCGACAACGCCTATTTCGGCATCCGCGGCTGGACGCTGGCCTTTGGGCGAGAGTTTTCGGAAAGCGAATTGCGCACCGGCACCCCGGTCTGCATTCTGGGCACCTCGACCACAACCGCCTTGATGGGTGAGGGCAACCCGGTTGGCACCGCGATCCGGGTGGGCAAAATCTCGTGTGAGGTGATTGGAGAACTGGCCAAGCGCGATGCCTCGACCTTCGGGACAGACGACAATGACACGATCCTGATGCCCCTGAAAGCCTTTCAGCGCCGCATTTCCGGCAAGACCGATGTGCAGACCATCTCTGTCACCTTTCGCGATGGGGCCAAGGCCGAAGATGTCACAGAAAGCATCCAATCCCTGATGCGAGAGCGCAGGAAGTTGACAGGCGATCAGAACGACGACTTCAATGTGTTTGATATGAAACAGATATCCTCGATGCTGACTGGCATCACCGGCGTGCTGACCGGTCTGTTGTCGGCGGTGGCCGCGATCAGCCTGCTGGTCGGCGGCATCGGGATCATGAACATCATGCTGGTGTCGGTGACCGAACGAACCCGTGAAATCGGCATCCGCATGGCCGTAGGGGCGACCGAAAGTCAGGTCCTGATGCAGTTTCTGGTCGAGGCGATTGTGCTGTCGCTGATTGGCGGCATCCTTGGCATTCTGCTGGGCCTTGGACTTGGCGCGCTAGGCTCTTACGTGCTGAACATCAGCTTCATGCCCGACTGGCGCATCATCGTGGCAAGTTTTGTCTTCTCGGCCGTGGTGGGCGTGGTCTTCGGTTTCTTTCCGGCCAGACGCGCTGCAAGGTTGGACCCGATCGAGGCACTGCGGCATCAATAGGGGCGCTGGTTCTGCGGATATAAGAGTCCGATAATCAATATTATGTAATATATTGAACTGCCAGCTTACCCCTTGCGCAGGATATAGATATCCATGATCCAGCCATGCGCCGCCCGCGCCTTGGCCCGCGTGGCTATTATCTGCGCGCCAATGTCGGCCAAAGGACCGGACAGGATGATCTGTTCCTTCATGCCGACATAGGCACCCCACCAGATTGAAATGCCTGTCGGATCAAGCGATTGAAACGAACACTTGCCATCCAGCATGATGACCAGAGTGTCAGCGCCCGCAGGCCAACCGGCCAGCAACTGCCGCCCTGTGGTGATCGTGACCGCCTCACCAATATCATTCAGCGGCATGGCATGGGCCGCGGTCAGCGCCTGAATGCTGGTGATGCCGGGCACGACAGACACCTCAACGCCTGGCAACCGAGCGGCAATCCGTAGCGTGGAATCGTACAGCGACGGATCGCCCCAAACCAAAAGCGCCACTTTGCCAGACGGATGCGCGGCCATCGTCTCAGCCCAGACCCGCGCAATCGCATCGTGCCAGTCGTTCACGCCGGCCTGATAATCCGGGTTGTCGGCGTCGCGCACCGGCAGGTCGAACTCAACCACCTGCACGGCCGGATTGGTCACCACCTCTGCCACAATGGCGCGGCGCAGCTCTGCCAGATCGGCCTTGCCACCCTTGCGCGGGATCATCACCAGACCGACCTCGTTCAGCGCCCGAACCGCCTGACGTGTCAGGTGATCCGGGTTGCCGGTGCCGATGCCGATCAGGTGAAGCTGGATCATTTGGCCGCGTCAGTGTGCCAGAATGTCACCACCAACCCGCCCAGAACCATCCATGTGATCAAGCCAACCGCCAGCGTATGGGCGGCAAAGGCTGACGACAGTTCTGGTGGCGCCACCCCGCCAAACTCTGCCAGCTTTGGTGCGCCCCAGACATGCGGTGCGATCAGCACCAACAGCCCCAGACCGCGCTGCCACACGGCAGACCCATAGGCCATGAACCACAACCCGATGACGGTTGCCGCAGCGGTTGCCGCCCACCAGATCTGGCGCGCATCCAGATCGGCGGCAGGTGTGCCCGGCAGTTCCGGTTCCAGCCCAAGCGCAGGCATCAACTGAAACGCCATAAAGCCTGCCAACCCCCACAACAGCGCTTGTGAGGTGCCGATCTTGACACCCACCCCCTCGGCCAGCTGCACCCCGGCCATCAGCACAAGCCCATAGCCGCAATAGGTTAGAACCGCGAACAGCACCGTCAAAGCGTGCCGATAAGGAGAGCTTTCTTCTTCAGCACCGCCGTGCACGTGTCCGGCAGGTTCAGCAGCATCATGATCATGGGCCGCAGGTTCGGTTGCCAGGTCAATTCCGGGCATGGAATTGTCTGAAGTTTGCGCCGGAACCCCTTGAAAATGCACCAGTTCGCGGGATTCGTACCGCTCACCCAGCAAGATGTCGGGTTCGACCAATAGATATTGCAGCAGGGCGCAAAGCAACCCCGCCGCAAAGCCAGCGAACAACGCGCTGGACAGCATATGTTTCATGATTTTTGGTCTATCCCGCCTTAGTGGCAGGGAAATCCGGTGGAATGGCGCATGTCATGGGCTGCGTCATGCAGGGTCTGGCTGTGGGCAAAGCCACTGGCAAACACCAGCGTCAGGCCAACCATGGCCACCAAAAGCGTCTGGACCAGCGAGAAAGAGCGGGTCTGGGTCTGGGTCAAATTCATCGTCATCTCCTATGACCGTCACACCCGACGGCCTTTGTTTCACCTCTGCCAAGGCCGGTCTCCTGACTCGCGGATCATAGCGGACCTTCCGCCTTCCCAATGGTTGCCCATCAGTGGCATTTGAAAGGCCGCTACCGCTTACAGTCGCGGGGGCGGTTGAGGCTGAGGTGCCCGTTTGGGTCCACCCTTCCTCATTCCCGTTTCAGTCCTCACGCTTTGCGCTTTGGACACCTTAACGTGACCATGTGGCAGGGATTGCCCAAGAGGGTCAAGGGGCGAAAGCGTCATCTGACACGCCCTTGCGACATCTTAGCCCGGAACGCGCGCAATCGCCTTGGTGCGCAGCGCGCCAAACATCCGCGCATCGGCAAAGGTGCCATCGGTTGAGGTTTTATAGGCCGCAGCAAACGTCACGATATCCGCCAGATCAGCCTCGGTGATGTCGCCAAACAGATAGGCCGTCTTGCCGTCGGCCCGAAACGCGAGCGTTGAAGGCCGCGTGCATCCCGACATGCACTCGGTCGTCGTTACCCGATAGCCGGGCAGGGTCAGGTTTGCCGCGAATTCACCCTGCCCCAGCTTGCAGGTCGCACAGATCGTGATTGTGTGCGTCATATCCCCTCCATCAGCGGGCCGATCAGGATCAGCGCGGGGCCGTCATGGGCATCCGCCAGTGCGGTGCCCAGGGTGGCGACGGTGGCGCGGGTCAGCCGCTGATCCGGCGTTGATACGCTTTCGGCCAGCAACGCAGGCGTATCCCCCGGCATGCCAGCTGCGATCAGCTTTGAAGACAAAGCCGCAAAGGTCCGTTTTCCCATGAAAATTACGGTTGTGGCCATCGGGTCGGCCAAGGCTGCGATGTTCAGATCCGCGGGCAAACCACCCGCGGTGTCATGCCCGGTGACAAACTGCACCCGGCGTGCCGTCAACCGGCGCGTCAAGGGTATGCCCGCAGCCGCCGCCGCTGCCGAGGCGCTGGTCACCCCCGGCACAATCTCAAATCCAATGCCAGCCGCCCGGCACGCGTCAATCTCTTCTTCCAGCCGCCCGAACAGGCCGGAATCGCCCGATTTCAGACGCACCACCTGCGCGCCACTTTGCGCATAGTCCACCAGCAACCGGCTGACCTGATCCTGCTTGGGCGACACCCGGCCCGCCCGTTTGCCCACCGCCACCAGATCGGCCCCGGCCCGCGCATGGGCGAGGATCGGGCCAGAGGACAAATCATCAAACAACACCGCATCCGCCGCCTGAATGCGTTTGAGCGCCCGTACTGTCAGCAGGTCCGGATCACCGGGGCCAGAAGACACGAAGGATACAAACCCGCTCATGACGCCTCGGCAATCAGGTGGAAATATGACCCGGTGACGCGGCCCCGGACGCTGCCGGTTTCGGCCACCTCGGCGCCTTCGGCATCAACCACCTGCGCCAAAGCGTCATCCGGTTGGGCCACGATGGTGGAGTAATGAAATTCATGCCCGCGCAGACGCGCGCCCACACCCTGCCCCGGCATCGCGGCCTTTAACGTCGCCAGACGGTAGCCCAGATGCATCTTGCGCTTTTCAAAACTGGTGACCAACCCCAACAGCCCGGCCATCTGATGTCGCTGACCGGATTTGTCGATAAGCCCCTCACCCAGCACCATATAACCGCCACACTCACCGTGGATGCAGCCCTTAAAGCCCTGCAAACC
>JBBQZP010000009.1:0-110370 GCA_038207585.1 Rhodobacterales bacterium | reverse complement strand
GGGGGCAGACGGCCCCCTCCCCGGCCTCTCCACCATCGCGTCGTAAAAATTCGCACGCCGCACCGCAAGGGGGTCAAGTCCCAGAGCAAAGGCCACATGATCCATCACCCGCTCGATCCCGATCATCCCTTGCGGGCCGCCAAAGCCGCGAAAGGCGGTCGCACTTTGGGTATGGGTGCGCAGGCGGTGGCTCTCGATGCGGATGGCGGGCAAATGATAGCAATTGTCGGCATGCAGCATGGCCCGGTCGGCGACGGGCAGCGACAGATCCTGCGCCCAGCCGCAGCGGAACAGATGCGTGAATTCGACCCCCGCGATGCGGCCCTGCGCATCAAACCCGGCGCGGTAGATCAGCCGCAGATCGTGGCGCTTGCCGGTGATCATCATGTCGTCATCACGGTCATAGCGCATCTTGCAAGGCCGCCCGGTATCGCGCGCGGCCAGGGCACAGGCGATGGCAAGCGCGTTGCCCTGACTTTCCTTGCCACCAAAGCCGCCACCCATCCGGCGCACCTCGACGCGGACCATGCTCATCGGCAGGTGCAGGGCGTGGGCCACCTTGTGCTGAATCTCGGTCGGGTGCTGGGTTGACGAATGAACCAACATCTCGCCGCCGTCTTGCGGCAGGGCAAGGGCGGCTTGGCCCTCCAGATAGAAATGCTCCTGCCCGCCAATCTCGAAGGTGCCTTCAACCGTGCGTGCGGCCCCGGCAATTGCCGCCGCCGCATCGCCTTTGGCCCAGATCACGGGCCCACCCTCGAACCGGCTGTTCGCGGCCAGCGCGTCGTCCACAGTCAGAAGAGCGGGGCGCGCGCGGCATTCCAGCTTGCCCAGGCGCGTCGCCTTTCGGGCGGCGAGATGGCTGGTTGCCACCACAAGGAAAACCGGTTGCCCGATATAATGGACCTGACCGACGGCCAGCAGCGGCTCGTCGTGGTTCGACGGCGAGCAATCGGGCATGTCGGCCAGATCATCGGGCGTGTAGACTGCGATGACTCCGGGTGCCGCGCGCACGGCCGAAACATCCAGGGACACGATATCACCGTGGGCGATGTCTGACAGACCGAAGGCCAGATGCAGGGTGTTTACCGGGGTGGGGATGTCATCGACATAGCGTGCCGCACCCGTGACGTGCAGGGGGGCTGCGTCATGCGGCAAGGGAAGGCCAGCGCTCATGCCTGCACCTGCAGGATGTCGGTGGCAGCGCCGCCAAGATCGTCAAAATATCGCAGCAGCAGGTTTTCGGCGACGTTAAGGCGATAGCTGGACGAGGCGCGCATGTCGTCCATCGGGGTGAAATCCTGCGCCATTGCGACGCGGGCGTCCTGAATGGTTTGGCGGGTCCACGGCTGGCCTGTCAGTGCTGCCTCAACCGCAGCGGCCCGTTTCGGCGTTCCGGCCATACCGCCAAAGGCGATGCGGGCCGAGGTGACGCTGCCGCCGGTGATGGTCACATTGAAACAGCCGCAGACGGCGGAAATATCCTGATCAAAGCGTTTGGAGATCTTGTAGCAGCGCAGGGTGGGGGCGTGGGTCGGGATCGTTACGGCCTCGACAAATTCGCCGGGCTGGCGGTCCTGTTTGCGGTAGGCGAGGAAGAAATCCTCAAGCGGCATCTCGCGGCGGGTGTCACCGTGGCGCAGGTGCAGCGTGGCACCCAGTGCGATCAACGCGGGCGGGCCGTCACCTATGGGCGAGCCGTTCGCGATGTTGCCGCCGATGGTGGCCGCGTTGCGGACCTGAACCGAGCCGTAGCGGCGCAGCATCGCCGCGAAAGAGGGGTGCATGTCGGTGATGGCGGCCATCAGATCGGTGATCGTGACGCCCGCGCCGATGCGCAGGGTGTCGCCAGCGCGGGTCAGCGTGCGCAGATCGGCGATGCCGTTCAGAAACGCCACATTCGGCAGATCGCGCAAATTCTTCGTGACCCAGAGGCCAACATCCGTGGCCCCGGCGATCAGGGTGGCGTCGGGGTTCTGGGCATACCAGCGCGCCAGATCATCGGTGGTTTCGGGGTGGCAAGCGCCGGGGTGCTGTCTGCCCCCCGGAACCCCCGAGGATATTTGTGTCAAAATGAAAGGGTCAGGGAGAATTGGCATCCAGTCGGGGACCGGCGCGCTTTCTGCGGCCGTTGCGGCGCGGATGATGGGGGCGTAGCCGGTGCAACGGCAGAGGTTCCCGGCAAGCTGGTCGTCGTGGTCGGTCGCGCCGTTGAGGTGCGCTGTGGCCATCGAGACGATGAAGCCCGGTGTGCAAAAGCCGCATTGGCTGCCATGATGGTCGATCATTGCTTGCTGGACGGGGTGCAACTCGCCCTTTGGCCCGGCGATGCCTTCGACGGTGCGCACGGATTTGCCTTGAAGCTGCGGCAGAAAGAGGATGCAGGCGTTGAGCGCGCGGCTGCCTTGCGCATCGGTGACCATCACCGTGCAGGCCCCGCAATCGCCTTCATTGCAGCCTTCCTTTGTGCCGCAGAGGCTGCGATCTTCGCGCAGCCAGTCCAGCAGTGTCCGCGTGGGGGATAAATCCGCCACGCGCACAGGGGTTCCGTTCAGCTCAAAGGCCAGATCGGTCATCTTGCAACCCGCCGCGTTCTCCCCTAGGCACCCTCATTGAGAGGGTTTGCGCGTGACCGCCCGATGCGGCGTAAAGCGGGCCACGCGCCCCCCGGATTTTCCGGTTGTTCCTGTCTTTCATCAAGCGTGACAAGGGGCCAGTTGGCAAGCATTACCTTTCCGCGTTTCCAGCGAACAGTTTCGCCTTTTGCCGAAAAGTCAGGCAGTCTTTCCCCCGGCTTGAGCCTGCGCTAGGCTTTGCGCATGTCATATCCCCGATTCATCCACCTGCGTGTCCATACCGAACATTCGCTTTTGGAGGGTGCGGTTCCCGTGAAGAAGCTGGTCGCGCTTTGTGCCGCGCAATCCATGCCCGCCGTGGCCGTGACTGATACCAACAACATGTTCGCAGCACTGGAGTTTTCCGTCACCGCGCTGGGGGCAGGAGTGCAGCCGATTGTCGGGTGTCAGATCAACCTCGCGCATGATCCCGCCGGCCCGGGTGAGCGCGCGCGGGCGGCGGCCCCCATCGTTCTGCTGGCGCAGGACGAGGCCGGATATATGAACCTGATGAAGCTGAACTCGGCGTTATATATCGGCAAGGGCGGGCAGTTGCCGCAGGTGACGCTGGACGAGTTGGCCGCACATGGTGGGGGCCTGATCTGCCTTACCGGGGGGGCGGATGGCCCGGTGGGGCGGTTTGTGCAGGCGGGGCAGGGGCCCAAGGCACAGGCGCTGATGGACCGGCTGGCCGCGATTTACGCGGGCCGTCTCTATGTGGAATTGCAGCGCCATCCAGGGCCGGGGAGCGCTTTGCCCGAGGCCGAGCGTGCGACCGAGCGGGCGTTTGTGGAAATGGCCTATGCGATGGGGCTGCCGCTGGTGGCGACGAACGACGTCTATTTCCCCAAATCCTCGATGTATGAGGCGCATGACGCGCTGATCTGCATTGCCGAAGGCGCTTATGTTGATCAGCAGACCCCGCGCAGACGCCTGACGCCGCAGCATTATTTCAAGACGGAATCGGAAATGGCGGCGCTGTTTGCCGACCTGCCCGAGGCGCTTGAAAACACGGTTGAAATCGCGCGCCGGTGTGCCTTTGCCGTGGCCAAGCGCAACCCTATCCTTCCGAAATTTGCCGACGACGAGGTGAATGAATTGCGCCGGGTTGCAGCCGACGGACTGGCGGCGCGGTTGGCGGTGATCCCGCATGCCGTAAGCATTGCCGATTACGAGGCGCGGCTGGCGTTCGAGTTGGGCGTGATCGAACAGATGGGCTTTCCGGGCTATTTCCTGATCGTTGCCGATTTCATCCAATGGGCCAAGGCGCAGGGCATTCCCGTGGGGCCGGGGCGGGGGTCGGGGGCGGGGTCGCTGGTGGCTTATGCGCTGACCATCACCGATCTGGACCCCTTGCGTTACAATCTGTTGTTCGAGCGGTTTTTGAACCCCGAACGGGTCAGCATGCCCGATTTCGACATCGACTTCTGCATGGATCGCCGGGAGGAGGTGATCCAGTATGTGCAGGGCAAATACGGGCGCGACAAGGTGGGGCAGATCATCACCTTCGGAGCACTTTTGTCGAAAGCCGCCGTGCGCGATGTGGGGCGCGTGTTGCAGGTGCCTTACGGTCAGGTGGACCGGCTTTCCAAGATGATCCCGCTTGATGGGGTAAAACCTGTCAGCATTACCAAGGCGTTGGCGGATGAGCCGCGCCTGCGCGAGGCCGCGAAAGAAGAGGTCGTGGCGCGGCTTCTGGACTATGGCCAGCAGATTGAGGGATTGCTCCGCAACGCGTCAACCCATGCGGCGGGCGTGGTGATCGGGGATCGTCCGCTGGACGAATTGGTGCCGCTGTATCAGGACCCCCGGTCGGACATGCCGGCGACGCAGTTCAACATGAAATGGGTCGAAGCGGCGGGGCTGGTCAAGTTCGACTTTCTGGGGCTGAAAACCCTGACCGTGATCCAGAACGCGCTGGACCTTTTGCGCGAGCGGGGCGTCGACATCGACATCTCGATGATCCCGCTGGATGATGTGAAATCCTACGAGCTTTATGCGGCCGCCAAGACGGTTGCGGTATTTCAGGTGGAATCCAGCGGCATGATGGACGCTTTGCGCCGCATGAAGCCCACCTGCATCGAGGATATCGTGGCGTTGGTCGCCCTGTATCGCCCCGGCCCGATGGAGAATATTCCGGCCTATTGCGAGGTGAAGAACGGGCTGCGCGATCTGGAATCCATCCACCCGACGATTGACCATATTCTGGCCGAGACGCAGGGCATCATCGTTTATCAGGAACAGGTGATGCAGATTGCGCAGGTCATGGCGGGGTATAGCCTTGGCGGTGCCGATCTGCTGCGCCGCGCCATGGGCAAGAAGATCGCCGAGGAAATGGCGAAAGAGCGCCCCAAGTTCATTACCGGGGCCAAGGCCACGCATGATGTGGATGCGAAAAAGGCGGGCGAGGTTTTTGACCTTCTGGAGAAGTTCGCGAATTACGGCTTCAACAAATCGCACGCCGCTGCCTATGCCGTGGTCAGCTATCAGACGGCGTGGCTCAAGGCCAATCACCCGGTTGAATTCATGGCCGGTGTGATGAACTGCGATATCCATCTGACCGACAAGCTGGCCATCTACAAGCGCGAGGTCGACAAGCTGGGTATCAAGACGATTGCCCCTTGTGTGAACGCGAGCCTTGCGACGTTTACGGCGCGGGAGGGGGCGATTGTCTATGCCTTGGGCGCGCTGAAAAACGTGGGCGTCGAGGCGATGCGGATGATCGTGGCTGCGCGCGGCGAGCGGCCCTTTGCGACGCTGTTTGATTTTGCGCGCAGGGTTGATCTGAAACGCATCGGCAAGCGCCCTTTGGAAATGCTGGCGCGTGCGGGGGCGTTCGATACGCTGGACCCGAATCGCGCGCGGGTGTTCGAGGCGCTGGACTCGCTGGGCGCATACTCCGCCGCGATCCACGAGGCGCAGGGGTCTGCGCAGGTGTCTTTGTTCGGCGAAGCGGGGGCCGATCTGCCGGAACCCCGCGTGGCAAACCGCGACGATTGGCTGCCGGTGGAACGGCTTACGCAGGAACATCAGGCGATCGGGTTCTATCTTTCGGGGCATCCGTTGGATGACTACATGGGGCCGCTGAAGCGCCGCGACGTGAAAACGCTGACCGAAGTGACGCGGATGGCCGAAAACGGACCGGTGATTGCGAAAATCGCAGGCTCTGTTGCGTCAAAGCAGGAACGCAAATCGGCGCGGGGCAATCGCTTTGCCTTTGTGCAACTGTCTGATCCGACGGGGCTTTATGAGGTGACGGTGTTCTCCGACACGCTGGAAGCCGCGCGCGATCTGCTGGAGGCGGGCAACAACGTGGTCCTCACCGTCAAGGCGGAACTGGAGGGCGAGACGCTAAAAATGCTGGCCAACGCCGTGCAGCCGATTGATCAGGTGGCCGAACAGGGCGGGGCGGCGGCGCTGCGCATCCATCTGACCGACGGGTCGGCGGCGGCGTCAATTGCGAGCCTGTTTGCTCGGGTCGAAAACACCCGCAGCCGGGGCCAGATTACGCTTTGTGTAGCCGATGCGACAGGGCGCGAGATTGATCTGGTGCTGCCCGACACCTACCCCGTGAACCCGCAGATCAAGGGTGCGATCAAGGCGATGGCGGGCGTGGTGATGGTGGAAGAGGTCTAGAGCGGATTTTCTTTGATTGGATTCAAATTAAAAGACATCCAAGACATGCAAGCCATTGGGAATCTTGCGTGTTGCGCTTGATCTGCTGAACCCGATCAACCGCAACACGCTTCAGGGGCGCCCCAACCACCGTGCGCCCAGTTTGGCGAATGTCACCGCCAGCACGATCCGTGCCACATGATGTGCGGTCACATAAACCACGCTGATCTGCAGGCTGAGCGCAACAAGGCTCATTTCCGTCAGCCCGCCGGGGGCAAATGCCAGAAACACGCCCGACGGCGAGACGCCGACCATTGGTGCCACTGCCAGCGAGAACCCGAACGCAAGCACCAGTGCTGCACTGACATTCAGTAACGCAAGGCGAAATGCCATCGGCAAAGCGCCCTTTGGCATCCCCGCAAACCGCGCGCCCAGAACCGAACCGACCACAATTTGGGTCGCGCCCACCGCCCAGCCCGGCGGCACCCCTTCGACCCATCCGCCCAGATGCACGGCAGCGCTGGCGATCAGCGGGCCGGTCATCACGGCGGCGGGCAGGCGCAGGCGGTGGCCGACGAAATACCCCGCCACGGCCACCACGCCAAGAAATGCGGCATCCCCCAGACCCAAGGCCTTTGCCCCGCTCAAGGAGGCCCCGCCGCCCGACCCCACAGAATGCCCTGTCGCCCATGCAAAGCCCAACGGCACCGCGACAATTGTCAGGATCAGCCGCAGGAACTGCAGCAGCGCCAGCATCTGCACATCGGCCCCCGCCTCTTCGCCCAGAACCACGCTTTCGATCAGACCGCCCGGCACCGCGCCGAAAAATGCGGTCGTGGGCGGCAGGGGGCCAAAGCGGCGATAGATGCGGTAGCCGATGAAATGCGCCAAGGGGATATAAAGACACAGCGCCAGCAGGCTGGGCCACCACCCAGGCATCTGCGCCAGAACCGCAGGTGTGAACGCCCCCCCGATGGCCACGCCGATGATCGGGATGAAGAAATTGCGCGTGCTTGCAGGCACATGCAGGGTAAGGCCGAACGGCCGCCACCCCAGCGCCGCTGGCAGGCCCGTCGCCAGAAGTGAGCCCAGAAGCAACCCCAGCGGCAGGTGCAGTGCTGCGGCAAAGAGCCCGCCCGCCGCACCAATCGCAAGCGTCACCGCAACAGACGCAGGACTTGTCATCATCCCGCTATGCTGCCGGTTTCAAGGTCACGGCTGTTCGACCCCGTTTAGGATGGCGGGGTTCCAATAGCGGATCTCAACCTCGCCGCGCAGCCCGGCCTGTGTCGCGGGGTCGGCGTCCAGCAGTGCTTGCGCCTCGGCCCGGGTGGCGACATTCAGGATCAAAAGGCTGCCTTTCGGGGTTTGCCCGCTGTCATCGCGCAGACTGCCCGCCGCCAGAATTCGGTCGCGGATGGAAAGCTCATAGGCCCAATGCGCATCCATCAACCGCTTGTCGGCCCGCAAATGCGCGGCCTCCGCGCTGTCTTCGCTGATGATCATCCAGGCCATTGTGTTTCCCTTACCAATGCGGCGGGCGTTGGTCGGCCAGCGGGGCCGCGCCGCCGTCCGCGTCACGCTCCGCTTCGCGCTCCAACAAAAGGCCGGTGCGGCGCGACAGGCGGTCGATCTCGGCCTGATGGCGGGTCACGACATCCGACAGATCCTCTACCATGCGGGTCAGATGCGCGATGCGTTCTTCCAGTGCGTTGGTCATGGCGGCCCCTTTGGCGTGACTTTACCCAAGGCTGCGCCGGGCACAACCCATCGCGCCCGCTTGCCGCGCGATGGGGCATCCGCTAGACGGTCTGCGACCGATCAGAAGGGCCAGAACCATGGCAAACGACAAACCCCGCCGCCCCAAGGCCGAAACGCCAAAGGGGTTCCGCGATTACCTTGGGCCCGAGGTTCTGGCGCGCAACGCGATGCTGGCGCGGATAGCGGCGGTCTATCACCGCTATGGGTTTGATCCTTTGGAAACCTCGGCGGTGGAAACGGTCGACGCTTTGGGCAAGTTCCTTCCCGACGTCGACCGCCCGAATGAGGGCGTGTTCGCATGGCAGGACGAAAGCGAGGATTGGCTGGCGCTGCGCTATGATCTGACAGCGCCGTTGGCGCGCGTCGCGGCGCAGTATCGCAACGACCTGCCCAGCCCCTATCGGCGCTATGCGATGGGTCCGGTCTGGCGGAATGAAAAGCCGGGGCCGGGGCGGTTTCGCCAGTTCTATCAGTGCGATGCCGATACAGTGGGATCAGGCTCGGTGGCGGCGGATGCCGAGATCTGCGCGATGCTGGCGGATGCGTTGGAGGCCGCAGGCATCGAGCGCGGCGATTATGTGGTCAAGGTGAACAACCGGAAGGTTTTGAACGGGGTGATGGAGGTGGCGGGGGTGCTGGACCCGTCGGACCCGTCGAAGTTCGAGGCGGAACGCGGGATCGTGCTGCGCGCGATTGACAAGCTGGACCGGCTGGGGGTCGAGGGCGTGCGGGCGCTTTTGGGCGAGGGGCGCAAGGACGACAGTGGGGATTTTACGAAGGGTGCGGGGCTGGGGGCGGGGAGCATTGAAGTTTTGATGCAATTCGTGGACTCGAATTCTGGAGTTAAAGCGCTGATCACCAAACTTGCTGTCTCAGCCCAAAAACTGACTAGTTCAGACGGCGTTATGTCTAGATTGCCGCGAAGCAAAGAGTCGCCAGAAATGGTTGATGAAATCAGGGCCGGGGCTGAAGAAGATTTATCAACGCTAAAAGACGCACTTTTGGCACGAGACTGGGAGTTTGTGCGCCAAGTTGGTTTAGACCCGTCAGCCAGCCACTACCGCAATGGAATAACCATAAAGTATCTCAGTGACATTGTAAAAGGATCGGACGCTGGCCTTGAGGGTATTGACGAACTCAAACAAATCGCCGACCTCCTCGAAGCCCAAGGCTACGGCCCTGACCGCATCGTCATCGACCCCTCGGTCGTGCGTGGCCTTGGCTACTATACCGGCCCGGTGTTCGAGGCGGAACTGACCTTTGAAATCCTCGACGACAAGGGCCGCAAGCGGCAGTTCGGGTCGGTTGCCGGGGGCGGGCGGTATGATGATCTGGTCAAGCGCTTTACCGGGCAGGCGGTGCCTGCGGTGGGGGTGTCCATCGGGGTGGACCGGCTTTTGGCGGCGTTGCAGGCCAAGGGGCGCGGCGTGGCCGAGGCTGCGGGTCCGGTTGTGGTCACGGTGATGGACCGGGACCGGATGGCCGATTACATGGGAATGGTCAGCGCCCTGCGCGGCGCGGGCATCCGGGCCGAGATGTATCTGGGCAACCCCAAAAACTTCGGCAACCAGTTGAAATACGCCGACAAACGCCAAAGCCCCGTCGCCATCATCCAGGGCGGGGATGAGGCGGCGCGGGGGGTGGTGATCCTGAAAGACCTGATCCTTGGTGCGAAAATCGCGCAGAACGCCACGTTGGAGGAATGGAAAGACCGCCCCGCGCAGGTGGAAGTTCCGCTCGAAAATCTGGTGCAGGCCGTGCAGGATATGCTGGCGCAATGACTGACCGTGCGGCCATAAGGTCCGAGGCCGAGGCGATCTTTGCGGCCTTTCAGGCGGCAGGCGCTGTGGCGGTGGATACCGACATCCTGCAACCCGCCGAGGTGCTGCTGGATCTTTACGGTGAGGATATCCGCGCCCGTGCCTATGTTACCCAAGACCCCGAGCGCGGCGAGATGATGCTGCGCCCCGATTTCACCGTGCCCGTGGTGCAGGCGCATATGGCGCACGGGGCGGACCCTGCGCGCTATTGCTATATGGGCAAGGTGTTTCGCAAACAGGACGATACGGCCACCCGCGCCAGCGAATACCTTCAGGTCGGGTTCGAGGTGTTTGACCGCACCGCCCCCGAACGTGCCGATGCCGAGGTGTTCGTCTTGTTCGCGCAGGTGCTTGCCCCGCTGAACCTGCGCGCCGCGACGGGCGATATCGGCATCCTGATGGCCGCCGTCCGGGGTCTTTCCACGACCGAGGCGCGCAAGGCGGCACTTCTGCGCCACATCTGGCGGCCCAAGCGGTTCCGCATGCTGCTTGACCGGTTCGCCGGGCGGGTGGCGGCGTCGCCCGCGCGGGCAGAGTTGCTGGCGCGGCTTGGGTCAGACACCCCCGACGCGCTGATCGCGGCGGCGGGCCCGGTGATCGGGTTGCGCGAAGCAGGGGATATTTCGGCACGGGTGCAGACCATGCTGGATGATGCCGCAACCCCGCCGATTGCGGCCCCTGAGGCGGCGCTCCTGTATGATCTTCTGGGCCTGCAAGCGCCCTCGCTTTCGGCACTGGCGCATCTGCGCGGCATCACCCCGATGCTGCCCGCCATCGCCCCTGCGGTCGACCGTTTCGCCGCCCGGCTTGATGCGCTTGCCGCGCGCGGAATTGACGTGGCAACCCTGCCGTTCGAGGCAAGCCACGGGCGCACCACGCTGGAATATTACGACGGCTTCGTGTTCAGCTTTCACGCCGCAGATGCAGCACTTCCGCCCGTAGCCAGTGGCGGGCGTTATGACGCGCTGACGGCGGTGCTGGGGGCGGGGCAGTCGATCCCGGCGGTGGGCGGCATCATCCGGCCAGCGGTGGTGGCTGCCGTTGCGGCAGGGGTGCGGGCATGAAGATCGGTGTTCCGTCCAAAGGCCGTTTGATGGACCAGACCTTTGCGTGGTTCAACGACCGGGGCATCGCGATGCGCCAGACCGGGGCGGAACGCGAATATTCCGGCGCGGTGGATGGCATTGCCGGCGTGGAATTGGTGCTGCTTTCAGCGGGCGAGATTCCGCGCGAACTGGCGGCAGGGCGTATTCATCTGGGCGTCACAGGGTCGGACATGGTGCGCGACCGGCTGGCGGGGTGGCAGGCGCAGGTGGTGGAATTGGCGCGGCTGGGCTTTGGGCAAGCCGATCTGATCATCGCGGTGCCGGGGGCGTGGATTGATGTGGAAAGTCTGGATGATCTGGATGCGGCGGCGGCGGCATTCCGGGCACGGCACGGGTTCCGGCTGCGGATTGCCACCAAGTATCATCGGCTGGTGCGCGACTTTCTGACCGCGCAGGGGGTTGCCGATTACCAACTTGTCGACAGTCAGGGGGCAACCGAGGGCACGGTGCGCAATGGCACGGCAGAAGCGATTGCCGATATCACCACTACAGGTGCCACCTTGCGCGACAACCACTTGAAAATCCTTGCGGATTCCGTTGTTCACCAAAGCGAGGCGACGCTGTTTCTGGCGCGGGCTGCGGTGTGGGATGCGCCCGCGCAGGCGGCTTTGGTAGAGGTGCTGGAACGCATTGGTGTGGCAATGCCAAAGGGTGCGATCACGCGTTGACGTCGGCTGCGGTCGGAATATCTTTGCCCGACACATCCCCTTCACACAGGATTCGTCATGCATCTTTTTCGCCTTGCCGCTTTCGCCATTCTGGTTTCCAGCCCCGCCTTTGCGCAGGATTTCGCCACGGGCGAGCAAATTCGTGAGGCCGTTTCCGGCAACACAGTGCAAGGCAGCATGACCGAATCCGGCGCCTACACCGAGTTCTATGACGCCGATGCAACGATCAAGGGCGCTGACTATGCCGGGGAATGGAACATCACTGCAGATACGATGTGTTTCATCTATGGTGAAGACCCTGCGACCTGCTGGCAGGTCCGGATCGCCGGTGATCAACTGACCTGGGTGCAGGACGGCACCGATCTGGGCACCGGCACGATCATCCGGGGCAACGTCAACAATTACTGACGCCTAGCGCAGCCCGATTTCCGCCAAAGCCAGCGCCAGACTGGCGGGCAGCGCGTCTTCCTGCGCGCGCCCTTCGGGCAGATCGCGCGGGCTGTCGGCGGGGTCGAGATAGCGCCAGCCCTGAAACGGGCGGCGGGGGGCGGCTTCGGTGCGGTGGATGGTCGCATCCAGCACGAAGGCGCAGCGCAGGATGCCATCTTCGCCGCGCCGTTCTTCCAGCCGCAGGATGCGTTGGCGGGCCAGGATCAGGCCTTTGATCACCCAGTACAGCGAGCCGCCATCAGTGACCTCGGCCTCACGCTTGGGCCACATGCGGGTAACGTGAACGGCAGTGCCCGCAGGCCAGCGATGTCGCTGGCTGGCCTGCCAACCGGCGTGATCCTCCAGCGATTCCGACCCGACGCTGAGCTTCAGGATGTTGATGAACTTGGCCACGTTGCCCCCTTGGTGCAGATGCGCAAGTTAACGCATTCCGCGCGCCCGACAAGGTTGCCCGATATGGTTGACCGACGCGGATCAGGGGCGTATCTTGCGTGTTCTGCCTTCAGACCCACAAATTCAAGGACTTCGCCCCATGACGCGATTCGCCGCACCCATTGCCGAAGCGATCTGGGATATGAAGTACCGGATGAAATCGGCGGATGGCACGGCGATTGATGCAACGGTTGACGATTCGTGGCGTCGCATCGCGCGGGCCTTGGCCGAGGTGGAGGCTGAGCCCGGCGTTTGGGAAGACCGCTTTTACGCTGCCCTTGACGGCTTCAAGTTCCTACCCGCAGGCCGCATCACGGCGGGGGCTGGCACGGGTCGGGCGGTCACGCTGTTCAATTGCTTTGTCATGGGCACCATTCCCGACACGATGCACGGCATTTTCGACGGGCTGAAAGAGGCTGCGCTGACCATGCAGCAGGGCGGCGGGATCGGCTATGATTTCAGCACGATCCGCCCGCGCGGGGCCGAGGTCAAGGGCGTGGCCGCCGATGCGTCGGGGCCATTGTCGTTCATGGATGTGTGGGATGCGATGTGCCGCACGATCATGTCGGCAGGGTCGCGCCGGGGGGCCATGATGGCCACGATGCGCTGCGACCACCCTGACATCGAGGCATTTATCGAGGCCAAGAAAGACCCCGCTCGCCTGCGCATGTTCAACCTTTCGGTCTTGGTGACCGACCCGTTCATGGCGGCGGTCAAGGCGGACGGGCCTTGGGATCTGACCTTTGGCGGCACGGTTTTCCGCACCGTGCAGGCGCGCGATCTTTGGGCGCGCATCATGCGCAACACGTTCGAATTTGCGGAACCCGGTGTGATTTTCATCGACCGGATCAACGCGATGAACAACCTGAATTATTGCGAAACCATCGCCGCGACCAACCCCTGCGGCGAGCAGCCGTTGCCACCTTACGGTGCGTGCTTGCTGGGGTCGATCAACATGGCGGTGCTTGTGGCCGACCCGTTCGGCAAAGGTGCCGCATTGGACAGCAAGGCGCTGGATGATCTGGTCCGCGTGGCCGTGCGGATGATGGATAACGTGGTGGATGCCAGCCGCTTTCCCTTGCCCGAGCAGGCCGCCGAGGCGAAAGCCAAGCGCCGCATCGGGTTGGGCGTCACGGGGCTTGCGGATGCTTTGCTGATGGTCGGGCTGCGCTATGGGTCCGAAGAAGCCGCCGCGCAGACAGAGGCATGGATGAAAGCCATTGCGCGTGCAGCCTATCTTGCGTCGGTGGACCTTGCCCGCGAAAAGGGTGCCTTCCCCTTGTTCGACGCCGAGGCATATCTGGCCACCGGCCACATGATGCAGATGGACGGCGATGTGCGCGCGGCCATCCGCCAGCACGGTATCCGCAATGCCCTGCTGACCAGCATCGCGCCCACCGGGACAATCAGCCTTTATGCGGGCAACGTGTCGTCGGGGATCGAGCCGGTGTTTGCCTATGCCTATACCCGCAAGGTCTTGCAGAAAGATGGCACCCGCACCGAGGAAGAAGTCGTCGATTACGCCGTGCGTTTGTGGCGTGAACTGAAAGGCGACGCGCCCTTGCCAGATTACTTTGTAAACGCCCAGACCCTGCCGCCGCTGGATCATGTGCGCATGCAGGCGGCGGCGCAAAAATGGGTCGACAGCAGCATCTCCAAAACGATCAACTGCCCGGAAGACATCAGTTTTGAGGATTTCCAGCAGGTCTATATGGCGGCGTGGGATCAGGGCTGCAAAGGCTGCACCACCTATCGCCCCAATGATGTGACCGGATCGGTTCTGAGCGTGTCTGA
Source organism: Rhodobacterales bacterium (assembly GCA_038207585.1). GTDB lineage: Bacteria > Pseudomonadota > Alphaproteobacteria > Rhodobacterales > Rhodobacteraceae > JBBQZP01. The sequence goes on along the minus strand of JBBQZP010000009.1, from coordinate 96,109 downwards.
GGCGAAAGAGGCGGTGCCGTCAGTGGCCCCCGCACATCCGGGCGAGGTGGTGTATCTTTCGGAACCGCTGGACCGGCCTGCCGCATTGGAAGGCCAGACCTACAAGGTCAAATGGCCGGGGTCGGAACATGCGCTTTACATCACCATCAACGATATCATCATCGCGGGGCATCGGCGCCCGTTCGAGGTGTTCATCAACTCCAAGAACATGGAGCATTTCGCCTGGACCGTCGCGCTGACCCGGATGATTTCGGCGGTGTTCCGGCGCGGCGGGGATATTTCCTTTGTGGTGGAAGAACTGAAAGCCGTGTTCGACCCGCGCGGCGGGGCGTGGATGGATGGCAAATACATTCCGTCAATGCTGGCCGCGATCGGTGGCGTGATCGAGCGGCATCTGGTGGATATCGGCTTTATTGAGGGCGAGGGGATGGGCCTGAAATCCGACCCCAAGGCCGATGTGGTGGCTATTGGCGGGCGGCCGATGAAGGCCTGTGACAGTTGCGGCGGCTATGATCTGCGCATGGTCGAAGGCTGCATGACCTGCGCGTCCTGCGGCCAGTCGAAATGCGGGTAGGCAGTGCGGCGGCCGAAATGATGCCGCGCGTCTGTGGGTATGTTGCATAATAGCACTATGCGCAGGGGCAGGCAGCGGCTAATCCTGTGACAGGGTCGGGGGACCATCTGTTCGGAAGTATCATGTTCAAATTGTTGTCTGCGCTGCTTTTTACTGCCCTTTGCCTGACTGGCCCCGCCCAAGCGCAAGATCGCCAAAGGCTGGGCATGGCGCGGCTGTTCACCAATGATTTCATCGGCGACGGCAAGGACCGCTGGCGCAGTGGGTCGTATTTCGTAAGCCAGCTGCGCGGGCCGGAATGGACGGGTGCGCTGCCCACAAGCCCCGGCGAAATTATCGAACTTCGGTTCCGGACCGAAATCATTGCGCCGACATCGCTTTTGCGTAACGCGCCGCGCGATCGTCGCTATGCTGGAGTGCTTGGATTTGGGCTGAGCACGCATTTCGCCATCGGATTGCTGGATGCAAATCTGGGTGCCGAAGTGGTGGCGACGGGAAAGCAAACGCTTGTCGGTGATTTCCAACGCGAGATTCACGGTGTTCTGGGTCTTGATCGCCCCCGGGTGCTGGATCAGCAAATCGGCAACGCCCTGCATGCCGCCCTTCAGGCCGAGGTTGGCCGGGATTTCCACTTTGGCGAACGCTTTACCCTTCGGCCCTTTGTGCAGGCGCAGTGGGGAGTGGAAAGTCTGGTGCGGGTCGGTGGCGATATGGTCATCGGGCATTTCGGGCAGGGCGACCTCCTGGTGCGCGATGATGTCACGGGCCAACGGGTCGAAGGCATAAGCGGGCCTGATGTCAAAGGCTTCAGTGTGGTCATGGGCGGCGATATTGCCCGCGTTTTCGACAGCATCTATCTGCCGGATGGCGGCAATGTCCAACTTTCGGACACCCGCAGCCGTCTGCGGGCCGGGGTGAACTGGCAGGGCAAGCGGTCCGAGGCGTTTTACGGCGTTACCCTTCTGGGCCGGGAATTTGACGAACAACCGCAGGATCAACTTGTCGGATCGCTGCGGTTGCGGCTGCGTTTTTGACACACTGTTGCGCCTTTGCCATAGCCAACATGAAGAACGCCTGTTAACCTGATCGTAATACTATAAAAAAAACGAGCAGGCAAAACAGGCAATGAATACGGGCTCTCGGGCTACGTTCGTCATATCCTGGTCACAGACGGAAACAGATGGCCTTCGGGCTGCACCCCTGGATGTTCTGGCCGTTGGCGTCGTATGGCGCTGGACGGGGCAGGCGACGCGGGTTGACACGTCACAAGGCGCATTGATTCTGGATGGGGCCGAGGGGGCAGCGGAACTTCGCAAACGCGCGGCGCGCATGGTGCGTCGGCTGATCGGTAATGCGGTCGGGCCAATGGCTGCGGCCGGGCGTGTTGCTGACCAGACGCTTTCGGATGAACCCGAACAGGGGTTCGTGCTGACCGATGGCCATCAAAGCTTTAGCGTCACCTTGATCGAGGTGCCGGATACCGGCACGCAACTGGCGATGTTTTTTGGCGATCTGCCGCCGGCGGACCGCGATCTGTGGGTGGTGCGGGTGGCGATTGACCGCACTTTGCGCGCGCCCGGCACAAGGGCTGCGGGCGGGGTGATCTGTTTTACGCCCGACACCGCGATCCGCACGCCGGACGGCACGCGGCTGATCCGCGATCTGCGGGCCGGCGACCGCATCCAGACCAAAGACAACGGCGCGCAGGAAATTCTGTGGACCGGGCAGAAACGCATGTCGGGCGCGCGGCTTTACGCGATGCCGCATCTGCGCCCGATCCGGTTTCGCGCGGGCGCTTTCGGGCTTGGCCGCCCGGACGGTGATCTGCTGGTGTCGCCGCAGCACCGGATGCTGTTGCGCGGGGCTGCCGCGCAGGCGTTGTTCCATACCACCGAAGTTCTGGTGGCCGCCGAAGACCTGATCAACGATGCCACGATCACCGTTGATCAGACACTGCGCGAAGTCACTTACGTTCATCTGCTGCTGGACCGGCACAACATCGTCTTTGCCAACGGGCTGGAAACCGAAAGTTTTCACCCCGCCAACACCGCCTTTGATACGATTGATCCCGCACAACAGGCAGGGCTTCTGACGCTTTATCCGGGGCTGGATGACGACCCGCAAGGTTACGGCGACTATGCGCGGCGCAACCTTTCTGCATCCGAAACCGCGATCCTGCGGCACGATCTGGCGGCTTAGCTCCAGACAAGCTGTTGACACCGCCCGTCACCCGCTTATAAGCCCGCCAGTCCCGGAAGAAATTCCGGGGCTTTTCATTGGTGTTGGTGGCCCCCGCAAGGGGATGCCTGTCGCCCCGCAAGGGGAAAGGACAACGCCCTTCCTGCGCACCTCGCGCGCCTTATGAAGGAGATCAGCGGTGACCAAACGCACCTCTGCCAAATATAAAATTGACCGCCGCATGGGCGAAAACATCTGGGGCCGTCCGAAATCCCCAGTGAACAAGCGTGAATACGGCCCCGGCCAGCACGGCCAGCGCCGCAAGAACAAGCTGTCCGACTTTGGCACGCAACTGCGCGCCAAGCAAAAGCTGAAGGGCTATTACGGCGATCTGACGGAAAAGCAGTTCCGCAAGATCTTTACCGAAGCCGAGCGGGTCAAGGGCGACACCGGCGAGATGCTGGTGGGTCTGCTGGAGCGGCGTCTGGATGCGGTCGTCTACCGCGCCAAGCTGGTGCCGACCGTGTTTGCCGCGCGTCAGTTCGTGAACCACGGCCATGTCACCGTGAACGGCCAGCGCGTGAATATTGCGTCCTACCGTGTGAAAGAAGGCGATGTGATCGCCGTTCGTGAAAAGTCGCGTCAGATGGCGATGATCCTTGAGGCGATCCAGTTGGCCGAGCGTGATGTTCCCGACTATCTGGACGTGGATCACAACAAGCTGGTCGTGACCTTTGTGCGCACCCCGTCGCTGGGTGATGTGCCCTATCCGGTTGTGATGGAGCCGAACCTCGTCGTCGAATACTACGCCAAGAACTGATCTCGCGACTTGCCGCAGATACAAGGCCGCATCTTCGGGTGCGGCCTTTTGCTTGGGGCATCGGCGATAATCCACTGGTCTAAGCCCGCCCCTGCCGCTAGAACCGCCGCAACGCGACGGAGTGCAAGATGAACGACACGATCCGCCCCCAGCCCGGTATCATGGATATTGCCCTTTATGTGGGCGGTAAAAGTGCGGCTGCGGGGGCGAACAACGTCGTGAAACTGTCGTCGAACGAAAACCCGTTTGGCCCGTCCGACCGCGCGAAAGAGGCGGTTGCGAAATCGGTGCATCAGTTGCACCGCTATCCCAGCACCGACCACGCCGCCCTGCGCACGGCCATTGCCGATGTGCATGGGCTGGACGCGGGCCGCGTGATCTGCGGTGTCGGCTCGGATGAGATCATCAACCTTCTGTGTCAGGCCTATGCCGGGCCGAAGGATGAGGTCTTGTTTACCGAACACGGCTTTCTTCTGTACCGCGTTTCGGCGCAGGCGGCAGGGGCTACCCCCGTTGAGGTGGCCGAGCGCGAACGCACCACAGACGTTGACGCGCTGATTGCAGGCATGACGCGGCGCACGAAGCTCGTGTTCATCGCCAACCCCAACAACCCGACCGGCACGATGATCGGGTCCGCCGATCTGGCACGGCTGGCCGATGCCTTGCCACCGCAGGCCATTCTGGTGCTGGACGGGGCCTATGCCGAATATGTAGATGGCTATGACGGCGGGCTGTCGGTGATCAACGCGCGCGAGAACGTGGTGATGACCCGCACCTTCTCCAAAATCTACGGGCTGGGCGGGTTGCGCATCGGCTGGGGTTATGGCCCGCAGGCGATCATCGACGTTCTGAACCGCATCCGCATGCCCTTCAACCTGTCGAACACCCAGCTTGAGGCCGCCGAGGCCGCCGTGCGCGATCAGGATTACGTCAGCAAATGCCGCAGTGACAATGCGCGCATGCGGGTCTGGCTGGCCGAGGCATTGGCCGAACTTGGCGTGCCATCCGATGTGTCGATGGCGAATTTCGTGCTGGCCCGCTTTGCCGATGCCGCCGAGGCCGAGGCGTGCGATGATTACCTGCAATCGCAGGGGCTTATCGTGCGACGGGTGGGGGGGTACAACCTGCCGCACTGCCTGCGCATCACGGTGGGCGACGAATCCTCGTGCCGCCGCGTGGCCCATGCGGTCGGGCAGTTCAAAGGCATGCGCTGATGGCTGTCATCTACGAACGGGTGGCGCTGGTCGGGCTTGGCCTGATTGCCTCCAGCATGGCGCTTGCGATGCGCCAACGCGGGCTTGCGACACGCATCGTCGGCCACGCGCGGTCTGCGGAAACCCGGAAAATCGCGCTGGAAATCGGCCTTTGTGATGAGGTTTATGGCAACGCCGCCGATGCCGTGCGCGGCGCTGATCTGGTGGTCATCGCAACGCCGATTGGCGCGATGGAGGCGATTGCCGCCGAAATCGGCCCGCATCTGAAGGTGGGGTCGACCGTCACCGATGTGGGGTCGGTCAAACAGGCGGTGATTGCCGCCGTCGCCCCGCACATGCCTGCGGGGGTGCATTTTATCGCCGGCCACCCGCTTGCGGGAACCGAACATTCGGGGCCAAGGTCAGGCTTTGCGACGCTGTTTGAAAACCGCTGGTGGCTGCTGACACCGTCTGAAAACGACGATCCGGACGCGGTCGCCCGCCTGCGCCGCCTGCTGGAAGCGATGGGCGCGAAAGTGTCGGAAATGGATGCGGCACATCATGATCTTGTGTTGGCCGTCACGTCACATACCCCCCATTTGATCGCTTACACGATGGTCGGGGTCGCGGATGACCTTTCGCGCGTAACGGAAAGCGAAGTTATTCAGTATTCGGCGGCGGGTTTCCGCGACTTTACGCGGATTGCCGCCAGTGACCCCACCATGTGGCGCGATGTGTTCTTGACGAACAAGGATGCAACGCTGGATATACTGGGACGGTTCACGGAAGAACTGTTCGCCCTGCAACGGGCGATCCGGTTGGGGGACGGCGACCATCTGCACGCCTATTTCACCCGGACCCGTGCCATCAGGCGCGGGATCATCGAAGCGGGACAAGATACGGCGGCCCCCGATTTTGGGCGGGGCGCAAAGCCGGTGGGGGATGGATGACAAGACTTTTCGCCGGGCTGGTGGCCCTTTTCGCGCTTGGGGCATTGCCGGTTCTGGCAGACGGATTGGAAAAATCGCTGCGACCCGTGGCGCGGGCGACTGATATTCTGGTGCAACGCCCCGCCTTGTTGCCCACCCCGGATTTCGCGGCCTTGTTGCCCGTAGCCGACGCGACGCTTGCTGCCGTCGCCCCACCCCGGTCGCACCTGACCGTATCATCTTCGAACGCAGTTGCGGTTCCTCAGATCCGCCCGATGGCGCGGCCCCAAGGGCTGGCTAAACCCGAACCGACGCAGGCTGCCTTTGCGGTGATCCGGCCCCTGCCGCGCCCGTTCATTCCCGCCACAGCCGTTGCCCCCAAGCCCGCCATTGCCGTGCCCGAACTTGCGGTTGTTCAGGCTTCTGCGGTTCAGGCCCCGGTGGTTCAGGGTCTGGGAGCATCGAAACGCCCGCAGGCGCGGCCGCGCGGCATTGAAAAGATCGTCAGAGCCGCAGCAATCCGTGTCAAACCGGCGCCGGGTGGCGTGGTCAGCAAAAAGGGCTCGATCTGCGGCGATCCTTCGATCAAGGGGCAGGTGATTGCGCCGGTCGTCTCCCGCGTCAGGGGGTGCGGGATTGCCGATGCGGTCAAGGTCACATCGGTGTCGGGTGTGGCACTTTCCACCCCCGCAACGGTCGAATGTGCGACGGCGGTGGCGCTGAACAAATGGGTGGTCAACGATCTGCAACCGAACATGGGCAAGCGCCCGGCGGTGCAGCTTTTGATTGCGGGCAGCTATTCCTGCCGCCCCCGCAATTCGGTGCGCGGCGCCAAGATCAGCGAACATGGCAAGGGTCGGGCTATTGATGTGGCGGGCTATGTGCTGTTAGACGGCACCAAGCTGACCGTGGCGCGTGACTGGCGCGGCAAGATGGGCCGCGCGATGAAGGCGGCCTACAAGGGCGGCTGCGGCATCTTCGGCACCACGCTTGGGCCGGGGTCTGATGGCCACCACGAAGATCACATGCATTTCGACGTTGTTCGCTATCGCAACGGCACCTACTGCCGCTGAGCAATCCGTGGCGCTGGTCCCAGCGGGATCGGCCCCAGACTGGTGCGCCCGTCCTTGAACGTGACCGGCACCGTCAGCGTATCGCCGCCCTTGGCAAAAACCGTCATCACCTGTTCCACCGTGGGTGCGGTGTCGGGCGGGATCACTCCCATCGCAATGGCCACGGGAACCAGCGTGCGCCAATTTTCCAGCCGCAACTCCAGCTTGCCCTCGGCGCGGCCTTGGCGGTCGGTGACCAGATCGCCCTTTGCGAAAAGCACCACATCGCCCCACGTGACCGAGGCTTCGCGGATCGCCAGCGCGGTAATCTGCGGCCGGGTCTCTCTGGCGTATCGGTCAACCGGGGCGGTCAGTGCGGCCGTCGCGGTCAGCCGCATCTGCGCGATCTTGTCGGGCAAATCCGCATCCGCCCCGGCCAGCGCCATCAGGGCGGGGTCGGGTATCACATCCCTGGCGGCAATGTCGATGTCATGCGCATTGACGGTCGCCGGGTTCTGCCGCGTGTGAAGCTGCACATCCGCAGCGCCCAGAACCCAGCCAAGGGTCGAGGTAACGCGCAGATCCCGCGCCTCGGCCGCCAGCCTGTCCAGCGTCAGCGCGGTGCCGGGGGTGACGACCACGCTGCCTTGCAAATAGCTTGATTGCACCTTCAGCGATTGGTCGGGCAGATCAAGCGTCTGGTCGTTCGGCAGGGCCGCAATCAGATGCCACGGCGTGTAGCTAAGCGTCAGGATCTGCACGAAGGGGGCCGACCAGCCGATGCCGCGCGCGGGGTCCACGAGTTTCGGGTCGGTCACCGTCAGATCAAAACGCGACGGAAAGCCCGCGACCTCGATACCGCCCTGTTCGGCAACCAGACCACGTTCGGCGGCACGGTCAAAAAACCGTTGTGCGGCGCGGTCCATCGCGCGTGATCCGATCACCCAATAGCCGCCCCACAGCAGGGCCAATGCCAAAATCGCCCGGATCATCCACCGCATGTGCGCCCCTTTCCATTCCCTCGCCCCTCGTGTTTACAGGCGGGAGGAAGAGAGGGCCAGCATGCACACGCCAATGTGGGTTTTCGGATATGGATCGCTGCTTTGGAACCCCGGTTTTGCCGTGGCCGAACAGCGCCTTGCGCGTCTTCTCGGCTGGCAGCGCAGCTTTTGCATGCGGTCCATCCATCATCGCGGAACGGTCGCGGAACCGGGGCTGGTTCTGGCACTGGATCAGGCGGGGGATGCGTTCTGTGACGGGCTGGCACTGCGTGTTGCAGCGGGCGACGAGGCGGCGACGCTTGCCATGCTGCGCGAGCGTGAACTGATCTCTTCGGCCTATCTGGAGCGAGAATTGGTGGCCGATTTTCACGACGGCGGGCAGGGTACGGTGCTGGCCTATGTGATTGACCCTGATCACGACCAGTATTGCGGCGGACTGGCGCTGGAAGAACAGGCGCATCTGATTGCACGGTCTGTTGGCGGACGGGGGCCGAACCGCGACTATCTGTGGAACACCGCTGATCATCTGGCCGCTTTAGGCATAGCTGACCCCGACCTTGCGTGGCTTTCAGCCCGAGTCCGAGCGTTAACCGAAGATTGACGCGCAACCCGCTTGGCAGCACGGCTTTGCCCGCCTATTGTTTGGCAAGCACTCACAAGGCTTTGCGCAACTGATGGAACGAAGCATTTCCGGCCCCAAGCCATCGTTCACCCATCCGGTGCGGCAACTGGTGACGATGCTGATCGTGATCGCATTGGTCGGTGCGGGTGCGTATTTCGGGTTTCGCGTGTTGCAGGTGGTGTTTTTTGCCAATGTGACGCTGAATTCGTTCATCGCGCTGGTGTTTGCCATCGGGGTTATTTCCTGTTTCTGGCAGGTGATGCAGGTTTTTCAATCGGTCGGCTGGATCGAAGGCTTCGTGCAGAACCGCCCCGGATTTCAGTTCACCACCGCTCCGCGTTTGCTGGCACCGCTGACCGCGCTTTTGCGCACACGCGGTGCGCAGACACAGATGCAGATTTCGACAACATCGGCGCAGTCGATCCTCGATTCCATCGGAACCCGGATCGACGAGGCCCGCGATATCACGCGATATCTGGGCAACCTTCTGATTTTCCTTGGCCTTCTGGGCACCTTCTACGGCCTTGCCACCACCGTTCCGGCGATGGTCGACACGATCCGCGCGCTGGCCCCGAAAGAGGGCGAGACGGGCATTCAGGTCTTTTCCAAACTGATGGGCGGGCTTGAGGCGCAGTTGGGCGGCATGGGCACGGCGTTTTCATCATCGCTTTTGGGGCTGGCGGGGTCACTTGTGATCGGCTTGCTGGAACTCTTTGCGGGCCACGGCCAGAACCGCTTTTACCGTGAGCTGGAAGAGTGGATGTCGTCGATCACCCGGCTTAGCCTTTCGGTGGGCGAGGGTGACGGGCCCGCCGATACTGCGGCGGTGGTGCAAATGCTGGATCAGGTTGCCGACCAGATGGGCGCGCTAGAGGAGCTTTATGGTCAAGCCGATATCAGCCGCGCTTTGGTCGATGAAAAGATCGGCGCGCTGGGCGATGTGATCGGGCGACTGGCGACACGGATGGAGGCCGAATCTGGCACCGCAGCCGCGTTGACGCGGGTTGCCGACGGGCAGGACAAGCTGATTGCGGCGCTGATGGCGGCCGAGGGTGGCGCGCATTCCGATGCTGAAAGCCGGATGCGGATGCGGTCCATCGACGTGCAGCTTTTGCGGATACTTGAGGAAATCTCGGCCGGTCGGCAGGAAAGCATGACTGACCTGCGTGCCGATCTGTCGGCCCTGACCGCCGCCGTGCGGCAATTGTCGCGCAGCACCGTCGGGCGAGGCTAGGCCATGGCGCTGTCCCGCAGGTCTTCGCGTGGCGGCAGCGAAGGGGTCATCTGGCCCGGCTTTGTCGATGCGATGACCTCGCTTTTGCTGGTGATGATGTTCGTGCTGACGATCTTTACCGTAGTGCAATCGGTCTTGCGCGAAACGATCACCACGCAGGGCAGCGAACTTGACGCGCTGACAGCACAGGTCGCCAGCCTTGCCGATGCGCTGGGGCTGGAGAAGAACCGCGCGACCGAATTGCAGGCCGAGGTGGGCCGGCTTGGCACCAACCTTTCGGCGGCGCAGGCCAAGGGAGTGGAGCAGGCGTCGCTGATTACATCACTGACCTCGCAGCTTTCGGCGCGGCAGGATGAACTTGCTGCGGCGACCGCAAAGGTGTCAGCGTTCGAGGCGCAAGTGGCGTCGCTGCTGGCCGACCGCGATGCCGCGCGCGGCCAGGTGACGACCTTGACCGCTTCGATCGCCGATCTTGAGGCGGGGCGGGCCAAGCTGGTGTCCGAGGCCGAGGCGCTGCAACTGGCTTTAGCCAAGGCGCGCGATGAGGTGGACGCCGGGGCCGAAGCCGCCCGTCTGGCCGCCGCCCGGCGCGAGGCGCTGGATGCCTTGGTCGCCGACCTGCAAGCTAAAGCGTCAGTCACCGAAGCAGACCGTGCAAAGGCGCAAACCGCGCTGGATGCGGCTGAGGCTGGGCGGCTGGTTGATCAGGCGGCCCTTCAGGCGTTGCGCGACAGGCTGCAATCATCTGACACCGAACTGACGGCGATGACGCTGGCGCTGGAGGAACAGCGCAAGCGGGCAGAGGAAACGTTGACCCTGCTCGCCGCCGCACAGACCAAGGCCGCGCAGACCGCGCAGACGGTGACTGGCAAAGATGCACTTTTGGCAACGGCGCAGGCGGCGCTGACAGCAGAGCAATCGAAATCGGCAGATGCGGCACGGCAGGTGGCGCTGCTGAACGAACAGATCGCGACGCTGCGCGGGCAGTTGGGGTCACTGCAGGACTTGCTTGATGCAGCGTCCGCGAAAGACAGCGCCTCCAAGGTCCAGCTTGAAAATCTGGGCGGGCAGTTGAATTCAGCGCTGGCGCAGGTGGCTGCTGAACAAAAACGCCGCGCGGCGCTGGAAGAGGCGGAGCGCCTGCGGCTTGAGGCGGAAAATCAGGATCTGGCCAAGTATCGTTCGGAATTCTTCGGTCAACTCAGCCAGCTTTTGGCCGGGCGCGAAGGCGTGCGGGTGGTGGGGGACCGGTTCGTGTTTTCGTCCGAAGTCCTGTTCAACCCCGGTTCCGCCGATCTGGCGCCTGAGGGTCGGTCGCAGATTGCCAGCGTTGTCTCGACGCTTCGCGAAGTGGCCGACCAGATTCCCCCTGGTATCGACTGGATCATCCGGGTGGATGGCCATACCGACAACGTGCCTTTGTCGGGGCAGGGCGAATTTGCCGACAACTGGGAATTGTCGCAGGCGCGTGCCTTGTCGGTGGTGAAGTTCATGCAGAATGATCTTGGCTTTCCGCCAAACCGGCTGGCGGCAACCGGCTTTGGCGAATACCAGCCCGTAGCCGCAGGCGACAGCGCCGAGGCCCGCGCGCAGAACCGGCGGATCGAGTTGAAACTGACGGAAAGGTAGAGCACGGGCGTGGCGGTCTCCGGCCATAGCACCGTGCAGGGGGCGCTTGGTCAGCGTCACCCATTTAGGCCCCTTAGTTGCGGCGCTTGTGCGCGTGTATGAGCAGATTTCCGGATACTTTTCTTGTCGCCCCTGCGGCGCACGGCCTTCGAGGAACTGATTGCGGTCGTGAAAGCCAGGGGGAAATGCCGGGGCTGGACCGTGGTTTGCTCAATCACGGCGGACCACAACGCGCGGGCGCGGGGTCCATGACCGCGCCTTGCCGCGGCGATGCGCTGGGCAACTTATGGCATCAAGACGTAGCGCGGGCTGAGGCCGCAGACCTGAATCCCGGCCGCCGTTTCGCAGCAAAGAAAAACCCCCGCTGGAAGCAGGGGTTTTTGTGGTCGCCGGCTCTTTCGAGGCCCCGGATCACGTCCGGGGCTGCGTTACGCGCGGAAGGCCAGCCCCGGACGTGATCCGGAGCCGCCTGCAAGCTTATTCCGCCGTCAGAAGCGGGGGTTTCTGGCCGGTGAGGCGGGGTTTTGCGGGCTCCTCCACTTCCAGCGCGATTTCGTCATCGCGCACCAGCACCCGGACCACACCACCCTTGACCAGCTTACCAAACAAAAGTTCTTCGGCCAGCGGTTTTTTGATGTGTTCCTGAATCACCCGGCCCAAGGGGCGGGCGCCCATCTTGTCATCATAGCCCTTGTCGCCCAGCCAGATCGCAGCCTCGGGCGTAAGTTCGATATGCACGCCGCGGTCCATCAGTTGCGCTTCAAGCTGCATGACAAACTTTTCGACGACCTGCAGGATGACCTCTTTGCCAAGCGGGGCAAAGCTGATCACGGCATCCAGACGGTTGCGGAATTCGGGCGTGAAGGTCCGCTCGATCGCTGCCGTATCTTCACCCGTGCGCCGGTCACGGCCAAAGCCGATGGCCGATTTCGACATTTCCTGCGCGCCCGCGTTCGATGTCATGATCAGGATCACGTTGCGGAAATCGACGGTCCGGCCGTTGTGGTCGGTCAGCTTGCCGTGGTCCATCACCTGCAACAGGATATTGTAGACATCAGGGTGGGCCTTTTCCATCTCGTCCAGAAGCAGCACGCAATGCGGGTGCTGATCCACGCCGTCGGTCAGCATGCCGCCCTGATCAAAGCCGACATAGCCCGGAGGCGCACCGATCAGACGCGAAACGGCGTGTTTCTCCATGTATTCCGACATATCAAACCGCAGCAATTCGACACCCAGTGAGGACGCGAGTTGCTTGGCCACCTCGGTTTTGCCCACACCCGTCGGACCGGCGAACAGATAGTTGCCGATCGGCTTTTCGGGTTCACGCAGGCCCGCGCGGGCCAGTTTGATGGCCGACGCCAGCGCCACGATGGCCTTGTCTTGTCCGAACACCATCCGCTTGAGCGTGCCTTCCAGATCGCGCAGAACCTCTGCATCGTTCTTGGAAACGTTCTTCGGCGGGATGCGGGCGATCTTGGCGACCACAGCCTCGATCTCTTTGGTGCCGATGGTTTTGCGGCGCTTGGATTCCGACACCAGATGCTGTGCCGCCCCGGCTTCGTCGATCACGTCGATGGCGCTGTCTGGCAGTTTGCGGTCGTTGATGTAACGCGCCGCAAGCTCGACCGCCGATTTGATCGCATCGCTGGTGTAGCGCAGATCGTGGTGTTCCTCGAAATGCGGCTTCAGACCCATTAGGATCTTGATTGCATCTGGAACCGACGGTTCATTCACATCGATCTTCTGGAACCGGCGGGCAAGGGCACGGTCCTTTTCAAAGTGCTGACGGAATTCCTTGTAGGTGGTCGAGCCCATGCAGCGCAATTTGCCGCCCTGCAACGCAGGTTTCAGCAGGTTGGACGCATCCATCGCCCCGCCCGAAGTGGCACCGGCCCCGATAACCGTATGAATTTCGTCGATGAACAGGATCGCATCGGGGTGATCCTCCATCTCTTTCATCACGGCTTTCAGGCGTTCTTCGAAATCGCCGCGATAGCGGGTTCCGGCCAGAAGCGCGCCCATGTCAAGGCTGTAGATCGTGGCATGTGCCAGAATCTCGGGCGTTTCCTTGTGGATGATCTTCCAGGCCAACCCTTCGGCGATGGCTGTTTTGCCCACGCCGGGGTCGCCGACCAGCAGCGGGTTGTTCTTGCGGCGGCGGCACAACACCTGAATGCAGCGTTCGACTTCCGCCTCACGCCCGATCAAGGGGTCAACGTCGCCCTTGCGCGCCTTGACGTTCAGATCAACGCAGTATTTCGACAGCGCGGATTCCTTTGCCTCGCCTGCTTCGGCCTTGGGTGTTTCCTGTTCTTCGGAACCCGACACCGAACGGGGCTCGCCAAAGGCCGGGTCTTTCGCCACGCCGTGCGCGATGAAATTGACCGCATCATAGCGGGTCATATCCTGTTCCTGCAGGAAATAAGCCGCGTTGGATTCGCGTTCGGCAAAGATCGCGACCAGCACATTCGCGCCGGAGACTTCGGTGCGGCCCGATGATTGCACATGGATCGCCGCGCGCTGAATCACGCGCTGGAATGCTGCGGTCGGCACGGCCTCGGACCCTTCGACATCTGTGACCAGCGTCGACAGATCATCGTCGATGAAATCCACCAGCGTCTTTTTCAGATCGTCGATATCGACGCTGCACGCCTTCATCACGCGCGCGGCGTCGGGCTCATCAATCAGCGCCAGCAGAAGATGCTCCAGCGTGGCGAGTTCGTGGCGGCGTGCGTTGGCGAGGGCCAGGGCGCCGTGAATGGCCTGCTCAAGTGTTGTCGAAAAAGATGGCACGTTCTGGTGCTCCTGTTTCTCAGGGTCGGCGAGGGCGGGATGCCCTGCATCGACCGTGGCCCGATATGCTTAAAGTTCGGTTTTATTTTCCGGGCTTCAAGTTCTTTTTCCACTTTCGTGTGGAATGTTCCGTCAGACTTACAATTTGTGATCGGTTTGTCAGTATCAAGACGGGTCTGCGGTCAGAACCTGTCTTTTCTGGCGCGAATTTCGGCGAAAACCGCGACGTCTGTTGCATCCTTCATACCCACTGCTGCTTTCAGAGATGGCAGGTGGGCACGCAGGAATGGGTTGGTTTCCAGCTCGTCGTAAAGGGGCACCGGCACAGTCGGCACGCCTTTTGCACGGCTTTTGTTGGTTGCTTCGCATCGCAAGATAAGCTCGGGATTGTCCGGTTCAAGGCTTAGCGCGAAACGGATGTTCGATTGAGTGTATTCGTGGCCCGAACAGATCAGCGTGTCTTCGGGAAGCGCGGCCAGCTTGGCCAGGCTTTCGAACATCTGCGCTGGCGTGCCCTCGAACAGCCGCCCGCAACCTGCCGCCATCAGGCTGTCGGCGGTAAAGGCGATCTCGGCTGCGGCGCAGTGATAGGCGATGTGGCCGATGGTGTGGCCGGGCACTTCGATCACCGACAAGGCAAGATTGCCCACGTCAATCACATCGCCTTCGACCACCGTGCGGGTCAGGGGGGGCAGGCGGTGGGCATCGGCAGCCGCCCCGATGACAGCAGCGCCGGTCGCCTTTTGCACCTCGGCCACGCCGTCGATATGGTCGGAATGGTGATGCGTGATCAGGATGTGGCTCAGGGTCCAGTCGCGACCTTTCAGCATTGCAAGAACAGGGGCCGCGTCCGGTACATCGACAACCGCAGTCGCCCCGGTTTGGGGATCGTGCAGCAGATACGAATAATTGTCTGACAGGCACGGAATGATGACAAGATCGGGTGGCATGGTCTTTGCCCCTTATTCGGTTACACTTGGGTTCAGTGTTGCCGATGAAAGGCCCAGCCGCAATGCATCTTGATGTGCTTGATCTGCGCGACTTCTATTATCGCACGCCCTTGGGGCGGGTGGCGCAGCGGGCGATCCGTGACAAGGTGGTGGGATTGTGGCCCAATGTGAAGGGCCAGACCATCGCAGGTTATGGCTTTGCCGTGCCGCTGATGCGCCCGTTCCTGACCGATGCGCGCCGCGTCATCGGGCTGATGCCGGGGCCGCAGGGCGTGATGCCTTGGCCCGCCGGAATGGCGAATGTGTCGGTACTGTGTGAAGAGACGACCTGGCCGCTTGCGACCGGCATGGTGGACCGGCTGGTTCTGATGCACGGGCTGGAGACATCCGAGAATCCGTCAGCCTTGCTGGAGGAATGTCACCGCGTGCTGGGCCCCGGTGGCAAGGCGTTGTTCGTGGTGCCAAACCGGTCCGGCCTTTGGGCGCGGCGCGATGGCACCCCCTTTGGCTTTGGCCGCCCCTATTCGCTTCGCCAGCTTGAGGCGCAGCTTAAACGGCACGGCTTCACCCCGGAACGCAGCCTTTCCTCGCTTTATGCGCCACCGTCGGGCAAGCGGTTCTGGCTGCGCACCGCGCAATTCTGGGAAACCACGGGTCGGCGGATCATGCCGTGGTTTGCGGGCGGCGTACTGATGGTGGAGGCAAGCAAGCAGGTCTATGCGCCGACGCGCGGCGGGTTGGGGGCGGCGGTGCGCAAACCCCTGAAGGTGCTGGAGGGAGCCGGCGCGGGCTCGCCAGAGCCGGTAATGGGGCGCCGCTGACCGCGGTCACGGGTGCTTCCGGGGGCGCTTCGATCTTGGGTTGCAACTGCAGCAATGGCCCGGACAAGATGCCGCAAAACCTTGTCACGAATGCGCTACCTAAGTGGTTGCGGGGTGCAAACCCGTCTGCTAGAGACAACCCAAATCAGACGCATGCGAATTTCCCTCGTATGCGCCCTAGACCGTCCTTGGCCTGCGTCATGCAGCGTCCGGGCCAAGCAACTGGAAGGGTTGACGTGTCCGAATCTGCCTCGATTTCCTCTGGCATCGCGGCCCGCTATGCGGCTGCTGTCTTTGATCTTTCCAAAGACGACAAGGCACTGACTTCCCTTGAAAAAGACGTCGATGCGCTTGATGCAGCGTTGAAGGTCAGTCCCGATTTCGGCGCGCTGATTTCGTCGCCGATCTATTCGCGCGAAGATCAGGGTGCGGCGATGGCTGCAATTGCCGCAAAGATGGGCGTTTCGACCACCGTTGCCAACACGCTGGCACTGATGGCCAAGAATCGCCGTCTGTTCGTGCTGCCGCAGATGCTGACCAATATCCGCGCGCGCATCGCCGACGAAAAGGGCGAGATGACGGCCGAAGTTACCTCGGCCACCGCCCTGACGGCGGCGCAATCCAAGAAACTCGCCGCTACGCTGAAAGCCAGCGTCGGCAAGACTGTCATCCTTAAAACCGCCGTCGATGAAAGCCTCATCGGTGGTCTTGTCGTGAAACTGGGCTCGACGATGATTGATACATCGGTCAAGGCCAAGCTGGCGGCGCTTCAGAATTCAATGAAAGAGGTCGGATAAATGGGTATCCAAGCGGCTGAAATCTCTGCCATCCTGAAAGAGCAGATCAAGAATTTCGGGAAAGACGCCGAGGTGGCCGAAGTTGGCCGCGTGCTGAGCGTCGGCGACGGGATCGCGCGCGTGCACGGGCTGGACAATGTTCAGGCCGGCGAGATGGTGGAATTCCCCGGTGGTATCCGTGGCATGGCGCTGAACCTCGAAGTTGACAACGTCGGCATCGTGATCTTCGGTGACGACCGTTCGATCAAGGAAGGCGATACCGTCAAGCGCACCAAGTCCATCGTGGACGTGCCTGCGGGTGACGCGCTTTTGGGGCGTGTGGTTGACGGTCTGGGTAACCCGATCGACGGCAAAGGCCCGATCAAAGCGACCGAGCGTCGCGTGGCAGACGTAAAGGCCCCCGGCATCATCCCGCGCCAATCAGTGCATGAACCTATGGCGACCGGCCTGAAATCGGTTGACGCCATGATCCCGGTTGGCCGTGGCCAGCGCGAACTGATCATCGGCGACCGTCAGACCGGCAAGACCGCCATCGCGCTGGATACGATCCTGAACCAGAAGTCGTATAACGAAGCTGCGGGCAAGGACGAATCCAAGAAGCTTTATTGTGTCTATGTCGCTATCGGGCAAAAGCGTTCGACCGTGGCCCAGCTTGTGAAAAAGCTGGAAGAAACCGGTGCGATTGACTATACCGTTGTCGTGGCCGCCACCGCGTCCGACCCGGCACCGATGCAGTTTCTGGCGCCCTATGCCGCCACTGCCATCGCCGAATACTTCCGCGACAATGGCCGTCATGCGCTGATCATCTATGATGACCTGTCCAAACAGGCCGTCGCCTACCGCCAGATGTCGCTTTTGCTGCGCCGTCCGCCGGGACGTGAAGCCTATCCGGGCGACGTGTTCTACCTGCACTCACGCCTGCTGGAGCGGTCGTCGAAGCTGAACAAGGATTTCGGCTCGGGCTCGCTGACTGCGCTGCCGATCATCGAAACGCAGGGCGGCGACGTTTCGGCGTTCATTCCGACCAACGTGATCTCGATCACCGATGGCCAGATCTTCCTTGAAACGGAATTGTTCTATCAGGGCGTCCGCCCCGCCGTGAACACCGGTCTTTCGGTGTCGCGCGTCGGCTCATCTGCCCAAACGAACGCGATGAAATCGGTTGCCGGCCCGGTCAAGCTGGAACTGGCGCAATACCGCGAAATGGCGGCGTTTGCGCAGTTCGGGTCGGACCTTGACGCATCGACCCAGCAGCTTTTGAACCGTGGCGCACGCTTGACCGAGTTGATGAAGCAGCCGCAATACGCGCCGCTGACCAACGCCGAGATTGTCTGCGTGATCTTTGCGGGCACCAAGGGCTATCTCGACAAGGTTCCGGTCAAGGACGTAGGCCGTTATGAGGCGGGCTTGCTCAAGCAGCTGCGCACCACCGGCAAGGCGCTTCTGGAAGACATCACCAAGAACGACCGTAAAGTTGCGGGCGATCTGGAAAAAGCGATCCGGGCCGAGCTTGACGCCTTCGCCAAAGACTTCGCGTAAGCGGGGGCAGGGCATATGCCGAGTCTGAAGGACCTTAAAAACCGGATCGCGAGTGTGAAGAACACGCGCAAGATCACCAAGGCCATGCAGATGGTCGCTGCTGCCAAACTGCGTCGTGCGCAAGAGGCGGCCGAAGCTGCGCGACCCTATGCCGAACGCATGAGGGGCGTGATGGCAGGGCTTGCGTCGTCGGTCGGCCAATCGGACGGTGCGCCGCGTTTGCTGGCGGGCACGGGGGCCGATAAAGTGCATCTGTTGGTCGTGATGACGGCAGAGCGCGGGCTTTGCGGCGGATTCAACTCCACCATTGTGCGTCTGGCACGGCTGCGGGCGAATGAATTGCTGGCGGCTGGCAAGACGTTGAAAATCCTGACCGTTGGCAAAAAAGGCCGCGAGCAGCTTAAGCGCGATTTCAGCCAGTACATGATCGGCCATGTCGATTTCAGCGATGTAAAGCGCATGGCCTATTCCAATGCGCAATCGGTCGCCAAGGATGTGCTGTCCCGCTTTGACGCTGGCGAGTTTGATGTGGCGACGCTGTTCTTCAACCGCTTCCAGTCGGTGATCAGTCAGATCCCCACCGCCCAACAAATCATCCCCGCCCACTTTGAAGGCGAGGCCGAGGTGAGCGCGCTTTACGATTATGAACCGGGTGAAGAAGAAATTCTTGCCGACCTTCTGCCCCGCGCTGTGGCGACTCAGGTGTTTACGGCATTGCTGGAAAACGCGGCCTCTGAACAGGGTGCCCGCATGTCAGCGATGGACAATGCCACCCGCAACGCAGGCGACATGATCAACCGGCTGACGATCCAGTACAACCGGTCGCGTCAGGCCGCCATCACCAAAGAACTTATCGAGATTATCTCGGGCGCCGAGGCGCTCTGAGAACCTTAACGGAGAGACGATATGGCAAAAGCCCCCAAGGCAACCGGCAAGATCACTCAGGTGATCGGCGCCGTGGTGGACGTGCAGTTTGAAGGCGATCTTCCCGCCATTCTGAACGCGCTGGAAACCAAGAACAACGGCAAGCGGCTGATCATGGAAGTGGCGCAGCATCTGGGCGAAAGCACCGTGCGCGCGATTGCCATGGATGCAACCGAAGGTCTGGTGCGTGGCGAGCCTGTGTCTGACACCGGATCACCGATCATGGTTCCGGTGGGCGACGCCACGCTGGGCCGCATCCTGAACGTCATCGGCGAGCCGGTTGATGAAAAAGGCCCGGTTGAAGCCAAGGAATACCGCTCCATCCACCAGCCGGCACCCGCATTCAGCGAGCAAGCGACGGAAAGCCTGATCCTTGTGACCGGGATCAAGGTGATCGACCTGCTGGCCCCCTATTCCAAGGGCGGCAAGATCGGCCTTTTCGGCGGTGCAGGTGTGGGCAAGACGGTTCTGATCATGGAACTGATCAACAACATCGCCAAGGTGCACTCGGGTTATTCCGTGTTTGCCGGTGTTGGTGAGCGGACGCGTGAAGGCAACGACCTTTATCACGAGATGATGGAATCCGGCGTTATCAAGATTGATAACCTTGCGGAGTCCAAAGTGGCGCTGGTTTACGGTCAGATGAACGAGCCGCCGGGAGCGCGGATGCGTGTGGCACTCACCGGCCTGACGCTGGCCGAACAGTTCCGCGACCAGTCGGGGACAGACGTTTTGTTCTTTGTGGACAACATCTTCCGCTTTACCCAAGCGGGTTCGGAAGTGTCGGCTTTGCTGGGCCGTATCCCTTCAGCGGTGGGCTATCAGCCGACGCTGGCAACCGACATGGGTGCCCTGCAAGAGCGTATCACCTCGACCAAGGCCGGTTCGATCACCTCGGTGCAGGCGATCTATGTGCCCGCCGATGACTTGACCGACCCTGCGCCCGCAACATCGTTTGCGCACCTTGACGCAACAACGAACCTTTCGCGCGCGATCTCGGAACTTGGCATCTATCCAGCCGTGGACCCGCTTGACAGCACCAGCCGTCTGATGGACCCGCTGATTGTGGGGCAGGAACATTACGACGTCGCCCGTTCGGTGCAGGGTATCTTGCAGCGCTACAAATCGCTGCAGGACATCATCGCCATTCTGGGGATGGACGAATTGTCGGAAGAGGACAAGCTGACCGTGGCCCGCGCCCGGAAAATCCAGCGTTTCCTCAGCCAGCCGTTCGACGTGGCCAAGGTTTTTACCGGGTCTGACGGTGTTCAGGTGCCGCTGGAAAAAACGATTGCGTCCTTCAAGGCCGTGGTTGCCGGTGAATATGACCACCTGCCCGAAGCCGCCTTCTATATGGTCGGCGACATCGACGAAGTGAAAGCCAAGGCGCAGCGTCTGGCTGCGGCTGCGGCGTAAGGGGGCGGATATGGCACTGCAATTCGATCTGGTCAGCCCCGAGCGCAGGCTCGCCTCGCTTGCCGCGACCGAGGTGCAGATCCCAGGTGCTGACGGCGACCTGACGGCGATGGAGGGGCACGCCCCCACCATCACCACCCTGCGCCCCGGCATCCTGCGCGTGGTGTCGGCCAGCGGAACACAGTCTTACACGGTGACGGGCGGTTTTGCCGAGATCACCGGATCTGCGGTTTCGGTTCTGGCCGAGCGTGCGGTTCCGGTCGAAGAAATGACCGGCACCGTCTATGATGAACTCTTGGCCGAGGCGCGCTCGCTTGCTGACGCCGCTTTGCCCGAAGACCGTGATATGGCGGAAAAGATGGTCCAGGATGTGATCGCGACGCGGGCTGCAACCGGGCATTGAGCCGCTGCTGCGAGTTTGTCGTAAAAATGGTGGATAAAGCCCCGTCCAGCGGGGCTTTTCCATTTTATTAACCAGATTTTGACGGAATTAGCGCCTATCGTGGTGCGATGGCCAAGGCACGGAAAATGAAGCGTATCGCAGCGGGCAGCGTCGGGGTGGATCAGGGCAGCCGGGTCCTGTTCTCGGATTTTGCCGATGGCGGCGTCATGTGGACAGGACAGGGTCCGCGTGAAAGCCGCCACATCGTCAAGTTCGCAGAACGCTTTACCGACATTCCTACCGTTCTGGTGGGCATGTCGATGTGGGATATGGATCAGAAGACCAATTCCCGCGCGGATCTTCAGGCGGAAAACATCACCGTCGATGGTTTTCATCTGGTGTTCCGAACCTGGGGCGATACCCGCGTCGCCCGAGTCCGCGCAGACTGGACAGCGATTGGCCCGATGCGCGATGATGAACAATGGGATCTGTACTGATCTGAGACGCTACGCTTGTCCTTCCCGTTCGGTCAGTCCGCGCTTTTTCCGACTTCAAAGCGCGGAGTAACCGCAAGGGCACGACAAGCGCCTAGCCGCGCTGATACATGCCTTCGTAAATCGGCACCAATGTCTCGGTCTCGAACAGCGACGATACCGATGTCCCGTTCCAGATGTTCAGGATGGCCTGCGCGAATATCGGTGCTGTCGGGACGATACGAATGTTCTTGGCCGCCTTGACCGCCGCATTGGGTTCGATCGAATCCGTGATCACCAGAGATTTCATCACCGACGCCTCGATCCGATCCACTGCCGGGCCAGACAACACGCCATGCGTGATATAGCTGTGAACCTCGACCGCGCCGTTTTCGACCAGCACTTCAGCCGCCTTGCACAAAGTTCCGGCCGTATCGCAAATGTCATCGACGATAATGCAGGTCTTGCCCTCCACACTGCCGATCACGGTCATTTCGGCGATTTCACCCGCCTTTTCGCGCCGCTTGTCTACAATCGCCAAAGGTGCCCCGATCCGCTTTGCAATCTCGCGCGCGCGGGCGACGCCACCGACATCGGGCGACACGATCATCACATTGTCCAGTTTACCGCGGAAATGATGCTCGATATCCAGCGCGAAAATCGGCGCGGAATAGAGGTTATCCACCGGAATATCGAAGAACCCCTGAATTTGCGCCGCGTGCAGATCCAGTGTCAGAACCCGGTCAATCCCCGCCTCGGTGATCAGGTTCGCTACCAGTTTCGCGGAAATCGGCGTGCGTGCCTTGGAGCGCCGATCTTGCCGGGCGTATCCGAAATACGGGATCACGGCCGATATCCGCGTCGCTGACGACCGCCGCAGCGCATCAGCAATAATCAGCAATTCCATAAGGTTGTCGTTTGCGGGGTTCGACGTGGGCTGGATGATGTACATATCCTCGCCACGCACGTTCTCGTACACCTCGACGAAAATCTCCTGATCGTTGAACCGTTCAACCCGCGCATCCACCAGATTGACCGACATCCCCCGGTGCATCGACATCCGCCGCGCTATGGCCTTTGCAAGCGACATGTTGGCATTGCCCGAAATCAGTTTCGGCTCGGTGATGGCGGCCATTTAAGGGGATCCTCGCGCTTGGCAGATGAAGGATTCGTGACGTTGACATCGCTTACCACCCGACTAGGGTCTTGGGAACTGTCACCGCTGCAATGGAGTGTCGAATGGCCCGGATTGATTACTTTTTTGCCCCGATGTCGCCGTTCACCTATCTGGCAGGTGCGCGGCTGGAGGATATCGCGGCGCGTCACGGGGCCGACATTGCCTACAAACCGCTGGACGCGCCTGCGTTGTTTGTGCGCACCGGCGGGCAGGCCATGAAAGACCGCCATCCGTCGCGATTGGCCTACCGCTTGCAGGAACTGCGCCGCGCCACCGCCAAGGCGGGGGTGAAGCTGGACCCGAAGCCCGCCTATTTCCCGGTAGCGCCCGCGCCCGCATCCTATGCGATCATCGCGGCGATCAAGGCGGGCGGTGGCGATCTGCCGGGGCTGGTGCAAGCTTTCCCCCGCGCCGTATGGGCCGAGGGGCGCAATATCGCGGATGACGAGGTGGTGCGCGAGGTGCTGGCCGCACATGGCTTTGATCCTGCCATCAACGACCGCTACATGCTGGCCGCCGCCGAAACCTATGTCGCAAACCTTGAAGAAGCGGTGGCGCGCGGCGTCTTTGGCGTGCCCTTCTACATCGTGGGTGAAGAGATGTTCTGGGGCCAGGACCGACTTGACGATCTTGACGCGCATCTGGGCGGGCGATTGTAAACTAAGCCAGAAGCTGCAAGAACCCGTCCACATCGGCGTCGGTCGTGGACCATGAGGCGACAAGGCGCGCGGTCAGAACCTCGTCGTCCGGGCCATCCAGCGTCTGATCAAACGGCCAGAAATAATACGCCGCACCCGCGTCTTGCGCTTTGCGGTGCAGGGCGCGGGGAAAGCCCGCAAAGACCATGTTGGCCTGCGTCGGATGCGTCAGCGTGCCGCCCGGAACCTGTGCTATCTCCGCCGATAACCGCGTGGCCGCCCGGTTTGCCTGCCGCGCAAGGGTCAGCCACAGATCACCGTCCAGATATGCCTCCATCTGCGCCGAAAGGAACCGGTGTTTCGAGAAAAGATGCCCCGCGCGTTTGCGCCGCAACTCGAATTCCCACGCCTTTGCGGGGTCGAAAATCACCACCGCTTCCACGCCCATCAGGCCATTTTTCGTGCCGCCGAACGACAGGATATCGACGCCCGCGCGCCATGTCACATCGGCAGGGCTGGCGTTGCCCGCAACCAGCGCGTTGGCAAAGCGTGCGCCGTCCAGATGCACGGGCAGGCCGTCGGCATGGGCGAGGGCAGCCAGACCGGCGACCTCAGACGGCGTGTAAACCGTGCCCGCCTCGGTCACATTGGTCAGCGTCAGCATGCCGCGCTGCACCGAATGCACGCCGCCGCGCCCGGTGCGGGCGAGCGCGGCTTGCAACGTGTCGGGTGTCATCTTGCCATGCGCGCCGTCGACCAGAACCAGTTTCGCGCCGCCGGTAAAGAACTCAGGCGCGCCACATTCATCGGCCTCGACATGCGCGTGGCGGTGGCAAAATACGGCACCCCATGGCTGGCAACCGATTGACAGGGCGAGGGAATTCGCCGCCGTTCCGGTGGCGACCAGATAGACTGCCGCCTCTGGTGCCTCGAATATCTCGCGGATGCGGGCGCGCACGCCGTCCATGATCGTGTCGGCGCCGTAGGATTTGGTATAGCCGTCATTGGCGCGGGCAAGGGCGGCCAGAACCTGCGGCGGAACACCCGATGCATTGTCAGAGGCAAAGAACATCAGGGTTTCTCCTCGATGATATGGTCTTCCCAATCGTCCTCGGCCACGGTGTTTTCGGGTACGGTCCAGCCCTGCACCGAAGCGCCCGCATCGTGGACAGTCTGGCGGCTGCCGGAAATCAGATAATGCCAGTCTTGCAGCGTTTTGCCTTCGTAAAGAAGGCGGTACGCACAGGTGCGAGGAATCCAATAGGCAATCTCGGGCAGGCGTTCGGGGGAAAGCTGCACGCAATCGGGCACGAAATCACGGCGGTTCGTGTAGTTTGTGCATTGGCAGGTCTGCCCATCCAGAAGGCGGCACGCAAGGTTGGTAAAAGCCACCTCGCCATCGTCTTCGAATTCGATCTTGTTGAGGCAGCACTTGCCGCAGCCGTCGCACAAAGCTTCCCATTCCGCGCCGGTCATGTCGGCCATTGGCACGGTTTCCCAGAATTTCGGGCGCAGGTCAGAGGTCATTCAGGATGCCCCGCGCCTGAGTGCAATCGGCCTGCATCTGGGTGATCAGGGCAGGCAGGTCGTCAAATTTCAGCTCCGGTCGCAGAAAGTCGATCAGGGCGACGGACAGGTGTTCGCCGTAAAGATCACCTTCGAAATCAAAGAGGTAGCTTTCCAGATTGGGTTGATTTTCACCAAACATCGGGCGCACGCCAAGGCTGGCCGCGCCATCATATTGCCCCCGGTGCGGGCCCGTCAGCACATCGACCTTGACCGCATAGACGCCAAGCCGAGGCAGGTGAAGCCCCGCAACCGACATGTTCGCCGTGGGATAGCCCAGTTCGCGCCCACGTTTTTCGCCGTGCAAAACCTCGCCCTCGATCCGGTGCCAGTGGCCCAGCATCGCCTGTGCCGCACGGGGCTGTCCCGCCGTCAGCGCCGCCCGAATCGCGGTGGACGAGATATCCTGCCCGCCTTCGCGGATGATCTCGGCTACTGTAACGGCAAATCCGTGTTCTGCGCCAAGGGTTTGCAGGTCGCGTGCGGTGCCAGCGCGGGCCTTGCCAAAACAAAAATCCGCGCCAACGACCACATGTGCCACGCCAAGCCCCTGCGCCAGAACCTCCGCCGCGAAATCCTGCGGCGTGAATGCGGCCATGACCGCATCAAAGGGCAGCGCGAACAGCCGTTCGACCCCCAGTTTTGCAAGCCGGTTCGCCCGTGCCTCGGCGTTCATCAGGCGGAAAGGCGGAGAATGGGGCGCAAAGTATTCGCGCGGATGCGGCTCGAACGTCAGCACCCCGAGCGGGCCGTGCCCGCGTGCAAGGTCAATCACGGCACGGTGGCCCAGATGCACACCATCAAAATTGCCAAGCGCTACCGACGCGCCGCGCGCATCCGCTGGAAGCCCTTGCCAATGCTGGAAAATCTGCATTCCACCCCGTGCGACGGGGGCAGCCCGTCAGTCGAATTTGCGGCTTGGTGCCAGAACCAGCGCCTCGCCCTTCAAGACCACGGTATCGCCCACCGCGCAGTGGGTTTCAAGAGTGACACGGCGGCGCGAGTGGTCAATCGCGGTCACTTTCACCTCGGCCCGGACCAGATCGCCGGGGCGCACGGGGGCCAGGAACTTCAGGCTCTGGCCCAGATAGACCGTGCCATGCCCCGGAAGCTGTTCTCCGATCACCGCCGAGATCAGGCTGGCGGTCAGCATGCCATGTGCAATGCGGCCCTGAAAGATCGTGTCGCGAGCGTAGCCTTCATCAAGGTGGACAGGGTTATGATCAGTCGACACCTCGGCAAAAAGTGTGATGTCACGGTCGGTTACGATCTTTTGCAAGGATCGCACCATGCCGATTTCAAGGTCTTCAATGCAGATCGTGCCGGGGGGCATGTTGTCGAGCATCCTGCGATTCCTGTGCCAAGTATTTGGCCTAAACTACGCCAGGTTCGGGCGGCGCGCAATCCGCCCGGTAATTTATTGTCGTTGGATGGTTATAAAAAGCAACAATCTTGCGGCGCCGTCAGCGCAGCGCGCCGATGGTAAATGTTGCATCAGTTTGCCGTTCTGCCAGCCATGCGCCTAACAGGCCCTTGTCGGGGTTGGCAAGATCGGTCCCGAAAGCGTCCCGTGCAAGGCCCGAGGTGATGAACAGCGTGTCCAACCCCTCGCCCATGCCGCCCTGCACATCCGTGCCGATACCGTCGCCGATACACAGGATCTCGTCGTCGGGCACACGGTCTTTCAGGGCGGCAAGACGGCGACGGGCAAGGTCATAGATCGGCGGATGGGGCTTGCCGAAATAAAGGCTGGTCCCGCCCATTTCATCGTAAAGCTGCGCCAAAGCGCCCGCGCAATACAAAAGTTGATCGCCGAAATGCACGGTAATGTCGGGGTTCGCGCACAAGAGTTTCAGGCCCTTCGTTTTGGCGTAAAGAAAGGTTGCGCGGTAATCCTCGGGTTTGTCGTTCGCATCATCCAGCGGGCCGGTTACAACCAGCCCCTCGGCCTGATCCAGTGGCACGCGGGTGACGGCGGCCTCGGATTTTTGAACGGCCACAAGATCCTCGGCGAAGGTGCTGAAAAACACGTCGTCCTTGGGCGGGCCAATGTGATGCACGCGCCGCCCCACCGCCCCGGTGATCAGCCCGTATTGCGCGGCATCGCCGGAAGAGGCCACCTCGTCATAGCAATCCCTTGGTATGCCAAGGCCGTCAAGCTGGACCATGACGCTTGGCTTGGGGCGGGGAGAGTTGGTCACCAGCACTACCGTTCCGCCCTTGGCGCGGAAGGATTGGAGTGCCGCGACAGCGGCGGGGAAGGAGGCCTTGCCATCGTGAAGGCAGCCCCAAAGGTCGCAGAACACCGCCGAATAGCGGTCTGATACTTCGGATAAAGCGCCGATGATCTGTGTCATTGTGAAACCTTTTCTGTCCCCGCAGGGTGTGACGGGCCGCGCAAATTACCTTTGCGCAACCTGTCCACAGCTTTGATCGCTTAAAGCTTCAGCGCCGGGATGATCTGTTTCTTGCGGCTCATGATGCCGGGCAGGACTACGCTGTCGCCCGTGACCTTGGCGCCAAACGATGCCTCGGCCAGAGATTTCACCAGATCGTTGGGCACCAACAATGTCGCCTGTTCGTTCAGGATGTCGACGATGAACAACAGCACCTGATCGGCACCGTCTTCAGCGGCCACTCCGGGCATTGCGGCCATCAGTGCGGCCTTGCGATCCAGCAGAACCTGCGGGGCCGTGGTTTCCAGAACCGAGACGCGCAACTGCTTGCCCGCAACCTCGTATTCCTTGCTGTCCATGCGCAGCAAAGCCGCATCCGAAAACGCCGATACATCCGACTTGGCCGCAAACATTTCGGCGGCAAAAGCGGGAATGTCGATGCGCAGTTCCTGCGCCAGCCGTTCGGCCACGGCACGGTCATGGGGTGTCGTGGTCGGGCTGCGGAATTCAAGCGTGTCCGACAGTATGCACGACAGCATCGCGCCCTTGATCTCGCGCGGGGCGCGGCTCAACGCGGTGCCGATCAGGTCGTGCATCACGGTCGCCGTGCAGGCCAGCGGGCGGATGGTGATGTCGATCGGCGCTTTGGTCTTGATGCCGCCGACCAGCATGTGATGGTCGATGATCGCCACGATATTGGCATCGTTGATTGAGGGCGGTAGTTCGGCGGGGTTGTTGGTATCGACGATCACCACGGTATCGGAGGCCGACACGTCGGAGATGATCTTTGGTTGCGCAAAGCCCCAGTGATTCAACAGAAACGCAGCCTCGGTGTTCGGTTCGCCCAGCAGGCAGGGGGTGGCGGGAGTGTCCTCCACATCGGACAGGAACCACGACCAGATGATCGGCGACAGGGTGGCATCAGTATCGGGGGCCTTGTGGCCAAAAACGAGGGTCATGGGTGCATCCAGCGTTGGGTGATTTCGCGCGCTTATAGGCAAGACGGGCGGGGATGTCACGCGGGTGCGCCCTGAGCGTGCAAAATGCCGCGCGGTGGTTAAAGCGGCAGACGCTCGACCGTCCATCCGCCCTGTTGCAACAGGTTCAGCACGCCCTTTTCGCCTGAAAGGTGCAGCGCGCCGAAGGCTACAAAGATCGGGCCGTTTTTCGCCGCCGACTCGATTACGGGAATCCAGCGTTCATTGCGGTCAGTCGCCAGCGCCTTTTCGAACAAGGCGAATTCGGCTTCGGCCCGTTCGACAGTATAGCCGGGAAAATCATGCGACAGGATGCGGCTGTATTCCCACATCCGGCGGCTGTCTTCGGCGAAATAGGCGTCGGCAAGGGTGATCGACATGTCGGCCGCCTGCGGCTCCATCATCAGCGAGGGGCGGATCATCGCGATCTGCTGGTCCATCGTCATCGAATTGAAGATTCCGAATACGGTGTCAAAGGGTTCCAGCGCCTTGAGCGGAATATCGGCACTCGCGGCCACGTCCATGATCTGCTTGTCCAGCCCGTTCGCCTCGGTCAGGCCTGCAATGGCGCACGGTGGAATGCCCAGCAACATGGAGACATACCAGGGCTGCATCTTGGCGGCCATGATCGACGGGATGCCACGCGCCTGCATGGCGGCCGACAATTCCTCCCAATCGGCTTTGGGCAGACGCTGCAAAAGGCTGGGGCCGTCGGGCAGCAGCAACAAAGAGGTATCCTTGGCGATGGCGGATTTCAGCGCAGCTTCCTCCTCCGGCCCGGCCTCGACCAGAACCATGCGGGCGGCGCGGATGCGGGCGTCCAGTTTGGCAATCGTGTCCGCATGGCGGGGGTCGTCAAGGTGGTAGGTGCCGACAATCGTGACACTGGCGCCATCTTTGCTGGCCTGCCAGAAGTTGCCCTGCGCGAAGGGCTGCGCGTCGGTTGCGGCATCAAGGTCTGCGCGGAGGTCAGCTGGCAGGGTGGCCAGAAGGTTTTGGCCGGTGCATTCGGAAAACGCGGGGGCAGCCAGCAGCAGGGTTGTGATTACGGCGGTCATGGTGCGGCGGAACATGGAACCTCTGGCGTTGGGGCGGGCGAACGGATCGTCGCACGCGATTGCGGCGCGGCCAAGGCCACTCTGATCACAATCAGCGGCGGCGCTGCCTGTCTGTCATAAGAATTTGACAATGCCGGGCGTTGACTCGGAGCGTGAGGCTGCCTATCTAGCGGTCGTTGGCACTCACCAATGATGAGTGACAATGGAACTTTAACCTGGAACCTAGGGAGTGTTCTCAGATGGCATTCAAACCGCTGCATGACCGCGTATTGGTCCGCCGCATCGAAGGCGAAGACAAGACCAAGGGTGGTCTGATCATCCCCGACACTGCAAAAGAAAAGCCCGCCGAAGGCGAGATCATCTCGGTCGGTGAAGGCGCGCGCAAGGACTCGGGCGAGCTTATCGCGCCGTCGGTCAAGGCTGGCGACCGCATTCTGTTCGGCAAATGGTCGGGCACCGAGATCAAGCTGGACGGCGAAGATCTTCTGATCATGAAGGAAAGCGATATTCTGGGCATTATGGCCTGATCTCGCTGCTTTCTATCCCATTGAAATTCAAGACAAACTGGAGCAAGCAAAATGGCTGCTAAGGACGTCAGATTTGACACGGATGCCCGCGACCGCATGTTGCGTGGCGTAAACATCCTCGCCGACGCCGTGAAGGTGACTTTGGGCCCCAAAGGCCGCAACGTGGTGATCGACAAATCGTTCGGTTCGCCCCGCATCACCAAGGATGGCGTGACCGTCGCCAAAGAGATCGAACTGGCCGACAAGTTCGAGAACATGGGCGCGCAAATGGTGAAGGAAGTTGCTTCCCGCACCAATGACGAAGCCGGTGACGGCACGACTACTGCGACCGTTCTGGCGCAGGCGATCATCAAGGAAGGCCTCAAGGCCGTGGCCGCGGGCATGAACCCGATGGATCTCAAGCGCGGGATCGACATGGCGACGTCGAAAGTCGTGGCTGCGATCAAGGCCGCAGCCCGTCCGGTTTCGGACAGCGCCGAAGTCGCACAGGTCGGCACCATTTCGGCCAACGGCGAAGCTGAAATCGGTCGTCAGATTGCCGACGCGATGCAGAAAGTCGGCAATGAGGGTGTGATCACCGTCGAGGAAAACAAGGGTCTGGAAACGGAAACCGAAGTCGTCGAAGGCATGCAGTTCGACCGCGGGTATCTTTCGCCCTATTTCGTGACCAACCCCGACAAGATGGTTGCGGATCTGGAAGACGCGCTGATCCTTTTGCACGAGAAAAAACTTTCGTCGCTGCAGCCGATGGTTCCCCTGCTTGAGGCCGTGATCCAGAGCCAGAAGCCGCTGATCATCATTTCCGAAGATGTCGAAGGCGAGGCTTTGGCCACGCTGGTTGTCAACAAGCTGCGCGGCGGCCTGAAAATCGCTGCCGTCAAGGCTCCGGGTTTTGGCGATCGTCGCAAGGCGATGCTGCAGGATCTGGCGATTCTGACCGGCGGTCAGGTGATTTCCGACGATCTGGGCATGAAGCTTGAGAATGTCACCATCGACATGCTGGGCAAAGCGAAGAAAGTCACCATCACCAAAGACACCACCACCATTGTGGACGGTGCCGGTGACAAGGCCGAAATCGCAGCACGGGTCAGCCAGATCCGCGCGCAAATCGAGGAAACCACCAGCGACTACGACAAGGAAAAGCTGCAGGAACGTGTGGCGAAACTGGCTGGCGGTGTGGCCGTGATCCGCGTTGGCGGCATGACTGAAGTCGAAGTGAAAGAGCGCAAAGACCGTGTGGACGATGCACTGAACGCGACCCGTGCGGCCGTTCAGGAAGGCATCGTTGTCGGCGGCGGCGTGGCTCTGATCCAGGCGGGCAAGGTTCTTGCCGGGCTTAAGGGTGCGAACTCTGACCAGGATGCAGGCATCGCCATCGTGCGCAAGGCGCTTGAAGCGCCGCTGCGTCAGATTGCGGAAAACGCAGGCGTCGACGGTTCGGTTGTTGCGGGCAAGATCCGCGAATCGAACGATCTGAAGTTCGGCTTCAACGCGCAGACTGAAGAATATGGCGACATGTTCAAGTTCGGCGTGATCGATCCGGCCAAGGTTGTGCGGACCGCACTGGAAGACGCAGCCTCGGTCGCGTCGCTGCTGATCACCACCGAAGCCATGATCGCTGACCGTCCGGAGCCGAAGTCCGGCGGTGGCATGGGCGGCGGCATGGGCGGTATGGGCGGCATGGACGGAATGATGTAATCCTGCCGGATCTCATAAAGAAAAGGGCGCCTTCGGGCGCCCTTTTTCAATTTGAAGGAGCGCGCGCGGCGCGCAATCCTTTTGTCTCACCCGCATCGCTGGCGCGCTGCGGGATCGGAGTGCCTGCGGCGCGGATATTTGTGT
The DNA here is from genome assembly GCA_038207585.1 of Rhodobacterales bacterium. Classification (GTDB taxonomy): domain Bacteria; phylum Pseudomonadota; class Alphaproteobacteria; order Rhodobacterales; family Rhodobacteraceae; genus JBBQZP01. The sequence continues at coordinate 64,601 of JBBQZP010000009.1, read as the reverse complement.
CAAAATGAAAGCGCGGGACGGTGACGGTTCAGAAGGCTTCGTGCCGCGCGGCTTCTGTGCAAGTGAAGCCGTGAAGTACGATTTTTCATTGTGCGCGCTGGCCGCACCGGGTTGAGTGCGGCAATGCGGATCTTTCTTTTGACATGTGTGGCGATGATCGCTTTTGCGGCGAATTCGGTGCTGGGCCGGATGGCGGTTGGCGGCGGCGCGATTGATCCGCTGGTGTTCGGCTTTGTGCGACTGGGGGCGGGTGCTGCGTCTTTGGCCGGGCTGGTTCTGGTCCGGCGCGCGGTGCGGGGCGGGGATGTCTGGCCGGGAAGCGCGGGGCGAGTGGCCGGGGTGGCCGGGCTTTTGATCTATCTGGTCGGGTTTTCGCTGGCTTATGTCGGCATTGATACGGGGGTCGGCGCGCTTATCCTTTTTGCCATGGTGCAGTTCACCATGTTCGGCGGGGCCGTGATCTCGCGCGAGGTGGTTCCTATGCTGCGCTGGGCCGGGGCGGGGATGGCTTTTGCGGGCCTTGTGTTCCTGCTGGCGCCGGTTGGGCGGGCGGCGGTGCTGAGCCTGCCGCATGCCGGGTTAATGGCGCTGTCTGGTGTGGGCTGGGGGATATATTCGCTGGCCGGGCGGCGGGCGCGCGATCCGCTGGCGGCGACGGCTGCGAATTTCGGTCTTGCGTTCGGTGTTGCCTGCGGGGGCGCCGGGTTGCTGTGGGTTTTGGGCGCGGTTGCTGGCCCGGTCAGCGCGCGGGGTATCGGACTTGCGGTCTTGTCCGGAGCGGTGACGTCGGGGATGGGCTATGCGCTTTGGTATGCGCTGGTGCCGGGGTTGGGGGCCGCGCGGGCCGCTGTGGCACAATTGTCGGTGCCGGTTCTGGCTTCGGGAGCCGGGTTCGTGCTGCTGGCCGAGCCTGTGAGCCTGCGCTTCGCACTGGCATCGGTGATTGTTCTGGGCGGCGTGGCGCTGGCCAGCCTTGGCGGGCGGCCGGCTCAGGGCACGATCTCCTCCAAGGCGTCATAGGTAAACCCGCTGTTCCAGGCGATATCTGCAAGGCTGTCGGGTTTATGGCGCAGGCCCTGCAATTGTGTCCGTGTCACAAAGCTACGGGATGTCACAATACCTTCGGGGTCGGCCCATGTGGGATCAAGCGTGGCGTTCGTCAGGGTGCAGCGGAAAAACACCTCGACCTGATGGAAGCCTGTGGCGGGGTCATGAAACTCGTTGATCATTGCGGGATGGGTGGGCGTGACATGAAGGCCGGTTTCCTCGTGCACCTCGCGGATCAGATTGTCGGGCAGTGACGTGCCCGGATGCACCCCGCCGCCCGGCGCGCACCACAGATCCGACATGGTGCCGGGATAGGCGTTCACAACCAGAAGCCTTGCGTCGTGCAAGATCAGCGCGCGTACGGCAAGGCGCGGGGATTTGAGGCGCAGTGTCATGACGGTAAGGCTGCGCCATTGCCGAAGATTTGTCGATGCCCGCGCGTGTAAACCATGGCTGTTGCTGGCGCGAAGGGCCAGCTAGTGTTGCGCGATGAAAGCCCTGATCCTGACCCTTGCGCTGTTGATGGCCCCGATGCCGGGCCATGCAGCTTGTGTCTTGCTGCTGCATGGTCTGGCGCGCAGCGATACGTCATTTCTGGTGATGGAACGGGTCTTGCGCGCCAACGGGTTTGCGGTGGTCAATCAACCCTACCCGTCCACCAGCCTGCCCTTGGACAAGCTGGTGCCCTATGTCGGTACGGGCATCGCGGCCTGCGGCGGCGGGCGGGTCGAAGTAGTGACGCATTCGATGGGGGGAATTCTCTTGCGTGCGTGGAGGTCACTGCATCCGCAGGCACCTCTTGGCCGCGTGGTGATGTTGGCGCCGCCCAATCAGGGGTCGGAACTGGTGGACAGGCTGGGACCGCTGCCCGGATTTGCGCTGATCAACGGGCCCGCCGGAATGACACTTGGCACCGGGCCAGAGGGTGTGGCGCACCAATTGCCGGCGGTGGATTTTGAACTTGGCGTGATCGCGGGAACCCGGTCGCTGAACCCGTTCTATTCGTCTATCCTGCCGGGGCCGGATGATGGCAAGGTCTCGGTGGCTTCTACCCGTGTCGCAGGAATGGCCGATCATGTTGAGCTTGCCGTGACCCATACCTTCCTGATGAACAGCCCCATCGTCGTGGCACAAACCGTGCAGTTCCTGCATGACGGGCACTTTGCCTCCGATATGACCCTGTCGCAGGCTCTGCGCATCGGGTCGGGCAATGCCCCATAACCCGGAGGCCGGAATGGCAAAGAGTGACCGCTACGCCGTATTTTCCAAGGCAATCGCCCGCTTTACCGGGCGGCCGCGCACCTTTGCGCTGGCGGTCGGGGTGATCGTCGTCTGGGCCGTCACCGGGCCGGTCTTTGCATACAGTGACACCTGGCAACTGGTGATCAATACCAGCACCACGATCATCACATTCCTCATGGTTTTCCTGATCCAGAACACCCAGAATCGCGACACCCAGGCCATGCAGGTCAAGCTGGATGAGCTGATCCGGGCGACCCAAGGCGCACATAATGCCCTGATGGATCTGGAGGAACTGGACGAACGCACACTTGACGCCTTCCGCTTGAAATACGAGGAACTCGCCGCCAGATCCCGTGCGCGCCTGCAAATCGGTGATATAGACACCGATAGTCCTGAAGCCTGACCGCCAGACTTCATTTTTGCCCAAATACTCCCTTCCAACCTTCAGGCCGGGTGCAGGGCCGGATTCGAGTATTTTCGCAAAAATGAAGTCTCTTGCGACAAGATTTCAATGCGGGAGGGAGCGCAGGCGACGCCGTCCGAGGGGTCTCGATGGCCCGGACGACGGCCCCCCCTTACGAGGTGATGCGGTTTATGTGCCCCATCTTGCGACCGGGGCGGGCGTCGCGCTTGCCGTACAGATGCAGAGCCGTGCCGGGCTCGGTCGCAAGGGCCGGCACGCGCTGGATGTCGTCACCGATCAGGTTTTCCATGGTAACGTCCGAATGGCGGCTGCCGTCGCCAAGCGGCCAGCCTGCAATGGCGCGGATGTGCTGTTCGAACTGATCGACGGCACAGCCGTTCTGTGTCCAGTGGCCGGAGTTGTGGACCCGGGGGGCTATTTCATTGACGATCAGCCCCGCTTTGGTCACGAAAAGTTCGACCCCCATCACGCCGACATATTCAAGCGCTGTCAGGATGCGGGCCGCGATCAGCACAGCATCGCGGCAGCGGGCGGGGGGCAGAGTGGAGGGCACGGTGGTGGTGTGCAGAATGCCCGCGCGGTGCACGTTCTCGCCCGGGTCATAGGCCGATACGGCCCCGGCAGCGGTGCGGGCGGCAATCACGGAAATCTCGCACTCAAAGTCTACGAAACCTTCCAGCACTGCCTCGGCGCCGTTCATTGCGGCCAGTGCTTCGGGCGCGTCCCGGGGTGCGTTCAGCCGCGCCTGCCCTTTGCCGTCATAGCCCAGCCGGGTGGTTTTCAGGATGGCAGGGGTGCCGATCCACCGCAGTGCTGTTTCCAGATCTGCCGTGTTGCGCACAAGGGCATAGGGCGCGCAGGTCAGGCCAAGACCGGTCAGGAATTCCTTTTCCGCAATCCGGTCCTGACTAATGGCCAGCGCGCGGCGGTTGGGGTGCAGGGGGCGGATCGCCTCGATGGTGTCAAGCGCGGCCGTCGGGATATTCTCGAACTCATAGGTGACGACCGCGCAGCTTTCGGCAAAGGCTGCAAGGGCCGCCGTATCGTCATACCGGGCGGTCGTGGTGCGGTGGGCCACGTCGGCGGCGGGGGCGTCGGCGCCGGGCTCGAACACATGGCTGCGGTAGCCAAGGCGCGACGCGGCCACGGCCAGCATCCGGCCCAACTGGCCGCCGCCCAGAATTCCGATCGTGCTGCCGGGGGCCAGAGGTTCAGACATCCTGCGGTGCATCCGGGATCGAGGCGGAAAGGTCCGCGCGCCATTGGTCCAGCCGCTGCGCCAGTCCGGCATCCGACAGGGCCAGTATTCCCGCCGCCAGCAGCCCCGCATTTGCGGCACCCGCAGCGCCAATCGCCATCGTCGCAACCGGATAACCGCGCGGCATCTGCACGATCGAATACAGGCTGTCCACGCCCGACAGAGCCTGTGTCAGCACCGGCACGCCGATCACCGGCAGCCGGGTTTTTGACGCCATCATGCCGGGCAGATGTGCCGCCCCGCCCGCGCCTGCGATGATCACCTGCAGGCCGCGATCCACAGCCGTCTTGCCATAATCCCATAGCCGGTCCGGGGTGCGGTGTGCCGAGACGATCTTGGCTTCCCACGCCACGCCAAGCGCATCAAGCACAAGCGACGCTTCCTTCATTGTCGGCCAGTCAGACTGGCTTCCCATGATGATGCCGACCTGTACCATATTGCGCCCTTTCGCTGCCCCGCGCGCACTATAGCGGCGGGATGGGCAGGGGCAAGACGCGCTGCCGAAAGACGCTTTGAGCGTTCAGGCGATGATATCAGGGATCAACTGGTCCTGGATTTTCACGATCATGTCCTTGAGCGCCAGTTTCTGCTTTTTCAGCCGCCGCAGCGTCAGCGGATCGGGCCGCCCTTGTGTTTCCAGCACATGAACCGCCTCGTCCAGATCGCGGTGTTCGCGCTGCAAGACCTGCAGGCGGATGCGCAGCACCTCTTCGTGGTTCATTTCCATTGAGGCGTTCATAGGCGTCTTCTTTTTATGAGTCGTGGCGCAGTCCGGAGCAGAATATAACGAGATTCCCGGCGCTGTGGGAAAATTCTGCAAGCAATGTCAGCGATGCGCGGGTCTTGTGCGTCACCGACTTCGACCCCATATTCCAGCTTATCGGGTGCTTTCGTGAAAGGCCCGCCCACCTGTCGCTTGTAACCGGGGACATACGGATGACGAAACTGACCTTCGCGGCCCATCCCTATCTGCTGGGCTTTGAACAGCTTGAACGGCTGGTTGAACGCACCGCCAAATCGGCAGGCGATGGCTATCCGCCCTTCAATATCGAAGCCGTGTCAGACCACGCATACCGCATCACGCTGGCTGTCGCGGGCTTTCGCGAAGGCGAACTTGCGATCACGCTGGAGGACCGCCAACTTGTGGTGCGCGGCCGACAGGCCGAGGATGAGGGCGAGCGTATGTTTTTGCACCGTGGCATTGCGGCTCGTGCCTTTCAGCGCAGTTTCGTGCTGGCCGACGGCGTTGAGGTTGCGGGGGCCGAGATGGAACATGGCCTTTTGCACATAGATTTGCGCCGCACCGTGCCCGAAACTGTGGTGCAGACCATCAAGATCAACAGCGGATCAGGCGGGAAATCCGCCATGCACACCACCCGGATCGAAAAGGAGTAGACCATGCAGACGAAATTCAAAGGCTTTTCCGAGGATCTGTCGCAAATCGTCTATATCCGCCCCGTCGCCGTGATCGACCTGCCTGATGACATTCAGGAACAGGCCGAGGGGATCGAGACGCTTTATGCCCTGCACCGCCCCGATGGTGAGCGGCTGGCGCTGGTGAAAGACCGTGACCTTGCCTTTGCGCTGGCCCGGCAGAATGATCTGGCCCCGGTGGCTGTTCACTGACGTTTGCCCAATGGTTACAAAGATGTAATTCCGCAGATGCATCCTTGTAAGCTCGCCCGCCGATGAACAGGCATCAGGAACAGTGCCCTTTCGGGTGCGTCATCGGAAGGGTGCAGAATTGGTTGTCAAGAAACACTACAGCGGGGTGCAGATCACACTTCATTGGCTGATCAGCGGGTTGATTGTCGCAAACTATGTGCTGAGTGAAGGGATGCCCGAAATTTTCGATGGCACCATAGAGGGAAAGCCTGTCGTGGGCTGGGTCGCACCGGTTCACGTCTGGATCGGGATGGCGGTGCTGGGTCTGGTGCTGGTGCGTCTGGTGATGCGCAGCCTGCAGGGTGTGCCTGAGGTGCCGGACTATTCTGTAATGCACAGAATCGGCGGCGTGGTGCATTATGTACTTTACGCGCTGATGATTGCGGTTCCGGCGCTGGGGGCTATCACCTGGTTCTGGGGCGTGGATGCCACGGCGGATTGGCACGTCTACGCGATGAACGCGATGATGCTTCTTGCGCTGGGCCATGCGGCGGCGGCGATCTTTCATCAGTTCGTGCTGAAGGACGGGCTGCTTATGCGGATGATCCGCACCCGCTGATTGGTTAGGACATGAAAAAGGCCGCCCCGTTCGGGGCGGCCTTTATGCTGCGGGAGGGGCGGATCAGCCCTTGATCAGGCCCATCGATTCCAGCTTCAGAATGACCTGATGCGCGCAGTTATCAACATCAACATTTTCGGTGTCGACCACCAGTTCGGCCTTGGCCGGAACCTCGTAAGGATCTGAAATTCCCGTGAATTCCTTGATTTTGCCTTCGCGGGCGAGTTTGTACAGGCCCTTGCGGTCGCGGCGTTCACATTCCTCGACCGACGTTGCGACATGCACCTCGATAAAGGCGCCAAACGCCTCAACCATTTCGCGCACGGCGCGGCGGGTGGCGGTGTAGGGTGCGATCGGCGCGCAAATCGCGATGCCGCCGTTTTTGGTGATTTCCGACGCCACATAGCCGATGCGCTTGATGTTGATGTCGCGGTGTTCCTTGGAAAAGCCAAGTTCCGACGACAGATGCTTGCGCACCACATCACCGTCCAAAAGCGTCACCGGACGCCCGCCCATCTCCATCAGCTTGACCATCAAAGCGTTGGCGATAGTGGATTTGCCCGACCCGGACAGCCCCGTGAAGAACACGGTGAACCCTTGCTTGTTACGCGCGGGTGAGGTGCGGCGCAGTTGCGAGACAACCTCGGGGAAAGAAAACCATTCGGGGATATCAATCCCTTCGCGCAAACGGCGGCGCAGTTCGGTGCCCGAGATATCCAGCACCGTGGTGCCTTCGGGCACTTCGTTCGCCGGATAATACTGTGCCTTTTCCTGCACATAGACCATGTGTTTGAAATCGACCATCTCGATCCCGATTTCGGCCTGATGTTCCTTGAACAGAACCTGCGCGTCATAGGGGCCGTAGAAATCCTGCCCGGCCGAGTTCTTTCCCGGCCCGGCATGATCGCGGCCCACGATGAAATGGGTGCAGCCGTGGTTGGCGCGGATAAGCCCGTGCCAGACCGCCTCGCGCGGGCCAGCCATGCGCATCGCAAGATTCAGAAGGCTCATATGCGTGGTCGAGGCCGGGTATTTATCCAGCACCGCCTCATAGCAGCGCACGCGGGTAAAGTGATCCACATCGCCCGGCTTGGTCATGCCGACGACCGGGTGGATCAGCAGGTTCGCCTGTGCCTCACGCGCGGCGCGGAAGGTCAGTTCCTGATGTGCGCGGTGCAACGGGTTGCGGGTCTGGAATGCCACGACCTTGCGCCAGCCCATCTTGCGGAAATAGGCGCGCAATTCATTCGGAGTGTCGCGGCGTGCCTTGAAATCGTAGTGCACAGCCTGCTGGATGCCGATGATCGGCCCGCCGAGGTAGGTATTGCCCGCCACGTTGTGCAGATAATTGACCGCCGGATGCGCCAGATCGTCGGCACCGTAGACCTTTTCCGCCTCACGCGCCTTGTTGGGCACCCATTTGTCGCTGACCGACATCACGGCCAAAATCACCCCTTCCGCATCGCGCAGTGCGATGTCCTGACCGGGTTCAACCGTTTCGGAAAAGGCGTCCGATACATCCAGCGTGATCGGCATCGGCCATAGCGCGCCGCTTGCCAGACGCATGTTTTCGACCACGCCGTCGTAATCGGCCTCGGTCAGAAACCCCTTCAGCGGATTGAAGCCGCCGTTCATCAACAGTTCCAGATCGCAGACCTGACGCGCGGTCAGATCCCAGGACGGCAGGGAGCCGGCTTCGGTTTTCAGTTTCTGTGCGGATTCGTAGGAAACATAAAGCTCCGGGATCGGGGCGTGATTGGGGTTCGACATGAACTGGCCTTTGCAAACGAAGAGGGGGCGAGGTTTCCCGCCATTTCGCGGGCACCTATCGCGCGATTGTGGCGATATTCAAGCGGAACGGCATGCCGATTGGAAAAATAGGGCGGAATTGACGCAGGTTTCACGCAGTTTTGGAACGATCGCCCGTGTTCGCCGCCGCAAGCGCAAAGTTGTTCACTCTGCCGCCTTCAACTCCATCTCTTGTGCGGCAAGGAATTTCTCGGCGTCCAGTGCGGCCATGCAGCCCATGCCTGCCGATGTCACCGCCTGACGGTAGATGTGGTCGGTCAGATCGCCCGCCGCAAAGACGCCCGGAATGGAGGTGCGGGTCGATCCCGCCTCGACCTGCACATAGCCGCCGGAATGCAGCGGCAACTGGTCCTTGACCAGTTCTGACGCCGGCGCATGACCGATGGCCACAAAGAACCCGGCGCAGGGAATGTCGGTGATCGTGCCGGTGTTCACATCACGGGTGCGCACGGCCGTGACCCCCAAAGGCTTTTCGGTGCCCAGAATTTCGTCAATCGCGTGGTTCCAGATCACCTGCACCTTTGGGTGCGCAAAAAGCCGGTTTTGCAGAATCTTCTCGGCCCGCAGACTGTCGCGCCGATGGATCAGCGTCACCTTTGAGGCGAAATTGGTCAGAAACAGCGCCTCTTCCACGGCGGTATTGCCGCCGCCGATCACCACCACCTCTTTTCCCCGGTAAAAGAAGCCGTCGCAGGTGGCACAGGCTGATACGCCAAAGCCCTTGAACTTTTCCTCGGACGCAAGACCCAGCCATTTCGCCTGCGCGCCGGTCGCAAGGATAACCGCATCGGCGGTAAAGGTCGTGCCGCTGTCGGCGTGTGCAGTGAACGGGCGGCGCGACAGGTCAAGCGAGGCGATGTAATCCGAGATCACCTCGGCCCCCATCGCCTTTGCATGTTCCTCCATCCGGACCATCAGATCGGGGCCTTGCACTTCGGTGTCGCCGGGCCAGTTTTCCACCTCGGTCGTGATGGTCAACTGCCCGCCGGGTTGCAGGCCCTGCACCAGAACCGGCTCCAGCATGGCGCGGGCGGCATAAACGGCGGCGGTATAGCCTGCGGGGCCCGAGCCGATGATCAAAACCTTGCAGTGACGTGTCTTGGCCATGATGCCCCCGATCTGTGTTTGCCCCGATATAAGGTCTGCGGACGGGTGCGGAAAGCCCCCAATCCATCAAACCCGAACTGTCCTTGATGCAAAGCTGCGCGCGAATAAAACTTGCGCATGTGTGAAATAATATTGCGCAAACCGGGGCGAAAACATAATGTCCCTTCAAAAGTGTAGGGTTTCGAGGGGAAATATGGCCATATCCAAACTGGACCCGATTGACCGGCACATTCTGGCCGAACTGCAGGCTGATGGCCGCATGACGAATGTGGAGCTTGCCCGCCGGGTTGGCATCTCTGCACCGCCCTGTCTGCGCCGGGTTCGCACGCTGGAGGAAGCCGGTTTCATCAAGGGCTATCACGCCGACATAGACGCGCGCGAACTGGGGTTCGAGGTGCAGGTCTTCGCAATGGTGCGCCTGCAAAGTCAGGCCGAGGCGGACTTGTCGGCGTTTGAACAACGCTGTCGCGACTGGCCGTTGGTGCGCGAGTGTCACATGCTGAACGGCGAGATTGATTTCATTCTGAAATGCGTGTCGCCCGATCTGTCCAGTTTCCAGAATTTTCTGACCGAACATCTGCTGCGCGCGGTGAATGTGGCGAATGTGAAAACCAGTCTGGTGATCCGCTGCGCCAAGGATCAGCCGGGGGTTCCGTTCGATGTTCTGGAAGAGCGGTTGTTGAAAAACGCCTGAACGGACCGGCGCGGGGTTCCGAAAACGGATAGGCGGCCCCTTCAGTGGTGCGCAGAGGTTCGCACCGGGGCCACCTTAACCGTGTATCGCCATTAACGATCAGGCGTGCCCAACCGGGTCTTACCGCGCCGCGACCGTCCGTCACCACATCGTCTTGCTGAGAATGAAAGTGGCAGAAGCCGGGCAATCCGTCAAACTTTACTCTTAATTCAGTCAGTAACTTGGCCAGTTCCTGTCAATCCGCGTTATTGTTTCCGGAAAGGCGCAAAACGGGCGGGAATTGAGGCATTTCCACCCGCCGAAGCCGATCATGCAGCGAATCGCCAAATGCAAACGGGCCGCCGAAAGGCGACCCGTCTTGGCAATATGGTTGGCTGGTTCAGCGCGCGGCGAGGGCGCGCGGTTTGGCCGGAATGGCGGGCAGGGTCTTCATCGCCTCGGGCTTGCGGCGGGCGCCGCGGGTCCAGGGCATGGCCACCTGCGGCTCATTGGCGGCGGCGATTGCAGATTTCAACCAGCGGCGATCTTTTGTCATCTCTGTTGTCCTTCGGCTTCTGCGCAAAGTGGTTTTCGTTAACCTTGCTGAAGGTATGGCCCTGCAATGCGGCAAGGATTTGGCGGACGAGCATGTTTTTTCCGGCGCTATGCCGGTTTTTCCGGGCAGGGCCTGCTTGCGCCGCCGCACCAGTAATTCAACGGGATTTTCTCATTCTGGACAGATAATCTGCGGCAATCAGGCGGGACTGTTTCCGAAATTGCGCAAAAATCGCGGCGGGTTTTGCCGCATTTCCGCCCAGATCACAGACGGATGGTCGAGATCAGCCTGCCGTAATCGGCCTCACCCGCATGGGTGGTGCGGCGGAAGGAATAGAATCGCTCCGGCTCGGCATAGGTGCAATGGCGCGTCCATTCGGCGTGACCTACGCCCGCCGCACGCAGCCGCGCAAGGCTGTAACCGGGCAGATCGAACATCGCACGCTCGCCAGTGCCGCCTGCAAAGAACCGCGCGGATTGCGGGTCGTCATCGACAAAAGCCTCCAGAAACTCGGGGCCGACCTCGTAGTTGCGCTGGCTGATGGTGGGGCCGATGATGGCGGTGATCCGACCCGGCTGCGCACCCAGACCCTGCATCGCGTCCAGCACGGCTTCAAGCACGCCCGCTTTCGCGCCGCGCCAGCCCGCATGAGCCGCACCGATGACCCCTGCTGCGGCGTCGGCAAACAGCACCGGCTGGCAATCGGCGGTCAGCACGCCCAGCACCAGACCCGGCGTCGCCGTCACCATGCCGTCGGCCTTGGGGCGGGCGCCGCCGTTCGGGGGGGCGGTGACATGCAGCACATCGGCCGAATGTACCTGATGCAACGTTACCAGATGATCGGGCGCGACCCCCATCGCCTGTGCCACCCGCGTGCGGTTGATCGCCACAACCTCGGACAGGTCGGTCGATCCGGGGCCGCAGTTCAGCCCGTGAAAGATGCCCGACGACGCCCCGCCCTTGCGGGTAAAGAACCCGTGGCGCAGGGGGGCAAGCGCGTCGCTGGTCAAAATCTCAAGCATCGGTCATTCCCGGTGGGGGCGGCGTTCCGGGCGCATGCAACGCCAGCACTTTGAACACCGAACCCATTTCCGCAGGGTCGGTCAAGCGGCGAGTTGCGGCGAGGTGGTTTTCCAGGGCTGTGTCGGTGAGTGACGCAGCCAACCGCGCTGACCTTGGCGCAATTCCAAGGCGGCTCAGAAACGCGCCTTGTTCGGTAAGAAGTGTGGCACAAGGCCGGGCCGCCGCCGCAAGGGCTGCGAAATCCACATGGGCCGTCAGATCAGCCTGCCCCGGCGTGGCCAGCGGGTCGGCAAAGGCTTGGCCGCGCACTGCCTGAAAAGTATCGCCGCGCGACGGGCCGCTGCCGTAGTCGATAATCAGGGCCGCGCCGCCATGGCGAGTGAGGCGTTGCGCGATGGTGCGCATGACGCCGGCGGCTGCGGGGCAAAGTTCAACCACCTCGCCCTCTGTCGTGTCTGCCAGCCGGTGTGCAAGGGTGGCAAGGGAGGTGGGGGCCGCCCGTCCAAAGACCAGCGCATCGCCCTGCGCGCCGACCATCGTTTCGGCCCAGCCGTCGCCTGCACGGGTGAACTGGCGGATCGGCAGGGCATCGAAAAACTCGTTGGCGACCAGCCACAGGGGCGTATCCGGCAGGGCCTCCACCGTGTCACACCACGCGACCGGATGGCCCGCCAGCGCCTTTTCCTGCAAAGCCCGAAGCCGGGGCGAGGCCTCGACCAGCACCACCCGCGCCGCATCGTGAAACCCCGGCACTCCTCGCGTGGCGCGCAGGATATCGGCCATCAACGTGCCACGACCGGGCCCGATCTCGGCCAGCGTAAACGCAGGCGCACCCTGATCCAGCCAGCTTTGCGCAAGGGCAAGGCCCACCAGTTCGCCGAACATCTGGCTGATCTCGGGCGCAGTTGTGAAATCACCTTCGGCACCAAACGGGGGGCGCGTGGTGTAATAGCCATGCTCAGGGTGCAGCAGGCAGTCGGCCATGTAATCGGCCAGCGTGATCGGCCCGGTGGCCGTGATCCGCCGGATCAGCAGCGTCTCAAGCGGGGTCATTGGCCGCAAGGGGCCGCGCCCGCAGAAGGAGCCACAGCCCGATGGCGATCATCGGCAGGGACAGCGTTTGTCCCATCGTCAGCCCCCATCCGCCGATGTGATACGCCAGACCCAACGGATTGCCCGGAGTAATGAATTGCGCATCCGGCTGGCGCACGAATTCCACCGCAAACCGCGCAAGGCCGTAGCCCGCAAAGAAAAGCCCCGTCGCGCGCCCCGGCCAGCGCAGCCAATCGCGCCGCCAGACCAGATACAAAAGGAGCGCGCCCAGAATGAGCCCCTCCATCGCGGCCTCGTAAAGCTGGCTGGGGTGACGGGCACAGATGCCGACGATACCTTCACAGGTTTGCGCATGTTCGCCCGGAAAGGCCACACCCCAAGGCAGATCGGTCGGGCGGCCCCACAACTCGGCATTGACGAAATTCGCAAGCCGGCCCAGCAAAAGGCCCGGCGGCGTGGCCATCGCCAGAAGGTCGGCAGCCGACCACAGGGGCACGCCGTTCTTGCGGCAGAATAGATAAAGTGCCGCACAAACCCCGGCAAAGCCGCCGTGAAACGACATGCCGCCCTGCCAGACCTGCAAAACGCCCAAGGGGTTCGCCAGATAGGTCAGCGGATCGTAAAAGATCACATAGCCCAGCCGCCCGCCAAAAATGACCCCAAGGATCACCCATGTCAGCAGCGATTCCACTTGCTCGGCGTTCATCGGTGGTTTGCCGGGCCACAGACGCGGGCTGCGCACCGCGGCCAGCACCAGCCGCCAGCCGATCAGCAAGCCCGCAATATAGGCCAGCGCATACCAGCGCAGCGGAATCTGGAACCCGAACACGGGGCTTGGAAAGACAAAGGGCGACAGGTCGGGGAAGGGGATATAGGACATGCGGCTTCCTTGGATTGGGATGGCTTGTCGGGGGCCACGCGCCGCTTGTCAACCAGACATCGGGTCGCCTTGTTTTGCGGCCCCGGCTGGCCCATATTGGGGGCAAGAAAAAGGAATATACCATGCAAACCCGCAACAAGATTTTCGACGACATCTCGCAACTGATGACCAACGCGATGGGTGTGGCCCAAGGTGCCAAGACCGAGGCCGAGACGGCGATGAAAAGCCTTGTCGACCGCTGGATGGCCGACCGTGATTTCGTAACGCGCGAGGAATTCGACGCTGTGCGTGCAATGGCCCAAAAGGCGCGCGAAGAAAATGAGGCGCTGTCGGCGCGGATCGCAGCGCTGGAGGCGAAGGGGTAGGGGGGCGCTCTTTTATCCGCCTGTCATCGCGCATATGTGAGGCGATATTATTGTGAGTGGATCGTGTCCGCTTCAATCCGTGTGGCCATAGCGGTCGTCAACTACCGCCCCGCAGCGCGCGCCAGCACCTCCAACATCGCATCCACCCCCGCCGCCGTCGTCACCACCCCCGGTGACAGACGCAAGGTCTGGCTGCGGGCGTCGGCGTGAATACCATTCTGCCGGAACGCCTCCAGCACCGAAACCGCAGGCACCTCTACAGGCAGGGCCAGCATGATCGACCCGCCGCGCGCCGCAGGGTCGCGCGGGCTGGCGAGGGGCAGGCCAAGCGCCGTCACCCCGTCCAGTATCCGGGCCGACAGTGCCGCGTTATGCGCCGCCATCGCCGCATGATCCTGCGCTGCGTGCCACTCCAGCGCGGGCAAAGACGCCAGCGCCGCCATGACCCCCGGTGTGCCGTGATCAAAGCGGCGGATGTCGGGCGCGAACTCGAACTTATCCAGCGCCCATGAAAACGGATTCGGCTGGCTGAACCAGCCGCGCAGGGTGGGCTGGCACTGCGCGATCAGCCCTTTGGCCACATGCAAGATCCCCGCCCCCGGCGTGCCGCACATCCACTTCAGGCTGGTCGACAGGGTAAAATCCACGGCAGGGTTCATTGCGTCAAACGGCAAAAGCCCCGCCGCTTGCGTGATGTCAACGCCCACCAGACTGCTCTGCGTGCGCCCGTGCGCCACCATCCGCGCCAGATCAATCCGGTGCGAACTGGTTGACGACACCCAAGTCAGCAGCGCCAGCCCGACATCGCTATCCCAGCGGCTCAGAAAATCGTCCTCCTCCACCCAGCCGGTGCCTTGCCTCAAGGGCACGGTGTCTAGAGTAAAGCCCATCCGTTCCTGCAAGCCTGCCAGCAGAAAATGCATCGACGGAAAGCAATCGGCGGCGACCAGCACCCGCTTGCCGCGCAAGGCCGCACCCGGCAACGCCCCGAGCAGCGCCGAAAACCCCGCCGTCACACTTTCCGTCGTGGTCACGGTGCCGGTCGGCGCGTTCAGAATGGTGCGCCAGCGGTCAATGAAATCGGCGCGTTTGGTCAGCGCATAGCCCCACTGGCCATCATCGGCCCGGCCCCAATGCGCCGCCATCTCAGTCATCGCCGCTGCCAGATCGGCGGTCTTGCCCGGATATTGCCCAATGGAATGATACAGGAAATAGCGTTCTGGGTTCGCGTCGGTCATCGGGGCGCTCCTCTGCCGCGCCACGCGCAGGCTTTTGTGCTTTTCCGGGCAATATCGACTTATGCACAGAAACTTCAAACAGAAATCACTTTACAGGGTTTCGCTTCTGGCACACCATATCTAGTAAGGGCGGTGTCAGGCAACGCCGTACCTTGCCAGACACCCAGTCCCTTGTGGGTTCACCCCCGCCAGAGACTTCATAAAGAGGCCGGGCAATGTCATTAACCGAAGAATACCTCGCATCAGACGAGATCCACCCGATCGACATCGTCGAAACGCTGGCCGAACACCACGCGTGGGAGTTTGACCGCGTCACCGACGATCAGATCGCCATGGCGGTCGAGGGGCAATGGCGAACCTATTCGCTGACCCTTGCCTGGTCGGCACAGGATGAGACGCTGCGCCTGATCTGCACGTTTGAGATGGAGCCCCCGGCCGAGCGCATGGGCGAGCTTTATGATGTTCTGAACCGCTGCAACGACATGGTCTGGACCGGTGCCTTCACCTATTGGACCGAGCAAAAGCTGATGGTCTGGCGCTACGGCTTGGTGCTGTCGGGCGGGCAGATCGCCTGCAGCGAACAGATCGACCACCTGATCGGGTCGGCGGTGATGGCGGCAGAACGCTTTTATCCGGCGTTCCAGATGGTCGCCTGGGCCAACCACTCTCCCGCCGATGCGATGAAAGTCGCCATTGCCGAGGCCTACGGTCGCGCCTAACCTGCCTCCCAAACCAAGGGGGCGCTGATGCAACTGGACAAGATCAACCGCGCCGGGCTGGTGCTTCTGGGCTGCGGCAAGATGGGGTCGGCCATGCTGGAGGGCTGGCTTGCGCGCGGTCTGGCGCTTTCGTCGGTCTGGGTGGTGGACCCGAACCCGTCCGATTGGCTGAAACGGCTGGCGGCAAAGGGCCTGCATCTGAACGCGGCGCTGCCCTCCGCCCCGGCCGTCGTTCTGGTGGCGGTCAAGCCGCAGATGATGGCCGACGCGCTGCCCACACTTGCGGGCTATGGTGGCGGCGGCACGCTGGTGCTGACGGTCGCGGCTGGCGTCACGATCGCATCCTATGAGACGGTTCTCGGTGCGAATACCCCGATCATCCGTGCCATGCCCAATACCCCCGCCGCCGTCGGGCGCGGCATCACGGCGATTATCGGCAACCCCCACGCCACCCCCGATGATCTGACTCTGGCCGAGACGCTGCTTACCGCCGTAGGTCAGGTTGTACGGCTGGACGGTGAGGATCAGATGGATGCAGTGACCGGTGTCTCGGGCTCCGGCCCCGCCTACGTCTTTCACCTGATCGAGGCGCTGGCGGCCGCCGGCGTAGCGCAAGGCCTGCCCGAAAACCTCGCGATGCAACTCGCCCGCGCCACGGTGACGGGTGCCGGCGAACTCGCCCACCGCGCGCCTGAATCGGCCGAGCAATTGCGCATCAACGTGACCTCTCCCGGCGGCACCACCGCCGCAGCCCTTGCGGTGCTGATGCACGCCGAAACCGGCTTCCCGGCCTTGCTTGCGCGTGCGGTCAAGGCGGCGGCGGACCGTGGACGCGAGCTTGGAAAATGATCACGTATGACGATTTCGCCAAACTTGACATCCGCGTCGGCACCATCACCCGCGCCGAGCCTTTCCCCGAGGCGCGCAAGCCAGCTTTCAAACTCTGGGTCGATTTCGGCGGCGATATTGGCGAAAAACGCTCTTCTGCCCAGATCACCGCGCATTACATTCCGGAAAGTCTGATCGGGCGGCAGGTGCTTGCCGTCGTGAACTTTCCGCCCCGCCAGATCGGCAAGGTGCTGTCCGAAGTGCTGGTCCTTGGCGTTCCGGATGCGGTGGGCGAGGTTGTGCTGATCGGTCCCGGCCACAATGTGCCCGATGGCGGAAAACTCTTCTGAAAGGCCGTCGCCTGACCCCGATCTTGCCCTTTCATTTTGACAGAAATATCCCCGCCAGAGGCCAGAAAAATCTTGCTGATCAAGAAAGAAGAAGCCTCCGGCGGGGATATTTAGATCAAAATGAAAGCCGCATGATCAGAGCGTCCACTGCGGTGCAATCCGCGTCAGCGCCGGACGAGGGGGCTCGATGCCCCCGAGGGCGGCTGCCCCTTGCCGGCTGCGGCGCATGATCATCTCGCGCGGGCGGCGGTTTGTTTTTGTGCATATTCCCAAGACGGGGGGCACGGCGTTGACTCTGGCGCTGGAGGCGCGGGCAATGCGCGATGATATCCTGATCGGCGATACGCCCAAGGCGCGCGCGCGGCGGCGTCGGTTGAACGACCTGCAACCGGCCGGGCGGCTTTGGAAACACTCTACTCTTGCCGATATTGATGGCGTGGTAAGTGCCGTTGATCTGGCCGGCTGGTTCACGCTGACCCTTGTGCGCAACCCGTGGGACCGGGTGGTCAGCTATTATCATTGGCTGCGGATGCAGAGTTTTTCGCATCCCGCCGTAGGTCTTGCAAAATCGCTTGATTTCAGCGGGTTTCTCAATGATCCGCAGACCGCAACCAGCCTGCGCCTCTGGCCTGCCGCCGCCTATATGCGTGATGCGTGCGGGCTGGAACGCTGTAGTCTTTACGCGCGGCTGGAGCATCTTGAGGCCGACCTCGCCCCGTTCGGGGCGCATCTGGGGTTTCGTGTCACACCGCTTGCCGGTGCCAATGCGTCTGCGCGCACGCGTGATTGGCGCGGGTACTATACCGACCGGGATTCGGCGGTGCTTGCCGATATCTGCGCCGAAGATATCGCCCGCTTTGGCTATGGCTTTAATGATTTTTCGAAAAATTGCTGAAAATTCAAAGCATTTGCCCCGGATTTGCCGCATCGCCACCCGAAATCCCGCAACTCTTGCGTGTAGGTTGATTGTTCAGGGCCGGGGGGCTTTTGATTGCAGGGCGTTGAATGGTCATGGATGGGGCAATGACCGGGGTCATGGTACTGGCAGGAACGCCGGTTGCCACACCCGGCGGATGGCGGCAGGTCGAACACCTGCGCGCCGGCGATGCTGTTCTGACCGATCGCGGTGCGCGGCGTTTGCGGGCAGTCTTGCGCTTTGACGTGGCGATTGCAGCGCAGATCCTGCCGCATCTGCATTGGCCGATACGGGTTCCGACGCGGGTTGTCGGAAATCTTGATGCGCTTGCCGTGTTGCCGGATGTTTCGCTGTGTCTGATCGACGATCGGCTGATCGTTCCGGCCGCAGCCCTGATCGGCTGGCGCGGGGTTGAGGTCGAGCGTCAGCACAGTCGTCTGCCCCGCTACCGTCTAGATTTGCCTGATGCGTGTTTCCTGCGGATCGCCCGTGGCGCGCAGGTTGGTGCGGCGGCGTCCGGTTTGCCGTTGGAGCAGGCGCGACGCCGCATTGCCTGTCTGATGGCCGAGGACGCGGGTGCGGCCCTGCGGGTGGCAGGGTCGCCGGGCAATCAGGCCGCTTTTTTCTGAGGCGCAAAGCGGGAGTAGAACGTCTCGCCCTTGGCCGCCATCTCGCGCAACAGGGCGGGCGTAGTGAACCGCGCGCCGTGCGCGGCGGTCAGCGCGTCGCAGATTTCAACCGCGCACCCCGCGCCGATCATGTCAAGCCATGAGAACGGCCCGCCCGACCACGGGGCGAAGCCCCAGCCAAGGATTGCGCCGACATCGCCCTCGCGGATGTCCATCAGCACGCCGTCTTCCAGCGCGCGTACCGCCTCCAGCACTTGCGCCATCAACAGGCGGTGCTGCACTTGCGTCAATTCGGGCTGCGCATCGGTCACCGGGTATTGCGGGGCCAGACCCTCCCACAGTTCGGTGCGTTTTCCCGCCGCATCATAGGCATAGAACCCGGCATTCGCCTTTTTTCCCATCCGGCCCTGATCGGCCATCCAGAACAAAACCTCATCCACAGCACCATCCGGATAGGCGTCGCCCATCGCGGCCTTGGTCGCCTTTGCGATCTTGACGCCCAGATCAATCGACGTCTCATCGACCAGTTGCAGCGGCCCCAGGGGCATGCCCACCAGTTTCGCCGCATTCTCGATCAGCGCGGGTTCGACACCTTCGGCAACCATGCGGATGCCTTCGTTGATATAGGGAATGATGCAGCGGTTGGCGTAGAAGAACCGCGCATCATTCACCACGATCGGCGTCTTGCGGATCTGGCGCACGAAATCGAGCGCTTTGGCCACCGCGCGGTCCCCCGTTGCCTTGCCGCGAATGATCTCGACCAGCATCATCCTGTCGACGGGCGAGAAGAAGTGGATGCCGATGAACTGATCCGGGCGCGCACTGGCCTTGGCAAGATCCGTGATCGGCAGGGTGGAGGTGTTGGTGGCGAAAATGCAATCTTTGCCCACCGCCGCTTCGACCTTGGCAGTCACTTCGGCCTTCACCTTCATATCCTCAAACACCGCCTCGACGATCAGATCACAGCCTGCAAGGGCCGCGTAATCAGTGGTGGCGGTGATGCGGGCCATGACCTCGGCCTTCTTTTCCGGCGTCACCTTCTTGCGCTGAATGCCCTTGTCCAGATTGTCGGATGACCATGCGCGGCCCTTGTCGGCTGATGCCTGCGACGCATCAATCAGCACGACCTCGATCCCCGCATTGGCCGACACGAAAGCGATGCCCGCCCCCATCATGCCAGCGCCGATGATGCCGACTTTCTTGACCGACTGATCCGGGGCGGCGGGGCGGACGGCGCCTTTGTCCAGCGCCTCTTTGTTGATGAAAAGGCTGCGGATCATGGCCGATGACGACGGGTTCATCAGCACGGATGTAAACCAGCGCGCTTCGATCTTCAGGGCGGTATCAAACGGCACGAGGGCACCTTCATAGACCGCCGACAGCAATGCCTTGGCCGCCGGGTAGACACCAAAGGTCTTAGCATGCACCATCGCCGAGGCACCGACAAACGTCATGAACCCCGCCGGTTGATAGGGCGCGCCACCGGGCATCTTGTAGCCCTTGGCATCCCAGGGTTTGACCAGATCGGCATCGGTTGCGGCAAGAACCCATTCCTTCGCGCGGGTCAGCAGTGCTTCGGGGGCGACGACCTCATCCACGATCCCGGCCATCTTGGTGGCCTTGGGGTCGGACAGTTTCCCCTCCAGCAGGAACGGTGCGGCCATCATCGCGCCCATCTTGCGCACCAGCCGTGTCGTGCCACCTGCGCCCGGAAAGATGCCGACCATGATTTCCGGCAGGCCGATCTTGGCGCGTGGGTTGTCAGCCGCAAAGATGCGGTGGCAGGCCAGCGGGATTTCCAGCCCGATGCCCAGCGCGGTGCCGGGCAGGGCGGCCACGATGGGCTTGCCGCCTTTCAGCGTCTTTGGGTCCATGCCGGCGCGTTCGATCTTGCGCAGGATCGCGTGCATGCCCATCACGCCGTCGAAAATGCCCTTGGCCCCGCCATCATTGCGCATCTTTGCGATGACGTTCAGGTCCATCCCGCCCGCAAAATCCTTTTTGCCGGACGTGATGATCACGCCCTTGACGGCGCTATCGGCCAAAGCGCGGTCGATCATCCCGTCAAGCTCGATAAAGCCCGCCTGCGACATCACGTTCATCGACTTGGCGGCCACATCCCAGGTGATCGTGACAACGCCGTCGGCATCGGTGGCATAGGTGAAATCGGTCATATCGTGTCCTCCGCTTGGGGCGCGTTGCCCCGGAATCTAGAAATGTTTTCAGCGCGGCCCGGTCCAGTCGGTGCCGTCATGGTAGGTAAAGCGCGCCGTGCCGCCGCCCATTTCGACGCGCAGATCCACGTCGCTGTAGGTTGCAACCTCGCGCGGGGCGCGGCTGCCGATCACCAGAAACCGCGCTTCGGCTTGCGTATTGTTCAGGAAATGATGCCCGTCGCTGTCGCCCGCCGGAAAGGCCGCGCAATCGCCGGGGTGCATCTGTGTTTCGCCAGCGTCCTGTACCAGCGTGCAGATGCCTTGCGTCACCATCACGAATTCATCTTCGTTCAGATGCCAGTGCCGCAGGCTGGACTTCGCACCGGGTTGCAGGATGACGATATTCGCGCCGAATTGCGTCAGCCCGCCCGTATCGCCCAGCCGCAGCGAGGACCGCCCGGCCATCTGGCTGGCATAAGGTTCGGGATAGATCGAGCCGGTTTTCACCGGGCAACGGGTCTGATCAATGACCGGCATCTCAAACTCGCTCAATGATCGTGGCGGCCCCCATGCCCGACGCGATGCATAGCGTGGCCAGACCCATCGTCTTGTCCGACCGTTCCAATTCGTCCAGCAGCGTGCCGATGATCATCGCCCCGGTGGCACCCAAGGGATGCCCCATCGCGATGGACCCGCCATTCACGTTGACAAGCGCCGGGTCCACATCGAACGCCTGCTGAAAGCGCAGAACGACGGCGGCAAAGGCCTCGTTCACCTCGAACAGATCAAGATCGGTGATCTTCATGCCGTTGTCGGCAAGGATTTTCTCGGTCACCGGAACCGGCCCGGTCAGCATGATCGTCGGATCGGTGCCGATCTTTGCCGTGGCCCGGATGCGCGCGCGAGGCGTCAGGCCGTGGCGGATGCCGAATTCCTTGTTGCCGATCAGAACGGCGGCCGATCCATCCACGATGCCACTGGAATTGCCCGCCGTATGCACATGCTCAATCCGTTCCAGATGCGGGTATTTCATCATCGCAATCTTGTCGAAACCGGGCATCGCCTCGCCGATATCCTTGAATGCGGCTTTCAGTGCGCCAAGCGATTGCATGTCGGTGCCGGGGCGGATGTATTCATCGTGGTTCAGAATGGTAAGGCCATTCTGATCGGTGATCTCGACTACCGATTTCGCAAACCGTCCGTCTTTCCAGGCCGCAATCGCGCGGCGCTGCGACTCCACCGCCAAAGCATCGGCCATATCGCGGGTAAAGCCGTATTCGGTGGCGATGATATCGGCAGAGATGCCCTGCGGGACGAAATAGGTCTTCATCGCTAGGCCGGGGTCCACGGCAATCGCCGCCCCGTCGCTGCCCATCGCCACACGGCCCATCATCTCGACCCCGCCCGCGATATAACCATCACCGGCCCCGCCGCGCACCTGATTGGCGGCAATGTTTACCGCCTCCATTCCCGAGGCACAAAAGCGGTTGATCGCAAGGCCGGGGATTGACTGATCAAGGTCAGAGGCCAGCACGGCAGACCGCGCCAGACACCCGCCCTGTTCGCCCACCTGCGTGACATTGCCCCAGATCACATCCTCGACCGCGTGGCCCTCAAGGTTGTTGCGAGCCTTGAGCGCATTAAGAATACGCGCCGAAAGCTGCACCGACGTGACCTCGTGCAGGCTGCCATCAGGCCGCCCCTTACCGCGCGGGCTGCGGATTGCGTCGTAGATGTAGGCGTCTTGCATGGTATCCTCCTCAGGCCCGGTCGGATGGTTTGCCGGGCATCATGTCATACGGGTGCGCCCAGCCGGGCTGGGCTGCAATGGCGTCAAGCCAGCGGTCTATGTGGGGCCAGTCTGTGCGGGCGAACCCGAAAGGTTCGGGGTAATAAAGATAGCCGCAGCACGACAGGTCCGCGACCGTGATCGCCTCGCCCGCAACCCATTTGCGGTTCGCCAGATGGTCGTTCAGCACAGTATAGGCCGCCTTCAGCCGCCCCTGATTGAACGGGATCACACCAGTGGGGCGCTTTTCCTCGGGCAGGAAATTCATCAGAAACCTGGTCGAGCCGATGGTGCCCGACAGCTTGTGATTGTCCCAGAACATCCAGCGCAGAACCTCGCGCCGTTCCGCCGCTGACCGCCCGCCCAACTTGCCGGTCTTGGAACTGATATAATCCAGAATGACGCCGGATTGACTGAGCGTGGTGTCGCCATCCACCAGAACCGGAACCTCGCCCATTTCGTTGATCGCCTTGTAGGCCGGGCTGCGCGCCTCGCCGTTGAAGAAATCAACGAACACCGGTTCCCATTCCATATCCGCCAAAGTCAGCGCCAGTGCCGCCTTGTAGGCGCTGCCGGATTCGCCAAAGCAATAGAGTTTCGCGGTCATTTGCGTCCTTCCCGCGACGGTATCATCTGAACCGCCGGATTTGAGTATTTTTGCAAAAATGAAGTCGTGGGGTAACGGCGTGTTAACTCTGATACGTCCACAACAGATGTACGGTACAGGCTGGAGAGCCGATGACCATCAAAGGTGAAGTCGCCCCGGTCTTGCGTGAAGCTCTCACATGCGCTGGACCGGCTCCCTGACCGGGGCGCATCCCAAGCCTGCCTTTGGACTTCATTTTTGCCCAAATACTCAGCCTTCGCAAATGCAGCAGGGCCCGCTTTCATGTCTTGCGCGCCTCCAGTTCCGCGTTGAACAGCCGTATCCGGTGGGTCAGGTTGTCTTCGTTGATCACGCTGGAAAAGTTTTCGAACAGAAACGACAGCGCCTCGCCCTCATCAAGGCCCGCTTCGGTCGCAAAGCGTTTCAGGCGGCGGTAGCCGTCTTCTGTCATGGCAACCGGAAAGCGGCGGGTCAGGCGAAAGCGTTTAGGCACGGATCTTGTCCTTTGCAGCCGGGGCCAAGGGCGGAACGGCGGGGAAGGGGCGGGCCCGGGCCGGTTCGCCAGAACCGGAGTGGACCCCGCCCCGTTTGATCCTAGAACGCCTCGGCCGCCAGCGCCATCACCGTATCCGCACCGGTTTCGATCCGGGCAAGGTGCATGCCCGTCGCGGGCAGTTGGCGCGCCATGTAGAACCGGCCGGTCGCGATTTTCGCCTCGTAGAAATCGCGGTCCGAGGCTCCGGCGTCCAGCGCTGCGTAGGCCGCTTTGGCCATCCGCGCCCACATCAGGCCAAGGCAAACATGGCCCATCAGATGCATGAAATCATACGATCCCGACAGGGCTGCATTCGGATTCTTCATGCCGTTCTGCATGAAGAACATTCCCGCCGTCTGCATGTCTTTCGAGGCCCTCTTCAGCGGCTCAAGGAACCCCGGTTTCAGCCGTTCGTCGCCTTCGTTTTCCTTGATGAAGCCTTTGACCATGTCAAAGAATGCCATCACATGCTTGCCACCGTCGGCGGCCAGCTTGCGGCCCACAAGGTCCAGCGCCTGCACGCCGTTCGCGCCCTCATAGATCTGGGCAATGCGGGCGTCGCGGGCGAATTGCGACATGCCCCATTCCTCGATATAGCCATGCCCGCCAAACACTTGCTGGGCATTCACCGCCATCTCGAAGCCCTTGTCGGTCTGAAAACCCTTGATCACCGGGGTCAGCAGCGAGATCATCCCCTCTGCCTCGGCGTCGCCCATCCGGGTCGAGCGATCAATCAGATGCGCGCCCCAGAAGGTAAACGCCCGCGCGCCTTCGACAAAGCTTTTCTGCTCCATCAGGTTGCGGCGGATATCGGGGTGCACGATCAGCGGATCGGCGGGGCCTTTGGGATTTTCGGCCCCCGTGACCGCGCGGCCCTGCAGGCGGTCTTTGGCATAGGCCAGCGCGTTTTGATAGGCGGCCTCGGCCACAGCATAACCTTGCAGGCCCACGCCCAGACGCGCCTCGTTCATCATGGTGAACATCGCACGCATGCCCTTGTGCAGATCGCCCAGCAGCCAGCCGGTTGCGCCATCATAGTTCATCACGCAGGTGGCATTGCCGTGGATGCCCATCTTTTCTTCGATCTTGCCGACCGTGACCGCATTGCGTGCGCCAAGCGAGCCGTCTTCATTCACCAGAAATTTCGGCACAATGAACAGGCTGATGCCCTTGGTGCCTTCGCCGCCGCCCGGCGCCTTGGCGAGCACCAGATGGATGATGTTGTCGGCCAGATCATGCTCGCCCGCCGAGATGAAGATCTTCTGCCCGGTGATCTTGTAACTGCCGTCGTCTTGCGGTTCGGCCTTGGTGCGCATCTGGCCCAGATCGGTGCCGCAATGGGGTTCGGTCAGGTTCATCGTGCCGGTCCACTCGCACGACACCATCTTGGGCAGATAGGTGGCCTTTTGCGCATCCGTGCCATGCACATGGATGGCGGAATAAGCGCCGTGGGTCAGGCCCTGATACATGTTGAACGCCATGTTCGCCGAAACGAACATCTCGCCCACCGCCGTGCCCATCAGGTAGGGCAGACCCTGCCCGCCATAGTCGGGGTCGCAGTCCAGCGCCGTCCAGCCGCCGTCTTTCATGGCCTTGAAGGCCACATCAAACCCCTTTGGCGTGCGCACGACGCCGTTTTCCAGATGACAGCCTTCACGGTCGCCGCTGGCATTCAGGGGGGCCAGCACGTCACGCGCGACCTTGCCCGCCTCTTCCAGCACAGCCGAGGTAAAGCCTTCGTCCAGATCAGCGTAGCCCGGAACGTCGGACCCGGTGATGTTCAATACCTCATGCAGCACGAACTGCATGTCTTTGACGGGGGCGGTGTAGGTCGGCATCGGTCTCTCCCTCAGGTCTTTGTCGCAGTCATTCGTCGGCAGTCATTCGGCGGCGGTTTTGCGTCCCGCCTTTATCATTCCATCCGCCCAGGCCATCTGCGCCTTCAGTTCGGCGATAGAGGTGTCAAGCTCGGCGCGTTCAGCCTCCATCTGAGCAAGGCGGCTGGCGGCGACTTCCTGCCCGCGCGCAATCTGCGCGATCTCGTCGCGGTCGCGGTCGTACATATCCAGAAGCTGGCGGATGTCTTCCAGATTGAAGCCATAGCGTTTGCCCCGCAGGATCAGTTTCATGCGCGCCCGGTCGCGCCGTGTGAACAGCCGCCGGGTGCCCTGGCGAATCGGAAAAAGCAGCTCTTTGGACTCGTAAAACCGCAGGGTACGCAGGGTCACATCGAAGGTGTCGCACATCTGGCGGATCGTCAGCACATCATTGGTCATCATTGTCTCGCATCTTTGCTTCAAGCCTAAATGCGAACCCTTCGGTCTACTTACCAGAGTCTGTGCGGGTGACGTGACTGTAACGTCACGTCAATTCACCCGGCGCGAAATGACCTGAAAGCCTGTTCCGATTTTGCGTAACTTTCGCACCTGCGCGAAGTTCACTTTTCGCCCAGCGTCTGGCTGCGCAGGGTTTTGAGATCGGCGATCGTAGTGTCGAGGTCAGCCCTTTGCCGCTCCAGTTCCGCCAGTTGCCGGTCGGCCAGTTCGATCAATGCGCGGTCTTGCGCCTCGGTGCCCTTCTGGCGGTAGATCAGCAACCACTGGCGAATTTCCTCCAGCGAAAAGCCAAAGCGCCTGCCGCGCAGGATAAGCGTCATGCGGGCAATTTCGCGCGCCCCGTAAAACCGCGACCGGCCGTCTTTTTCGGGTTCCAGAAGTTCGATGTATTCGTAATAGCGCAACGTGCGCGGCGTCACCTCGAACCGAGAACACATTTCCTTGAAGCTGAGGCGAACCTCGGTCATTGCGCTGTCCTCCACCCTGCGACGTTAGGCGCAAGATGCGGCATATTGCAACATAAGCGTGCATCGGCCGAAGTCACAACCGCGCAATGCGCTTGCGGGGGCGGGCGGAACGGGGATTATGGCGGCAAGGATCGGGGGCGGTATGGTCGATGTTCTGAAACTGGCACGGCAATTCATCGACGCATTGCCGCATTCGCGCGCATTGGCGATGCGGCTTGATCAGGTGGAGGGCGGCTTTGCCGTGGTCTCGATGCCCTATGATCCGGCGTTTATCGGCGATCCGGCGACCGGGGTCATCCATGGCGGTGCGGTGTCGGCGCTGATGGATACAGCGTCGGGGGCGGCGGTGATGAGCCATCCGACAGCGCCCCTTGCCACCGCGACGATTGACCTGCGCATTGACTACATGCGCCCGGCGACCCCCGGTCAAAGGATCGTGGCCGAGGCTTTGTGCTATCACGTTACCCGGTCGGTCGCGTTTGCCCGCGTCACCGCCTTTGACGATGATCGCGACCGCCCGGTTGCGGCGGCGACGGGTGCGTTCACGCTGGAACGGCCTGCGAAACAGGGGGCAGGCGCATGATCCGCCCGCAACCCGAACCCGTGCAGGTGGTCAAGCAGCGCCGTGATGCAGCGCTGGCACGGCTTGTGGGCGGCGTGCCCTATATCAAATGGCTGGGCGTAACCTTTGACCGGCGCGGCGATGAGTTGACCGCCGTTCTGCCCTTTGCCGACCGCCTGATCGGCAATCCGGCAATTCCAGCCCTGCACGGCGGCGCGATTGCGGCGTTTCTTGAGGTGGCGGCGATCATCGAGTTGTCATGGTCTTTGATCTGGGAGGAGATGGAGAAGACCACCCCCCGCCCGGACGCGCCCTTGCCCCCCCTGCCCAAGACGATTGATTTCACCGTGGATTACCTGCGGTCGGGCCTGCCGCGAGACGCTTATGCGCGGGCACGCGTCAACCGGTCGGGGCGGCGCTATGCGAGCGTTCATGTCGAGGCGTGGCAAGACAACCGCGCGCGGCTGTTCGCGCAGGCCACGGGCCATTTCCTGATGCCCGCGCGCGACGGCGATGGCTGACATCACCCACGCCCGCGTGTTGCGGATTGCGCTGCCCATCGTGCTGTCGAATGCGACCGTGCCGCTGCTGGGCGCGGTGGATACCGGCGTTGTGGGCCAGATCGGGCTTGCCGCCCCGATCGGCGCGGTGGGAATCGGCGCAATCATCCTGTCGAGCCTTTACTGGATTTTCGGCTTTCTGCGGATGGGCACGTCGGGGCTTGCCGCGCAGGCGCACGGGGCAGGGGCCGGCGCGGAACGCACCGCCGTTCTGCTGCGGGCGCTGATCATCGGCGGGGTGGCGGGGGCGGTTCTGATCGTGCTGCAACTGCCGCTGATCTGGGCCGCCTTTCGCCTTGCCCCCGCCAGCGCCGAGGTTGAGGCGCTGGCACATCACTATCTGCAAATCCGCATCTGGGGCGCGCCGGCCACAATCTCGCTTTACGCCATCACCGGCTGGCTGATCGCGGTTGAACGCACGCGGGCGGTGCTGGTGGTGCAGTTGTGGATGAACGGGCTGAATGTGGCGCTGGACGTCTGGTTCGTGATGGGCCTTGGCTGGGGCGCGCCGGGGGTGGCGGTGGCCACGCTGATCGCCGAATGGTCGGGCGTGGCGCTGGGCCTGTGGCTGTGCCGCGATGCGTTTGGGGCGGCTTTGGCCCCGGCACTGGCACGGTTGCGCGATGCGACAGCACTGCGGCGGATGGTGCTGGTGAACCGCGACATCATGCTGCGGTCGGTGTTGTTGCAGGCCAGTTTCACGACATTCCTGTTTCTGGGCGCGGGCTTTGGCGACGTGCAACTGGCGGCGAACCAGATCAACCTTCTGTTCCTGTCGATCACCGCCTATGCGCTGGACGGATTTGCCTTTGCCGCCGAAACGTTGGTGGGGCAGGCTATGGGCGCGCGGGCGGTGGGGCAGGTGCGGCGCGCGGCTATTGTCACATCCGGATGGGCTGCGGGCAGTGCGGTGGCGCTGGCGGTGGTCTTTGCGGCCTTCGGGGGGCTGATCATTGACGTGATGACCACGGCCCCCGACGTGCGCGCCGCTGCCCGCCATTTCTTGCCGTGGATGGTGCTGGCACCGCTGGTTGGTGTGGCAAGCTGGATGTTTGACGGCATATTCATCGGGGCCACGGCGACGGGCGAGATGTTGCGCGCAATGGCCATTTCGGTTGCGATGTATCTGGTGGCGCTGGCCATCCTGCTGCCGTTATTTGGCAATCACGGGCTGTGGGCGGCGCTGATGGTGCTGTTGATCGCACGCGGCATCACGATGGCGCGCGCCTATCCGGGGATTGAGGCGCGCGCGGGCTGAGCGCTAAAACCGCATGAACCGGAACAGCGCCGAAGCACCCCATCCTGCCAGCACCGCCAAAGCCAGCGACAGCGCCGCGTAAAACAGGGGCTGTTCGTGGGCAAGGCTGTAGATGATCTTCTCCAGCCCCTCTTTCTTGACCTCGATGCGGCGTTCGATCTCATCGACGACCTGCCCGCCCCGCGTCAGAAAGATGCGCACGCGGTAATCGCCCTCGATCAGATTGGCGGGCAGGGCCACGTCGGCCCGAAAGAGCGTGCTTTGCGTCAGATTGACCGCATTGACCTGCAGGCGGTAAGACCCGTTGGCCACCTTGATGCGCTGCATCGCCTCGACAAAAGTGGCGGCGCGGTCGGCCTCGGATGAAATGCCGACGGCGCGGATCGCGCGGGTGATCGACACCTTGTAGCGCAGGTCTTCGGTGGCACTTAGAATCTGGGAAATCGGCTTGGTGGTGGCGATGGCGTAAAAGCTGGGCGCGCGGTCGATGCGCACCGACGCATCATTGATCCAGATGCCGAACACCCGGTCCTTGCGCCGCACCTTCAGTTGCACGGGCGGGCCTTCAACGGTAACGATCACCTCGAGCGGGGCGCCGGCAGGTTCGGGGGTATCGCGCTTGACCGCGCCATAGATCAGAATCTCGGACCCGTCGAAATTGGCGGTGATGGACACCGAATTCTGGCTAAGTCCCGCCACGATCGATTCGTCCGCCAGCGCGGGCACGGCAAGACACAGCCAGATCAGCGCCGCCCGGATCATGGCAGGCTGACCGATGTGATCGAATAAAGCTCGGACGGCGTCAGCAACAGATCAAGTGCGATCTTGCCGCTGACCGACAGCACCATGATGGCCAAAAGCACGCGCAGATGATCGCCGCGCAGCCGCACCCCAAGCCGGGAGCCGAACTGCGCCCCGATGACCCCGCCCAGAATAAGCAAAAGGGCCAGCATGATATCAACCGTCTGGCTGGTGATCGCATGGGCGACGGTGGTGAAGGCGGTCACAAAGATGATCTGAAAGAGCGAAGTGCCGATCACCACCTTGGTGGGCATGCCCAGAACATAGATCATCGCGGGCACCATGATGAAACCGCCGCCGACCCCCATCACAGCGGCCAGAAAGCCAACGCAGGCTCCCACCATCATTGGCGGCAGAACCGAGATATAAAGACCCGAGGCGCGGAATTTCATCTTGAACGGCAACCGGTGAACCCAGGTGTGCGGGTGCGCACGGCGCACCGTGGCCGACGAATTGCGCGCCCGCCACATGCTGCGCAGGCTTTCCTGCAACATCAGGGCACCCACAAGGCCCAGAAACAGAACGTAAGCCAGTTGCACGAACAGATCGACCTGACCAATCGCCGTCAGCCGCGCAAAGACCCACACACCGATGGCTGATCCGAAAACCCCGCCCACCAAAAGCACTGCACCCATTCGGAAATCGACGCCCTTGCGCTTCATCTGCGCCAAGACGCCCGACACGGATGAGGCGACCACCTGATTGGCCCCAGTGGCCACCGCAACAGCAGGCGGCACTCCGATGAAGAACAGCAAGGGCGTGATCAGAAACCCGCCGCCCACGCCGAACATCCCCGAAAGGAACCCGACAAGGCCGCCCATCCCCAAAAGAAGAAAGGCATTCACGGACACTTCGGCAATGGGCAGATATAGCTGCATGGGGCCGCACAGAGTAAAGGTTCGAACCTGACCAAGGGATGCGCGTCTTGGCCTGTGAAGTCAAACGCTTGTGGGCACTGGACTCATTTAACGTCGTGAAGAAATTGTTACCTACGGCCCGCAGACACGGCCATCTGAAAAACGTCCAGCGCCTTAGCGTTCCTTGACATAAGGCTCGCCCCCGGCGCGGGGTGGCGTGGCCTTGCCGACAATGCCCGCCAGCACGATCACGGTCAGCACATAGGGCAGCGCGTCCAGTGCGGCCACCGGGATCGACACGCCGACAGCCTTGAACACGTCGGGCCGAAGCGCCAGCGCCTGAAAAAAGCCGAACAAAAGCGTCGCCCAAAGCGCATACCACGGCCGCCATTTCGCAAAGATCAACGCCGCCAGTGCGATATAGCCGCGCCCCGCCGTCATCTCACGCCCAAAGGCCGCGACAAGGCCGGTCGACATATAAGCGCCCGCCAGCCCGCACAGAACGCCCGTAATCGCCACCGCCGAAAACCGCAGCGCCACCACCGACACGCCCGCCGTATCCACCGCCGCCGGGTTTTCACCCACCGCGCGCAACCGCAGGCCATAGCGCGTGCGGTACAAGACCCACCACGTTACTGGCACAGCCAGAAGTGCCACATAGACCAGCAGCGTCTGGCCCGAAAGAACTTCGGCATAGAACGGCCCCAGCACTGGCACGCCGCGCAAAGCGTCGGCAAAGGGCAGATCAATCGCGTTGAACCGCGCATCACCCGAAAGAGCAGGCGTGCCGCCGCCCTGATGGAACAGCTTTTGCGCCACCAGAACAGTCACGCCCGAGGCAAGGAAATTCAGCGCCACCCCTGATATCAACTGGTTGCCGCGAAAGGTGATCGACGCAACCCCGTGTATCCCCGCAAAGACCAGCGACGCGCCGATCCCGGCCAGAAGCCCGAAATAAACCGACCCCGACAGCGCCGCGACTGACGCCGCAGCCATGGCCGCGACCAGCATCTTGCCCTCAAGCCCGATGTCGAAAATTCCCGCCCGTTCGGAGTAAAGCCCGGCAAGGCAGGCCAGCAGCAAGGGCGTGGCAAAGCGCAGCGTCGTGTCCAGCAGTTGCAGCAGGGTATCCAGACTCATGCGGCGATCCTCCGCTTGGCAAAAAGCGGCGCCAGCATCATGCGCACCATCTGATCCAGCGCGCCGGTGAACAGGATCACCAGTCCCTGCACCACGATCCGCAACTCCAGCGGGATCGAGGTCCACAGGCCCAGTTCCGCGCCACCCTGATACAGCGCGCCAAACAGAACCGCGGCCAGAATGACGCCAATGGGGTGGTTGCGCCCCATCAGTGCCACCGCGATGCCGATGAAACCCGCGCCTTCGGACGAATTCTGTACCAGCCGCCCGGACTCGCCCATCACATTGTTGACCGACATCATACCCGCCAGACCACCCGAGATCATCATGGCGATCATCGTCACCCGCAACGGCGAGATCCCCGCATATTTCGCGGCCTTTTCCGATTTGCCAAAGGCGCGGATCTCATACCCCAGTTTCGTGCGCCACAACATCGCCCAGACCGCCCATGCCGCCAGAAGCGCCAGGAACAGCGTCACATTGCCCGGCACGGGTTTGGCGAAAATCAGGTTCAGCAGCGGTATTTCGTTCAGTGTCGGCAGGGCAGTGCCGGGGCCGAAACGGGCGGTTGCGGGGTCCATCTGCCCGGCAGGGCGCAGCACATCGACCAGCATGTAGATGATGAACGACGCGGCGATGTAGTTGAACATGATCGTGGTGATCACGATGTGGCTGCCGCGCTTGGCCTGGAGATAGGCGGGAATTGCTGCCCATGCCGCACCGAACAGCGCAGCCCCCAACGTGGCCGCCAGAAGGGCAATCGTCCAGTGCGGCCAGGGCAGGGCAAGGCACACCAGCGCCACGCCAAGCCCGCCAAGCTGCGCCTGCCCCTCGCCGCCGATGTTGAACAGGCCCGCGTGAAACGCCACCGTGACGGCAAGCCCGGTGAACATGAAGCTGGTCGCGTAATA
Organism: Rhodobacterales bacterium; assembly: GCA_038207585.1. Classification (GTDB taxonomy): domain Bacteria; phylum Pseudomonadota; class Alphaproteobacteria; order Rhodobacterales; family Rhodobacteraceae; genus JBBQZP01. The sequence continues at coordinate 32,281 of JBBQZP010000009.1, read as the reverse complement.
CAGTGTATAGCCCCAGGCATAGGGCGACCCCAGCGCGCCATCGACCATCGTCGTCAATGCCTCGGACGGGCTTTCGCCGATGGAAAGCAGCACAAGTGCCGCAATGATACCCGCCAGCAGAAGGCTGATCAGAGGCACCAGAACGACATCGGCCCAGCGGGGAAGCGGCGTCATGCGGCGGTGCCCGTTTTCGCGGCAGGCGCGGTGTCGTCGCCGATCCCCGCCATCAGCAGACCCAGATCACGTTCGTCGGTCGCTCGTGGATCACGCTCGCCCATGATCTGCCCGTCGAACATCACGGCGATGCGGTCCGATAGCGATAGGATCTCGTCCAACTCCACACTCACCAACAGCACCGCCTTGCCCGCATCGCGCAGCGCGACGATCTGTTTGTGGATGAATTCAATCGCCCCGATATCCACCCCGCGTGTCGGCTGGCCGACCAGCAAAAGTTCGGGGTTGCGCTCCATTTCGCGCGCGACGACGATCTTTTGCTGATTGCCGCCGGAAAAATTCTTGGCGGCCAAAGTCGGGATCGGCGGGCGGATGTCGAAGGTCGCCATCTTTTTCTCGGTATCGGCGCGGATCGCGTCATTATCCATGAAAAGCGCGGATTTCTGGTATTCGCCCGCGTCCTGATAGCCGAACGCCACGTTTTCCCAGGCTGTGAAATCCATGATCAGTCCCAGATGCTGGCGGTCTTCGGGCACATGGGCGATGCCGTTGGCGCGGCGTGACCGGGCGTCCGACAGCTTGCCTGTCAGGTCCAGTTCTGTCCCGTTCAACCGCACCACGCCGGTGCCGTCGGCAATGCCGCCCAAGACCTCCAGCAATTCCGACTGGCCATTGCCCGCCACCCCCGCGATGCCCAGAATCTCGCCCGCGCGGATGTGCAGGCTGACGCCTTTTAACCGCTCGATCCCGTCTTCATCGCGGACGCGCAGGTTTTCCACCTCCAGCACCATCTTGCCGGGGTTTGCAGGCTGCTTTTCGACATGCAGCAAGACCTTGCGGCCCACCATCAATTCGGCCAACGCCTCGGGGCTGGTTTCAGCGGTTGTCACCGTGGCAACCATCGTGCCGCGCCGCATGACGCTGACATTATCGGTCGTCTCCATGATCTCGCGCAACTTGTGGGTGATCAGGATGATCGTCTTGCCCTGATCGCGCAGGCCACGCAAAATACGGAACAGATGGTCGGCTTCGGCGGGCGTCAGAACGCCCGTCGGTTCATCAAGGATCAGGATATCGGCCTGCCGATACAGCGCCTTCAGAATCTCCACCCGCTGCTGGTGGCCCACCGACAGGTCTTCAATCAGCGCGTCGGGGTCGACATCCAGCTCGTATTCGCGGGCCAGATCGCCCAGCACCTTGCGCGCCTTGGCAAGCGACGTGTTCAGCATCGCGCCGTCTTCCGCACCCAGAATGACGTTTTCCAGCACGGTGAAATTCTGCACCAACTTGAAATGCTGGAACACCATGCCGATGCCCGCGCGGATCGCGGCCTGACTGTCAGGAATTTGCGTGGGCTTGCCGGAAATCAGAATCTCGCCGGAATCGGCTTTGTAAAAGCCATAGAGGATCGACATCAGCGTCGATTTTCCTGCGCCATTCTCGCCTATGATACCGTGGATCGTGCCGCGCGGCACGGCGATGTGGATATCCTTGTTCGCCTGCACCGGGCCAAAGGCCTTTGAGATACCTTTGAGTTCAATGGCATAGGGGGCGGCAGTTGCCTGCCGCCCCGCTGTGGCCTGTGGGGCCACGTCAATCATTCAGAACGTCGCCGCAGGGCAGGTGTCGTCCGACATGTAATCATGCACGACCAGTTCGCCCGATTTGATCTTTTCGGCGGCGGCATCGACGGTCGCTTTCATATCGTCCGTGATAAGCGAGGCGTTGTTTTCGTCCAGCGCGTAGCCCACGCCATCGGCCTTGAGATCCAGCTTGGTTACGCCGGGCTTCAGGTCCGTGCCCTGCTTGAACGCGTTGTAAACGGCCACATCGACGCGCTTGAGCATCGAGGTCAGAACCTGCCCAGGGTGCAGGTAGTTCTGGTTGCTGTCTACCCCGATCGACAGGATGCCTTCATCCGCCGCCGCCTGCAGAACCCCTGCGCCGGTGCCACCGGCGGCAGCAAAGATCACGTCCGCGCCTTGCGATTTCTGTGCCTTCGCAAGCTCGCCGCCCTTGACCGGGTCATTCCATGCTGCAGGTGTCGTGCCGGTCATGTTCAGAACGATTTTCGCATCGGGCTTCACGGCCTTGACGCCCTGCGCATAGCCGCAGCCAAAGCGGCGGATCAGCGGAATGTCCATGCCGCCGATAAAGCCGACCGTATCGGTTTTCGAGGCAAGACCCGCCATCATGCCGACCAGATAGCTGCCTTCCTGTTCAGCAAAGGCAACCTGGGTGACGTTGGGGAAATCCAGCCAGTCCACGTCGATGATCGCAAATTTGGTGTCGGGAAAATCGGGGGCGACCTGTGCAAGCACATCGCCAAAGGCAAAGCCGGTCATCACGATCGGGTTCGATCCGGCTTCGGCCAGACGACGCAGCGCCTGTTCGCGCTGGGCTTCGGACGTCATCTCAAGCTCTTTGTAGGTGCCGCCAGTTTCTTTGGCCCATTTCTCGGCCCCGTTGAAGGCGGCCTCGTTGAACGACTTGTCGAACTTGCCGCCCAGATCGAAGATGATCGCGGGATCAGCCAGCGCCGCGCCAGCACTCATCGCCACGGCGGCGGATGCGCCGAGCAGGTGTTTCATCATGGTCATGTCAGTCTCCCGGTAGAGTTTTTTTGCGCCACCCCGTTCAGCCCCCGGATTCGGGGTCGCCGCAGGGCAGGTCGTTTGCGATTTAGGGCGGATGGGGCGCGGGGGGTCAATAGCTATTTGGACGCGACGCAGGGGAATTGGGCAACGCACGCCGAAAGTTGATGCTGAACTCTATTCTGCCAGCGCCCGGCGCAGGATCAGCGCATCAATTGAGCGGCCCTCGGGCGTTGTGAAATACCGCCGTCTGCGACCGACCTCGGCAAAGCCGGTCTGCGTGTAAAGCGCGCGTGCGGGGGTGTTGTCTTCGGCCACCTCCAGAAATGCCGACGTCGCCCCAAGCGTGGCGGCCTTGGCGACAAAGCCGGCAACCAGTCGGCGGGCGATGCCTTGGCGTCTTTGAGCGGGATCGGTGGCAAGGGTCAACAGCTCTGCCTCATCCGCGATAACGCGGGCCAGAAGGAAACCACCCGGTTCATGCAGAAGAAAGGTCGAAGGTTGCGCCAGAAGGCCCGCAAATTCCGCCTCCGTCCACGGACGCGGCGTCGTGAACACCCGCGCGTGCAGGTGGGCCAGCGCACCCGGCGTCACGGCAGGATCACCGGCGGCGGGTCGGCGGGGGGGGCCGCATCGGCGCTACGCAGATAGAACGGCGCGGGGCGGGGTTGCGGTTCGGAAAGGCGGGTTGCGGCCACGCGGGCGATGGCTTCGGCGGCGGGGTGAAGCGGCAGCAGAACCGGGCCGTTCAGATGGGCGGCTGTTCCGGCAGCACTTCCGGTTTGCGGGGTATTCTGGGCGGGCAGGTCGGACAGGGCGATGATCTGCGGGTCGGACGCGGCACCCTTCGCGAACGCTTGCGTGTAGACATCGCCACGCCGGGCATCCTCGACCACCAGCAGGGGGCGGGGTTGACCGTGGCTCAGCGCCTCGAACCGGGTAACACCAATGGCCGGAATACCCAGTGAAAGCGCCAGCCCCCGCGCCGCGGATACCGCAATCCGCACGCCGGTGAAATTGCCGGGGCCGGTGCCGACGGCAAGCGCGGTCAGATCCTGCAAGGTCACACCGCCCTGTGCCAGAACCTGCGACAGCAGCGGCATTAGGCGTTCGGCCTGCCCTTTGTCCATCGGCTCAAAGGCGCTGGCGATTACCTTGTTGCCGCACAACAAAGCGGCGGCGCAATGCGCCGCCGATGTGTCGAATGCCAGTATCAGCGCGTCAGGCGGCAACGGGCCGCACTTCCAGCACTTCGGGAATGTAATGGCGCAGCAGGTTCTCGATCCCCATTTTCAGCGTCAGGGTTGATGACGGGCAACCGGCGCACGCGCCCTGCATGTGCAGATAGACAATGCCGCGATCAAAGCCGTGGAAGGTGATGTCGCCACCATCCTGCGCCACCGCAGGGCGCACGCGGCTGTCGAGCAATTCCTTGATCTGGCGCACGATATCGCCGTCTTCACCGGTGTGTTCAGCGTGACCGCCACCTGCTGCACGCCCGCCCTCAAGCACCGGGGCACCCGACTGGTAATGCTCCATGATGGCACCCAGAATGGCGGGCTTGATATGGTCCCATTGGGCCGCATCATCCTTGGTCACGGTCACGAAATCGGTGCCGAAGAACACGCCCGTCACCGGGCCGGATGCGAAAATCCGGTTGGCGAGTGGGCTTTTTGCCGCCGCCTCGGCATTCGGGAAATCTGCTGTCCCAAGCTCCAGCACGGTCTGGCCGGGCAGGAATTTCAGCGTGGCGGGGTTCGGGGTCGACTCGGTCTGGATGAACATGGCGTATCTCCAACTGTTATGGTCGGATATGCGCCCTAAGCCGGGGATAGTCAAGGTTTGGAATGGTTCTAAACCGGGCGGGGTTGCCGGGCCGCTGCCCGCGCGGCATGCTGCGGGGCATGGAGGCTGCATGAAACATTCCCCGATCAAAGGCCGCCCGCAGCGTCTGTTCGTGCTGGATTATGGCCTGTTCACTGTTCATGCGAATGGTCGCATCATCGGGCTGGTGGGGTTCCTGATCCAGACCGACGCGGGCGAGAATATTCTGGTCGATACCGGCTTTCCGGCGAAATATGTGGCGGACGCGGCGGTGGCGAGTGCCGAGGATGGCCTTGGCAGCTTTGGCCGCGTGCTCCATCTGGGGCCGGAGAACCTGCCTGCGGGGCAGTTGGCGCGGCTGGGTCTGACGCCTGCCGATATTGACCTTGTGATCCTGACGCACAGCCATATCGACCATGTCGGAGGGATTGCGGATTTTCCGGGCGCGCCGATCCTGCTGTCAACGGCTGAACACGCGCTGGAACGGCCTTTGTATTTCGGCAAGGTGCGCGGGGTGGAGTGGCCTGACCGGACCTATCTGCCGATTACCAAGGATACCGAAATCGCCCCCGGCCTGACGGTCCTTTCGGCCCCCGGCCATGTGCCGGGGCAACTGGCGCTGCTGCTGCGGTTGCCCCAGACCGGCCCGGTCTTGATCACCGGCGACGCCATCTCGCGCCCCGCAGAGGTGCTGGAGCGGTTCGATACCGCGGACAATCCCGAAGCCGCCTGCGCAACCGCCGCCCGTCTGATGGCCCTGTCGGCGCGGGAAGGGGCCTTCGTGATCTACGGCCACTGCCCGGACCAATGGCCGAATCTGAAAAAGGCACCGGAGGGGTATGGGTGAGGGAAGACTTCTATTGGAAGGTCGAAATGTCCGCGTGAGATTGATGCGTTTGTAAACGGGCTACCGCACATCCCGCCCCTGATTGAGGACGATCACATTCCCCGAACTCACATCCCCGGCGGGCGAGATCAGAAACCCGACCCACGCTGCAATTTCAGATGGCTGCATCGCGTGGCCGTGGGGCATGGCGGCGATGGCGCGTTCCAGCACCTCGGGGGTCAGCACGCCAAAGAGCGGCGTTTCGGTCATTGCGGGGGCGATGGAGTTCACGGCGATTTTCTCGCGGGCATAGCGGCGGGCAAGGTCTTTGGTCAGCGTGTCCATCGCGGCCTTGCTGGCGCGGTAATGCGGCGGGTCGAACACGTCGAAGTTATACGCCCCGTTGGAGGAGATGTTGACGATCTTGCGCACGCCGTCGCGGCCCAGCATCAGCTTTACGGCCTCCTGGCAGCAGTGGAACATCGAGTGGAAATTGACCTGCATCTGGCGGTCCAGTTCCGCCGCCGGAATCTCGGGGAAATCCGACATGAAGCAGGTGCCGGCGTTGTTCACCAGCGCATCAAGGCCGCCATGCGCCGCCTGCACCTCGCCAAAGGCCGCTGCAATCGCCGCAGGGTCGGTCAGATCAACCACCTGCCCGGTAAAGCCGGGTGCTGCCATTTCTGCCAGCCGTACCGAGTCAATATCGAACCCCACGACCGCCAGCCCGTCGCGCAAAAGCTGCGTGCAGATCGCACGGCCAAGGCCGCCCGCTGCCCCGGTGACGATGGCCGTGCGCATCAGGTGATCGCCTCAAGCCGTTCTTTCGACATGTCGCCCGGCACGATGGTGATGGGAATGGGCAGGCCGCCTGCGTTGCGCGTCATCTGCGTGACCAGCGGGCCGGGGCCGGATTTGTCGGTGCCTGCCCCCAGAACCAGCACGCCGATCTGCGTATCCTCGTTCACCTGTGCCAGAATCTCGGCCACCGGATCGCCTTCGCGCACCACAAGTTCGGGGTTCACGCCCTGTTTGTCACGCATCCATTTGGCGAAAACCTCAAAATGCGCCTCGATCCGTTCGCGCGCCTCGGTGCGCATCAGATCGGCGACACCCAGCCAGTGCTGGTATTCCTCGGGCGGGATGATCGATAGGATCTGCACCCCCGCCCCGGTATGTGCGGCGCGCAAAGCGGCATAGCGCATCGCGTTCAGACATTCGCGGCTGTCATCCAGCACGACCAGAAACTTGCGCATGATGATCCCCCAGTATGCGGCGGGATCATGGCCGATCTGCCCCCCCGCTGGCAAGGGCCGCCGGGTGAGGTCAGCCCTGCGCCTCGGCCAGAAGGGCCGCCAGATCAAGCCGCGCGTTGACCATTTTCAGCGTGCCGTCACCGTCACGCGGCCAGTCGGCGGGGTCACGGTCGCGGTAAAGCTCGACCCCGTTCTGATCGGGATCGCGCAGATAGATCGCCTCGCTGACGCCATGATCGGCGGCCCCGTCGATGGCGATGCCTGCGTCGATCACGCGTTGCAGAACGGCGCCAAGGCTGGCGCGGTCGGGGTATAGGAACGCCGTGTGGTAAAGTCCGGTGTGGCCCGGCGGGGGCGGCGTGGCCCCCGCACTTTCCCAGGTGTTCAGCCCGATGTGGTGATGGTAGCCGCCCGCCGAAAGGAACGCGGCTTGCGCGCCATAGTTCTGCGTGACCTCGAACCCCAGCACGTCACGGTAAAACGCAACCGCGCGGTCAAGGTTCGCGACCTTGAGGTGAACATGGCCGATGCGGGTTTGAGGCGGGGCTAGGTTGGGCATGGAGCGACTCCTGTGTTGCCTGACCCTATGCGCAAACCGCCCCGGCGTTAAGGTATGTCACCGCACAGGGTCTGCGCAAAAAGGACCCCCGGACCGGGGAAAGGGTCCGGGGGCACATCGGGCCAGTTACATGGTCCGGGGGGAACCGGATCACGGCATTGGGGGACAGGACAGCCCGAATCGGCGCGAGGCGCGCGGCTTCAGGCTGACGGTGAATTGAATCGGGGGTGTGACAGCGTCACGCGGCGGCTCGTCGCAAATGTCGGCGCATAAAGCGCAGCATGAGCGATTGCGCAATCCCGCCCAACACGGCGGCCAACGACAGCACCAGCCCGATCAGCCCCGCCATGGTTTGAAGTGCCATGTTGGATAGGCGGATCGTCGCGCGCAGGAACCGGCTTTTACCCAGAACCTCGATCCGGCCAAGGGTCTTTGCCCCCAAAGCCTCGGCCCCGTTCGCAAGCCTGCGGGCGTCGGTCGCATCATCGACATAGCGCAAAAGATGCAGGGTTTCGATGGCGGGAAGCGCGCGGCCCACGCGGCCCAGATCGGAGGCGATGCTGGCAAGGGGGGCCACGACCTCGGCCCGCATCAGGCGCGCGGGGTCGCTGAAATCCATGCGGGTGACACGTTGCCAATCGATGCCACGCACGGTCATATCCTCCAGCATTCCGATCAGGCGCGGCGACAACAGGCGCATCTTGCGCGCCATGCGGATCGTGCCCGCGCCCAGCTTCAGCGTCAGCGAGGTGCCACCCGAAGCAACCACCGCCGCCGTGGCTCCAAGACCGACGATGGAAAGGGCAAGGTCGATCTCGTCCACCAGGCCATTTGTGGCCCAGGCCACACCGGCCCTGCCAAGACCTACAACATCGCCGACCGGTGACAGGCTGACTGGCGCATTGCAGATCAGGGCATTTGACAAGGTGCAGGTGCCAGCATCCCAGACACAAGTGGCGCAATCGCCAGCCTGTTTCAACAGGCCCGAATCCTCGTCCCAAAACGCTGCACACCGGGCCATCAGATCGGGCGGCAGGGGGATGTCTCGTTCAAGGGCCACCCCTTCCACAGCCTCGATTGCCAGCCAATTGCGCGGGTCTTCGGCCAGTAGTTCGGTCAGCCGGGTGGAGATGCGTTCAGGTGTGGCTTCCCTTGCCATCATGCGGTCGGATGCCGCCGCGATCTGGTCGACCGACGCATCGACAAAGGGCTTTGCCAGCGGATCGCGCAGGATGCGCGCCCCTGACGCAACCACAAGCCCCAGCGAAAGCGCAAGCAAGGCCGCCAGTCCGGCCCGCGCCAGTCTGTGGATCAGGCCCGCGACCGGATCATCCCCACAATGTCATAAACCTGATCCACGATGGGCCGGGCGATGGCGTTGGCGCGCACTGCCCCCTGACCAAGCACTCGGTCAATCTCGGCGGGGTCCTGCATCAGCTTTGTCATCTCGGTCGTGATCGGCGACAGTTTTGCCACCGCCAGATCGGCCAGCGCGGGTTTGAAGCTGCCAAATTGCGACCCGCCGTGGTCGCGCATCACGGATTCTGGCGTCATATCTGCCAAGGCCGCATATATGTTGACCAGATTGCGCGCTTCGGGGCGGTCTTTGAGGCCTTCAAGATCGGAAGGTAGGGGTTCGGCGTCGGTCTTGGCCTTCTTGATCTTTTTCGCAATCGTGTCGGCATCGTCGGTCAGGTTGATGCGGCTTTGATCGGACGGATCGGATTTCGACATCTTTTTCGTGCCATCGCGCAGGCTCATCACCCGCGTGGCAGCACCTTCGATGATGGGTTCGGTGATCGGGAAGAAGTCCACTTTGTAATCATTATTGAACTTCATCGCGATGTCGCGGGTCAGTTCCAGATGTTGTTTCTGATCCTCACCCACCGGCACATGCGTGGCTTTATACGCCAGAATATCGGCGGCCATCAGGGCGGGATAGGCGAACAGGCCCAACGAGGCGTTCTCGGAATTCTTGCCCGCCTTGTCCTTCCACTGGGTCATGCGCCCCATCCAGCCCATCCGTGCCACGCAGTTGAAAATCCACGCAAGTTCGGCATGTGCGCTGACCTGAGATTGGTTGAACAGGATCGACCGAGCCGGATCAATTCCCGCTGCAATGAACCCCGCCGCCGCCTCACGTGTGGCGTGGCGCAGTTTTTCGGGGTCTTGCCAGACGGTGATCGCGTGCATGTCGACCATGCAGTAGATCGTCTCGATCCCCTCGTTCTGCTTTTCGACAAAGCGCTTCAGGGCCCCCAGATAATTGCCCAGCGTCAGCCCGCCCGATGGCTGGATGCCCGAGAAGATGCGTTTGGGGAAAGCCTGCGTCGCTTGCATCGGCGTTGCCATGGGTAAGACTCCGTCTGGAAATTCCTGCGTCTTCCCAGTATCTGCGGGGCAGGGGGGCGTCAATTGCGGCCCCGTCGCATCATGCAAGAGGTTCCATGTATTCCGACCCCAACGCCCCGCCGTTCAACCCCTTGCCTTGGATCGTCTGGGTGCTGACCCTGCCGATGGTCGCGGTAGAGTTGGTTCTGAACATGGCCCAACGCGGCATGATCGGCGGGGCAGAGGGCGCGGGTTGGCGGATCACGGCGTTCCAGGCGGTCGGCGTCATTCCCGCCTACATTCGCGAGCGGTTCGCCGTGGGGGATTTCTCGGCCGAGGTTCTGGTGCGGTTCGTGGCCTATCCATTCGTGCACTATGGGGTAGGCGACGCGCTGATAGCCATCGTGATGTTGCTCGCCATGGGCAAGATGGTGGGCGAGGTGTTCCGGCCCTGGGCCGTAGCAGCAGTGTTTTTCGGGGCAAGCATCGTGGCGGGGCTGGTGCATGTGGCGCTGCCGTTTTCGCGGTTCCCGATGGTGGGGGCGTTTCCGGGGGTTTACGGGCTTATCGGGGCGTTTACCTTCCTGTTGTGGGTGCGGCTGGCGGGCATGGGCACTCAGCAATACCGGGCGTTCACGCTGATCGGGGCTTTGATGGCAATCCAGATCCTCTTCGGCGCGCTCTTCGGCGGAAATGACCGCTGGATCGCAGAGCTTGCAGGCTTTGGCGCGGGGTTCTTGCTGTCCTTCGTGGTCAGCCCCGGCGGCTGGGGCCGGGTGGTCGCCAAGATCCGTCAGCGTTGACGGCGCAGGGCCGCGCGGAACTCTGACAGGCGGAACGCACCGAACAGGCCACCCGCGATGCCATAGCTGACGATGCCGCCAAGGATCAGCAGCGACAGTGCAAGATAGCGCCAGCCATCTGTGCCCAGCATCGGGCCAAGCAGCAGCGTCAGGCCGAACAGTACCGCGCCCATCACGGCACAGGCCGCCAGAATCCGCCAAATGCGCGCGCGGAAACGGTCATCAAACCGCGCAGCATCGCCCATGCTTTTGCTGCCGTGCCACAACTGCCAGACCATCACCCAGGCCGAAACGGTGGTTGCCAAAGCCGCCGCAAAGAACCCCATGATCGGCATCAGGCCCACCGCAAAGGCCACATTCACCAGCATCGACACCAGCGCAAAGCGGAACGGACTGCGGCTGTCTTCGCGGGCATAGTAAAGCGGCTGGAATACCTTGTGCAGAACGAATGCGGGCAGGCCCACGCCGTAAGCCGCCAGCGCCAGCGCGGTATTGGCCGCATCATCGTCGGTGAACGCCCCGCGTTGATACAAAACGGTCGTGATCGGCAGGGCAATCACCACCAGCGCCATGGCCGCGGGCAAGGTCAGGGTCAGCGCGAACTCGGCCCCGCGGTTCAGGCTGGCGCGGCTGCCTTCGACATCACCCGCGCGCAGGCGGCGCGAAAGGTCGGGCAGCAGCACCGTGCCCAAAGCAATGCCGACGACGCCCAAGGGCAGTTGATAAAGCCGGTCGGCATAGGTCAACCACGCGACAGCACCTTCGGTAAAGGACGCCACTTGCCGCCCCACCAGAAGGTTCACCTGCACAACACCGCCCGCCAGAACGGCAGGGGCGGCGATCACGGCAAGGCGCTTGAGTTCGGGCGTCAGTTTCGGCCATGCAAGCCGGGGTGAAAACCCTAGCCTGTGCGCGGAATACCAAGTGAAAGCAAGCTGCGCGACCCCGGTAACAGGCACCGTCCAAGCCAGAGCATATCCCATATCCCACCCAGCCCATGCGGCGGCAAGCATGGCGGCGATGAACATCAGGTTCATCAGAACCGGCACGAAGGATGCTTCGGTAAAGCGGCCAAATGCGTTCAGAACGCCGGAAAGCAGCGCCACAAGGCTGATGAACAGGATGTAGGAAAAGCTGATCCGCCCGAAAGATACCGCCAGATCATAGCGCGCATCACCGACAAACCCCGACGCCATAGCCCACACCAGCCACGGCATCGCGAATGTGCCGATGATGGTGAATACCACCAGTATCCCCGCCAGCCCGTTGAACGCATCGCGCGCAAAGCCCTGCGCATCCTCGCCCGCCTCAAGTTTCTTGGCGAACATCGGCACGAAGGCCATGTTGAACGCACCTTCCGCAAAGAAGCGGCGGAACATGTTGGGCAGGGAAAACGCCACCAGAAACGCCTCGGCCACCGGGCCGGTGCCAAGATAGGCCGCCATCATCAGATCGCGAACAAGGCCCGCACCGCGCGACAGCAGCGTCCACCCGCCCACGGTGATAATCGAGGAAATCAGGCTGATCGGCTTCACGCGCGGGCCCGTTCCGCGCCGTCGGCAATGGCCTGACGCAGCTTGCGCTCCAGCGCCTCTTGCTTGGATTTGGTGTGCAATTTCAGGCCGAACATGTCTTTCACATAAAACGCATCGACCACCTGCGCGCCATAGGTCGCGATCACGGCAGAGGCGATATAGATGTTGCTGGCGGCCAGTGTGCGCGTCAGATCGAAGAGCAAGCCGGGGCGGTCACGCGTATCCACCTCGATGATGGTGTAGATGTCAGAGCCTTCGTTATCGAAGGCGATATGGGTGGGAAAGCGGAATTCGCGTTCGCGTTTTTTGACCTTGTCACGGTCGGCCAAAGCCTCACGCGCGACAATCTCGCCGCGCAGGGTCTTGTCGATCATGCCGCGCAGGCGGGGCAGGCGGGTCACCTCGTAGGGGTGGCCATCGGCATCCTGCACCCAGAACACGGCAGTCGCGTAGCCGTCTTTCGACGTATAGGTGCGCGCATCGACGACATTCGCGCCAACCAGCGCCAACGCACCAGCCAGCCGCGAAAAGATGCCGGGGTGATCTTCCAGCGCGAAGCAAGCACGAGTCGCATCGCGGTCGGGGTCTGGGTGCAGGTCGATGCGGATCTCGTCCGCCCCAAGGTTTTGCAGCAGGCGGGCAAAGACGGCGTGGGTGTCGGTTGAAAGACTTTGCCAGTAGGGCGGGTAGTGGCGGGCAAGTTCGGCGCGGATCTCCTTGCCGTCCCACCCGTCCAGCCGTTCCCGCAGGCGGCGCTTGGAATCGTCGGACCGGTTTTCGCGGTTCACCGTTTCCAGCCCGTTTTCCAGCGCCTGCGACGTGTCGCGGTAAAGCTGGCGCAAAAGCTGGGCTTTCCAGTTGTTCCATGTGCCGGGGCCAACGCCGCGAATGTCGCAGACCGTCAGCACGGTCAGCAGATCAAGCCGCTTTTTGGTTTTCACCGCCTTGGCGAAATCGCGCACCGTGCGCGGATCGCCGATATCGCGTTTCTGCGCCATGTCCGACATCAGCAGATGATAGCGCACCAGCCATTCTGCCGTTTCCGCCTCTTCCGCATTCAGACCCAGCTTGGGGGCCAGCCGCCGGGTGATCTGCGCGCCAAGGATCGAGTGATCTTCGGGCCGCCCCTTGCCGATGTCATGCAGCAGAAGTGCCACATACATCACCTTGCGGTTCACCCCTTCGGCCAGAATCCGGCTGGCGATGGGCAATTCCTCGACCAGTTCGTTGCGTTCAATCTGGGCAAGGGTGCTGATGCACTGAATGATGTGTTCGTCAACGGTGTAGTGGTGGTAAAGATTGAACTGCATCATCGCCACGATGCGTTCGAATTCCGGGATGAAGGCCCCCAGAACGCCAAGCTCGTTCATCCGGCGCAAGGCGCGGTCGGGGTTGCCGTGTTTCAGCATCAGGTCGAGGAAAATCCGCACCGCCTCGCGGTCGGCGCGCATGTCATCGTCGATCAGATGCAGGTTCGCAGCAATCAGGCGCATCGCGGCGGGGTGGATCAGATTGCCTGACCGCAGCGCCTCTTCGAACAGGCGCAGGATGTTCAGCTTGTCGTTCAGAAATGTGGCGGGATCGGCCACGTCAATGCGGCCCTGCACCAGTTTGTAACCCGCCTTGACCCGTTTGGAGCGGCGGAACAGACCAAGGATCGAGGCCGCGGATTTGACGTGCCGCGCTTCAAGCTGGGTCAGGAATACCCGTGTCAGATCACCGACACGGGTGGCGTGGCGGAAGTAATCCTGCATGAAATGTTCAACCGCACGCCGCCCACCACTGTCGGCATAGCCCATCCGGGCCGCCACCTCGACCTGCATGTCGAACGTCAGTTGATCCATCGCGCGACCAGTGATGTAGTGCAGATGACAGCGGATCGCCCAGATGAAATCTTCGGCCTTAGAGAATGTGTCGTATTCATCCTGCGTGAACAGCCCCGCCTGCACTAGGCCCCGCGCGGCGGGCACCCGGTGCAGATACTTGCCGATCCAGTAGAGCGTCTGCAGATCGCGCAGCCCGCCTTTGCCCTCTTTGATATTTGGCTCCAGCACATAGCGCTGACCGCCCTGCCGCTTGTGCCGGTCGCTGCGTTCGGCCAGTTTCGCCTCGATGAATTCGGGGCCGGTGTTGCGGAACAGATCGGTCCACAGGTGGGCGTCAAGATCGGTCGCAAGGGCGGCGTGTCCGGCCAGAAAGCGATGCTCCAGCAGTGCCGTGCGGATTGTGATGTCATCGCGCGCAAGTCGGATGCAGTCCTTCACCGTGCGGCTGGCGTGACCGACTTTCAGCTTCAGATCCCACAGCATGTAGAGCATGGATTCTATAACCGATTCCGCCCAGGGCGTGATCTTCCAGGGGGTCAGGAACAACAGGTCCACATCCGAATGCGGTGCCATTTCCGCGCGCCCGTAACCGCCGACGGCAATGACTGCAATACGCTCGGCTTCGGTTGGGTTGGGCAGGCGGTGTAGATGCATCAGTGCCACGTTCAGCGCAGTTTCCACTAGAGTATCAGTCAAGAGCGCCTGCGACCGGATCAGGGCCCGCGCGGCGCGGGGTTTTTCTAGGAAGGCCCGTGCCAGAACCGCATTGCCGGTTTCGCGGGCTGCCATCATGTGGCGCACAGCCACACCGCGCGCCTCACGCGGGTTGCTGAATGCAGAGATGTCGGCAGCAATCGCCGCCTGCAGTGCCGGAGCGTCAATGACGCGGTCGGCAGCGATCAGCAGTTGGTGCGGCGCGAACGGGGGCTGGAACGGGGCAGGTGCCGGCTCAGAAGCCGGCACCGCCAAAGCTGCGTGGGGCTGGATCAATGATCGTGACCTGATTGTTGCTGATCTGGGCGACGGCCAGCCCCCGTTCGTTAGTGCCGTCGCCACGCAGACGGAACACGCCGCTGACGCCGACAAAGCCCGAGCCTTGGGTCAGTGCCTGCGATGTCAGCGCATTGGCATTGCCACGCTTGACCAAAGCGCCGATGGCCGCGATGCCGTCATAGGCCAGACCCGAAATCGGATGCGGAGCCTCGCCGTAAGCGGCCTTATAGCGGGCGACATATTGCTGATAGATCGCGGGGTCGGGCAGCGCAAAAACACCACCCTGAAGGCTGGGCAGACTTGCAGTCTGCGCGGGGATGTCCCAGCGTGTCAGCCCCATGAACCGCGTCACGTTGGGGTCTGCCCCGTTGCTGCGCAGGTTCTGGCTCAAGAGCGGCAGGGCCCCGGCGGTATCGGCGGTCAGGAACAGGATCTGCGCGCCGGTGCTGCGCGCAGTGGCAACAATGCCCGGTGCCGCGGATGAGATGCCGTTCTGCGAGAATTCATAACCCGAAACGGCCACGACCGACCCGCCTGCGTTGGCGACGCCTTGCTGAATTGCGGCGCGCCCGGCTTCACCTGCACCGGTCTTGTCATGCACGATCATGATGCGGCTCTGCCCGCTGCGCACAGCGTAAGAGGCCAACCGGTTGGCGGTGTTCTGGAACGTCGGTCCCATGACGAAGACGTTGCCGCCCGCGATGTCGGGGTTGTTGGAAAAGCTGAGCACATTGATCCCGCGCCCGGCGACCGCCGCACCCACGGCGTTTGCCTCCAGCGCGAAAACCGGCCCGAGAATGATCTTTGCACCCTCATCCACGGCTTTGGTTGCCATTGCCTGCGCCTGTGCGGGCTGACCACCTGTGGAATAGATCCGAAGGTCAATCTTGACCGGGCCAAGATCGGCAATCGCAAGGCGGGCGGCGTTTTGCAGGCTGCGCGCCAGCACGTCATCGCTGGCCTGACCAGACCCCGACGGCACCAGAAGCGCCACCGGAACCGGGGCGTTGGTATCAATTTTCGGGCCACCACCACCGCCGAATTCGATCGGGGCGCAGGCCGCAAGCACCAGCGCCGACACGCCCACAACAGCAGAGGTCAGCGCCTTGCGGGCCTTCACTAAAACAGACAACATACGGAGAACCTCTTTCCGGGGGGCAGCAATCGCAGAAAGACTAGGCAGTTTGCTACGGGAAGTAAACTTTGCAGGCGGGGAAAATCACGGGATGGGCGACAGAATGTCAGAGGTCCGCCCGATTCCCCCGGGGCTGCACTTTATTGCGACACCGATTGGTGCGGCACGGGATATTACTTTGCGCGCACTTGATATTTTGGCCTCGGCCGATGTGCTGGCGGCAGAAGACACGCGTACCCTGCGGCATTTGATGGAAATACACGGGGTGGCGCTGGGCGCGCGCCCGCTGATTGCCTATCACGACCACAACGGCGACGCGGTGCGCCCGCGCCTATTGCGCGCGCTGGCCGAAGGGAAATCGGTGGCTTATGCCTCCGAAGCGGGAACGCCGCTTGTCGCAGACCCCGGATTTCAACTTGGGCGCGCCGCAATTGCGGAAGGATATCAAGTGCTTGCAGCGCCCGGGCCATCAGCGGTTTTGGCCGCGCTGACAGTTTCGGGGTTGCCGTCGGACCGTTTCATGTTCGTGGGATTCGCGCCCGCTACAAAGGCCGCGCGGCGGACGTTTCTGCAGGAACTTTCCGGCGTGAAAGCGACGCTTATCCTGTATGAATCGCCAAAACGGATTAACCAATTATTGGATGATTTGGTGCAATGCTTGGGCGCAGGACGTAACGCTGCGGTGTGCCGGGAATTGACCAAGCGATTCGAAGAGGTCTCGCGCGCAACCTTGGGAGAATTGGCCGGGCAATTCGCGGGGCGCGCGGTAAAGGGCGAAATTGTGGTGTTGGTTGACCGGGCCGGTGACATGGCCGCCGATCCGCACCTGGTAGGAAAGGCTTTGGCCGAAGCGATGAAAACGATGTCCATGAAAGATGCGGCTGCGGTTGTTGCTCAGGCTTACGGGTTGCCGCGCCGCGATATCTATCAGATGGCTTTGGCGGCAGGGCGGGCGGAATGAGCGGGGCCCGATCCTATCACGCGGGTTTTGCCGCCGAAGAGCAGGTCGCGCAGCTTTATGGCGGGTCCGGGCGCACGATCTGCGAACGTCGATGGCGTGGTAGCGCTGGTGAGATTGACCTGATCGCTCGTGACGGTGACGGCGTTATTTTCATCGAGGTCAAGCAAAGTGCCACTCATGCACAGGCGGCAGAACATCTGACACCCCGGCAAATGACTCGGATTTATGCGTCTGCCTCGGAATTTCTTGCAGGGGAACCGTTCGGACAGAATACGGAGTGCCGGTTCGACGTCGCGTTGGTCGATGGTGCCGGGCGGATCGAAATTCTTGAGAATGCGTTTGCCGCCTGACCTTGGACGATTGCAACCCGGTGCGCCTTCGTTCATCTAGATGCATCAGCATCGGAGAGACGCATGCCCCTGAAGGTTGCCCTGCAGATGGACCCGATCGGGTCGGTCAATATCAACGCCGACAGCACGTTTCGCATTGCCATTGAAGCACAGGCGCGCGGGCATTCGCTGTTTTTTTACACGCCGGACAAATTGGCCTTCGTTGAGGGCCGGGTTGTGGCGCGGGGATTTCCGATTACCCTGCGGCGCGAGGTTGGCAATCACGTCAGCTACGGCGAAGAGGCCGAGGTTGATCTGGGTGATATGGATGTAGTCTGGCTGCGGCAGGACCCGCCGTTCGACATGGGCTACATCACAACCACGCATCTCCTCGACACGATTCACCCGAAAACGCTGGTGGTGAATGATCCGTTCTGGGTCCGCAATTTCCCCGAAAAACTGCTGGTTCTGCAATTCCCCGACCTGACGCCGCCCACGGCGATTGCCCGTGATCTGGCCACGATCCGGGCCTTCAAGGCGCGGCATGGCGATATCATCCTGAAGCCCCTTTACGGCAACGGTGGCGCTGGTGTTTTCCGGTTGGACCCGAACGACCGCAATCTGGCGTCGTTGCACGAGATGTTCACTGGCATGAACCGCGAGCCGTTGATTGTTCAGAAGTTCCTGCCAGCCGTGTCAGAGGGCGACAAACGGGTGATTCTGGTGGATGGTGAGCCTGTGGGTGCCATCAACCGGGTGCCGCAGACGGGTGAGACGCGGTCGAACATGCATGCGGGCGGGCGGCCAGAGAAGGTGGGTCTGACGCCGCGCGATCTGGAGATTTGTGCGCGGATCGGGCCGATCCTGCGCGAGAAGGGTCAGATTTTCGTCGGCATCGACGTGATCGGTGATTATCTGACCGAAATCAACGTGACCTCGCCCACCGGCATTCAAGAACTGGAACAGTTTGACGGAATCAACACCGCCGAGCGGATCTGGCAGGTGATCGAGGCAAGGCGTGCCGCCCGCTAGGGCCAGCCTGCGCCTTCGGGCATTGGTTTTTCTGATGCGCCTTGTCGTGCGCCCGGCGTTGAAGCGGACATCAACCCCGGAAAAGGCGCGGCGGGATTTCGCGCGCCTGGCCCGCAGTTTTCGTGCGCCGCCGTTTTTGCGGGTGAGCGGTGAGGGTGCAGCCGGCACGATATCATGGATCAGTGCGGGGACAGTTTCAGACGGCCCAGTGATCTTTTTCCTGCATGGCGGCGGTTACATCGTGGGCAACCCCTTTGCCTATGGCCCGATGCTGGGGCGTCTGTCGCGTATGACCGGGGTGGAGGTTGCGGCACCCACCTACCGTCTTGCGCCCGAACATCCCGCCCCGGCGGGTCTGGACGATGCGCGCCTAGCCTACGGCGCCCTTATGGCGCGGGGCACGCGGCCGTCGCAGATAGTGATGGGGGGCGACAGTGCGGGCGGCGGGCTGGCTCTGGCGCTGCTGGCCGAACTTTGTGCGGCTGGCACGGCCCCGGCGGGGGTGTTCATGATGTCACCTTGGACGGATCTTACGCTGTCGGGGGATAGCCACCGCGCCAATGCAGGCCTTGATCCGCTGTTTCCGCCCTTGAAGGCGCAGGAACTGGTGGAAATGGTGCTGGGCGATTTTGCCCCGGATGATCCGCGCATCTCGCCCTTGTTTGCGGCCTATCGTGACCCGCCGCCGGTATTCTTTCAGGTTGGCAGCAGCGAAATTCTGCTGGATGACACGCGCAGGATGGCAGAGGTTTTGCGCGCGGCGGGGGGCGACGTTCAGGTTGATGTCTGGCCCGACGCCCCGCATGTCTGGCAATTGGGAGATGGCTATTACCCCGAGGCGCGGGCGGCCCTGCGTGATATCGCGGCGTTCATCGCGAGGGTCATCCCTTCGGCCCGACGGCCAAGCGATAGCTGACCGCCTCGGCCACATGTGGCTGGCGCACATCCGTCGAGCCATCCAGATCGGCAATCGTGCGGGCCACGCGCAAGACCCGGTGATAGCCTCGTGCCGACAGGCCGAAGCGTTCGGCCACCTTGGAAAGCAAGGCGCGTCCTTCGGCATCGGGGGTGGCGACGGATTCCAGCAATGTGCCTTCTGCGTCAGAGTTCACGCGGGTGTCGGGGTGGCCTGCGTAGCGTGCCGCCTGCAGATCGCGGGCGCGGGCGACGCGGGCGGCGACAGTGGCCGACGTGTCGCCCGAGGGCGGCAGGTCAAGGTCGGTGTAGGCCACGGGTGGCACTTCGATGCGCAGATCAAAACGGTCCATCAGCGGGCCGGAGATGCGGCCCAGATAATCCTCGCCGCAGACCGGAACGCGGGCGCAGGCGCGGGCAGGGTCGGCCAGATAGCCGCATTTGCAGGGGTTGGCGGCGGCGACCAGCAGGAACCGGCAGGGATAGCGGATATGCGCATTTGCGCGGGCAACGACGACTTCGCCGTTTTCAATGGGTTGGCGCAGGGTTTCAAGCACTGGGCGGGGAAATTCGGGGAATTCATCCATGAAAAGAACGCCATTGTGGGCAAGGCTGATCTCGCCCGGTTTGGCACCGCGACCGCCCCCCACAATCGCCGCCATGGACGCCGTGTGATGCGGCTCGCGGAAGGGGCGGATGCGGCTGATTCCGCCTTCGCTGAGCAACCCTGCCAGCGAATGGATCATCGAGGTTTCCAGCGCCTCGGGGGCTGAAAGCGGTGGCAAGATCCCCGGCAACCGGGCCGCCAACATTGACTTTCCGGACCCCGGACTGCCCACCATCAGCACATGATGGCGCCCCGCAGCAGCAATCTCGAGCGCGCGTTTGGCGCGTTCCTGTCCTTTTACATCGCGGAAATCGCGGCCCTGCGGCGGGGCGGTGACTTCGCCCGCTTCCGCCGGGGTGATGGGGGCCTGGCCGGTGTAATGGCGCACCACCTCATTCAGGGAATTGGCGGCCAGCACTTCGGTGGCACCTACCCATGCGGCCTCGGCCCCGCAGGCTTTGGGGCATAAAAGCGTGCGGTCTTCCTCGGCGGCTGCCATGGCGGCGGGCAGGGCGCCGATGACCGCAATCAGGCGGCCATCCAGCGATAGTTCACCAAGGGCAACTGTGCCTTCGACCTCATCCTTCGGGATGATTTCCAAAGCCGCCAGCAGCGCCAGGGCAATGGGCAGGTCGAAATGTGAGCCTTCCTTGGGCAGATCGGCGGGCGAAAGGTTGACGGTAATCCGTTTGGAGGGCAGTGCTATGGACATCGAGGCCAGCGCCGCGCGCACGCGTTCTTTCGCCTCGGACACCGCCTTGTCAGGCAGGCCCACGATGGTGAATGCGGGCAGACCGGCGGCAACGGCGCATTGCACCTCGACCATCCGCGCCTCGACTCCTTCGAAAGCCACCGTGTAGGCGCGCGCCACCATTCCCGTTCCCCTTTAGATTGGTTAACGGCTAGGGGGGAATGGTTTAAGATTGGTAAATGTCCATGAATTTCGGCCAGGCTTCTGGATCAGCCATCGTCTTGTCGCGGCAAAAGGCGTTGCAAAAGCCATAGGTTTTGCCACCCGCTGACAGGAAATGCGAGACGGGCTTGCCGGAATAGGGGCAGGAGGCGTTGACTGACGGGCCGTCTGCTTGCGTGGCAGGAATAGGTTTTGGGCCGGGCCATGGCCGCGTGGGATAGTCGCGGCGATAAAAGTCCTGATCCGCGCCGTCGACCATGCCCATCGCGCGCCAGCGACGGAAGGACGGGTGTGCAAGATGTGCCGCGACATAGGCGGTGGCTTGCGCGCCGACCGGCAGGCCGTAACCCGCGATCCGCGCCGCCACAGGGGCAAAGAACGCATCCGCTGCGGAATAATTGCCGCAAAGCCAAGGGCCTTTCGCCCCGGTCTGCGCCTGTGCCCAGCCCCAGATGGTTTCAAGCCGCGCCAGATCGGCCAGAACGGCATCCGTCGGCGCGCAGTCGGAATAGCTGACGCGCAGGTTCATCGGGCAATGGCTGCGCAGCGCCCCAAAGCCCGCGTGCATTTCGCTGGCAAGAACGCGGGCTGCGGCGCGTGCTTTCGGATCACTGGGCCAGATGCCTGCGTCAGGGTGGCGTGAGGCGAGTTCTTCGGCAATCGCAAGGCTTTCGGGGATGATCGTGCCATCGTCGCAGCGCATCACCGGAACGGTGCGGGCCGGGGGAAATTCGGCCAGAAGCGTGGGCAGCTCGTCGGTATAAAGCCGTGCGGTGCGGGTGGTTACGGGAATCCCAAAGGCATCGAACAAAAGCCAGCCGCGCAGCGACCAACTGGAATAGGCGCGGTCGCCGATGGCGAGGGTATAGGTCATCTGGGCCTCCTTGGGTTGCGGGCAGGCTATGGCAGGTTCGTGCGGCGGGGAAAGCGCTGATTTTTGGCGTGGTGCATCACGGTTTGTGATTGATCGCGCCAACGCTCCACCCCTGCGGGCCAAGGGCCAGATCGGTGACGGACAGATTGTCGATGCGGTGGCCGAAGGCTTCTTCGGTGGTCATGTTCGCCGCTTGTTGCAGCGCGCACAGAATCGCGCCGAAATGTGCCACGATGATGATGTCGCCACCATGATGCGCCGCCGTCAGGGCCTGCACTGCACCCGTCACCCGCCCGAAAAGATCATTCCAACTTTCGCCCCCCGGGGGCCGCACCTCACCCGGCGTTTCCCAGAAGGCGCGGATATGCTCGGGCGTTTCCGCCTCGATCTCGGCAAAGCTGCGCAGTTCCCACGCGCCGAAATGCATCTCGCGCAGGGCGGGGTTGTGGGGCAGGCGGGGGCGACCCAAGGCATCGGCGGTGGTGACGGCGCGCGACAGATCAGAAGAAATCACGGGTGCATCCGGCAGGTGGGCGCGCAAGCGTTCCAGTGCGGCCACGTCAGAAAGATCGGCGGGCAGGTCGGTCCACCCGACCATGGTTTTCGCATGGGTCGGGCCGTGGCGCACCCACCAGAAGCGGGTCAAGCAGCCCCCTCGGGCAGCGTGCCTTTCAAGACCAATGGTAACCCTGCCATCACGGCCACGACCAGCCCCGCATCGGCCGCCATGCGCTGATTTAGTCGGCCCTGCGCATCGCGGAACCGCCGGGCCAGTGCGTTTTCGGGCACGATGCCCCAGCCAACCTCGTTCGTGACCATCACCACGGGGGCCGCGCAAACCGAGACAGCTTGCAGCAGCGCGTCCGATTCGGCCTCAAGATCGGCGTCGGCCAGCAGGTGATTGGTCAGCCACAGCGTCGCGCAATCGACCAAAACGCAGGCATCTGGCGGAATTTGCGCCAAGGCGGCGGCAAGATCGCGGGGGGCCTCAACCGTTTGCCAATCGGGCCCCCGGTCGCCGCGATGTTGCGCGATCCGGTCGCGCATTTCGCTATCCCATGCCTGCGCAGTCGCAATATAGACCTTCGCCCGCCCCGTTCCGCGCACAAGATTTTCCGCAAACCGAGACTTCCCCGACCGCGCGCCCCCCGTGACCACGCAAAAGTGTGGAAGGTCTTTGGCAAATTGTTTTGATCCGGTCACAGGTTTGCCTCGTAATGGGGACGTAACGGTTGGAACCAAACGCCAACCCGTGACGTTATTCAATCGAGGAGCTTCAAGATGGCGCTTGACGGATATAACGATCAGACCATGTCCCGCCAAGCGATGAAGGCGGAACTTCTGGATGCTGAAACAGAATTGCGGCTGGCCTATGCTTGGCGCGATCAGCGCGATGAGGCGGCGCTGCACCGCCTGATCACGGCCTACATGCGCCTGGCGATCTCGATGGCATCGAAATTCCGCCGCTACGGTGCGCCGATGAATGATCTTATCCAAGAGGCGTCGCTTGGCCTGATGAAGGCCGCCGACAAGTTTGATCCCGACCGTGGCGTGCGGTTTTCGACCTATGCGGTCTGGTGGATCAAGGCCTCGATTCAGGATTATGTGATGCGCAACTGGTCGATGGTGCGCACCGGGTCCACCTCCAGCCAGAAATCGCTGTTCTTCAACATGCGCCGGGTTCAGGCCAAGCTGGAGCGTGAGGCCGAGCAGGCCGGTGAAAATCTGGATGGCTATCAGTTGCGCGAACGGATTGCGCGCGAGGTTGGCGTGCCGCTTGCGGATGTGGAGATGATGGAGGGGCGGCTATCGGGGTCTGACTTCTCGTTGAATGCCACCCAATCGTCGGAAGACGAGGGGCGCGAGTGGATTGATGCCCTTGAGGACGACGGCGTTCAGGCCGCCGAGGTTGTGGAAGAATCGCACGATGCGGCACAACTGCGCGATTGGCTGGTCAGCGCTTTGGGCACGCTTAATCCGCGCGAACGATTCATCGTGACCGAGCGCAAGCTGCGCGAGGAAGGCCGCACGCTGGAAAGCCTTGGCGCGGAACTTGGTCTTTCCAAGGAGCGGGTGCGGCAACTGGAGGCTGCGGCCTTTACCAAGCTGCGCCGGACGCTTGAAAACCAGTCGCGCGAAGTGCTGCACTTTCTGTGAAATTCGGCTGGGCCGCGTTTTTATCTGCGGTTCCGGTCTTTGCAGGCCCATTGAATGCCGAGGAAATATCCGTGACCGGGCTGAACCGTCTGCCGTCCGCAGATGTGGTGATCGTGGGTGAGGTGCATGACAACCCCGCCCATCACGCCAATCAGGCGCGGGCCGTTGCGTCGATCCGCCCCGCAGCACTGGTGTTCGAGATGCTGACCCCTGACAAGGCCGCACTGGTGCCGCCGTTGCGCGATGATCCGGTCGCTTTGGCCAAGGCGCTGGACTGGGAAGAAAGTGGCTGGCCCGATTTCGCAATGTATTACCCGATATTTACCGCTGCCCCGGACGCGGCAATCTTTGGCGGCGATCTGCCCGTCAAGGCCGTGCGTCAGGCCATAGGTGACGGCGCGGCGAAGCCTTTTGGCGCGGATGCAGCACGTTATGGGTTGGACAGGCCTTTGGCCCGTGATGATCAGACCGCGCGCGAGGCGGAACAGGCCGCCGCACATTGCGGCGCTTTGCCGCCGGACATGCTGCCCGGCATGGTCGCGGCCCAGCGTCTGCGCGATGCGGCTTTGGCCCGCGCGGTGGTGCAGGCGTTTGATCAGACCGGCGGTCCGGTCGTGCTCATCACCGGGTCTGGCCACGCGCGGCGCGATGTTGGCGTGCCTGCGGTGCTGGCGCTGGCGGCACCTGATCTGACGGTGCTGAGCGTCGGGCAACTGGAAGGCCCGGCAGAGGCCGCGCCGCCCTTTGACCTGTGGCTGGTGACGGATGCCACCGAACGCGGTGATCCCTGCGCCGCCTTTGCCAAGCCCGCGCCCTGACGCACATAAGCCCGACGCACATATGGTTGAGTTCCGCCCGGCCTGCCCCTAAGCAGGAGCGGTGGGTTGCAAAGGGTCTGACATGCTGGCCGGAAAACACATCCTTCTGATCATTGGCGGCGGGATTGCCGCCTACAAGTCGCTCGATCTGATCCGGCGCTTGCGGGAACGCGGGGCCGTGGTGACTCCGGTTCTGACGAAGGCGGGGGCAGAGTTTGTGACGCCGCTTGCCGTGTCGGCGCTGGCGGGATCAAAGGTTTACACCGATCTTTTCGATCTGACGGATGAGGCAGAGATGGGCCACATTCAGTTGTCGCGCGTCGCCGATCTGATCGTGGTGGCTCCGGCTACGGCGGATCTGATGGCCAAGATGGCGGCGGGGCTGGCGGGTGATCTGGCGACGACGCTGCTTCTGGCGACGGATACGCGGGTGCTTCTGGCACCTGCGATGAATGTGCGGATGTGGCAGCACGCGGCCACCCGGCGCAACATCGAACAACTGGCTGCCGACGGGGTTCTGAGCGTTGGGCCGAACGAGGGCGACATGGCCTGCGGCGAATTCGGGCCGGGGCGGATGGCCGAACCGCTGGAGATTGTGGCGGCGGTTGAGGCGGCGTTTGGCGCGGGACCTCTGACCGGCAAGCATGTGCTTGTCACCTCGGGACCGACGCACGAACCCATTGATCCGGTACGATATATTGCCAACCGATCCTCGGGTGCGCAGGGCACGGCCATTGCGGCTGCATTGCTGGCTTTGGGGGCCGAGGTCACATTTGTGACCGGCCCTGCAAGCGTGGCCGCGCCTGTCGGCGTGCGGCTGGTGCAAGTGGAAACGGCGGCGCAGATGCTGGACGCGGTGCGCGCGGCCCTGCCCGCCGATGCCGCGATTTTTGCCGCCGCCGTGGCGGATTGGCGGGTAGCCAATGAAAGCGGTCACAAGTTGAAGAAGGACGGCGGCGGTCTGCCCGCGCTGGAGTTTGCGCAGAACCCGGACATTCTGGCAGAGGTATCGCAGATGAAAGCCGGGCGGCCCCGGCTGGTCGTCGGCTTTGCGGCGGAAACCGACGATGTGACAGCGCATGCGTCAGCCAAACGCGCGCGTAAGGGCTGTGACTGGATCGTCGCCAACGACGTGCGCCCGGAAACCGGGATCATGGGCGGAGCGGAAAATGCGGTGACGCTGATCACCGGGGACGGGGCTGAGGACTGGCCGCGCATGTCAAAGGATATGGTCGCACGAAAGCTGGCCGCGCGGGTGGCTGAGGCGTTGGCATGACCGGCGGCAGAGTGGGTTGCGAGGCCGGAGCCTTCGGCGAGGATATTTGTATCAAAATGAAAGAGCATGAGGAATGACCGGGCCGGTTTTGCGGATCATGTGGGATGCGGGCGCGGACCGGGGGTTGGCCTTGCCTGCCTATGAAACGGCGGGGGCGGCCGGGGCGGATATTCGTGCGAACCTTGCGGTGGAGGACCGTGCGGCGGGGGTGAGACTGGCTCCGATGCAAAGGGCCGTTGTGCCGACGGGGCTGCGCGTGGAGATCCCTTTGGGGTATGAGATGCAGATCCGGCCACGCTCGGGGTTGGCGATGAAACACGGGATCACCGTGCCGAACACGCCGGGCACCATCGACAGCGATTATCGCGGGCCTTTGGGGGTGGCGCTGATCAATCTGGGGGCAGAGCCTTACACGATCGCGCATGGCGACCGAATTGCACAGATGATCATCGCACCGGTGATGCAGGTGCAGTTCGAGGTGGTGGAGGGGTTGAGCGAAACCGCGCGGGGGGCGGGGGGCTTTGGGTCCACCGGGCGCGGATGATTCCGCTTTTTCTAGTCGTGCTTTTGGTTGTGGCGGGCCTGCTTCTGGGCTGGTCCTTGCGGCTGGTCGCCACGTTGATTGCCGGGCTTTGGGGGTTTGCGGTTCTGGTGCAGGTTTTTGCGCCCGGGGGGGCCGCACTGCGCGGTATTGTTGGCGGTGATCTGCGGGGCTGGCTGGCCTTGGGCGTTCTGGGGGCCGTTGTTGTGGGATATCGCGCGGGATTCCTGCGGCTGACAGCGGGCAAGCCTGCGCAAACCGTTGCTCGGGCCGGGAAATTCACGGCGTCCGAACTTGACCGTTACGCCCGCCATATCATGCTGCGCGAGATCGGCGGGCCGGGGCAGGGCGATCTTCGGGATGCCAAAGTGCTTGTCATCGGGGCCGGGGGTCTTGGGTCGCCCGCGCTGATGTATCTGGCGGCAAGCGGCGTCGGCGTGATCGGTGTGGTCGATGATGATGTGGTCGAGGCAAGCAATCTGCAACGCCAGATCATCCACACCGACGCGCGGATCGGGATGCCAAAGGTGCAGTCGGCGCTGGTTGCGATGAAGGCGCTTAATCCGTTCATCGAGGCGCGCAGCTATAACCGCCGCCTGACGGATGACATTGCGGAAGATCTGTTCGCAGATTACGACCTGATCCTTGACGGATCGGACAATTTCGACACCCGCTATCTGGTAAATGCCGCGGCTGTGGCGGCGGGCAAGCCGTTGATTTCGGCCGCGATCACTCAGTGGGAGGGGCAGATCGGGGTGTTTGATCCGGCGCGCGGCGGGCCGTGTTATGCCTGCGTCTTTCCCAACCGCCCAGCGCCCGGTCTGGTGCCGAGTTGTGCCGAGGCCGGGGTCGCCGCTCCCTTGCCCGGCGTGCTGGGGGCGATGATGGCGATGGAGGCGGTCAAGGCCATTACGCAGGCCGGCGAGGGGTTGCGCGGACGGTTGATGATCTATGACGGACTTTATGGCGAAGTGCGGGTGATTTCGGTCAAGCGCCGCGCGGATTGCGCTGTGTGCGGGGGCCATGCGTGACGGACGACCCATTATATACGGACCCCGATTTGGTGGCGTTTTATGATTGGGAAAACCCGTGGGCTGCGTCGGACGATTTTTTCTGCGGCTTTGCCAGGGCGGGCGACCGGGTGCTGGATCTGGGCTGTGGCACCGGGATGCTGGCCGTGGAACTGGCACGGCGCGGGCACGGCGTCACCGGGCTTGATCCCGCCGGGGCGATGCTGGATGTGGCGCGGGGTCGGGGGGGCGGCGCGCTGGTCGAATGGGTGCAGGGCGATGCGCGGACGTTTGATCTGGGGGCCGTGTTTGACTGCATCCTGATGACGGGCCATGCGTTCCAGACCTTGCTGACGCCGGCGGACCGTTTGGCTGTGATGGCTTGCGTGGCGCGGCATATGGCACCGGGCGGTCGCTTTGTGTTCGACAGCCGCAATCCCTTGTGCCGCGAATGGGAGGAATGGACGCCCGACCAATCCCTTGAGACGCTGGAGCATCCCGACCTTGGCCCGGTGGAGCGGTGGAACGATGTGGCGGTCGAGGCAGGCCGTGTGACCTATGGCACGCATTACCGCGTTCGGGGGCGGGTGCTTTCCGCGCAGTCGCCGATTGCCTTCCCGTCGCAGGCTGAGATTGAAGAAGGGATCGCGACGGCCGGGCTTTCGGTGCAGCGCTGGCTTGGCGGATACGGCGACGTGGAATGGTCAAAGGCCTGTGCCGAGATTATTCCCGTGGTGGGGCATGCCGGGCAATGACACAGATGGCTTCTGCGGGTGAAACTGTGACCTTTCGTCCTCTTTCCTGCGCCTGCGATCAAGCCGCAATCGGGTTTTGACGACCATCTGGTTCAGCATGTCCGAAAAGCACGGGCTGGAGCAGCAGCGCCAGCAACGCCACCCCTTGCCCCGCGCCCCCTGCCGCGTTCATAGTCGCGCATCAGTTTCGTGACAGGGAGCGCACGCATGAAAATCACCTCTGCCCTTCTGGGCCTTTCGATGACACTCGCCGCGGCACCTCTGGCGGCGCAAGGCCTGCCTGATCTGGGGGGCAAGGAAATCGTCATCGTGACGGAAAACGCCTATCCGCCGTTGCAGTTTCTGGACAAGGACGGTGCGGCAATCGGCTGGGAATATGACGCGCTGGCGGAAATTGCCAAGCGGTTGAACGTGACGGTGAAATACGAGAATATCTCTTGGGATGCGATGATACCGGCGGTGTCGGAAGGCCAGTTCGACATGGGCATGACCGGCATCACGATTCGCGACGACCGCAAGGAAAGGTCGATTTCTCGGCACCCTACATGACCTCGGAAATGGTGATGATGGTGCGCGGCGACGAGGCGCGGTTCAGCGATGCTGCGAGTTTCGGCGCCGATGAAAAGCTGCTGGTGGCGGCGCAGCCCGGAACGACTCCGTTCTATGTGGCGGTGTACAATGTGCTGGATGGCAATGAGGCCAATCCGCGCATCAAGCTGTTCGAGACGTTCGGGGCCACGGTCGAGGCGCTGAAATCGGGCGATGTCGATCTGGTGCTGACCGATGGCACGGCGGGGGCGGGCTATGTCGAGGCGTCGGGCGGCGGGCTGAAAATCGTCGGCGAAAAGCTGGGGACCGAGGATTTCGGCTTTATCTTCCCCAAGGGCAGCGATCTGGTGGCCCCAATGAATGCGGCGATTGAAAGCCTGCGCGCCGATGGCACGCTGGACGCTCTGAACAAGAAATGGTTCCTTGATTACAAGCTGGGCCAATAGGCGCAGATACGTCCGGGCCGTGACCTCGCCTGCCGGACAGGACAAGGATTTTCCGTGGTGGCTGCTGATCGTGGCGGCCATTGGATTGTGGCTGTTCTGGCTGGTGCTGGAGAACAACCTTTACCGTCAGGTGCTTTCGACCCTGTCGAAGGGCATTGCCACAACGGTTTTCGTGACTCTTGTCGCGTTTTCGCTGGCCTGTCTGTGGGGGTTATTGCTGGCCCTTGCAGCGGGGTCGCGGTTCATCGTGATCCGGCAGGCGGCGCGGCTTTATGTCGAGGTGGTGCGCGGCGTGCCGATCATCGTGCTGCTTTTGTATGTGGCCTTTGCTGCGGCCCCGGCACTGGTCGCGTTCTGGAACTGGGCGGGCGAGCCACTGGGGCTTCCACAGTGGTCGACGCGCGATTTTCCCTTGCTGTGGCGCGCGGTGATCGCCCTGACCATCGCTTATTCTGCGTTTCTGTCCGAGGTGTTTCGCGCGGGCCTTGCTTCGGTCGACCGGGGCCAGATCGAGGCGGCGCAGGCGCTGGGGCTGTCAAGCTGGCAGCGGTTTCGCCTTGTCGTCTTTCCGCAGGCGTTCCGCACCATTCTGCCGCCGCTGGGTAATGATTTTGTGGCGATGGTCAAGGACAGCAGTCTTGTGTCGGTGCTGGGCGTTTCAGACATCACGCAACTGGGCAAGGTGACGGCGGCGGGCAATTTCCGCTACTTTGAGACCTATAATGTGGTGGCATTGATCTACCTGACCATGACCATCGGGCTAAGTCTTGTGCTGCGGCGGCTGGAAGCGGGGCTGCGTGCGAAAGACCGGAGGTAGTGCTGCGCTGAGAGGCTGGAATTTGAGTATTTGGGCAAAAATGAAGTCCATTGCAGAGGGGACAAGGCGATGAGCAATGTTTTGCTGGGGGAATGGGACGGCGCGTTCGCGCTGCCACCGTTTGATGCGATAACGGATGCGGATTTCGGACCGGCGTTTGATGCGGCGTTGGCAGAGGCGCGGGGTAATATTGCGGCGATTGCCAGAACGGATGACGCGCCGACCTTCGCCAATACCGTTGAGGTGATGGAGATGGCCGAAGGCGCGCTCGACCGGGTGGCGGGGGTTTTTTACAACCTTGCCGGGGCCGACAGCACGCCCGCGCGTGAGGCGTTGCAGCGCGATCTTGCGCCGAAGCTGAGTGCGTTTTCGTCCGAGATTACGAACAACAAGGCGTTGTTTGCGCGGATCGACGATCTTTGGGCGCGGCGCGATGATCTGGCGCTGACGCCCGAACAGATGCGGGTGCTGACGCTGTACCGGCAGATGTTCGTGCGCGCGGGGGCCGCACTGACCGGGGCCGAGGCGGCGCGGTTGACGGCCGTAAAATCACGGCTGGCGACGCTGGGCACGCAGTTCAGCCAGAATGTGCTGGCAGATGAACGGGCGTGGTTCATGGACCTGTCCGAGGATGATCTGGAGGGGTTGCCCGATTTCGTTGTCTCTGCGGCCCGCGCAGCCGGGGTGGAAAAGGGCGCGGCGGGGCCGGTGGTCACGCTGAACCGGTCGCTCATCGTGCCGTTCCTGCAATTCTCGCCCCGTCGCGCCTTGCGTCAGCGCGCGTTTGAGGCGTGGGGGGCGCGGGGTGCCAATGGCGGCGATACCGACAACCGCGCACTTGCCGCCGAGACGCTGGCCTTGCGGGCAGAACGGGCGACGCTGCTGGGCTATGCCAGTTTTGCCGATTTCAAGCTGGAGCCGGAAATGGCGAAAAACCCTGCCGCTGTGCGGGATTTGCTGATGCGGGTGTGGGAACCGGCCAAGGCGCGCGCCAATGCCGATGCCGAAGTGCTGACCGCAATGATGCTTGCGGACGGGCTGAACGGCGATCTGGAGCCGTGGGACTGGCGCTATTATTCCGAAAAGCGCAGGCGGGCCGAGCATGATCTGGATGAGGCTGTTCTGAAGCCCTACCTCAGCCTTGAGGCGATGATCGGCGCACAGTTCGATTGCGCGCACCGGCTGTTCGGGCTGGAATTCCGCGCGCTGGACACGCCACTTTATCACCCCGACGCGCGGGCGTGGGAGGTGACGCGAGATGGGCGGCATATTGCCGTGTTCATCGGCGACTATTTCGCGCGCGGCTCAAAACGCTCGGGGGCGTGGTGTTCAACGATGCGGGGGCAGCGCAAACTGGGCGGCGAGGTGCGGCCCATCGTGGTGAACATCTGCAATTTCGCCAAGGGTGACCCGGCACTGCTGTCCTATGACGATGCGCGCACGCTGTTTCATGAATTCGGCCACGCGCTGCATCAGATGCTGTCGGATGTGACCTATGGCTATATCTCCGGCACCAACGTGGCGCGGGATTTCGTCGAACTTCCCAGCCAGCTTTACGAGCATTGGCTGGAGGTGCCCGAGGTTCTGGCCAAGCACGCCCGCCACTGGAAAACCGGTGCTGCGATGCCCACTGACATGTTGGAGCGGTTGCTGGCGGCGGGCACTTATGATCAGGGGTTTGCGACGGTGGAGTTTGTCGCCTCGGCGATGGTCGATCTGGCGTTTCATGAGGGCGCGGCCCCGGCTGATCCGATGGCCATGCAGGCTGATGTGCTGGAGGGTCTGGGCATGCCCCGCGCGATCCGGATGCGCCACGCGACGCCGCATTTCGCACATGTGTTTTCGGGCGATGGCTATTCGTCGGGCTATTACAGCTACATGTGGTCCGAGGTGATGGACGCCGACGCCTTTGCCGCCTTTGGCGAGGCGGGGGGTGCGTTTGACGCCGGCGTGGCGGCGCGGCTGGAGGAATTTATCCTTTCAGCAGGTGGCTCGCAGGATGCCGAGGCCGCTTATATCGCCTTTCGCGGACGGATGCCGGGGGTTGAGGCACTGCTGAGAGGGCGCGGATTGCTGGACGCGGCGTGAGGCGAAGTTCAGAAGGGGGGCTGACTGCCCCCAACGTCTTTCGCAAGCGAAAGCTGTTCCCCCCGTGGATATTTGTGAACAGAAAAAGGCGAATTTTAGTTAAGTTTTAGGGATTTGCGCACTCCGCCGGGGGCTGTGCCGAAGCGGGCGCGAAAGGCGCGGCTGAGCGTTGCGGCAGATGAGAACCCGGTGCGCAGGGCCACTTCGGCCAGAGGGTGTCTTGTGTCGGTGATCAGGCGGCGGGCGGCGGCAAGGCGCAGGCCAAGCGCGTGATGGGCGGGGGCTTCGCCAAGGTTGGCGCGGAAAAGTTGTTCGAGACGGCGGGGCGAAAGGTTCA
>JBBQZP010000008.1:0-114656 GCA_038207585.1 Rhodobacterales bacterium | reverse complement strand
CCGCACGGCGCCGTTTTCGACCGCCGAAACAGCGGTCGCGCCGCAGATCGAGATTTCATCCGTGCCGTCCGAACCATGTACCAGCCAGGCCTTCACGGACCCAAGCGCAAGAAGAGTTTCCGCCATCGGGCGGATCAGGCTGGCCGAAAAGGCACCGGTCAGTTGCCGCTTCACTCCGGCCGGGTTGGTCAGGGGGCCAAGGATGTTGAAGATCGTCCGTGTCCCCAACTCTGATCGGACCGGCATCACATGGCGGATGGCGGGGTGGTGCATGGGGGCCATCATAAAGCCGATCCCGGCATCTTTCAGACAGGCCTCAACCACCAACGGCCCGACCATGACGTTCAGGCCAAGCTCGGTCAGTGCGTCCGCCGCCCCTGATTTTGACGACAGGTTCCGGTTGCCGTGCTTGGCGACCACAACCCCGGCCCCCGCCACCACAAAGGCCGTCGCGGTTGAGATATTGAGCGTGCCTTTGCCGTCGCCGCCAGTTCCCACGATATCCATAGCCCCTTCGGGCGCACGCACAGCATGACATTTCGCGCGCATGACCGAGGCTGCGGCTGCGTATTCATCGACCGTCTCGCCGCGCACCCGCAATGCCATGAGGAACCCGCCCATTTGTGCGGGCGTGGCTTCACCGTCAAACAAGGCAGAGAACGCTGTTTCCGCCTCGGCCCGCGTCAAGGGGCGTTCGGCGGCGATGCCGATCAGGGGTTTCAGTCGGTCGCTCATGCAGGGACTGCTGCGCTGGCCAGAAACGTGCGCAGCATCGCGTGGCCGTGTTCGGAGGCGATGCTTTCGGGGTGAAACTGCACGCCCTCGATGGGCAGGGTCTTGTGGCGCAGGCCCATGATCGTGCCATCCTCAAGCCAGGCCGTCACCTCAAGGCAATCGGGCAGCGAGGCGCGTTCGACCACCAAAGAATGATAGCGCGTTGCCAGAAACGGCGAGGGCAGGCCTGCGAATACGCCCGCGCCCTGATGATGGATGGCGCCCATCTTGCCATGCACGATCTCATGGCAGCGCACGACCTTGCCGCCAAACGCCTGACCGATGGTCTGATGGCCCAGGCAGACGCCCAGAAGCGGTATCCCCGCCTCGGCGGCGGCCAGCGTCAGGGGCAGGCAGATACCCGCCTGATCGGGGTCGCAGGGGCCGGGCGACAGCACGATCGCGGCGGGGTTCAGAGCCATCGCCGCCTGCACATCCAGCGCGTCATTGCGCTCTACCCGCACATCCGCGCCCAATTCGCCCAGATAATGCACCAGATTCCAAGTAAAGCTGTCGTAGTTGTCGATCAGAAGCAACATCTTGCAGGGCCTTTGGGTCGGTCTGTTGATAGGGGGTGAACCCGGATCACTGTCGCGCTATACATGAGGCAGGCCTTGGGTGGGCGTCAAGACAAACCGATCCGCAGCACGCTTGCAGGATGGGGAAGAAAAGGACTGGAGACGGGCAATGTTCAGGTTTCTTTCGGGGATATTCTGGGGCGGGCTGGTTGGCGTTGTCGGCATGGGTGTGTTGTCGCTGACCACGGGTGTGGTCGAGCAATCGGCGGTGGTGGTCGCCCCCGAGCCGGCGCCTGACGCGGCGGCAGCATCTTCTGATGCGACAGATGCCCCGGATGCGGCAGCTGCGCCGGGCGCTGCGGACCCGTTGCTTGACGGTTCTGTTCCGCCCGATACAGCCGCGCAAATCGCCGTGGCCGATCCGGTGATCGCCGAAACACCCGAGACAACCGGGGCCGGTGACACGGTCTCTGAAGACGCGACGCCGGGAGTGACGCCGCAGGTTTCGACCGACGTCACACCTGACACCACGCTGCCGGTTACGCCTGCGGACGAAAGCGCCGGGGCTGGCCTGCAGGCGCAAACGGCGGACCCAGTTGCCCCCGATGCAAGTGATGCCGTCGCCCCGGCGGCCACCGCGGCGGTGGATGTGGGCGACACTGCTGCGGCACCAGCAACGGCGCAGGCCGTGGAAGCAGTGATACCATCCGAAGAACAGGTCGCGGCAAGTACTGACGCGCCGGTGGCCCCCGTCACCTCGACCACGCTGATCGACACGCCCGCACCTGCCGCCGCTTCTAACGCGCCGGTGGCCCCGACGGCGGCGCTGACCGCCATTGATACGCCTCAAATTACCGGTGTCAGTGACCCTGCGCCGACAACGGTCGATCTGGTGCGCCCGGTGGTGCCTTCAGGTGATGCGGCCCCGGCGGTTGCCGATCTGCCGCCGCCTCCACCATTGACCCCCGAGGAACAAAAGCTGCTTGATGCAGCACTTGCCGCACCGTTCCTGCCGCAAGCCGATGCCGCAGCGACGGTCATCGTCGATCTGCCCGCGCCGGATGCGCCGGTGCTGGAACTGCCCGCGCCCGACGCAAGCGCTGCGCAAACCGGTGCCGCAGAAACAGCGGCGGCCCAAAGCCCGGTGATTGATGCGCCAGCACCTTCCGTACCGCAACCTGCCGACACGGCACCGTCTCCGTCACCCGCACCCATTGTGATTGCCGAAGCGCCCGAACCGACCGTTCCCGTGGAGCCTGCACCATCCGCCGACCCGCTGCCGCGTATCCTGACGCCCGATGCGCAGGATGAGGCGGTGCTGCCGGGCACACCGGTTTTCAAACCGGCGCCGGGGTTCGCCCCGGCCGGGCGTCTGGCCCCGGCAAGTGGCTTGCCGGGCAGGCAGGCGGGGTTGCAGCCCAGCCGTCTGGCCCCGGACGCTGCCGCCGAAGGCAATACCCCGACCGATGCCGCCGACACGCCGCTGTCAAAATACGCTCAGGCCTTTGCCAATGCGCAGGCAAAGCCGCTTTTTGCCTTGGTTCTGGTCGATACCGGCGGGCCGGACGTCGACCGCACGGCGCTTGCTGAATTGCCCTTTCCGGTGACATTCGCCATCGACCCCGCTGCCCCCGATGCCGCCCTTGCCGCCGAGATTTACCGGGCCGCCGGACAAGAGGTGGTGATGCTGGCAACCGGGATTCCACCTCAGGCGACGGCGGCTGATCTGGAACAGACCTTTCAGATCAACTCGGACGCCCTGCCGCAGGCCGTGGCCGTGATGGACACCGACGTTGCGGGCTTTGCCGATGACAGGACATTGTCGACGCTGGTGGTGCCGGTGATTGCCGGGCAGGGTCGGGGCATTCTGACCTGGGCGCGCGGGTTGAATGCGGGCGATCAGGTTGCGCGGCGCGCGGGCGTGCCTGCCGCGACGATCTTCCGCAATCTGGACAATGAGGGCGAATCGGTTCCCGTTCAGCGCCGCTATCTGGACCGCGCGGCCTTCAAGGCAGCGCAAGATGGGCGCGTGGTCGTGGCCGGACATACGCGGCCCGACACGGTAAAGGCGCTGCTGGAATGGACGGTTGAGGGCCGGGCGGATCAGGTGGCTTTGGCACCGCTGTCGGCGGTGCTGACGAAAAACTGACGCGCGCGCTCATCGCGCCCTTTCGGTTGCTCTTCGCTTGAAACCAGTCAGCGGGCGAGGAGCGTCAAGCGAGGAACACGGGGGGTGTGCGAGCCAGGGTCAGGCTGGTGATGCGTCAGCCATTGCCGCGACGCGCGAAAAGCCCCGCATCCTCGGCGGCACGGCGCAGCGCGCGGGATTTGTTGACCGTTTCCTGATATTCCGCCTCGGGGTCGCTGTCATAAACGACGCCGCCCCCGGCCTGAATATAAAGCTGTTCGTCCTGCAAAACGGCTGTGCGCAGGGCGATGCAGAAGTCCATCTCGCCGTTGGCCGCGAAATATCCCACACCGCCGCCGTAGACACCGCGCTTTTCCGGCTCCAACTCGTCAATGATCTGCATCGCGCGGACCTTGGGCGCGCCCGAAACGGTGCCCGCAGGCAGGCCTGCCAGCAATGCTGACAGCGCGTCCTGCCCGTCGGCAATTTCACCTACCACGTTCGATACGATGTGCATGACGTGGGAATACCGCTCGATGATGAACTGGTCGGTCGGGCGCACGGTGCCGATTTTCGCGACCCGGCCGACATCGTTGCGCCCCAGATCAAGCAGCATCAGATGTTCGGCACGCTCCTTTGGGTCGGCCAGAAGGTCGGCCTCCAGCGCGCGGTCCTCTTCGGGTGTCGCACCCCGTTTGCGGGTGCCTGCGATGGGGCGCACAGTGACTTCGCCTGCCCGCAGCCGCACAAGGATTTCGGGGCTGGCGCCGATCACCTGAAAGCCGCCGAAGTTGAAAAAGAACATGAAGGGCGACGGGTTGGTGCGGCGCAGACTGCGGTAAAGCGCAAAGGGAGGCTGCGCAAAAGACTGCCGCCAGCGCTGGCTGGGCACGACCTGAAAGATGTCGCCCGCGCGGATGTAATCCTTGGCGCGGTTCACGGCGGCACGGTAGGCATCGGGGGTAAAGTTCGACACCATCTCGCCCACCGGGGCTGCCTCGCCAAAGTCACGCACGGAGGGTGCAGCACGGTCCAGATCGCGCAGCGCGTCCATCACCCGTTCGGCGGCCTGCGCATAGGCTGCGCGTGCTGAAAGGCCCGAACTGACCCACGCGGGGGCCACAACCGTGACCTCGCCCTTGACCCCGTCCAGCACCGCCACCACAGACGGGCGCAGCAGCACCGCATCGGGCAGGCCAAGGGGATCGGGGTTCACGTCGGGCAGGTGTTCCACAAGGCGGATCATGTCGTAGCCCAGATAGCCGAACAGCCCCGCCGCAATCGGGGGCAGATCATCGGGCATGTCGATCCGGCTTTCCGCGATCAGACTGCGCAACGCGGCCAGGGGATGCCCCGGCATCGGCTGGAAAGCGTCGCTGTCAAACCGCGCCTGACGGTTCACTTCCGATCCCTCACCCCGGCAGCGCCAGACCAGATCGGGTTTCATCCCGACAACCGAATAGCGCCCCCGCACCTCGCCGCCGGTGACGGATTCAAGCATGAACGTATCAGTCCGCGCCTCGGCCAGTTTCAGCATCAGCGACACGGGCGTATCCAGATCGGCGGCAAGGCGGGCATGGACAAGCTGGTTTTGCCCGGCGTTCCAGCCGGCCTCGAATGTCTCGAAATCAGGGGTAAGCGCCATGATCTAGCGGAACTGCGCCTGAACCGCGTTGATCGCGTTCTGGTCCATCTGGATGCCAGCCCCGGTGCTGACCGCAGCGCCGTACATCGTCAGCGCATCGGTAGAAAGCGCTTGTTCGACCTGTGCCGCAAGTGACGCCTTCAGTGCTGTTGGCCCGTCACCCTCTTGCACCGCTGGTTTGATCGCGGTCAGTTGCACCAGCCCGGTAAAGCCCGGCCCCTCGATCACCCGCACATCACCTTCGGCCATCGAAAAGACGGTCTGCATGAAATCGGGCGGGGTGCCTTCGACGCGGCCTTCGCGGGCAATCTCGGGGGTGACAGAGGCGATGCCAAAGCTGCCAAGCGACGCGCCGCCTTCGACCGCCGACTTGATCTCGATTGCGCGGGCAGCCAGCGCCTTGGACAGCGCATCGGCGGACCATGCGGCGGTCACGGACTCTTTCGCCTGATCAAAGGGAATCGGCGCGGGCGGCACGACCTCATCCAGACGCGGCACGACGATACCGCCGTCGCCCAGTGTCACCGCCTGCAGGAAATCGCCTTGTGTCAAGCCATCGGCGGCGGCACGGAAGGCAGGGTAGGCCGCCATCTGATCCTTGCTTTCAGCGGAATAGTCGATGCTGGCCAGTGTCATGTTCATGGTCTTTGCCATCTCCTCCAGCGTCGCCCCCCCGGCCAGCGCGTCATTCACGGGTTCGATCATGTCGGCGATGGCGCGGCGAGCGGCGTCGAGTTGATATTCGGCGGCAAGGTCTGTGCGGGCATCGGTAAAGGTGGTTTCCTGCGCCGCAAGCACGGTGTTCATGCGAAAGAGCGCAGGCCCAAGGTCCGAGTTGAACGGCCCGACAACGCCGGGTTCCGCCAGCGCAAAGACGGCGTCGCCCGCAGTTCCCAGATCGTCCCTGGTCATGTCGCCCATGTCGATATCGGTCAGGGTCAGGCCACGTTCCTTGACCAGATCCTCGAACGGGGTCCCCGCATCAAGCAGCACCTTGGCTGCCGTTGCTGCCGCCTCATCCGGGAACACCAGCCGGTCGACAATGCGGCGTTCGGGTTGCACATAATCGGCGCGGCGTTCGTCGTAAAGCTTCTGGAGGTCCTCATCCTTGACCGGCATCGAGCCTGCCAGATCTTCCGGGATGATCGCGGCATAGCTGATCCGCTTGGCCTCGGGGGCGGTGAATTGCGCGATGTTCGCGTCGTAGTAGGATTTCAGGTCGGCATCGCTGGGCGAGGGCGGCGGGGTCAGCAGATCGGACGCCGTAAGCGTCAGCAACGACAGCCCGCGCCGTTCGCCGATATAGGCGTAAAGCGCGTCAATCATGGGCGCGGGGGCGGTAAAGCCACCCGTAACCGCACCTTGCAACAGCGCGCGCGATACGTCATCGCGCACCCCGGTTTCAAAGACCCGCTCGGTCAGGTTGTTCTGCTGCAACGCCATGCGATAGGTTTCGCGGTCAAACTTGCCGTCCACGCCGGTAAAGCCCTGGATGCCGGTGATTTCGCGTGCCACCCGCGCATCCCCCACCGACAGGCCGATCTTGTCGGACTCATCACTGATCGCGGCTTGCGTGACAAGTTGCTGGCGCACTTTTGCATCAAGGCCAAGCTGCACGGCCTGCTGCATCGAGATGTTCTGCTTGATCTGCGCGCTGGTCGCGCTGATTTCGGCCTGCAGGGCGCGCTGGTATTCGGCGACCGATATGCGCCGCTCGCCCACCTTGCCGATATAGCTGACCCCGCCACCATAGCTTTGCACCCCAAATCCGCCCAACCCAAGGATCAACAGGGCCATCAACACCCAGATCACTATCGAGCCCGCCGATTTGCGTTTCGGGGCATCGGCCTTGGGGGCCGCGGTGTGAGGAGCTTTTGCCATCATGTCGCCTTTGCGGGATCGGAAACTCTGCCCCCTTCCATAGTCGCAAGGGCGGGGCGGAGCAAGCGGGGGGTGCGGCGGGGCCGGTCAGGCCGCAAAGCCTGCAAGGCGCGCGAAAAGCTGGTCTATTCCGGTCGTATCCACATTCGCAAAGGCGATGCGCAACTGGCGCTTGCCCGCCGCATCGCCCGCAGGCGTGAACATCGTGCCGGGCAACAGCAGCACGCCCGCCTCGGCGACTAGCCGTTTGGCAAGCTGATCCGAGGGCATCGGGTAGGGATGCTCGACATAGGCGAAATAGGCACCACACCCCAGCAGCCGCCAGTCGGGCAGGGCGCCAAAGCCGCGGATCATCGCGGCCTTGCGGGCAAGGATTTCATCCCGCTCGCCCGCCACCCATTGCGACAGGTTGCGCATCCCCCAAAGTGCCGCAATCTGGCCCAACTGGCTGGGGCAGATGGCGACGGTATCAAGGAACTTTTCCACTTCGGCCAGACGGGCAGGGTCGGCCACAATCGCACCCACCCTGTGCCCGGTCAGCCGGTACGCCTTGGAGAACGAATAAAGCTGGATCAGCGTGCCGGGCCAGTCGGGATCGGTGAACAGATCATGTGGCGCACCGGACCGGCTGTCAAAATCGCGGTAAGTTTCATCGACGATCAGGGCTATGCCATGCGCCTGCGCCAGATCAAAGAACGCGCGCAGGGTGGCGGCGGGGTATTCCACACCGCCGGGATTGTTGGGCGACACCAGCACGATGGCGCGGGTCCGGTCGGTGATCAGCTTTGCCGCATCATCCGCAGACGGAATCAGCCCGTCACCCGTGGCCAGCGGCACCGAGGCCACGCCCTGCATATCAAGCCACATCTTGTGATTGAAATACCACGGCGTCGGCAAGATCACCTCATCCCCGGCCCCGGCAAGCGTCGACATCACGGCGGTGAAGGCCTGATTGCAGCCCTGCGTTATGGCAACCTGACCGGGGTTGACCGGCCCGCCATAAGCCGCTGACCAATCGGACGCAATCTGGTCGCGCAGCGCGGGCAGGCCCAGCACCGGGCCGTAAAGATGCGCCGCCGGATCGTTGATCGCGGCCTCGGCAATCGCCTGCCGCAAGGCCAGGGGCGGACTGTCCACCGGGGCCGCCTGACTGACGTTGATCAGGGGGCGGTCGGGTGCAAAGGTCAGGCCGGAAAGCCAGCGCCGCGCCTCCATCACAGGGGGCGGAAAGGTGGCGGCCATCGCAGGGTTCAAGGGCAGGGACATCACACTCTCCGATGGTTCGGGGCGAGATTAGCAAAGATCGGGCCGCGCGCACAATGGGCGCATCCCTCAGGCCGCGACGCCATCTTCGGGCAACAGCCGCCATTCGCGCCACACCAGCACGATCATCAGGCAGTCAAACAGGCTGAGCCCCAGCAAGACCGGCGAATGATCGTGGAAAAACTGGCTCATCTGATAGACGACAAACCCCGTCAGCACCACCATCGCCGCAGGGTAAGCCCACCGCACCTTGAAGGCGAGCAAGATCACCATGCCCAGCTTCAACCCACCATGCGCCAGAAGATACATCGCATAGAAATGCTGGGTCTGGATCGGCAGGTTCATCGCAATATCGTGGAACCAGCGCGCCATCGGATCATCCGCATCCTGCGTCACCCGGTTGCGCGTCATCCAGTCCAGCACCCACAAAAGCGAGGCGTTGGGCGTCAGCCACAGGGCAAGGCCACACAAGGATTCAATCGACGCAAGCAAGCCCTTGAAAAGCAGGCTCGCCTCGAAAAGGCGGTGCAGCCAGTGGGTCAGACGTTGGCCGGTGGTCACTGGGTCAGTCCGTGCCGCGATAGGGCTGCACATATTGCAGCGCCATGTCCCACGGGAAGAATATCCAGGTGTCCTGGCTTACCTCGGTGATGAACGTATCCACCTGCGGGCGGCCTGATGGCTTGGCATAGACGGTGGCGAAATGCGCGTTCGGATACAAAGCCCGCACCACCTCCAGCGTTTTGCCGCTGTCCACCAGATCATCGACGATCAGAATCCCGGTGCCATCGCCCATCAGATCGGCTTGGGGTGATTTGATCACGCGGGGGGCGGTTTGCGCCTGATGGTTGTAGCTTTTGATCGAGATCGTATCGACCGTGCGGATGTCGAGTTCCCGGCTGACGATCATCGCAGGCACCAATCCGCCGCGCGTGATGCCCACCACCGCGCGCCATGCGCCATTATCCGGACCCTGACCATCCAGCCGCCACGCAAGAGCGCGGGCATCGCGGTGGATCTGATCCCAGCTGACGTGAAAGCCTTTTTCATGCGGCAGACGGTCTGACATGGCGGGCCTTTCAGCTTGCTGCGATTTTAACGCCCAGCAGGGCCAAAAGCCCCCCGAAGCTGCGGTCAATGATTGTTTTCAGGCTGATATAGGCAGTTTTGGAGCGTTGGAAGGAAAAGATACGGGCAACAAGCGTATTCCAGACCGCCTCGTTCAGAAAGACGACCGCCAGCAGGGCAGCAATCACCCAGAACGGCGTGCCCGCAGGCACCGTGCCGATGAAGATGGCCGAAAACAGCACGGCGGGTTTGGGGTTTGACAACTGCGTGACCAACCCCAGCCGGAACGCCGACGCGGCCGAACGCGGCGTGCCGCCGGTGGCTGAAATGTCCAGCGGCGTGCGCGCGTCACGCCACATCCCCCACGCCATGTGAATCAGATAAAGCCCGCCCGCGATTTTCAGCGTCCACAATAGCGCAGGGGCTGCCTGAAACAAAAGTGCGAGCCCAAACAGCGCGGCACTTGCCCAAATCACCGCCCCCGCGCCGATGCCCATCGCCAGAAAAGCACCGGTGCGCAAACCCTCGGTGATGCCGGTACGCGCCGCCATCAGCACAGCCGGGCCGGGGCTGATCGCAGCCATCAGGTGCAGCAGCGCCACGGCAAGAAAGGCGGTCAGCGTCACTGCGCGGCATCCTTTTTCGGCGTCACGAGGTCGATATCAGGGGCATCGATCGCCTTCATCCCGACCACATGATAGCCCGCATCGACATGCAGGTTCTCGCCCGTGGTGCCCGACCCAAGATCGGACAGAAGATACAGCGCGGCCTTGCCGACTTCTTCCTGCGTGACGTTTCGGCGCAAGGGCGAGTTCAACTCATTCCACTTCATGATATAGCGGAAATCGCCGATGCCCGATGCGGCCAGCGTCTTGATCGGGCCTGCGGAAATGGCGTTCACGCGGATGCCGTCGCGTCCCAGATCTTCGGCAATATACTTGACCGACGCTTCCAGTGCGGCCTTGCACAGGCCCATCACGTTGTAATGCGGCATCACCTTTTCCGCGCCGAAATACGTCAGCGTCAGCAGCGAGCCGCCGGGGTTCATCATCGCCGCCGCACGCTGGCACACAGCGGTAAAGGAATAGACCGAGATATCCATCGACATCAGGAAATTCTGGCGCGAGGTGTCGACATAACGCCCACGCAATTCGTTCTTGTCGGAAAAGCCGATGGCGTGAACCACGAAATCAAGGCTGCCCCAGTTGGCCCTAAGCTGGGCGAAAAGCGCGTCCATCGACGCCTCGTCGGCCACATCACATTCGACCATCATCGTGCTGCCGATGCTGGCGGCCAGCGGTTCGACGCGCTTTTTCAAAGCCTCGCCCTGATACGAGAAAGCAAGCTCCGCGCCATGATCGGCGCAGGTTTTCGCGATGCCCCAGGCAATGGATTTGTCATTCGCAAGCCCCATGATCAGCCCGCGCTTGCCCGCCATCAATCCTGCTGCCATCTTTTGTTCCTTGCCCCACATTCTTTGACCATGACGTGTAGGCGATCCGGTCATGCGCATCAAGTGTGGGCGGCGCTTGTCGCAGGCGATGCGGCGCGCTAAGTTCGGTTGAAGCCCCGCAAGGCCCGTGCCGGGTTCGGGGGCGCAGAATTTCTGAAACAGGATGCCTGATGGACCGGACTGGAATTTTTGCGGGTGAAGATCCTTTTGCGATCGCACGCACCTGGCTGGCCGATGCCGAACCGGCAGAGCCGAACGACCCCAACGCGATTGCGCTTGCAACGGTTGACGCGGCCGGATTGCCGAATGCGCGGATGGTTCTGCTCAAGGAAATCGAGCCTGCGGCATTTGTGTTCTACACCAATTACGG
This sequence comes from Rhodobacterales bacterium, assembly GCA_038207585.1. Taxonomy (GTDB): domain Bacteria; phylum Pseudomonadota; class Alphaproteobacteria; order Rhodobacterales; family Rhodobacteraceae; genus JBBQZP01. Next base: position 103,556 of record JBBQZP010000008.1, on the reverse strand, counting down.
CAGCGCTAAAGCGCAGGAAATTGCGGCCAGTGGCACGGCGGCGTTCGTGCTGCACTGGAAATCGCTGCGTCGCCAGATCCGAGTGCGCGGTGTGACAGAGCGCGAGGAAGGCCCGCAGGCGGATGCCTACTACGCCTCGCGCAGCCTCAAAAGCCGGTTGGGGGCATGGGCGTCGGATCAATCGCAACCTTTGTCATCGCGCACGGCCCTGATGGCCGAGGTGGCGAAAGTGACGGTTGCCAAGGGCGTCAACCCGCCCCGCCCGCCGTTCTGGGGTGGAATACGCATCACGCCGCTGGAAATCGAGTTCTGGGCCGATGGCGACTTCCGGTTGCATGACAGGTTTCAGTGGCGCAGGCCTGCGGTTGAAAAGCCGTGGGTTGTAACGCGTCTGTGTCCGTGATTTTCACGCTTCGTAAAATTCACCCTAGGTAAGTTTAGGTGTTTTTTGCTTGAATCATTAACAATTATGGCAGATTGACAATTTATTAGGGCTAACTCTGGGGACAAAGCTCTGCGATGACCGAAGAAGAGAAGACCGGGGACATTGTCCACGGCACAGTCAAATGGTTCGATCCGGTCAAGGGATTTGGCTTCATTGTAGCAAATGAAGCGGGCTCTGATATTCTGTTGCATGCCAATGTGTTGCGGAATTATGGCCAAAGCTCGGTAGCCGATGGAACCGGGATTACGGTCCTTGTTCAGCAGACCCCGCGCGGCGTTCAGGCCGTCGAAGTGATGGCGATTGACGCACCCACAGCGGTTTCGTTTCCGCTGGGCGAAGATGCTGGCATCGTGTCTGCCGACGAAATCGCCGCACGTCCGCTGGAACCCGCACGGGTGAAATGGTTCGACAAAGGCAAGGGGTTCGGCTTTGCCAATGTGTTTGGTCGCCCCGACGATGTTTTCGTGCATATCGAGGTGTTGCGGATGTCTGGTTTCGCAGATCTTGCGGCCGGCGAGGCCGTGTGCCTGCGCATCATTGATGGCAAACGCGGACGGATGGCGGTACAGGTGGTGTCATGGGAAGCTGCTTCGCGCGAACAGCAGGGATAGTTGCGGCGGGGCTGACGCTGGCCGTGCCCGCCTTTGCCGAATGTCTGCCTGACCGGGCCGAGCTTTCCATTCCGGATGGCAGTACCGGGTTCACCGTCGAAGTGGCCGACACCAATGCCGAACGCTCGCAAGGCCTGATGTTTCGCGAAAAGATGGCGGATGACGCAGGAATGCTGTTCGTCTACCAACGTCCGCAGCATACCTATTTCTGGATGCGCAACACCCTGATCCCGCTGGATATGATCTTTGCCGATCCGCAGGGGCAGGTCACGCGCGTTCATGCCAATGCGGTGCCCGGCGATGAAACCGCGATCGACGGTGGGCGCGGCGTGAAATACGTGCTTGAAATCAACGGTGGGCGGGCGGCGGCATTGGGTATCAAGCCGGGGTCGCTGTTACGGCATCCGGCGATTGATCAGGCGCGCGCGCTGTGGCCCTGCACCGACCCCTAGCCGCAATCACCGCTTTCCTTGGCCCCGGTTCTGCGCTAGGACGCAGCCGTCGGGGCGTAGCGCAGTCTGGTAGCGCGGCGGTTTTGGGAACCGTAGGTCGTAGGTTCGAATCCTATCGCCCCGACCACTGCTTTAGCCCCTTGGGGGCAGAGGCCGCCAGAATCAGCAATCCCCCCGCAATTGCCCAGTTCTTCACAAAGATCGACATCTGCCATCCGTCCGATGGGATGAAGTGAAACACGCTTGTCACCGCGCAATACGCGGCCAGCAGCATCGCCATTGGCCGCAACGCCCACCCGCTGATCAGCGACACCGCACCCAACGCATTGAACGCGCAGGCCGGCCAGATCAGCCATCCGGGCAGACCAAACCCGCCCAGCAACCCCTGCGCCGCTGCCGGATCAAGGATTTTTTGGAACGTGCCTGCCACGAACATCGCCGAAATCAGCAACCGTCCGGTGAAGATGATGGCTTGATCCATGCGCTTCTCCTTGTTGCGCCACGCATTGCAGGGTCGCAGGTCGCTTTCAAGCCACGCTTTCGGCATCTGCCGCATTGACGCCATTCCCGGCGCATCCCATGCTGCGGCCATGAACCCGCGCGCCGATATTCATGCCCTGCTTGCCACTTCGCTGCGCGACGCGCGCAAATCCAAGGGGCTGAGCCTTGATGCCGTGGCGAAGCTGTCGGGCGTCAGCCGGTCGATGGTCAGCCAGATCGAGCGCGGCGAATCAAGCCCGACGGTGGCAACTCTGTGGAACCTGACGCAGGCGCTGCAGGTTGATTTCGCGGGGCTGCTGGATGGCCGCGTAGCACCCGGCATTGATGTTACGCGCGCTTCTGCCGCCCCGGTGATCGAGGGGCGGGGAAGGGGTTTGCGCATCCGCATCCTGTCGCCCGCTGAAACCGTGGGCCAGCACGAGGTCTATGATCTGACCTTCGCGCCGGGCGGGCAACTGATCAGTGACCCCCACTCGCCGGGCTGCCGCGAACATCTGACCGTGATCGACGGCTTTGTGACAGTGGTATCGGGGGCCGAAGAAAGCCGCCTGACCAGCGGCGACACCGCCCGCTACCCCGCCGACCGCCCGCACGCAATCCGCGCAGATGAGGGCGGGGCGCGGGCGATTCTGATCGTGCAGGACAGTTGAAAATTCCGCGATCACGGACGCGTATCCGTGATCTTGACTTTTCGCGCTGCCTGACCGAGTTATCCGCAAAACCGGAAAGGCATCTTGTATGACGGATACCGCACACTTCCTGAGCCATATCCAGACCACCCTCGCGGGGATCGAGGCCGAGGGGCTGATGAAGCGAGAGCGCCTTATCTCATCCGCACAAGGCGCGCATATCACGGTCGCTGGGCAGCCGATGCTGAACCTGTGCGCCAACAACTACCTTGGGCTGGCCGATCATCCGGCACTGATCGCGGCCGCTACGGGGGCGATGCACGACCATGGGTTTGGTATGGCCTCGGTCCGCTTCATCTGCGGCACGCAGGATCTGCACCGCGAGTTGGAGGAAACGCTGGCCAGATACCTTGGCCACGACGACTCGATCCTGTTCGCCGCCTGTTTCGATGCGAACGGTGGGCTGTTCGAGCCGCTTTTGGGACCGGAAGATGCGGTGATTTCCGACAGCCTGAACCACGCGTCGATCATCGACGGTATCCGGCTGTGCAAGGCAAAACGCTATCGCTACGCCAATTCCGACATGGACAATCTGGAGGCGCAGCTGAAAGCCGCTCGCGCGGATGGCGCACGCTTCATCATGGTGGCGACGGACGGCGTGTTCTCGATGGATGGCTATCTGGCGAAACTCGCCGAAATCCGTGCGCTGGCAGATGCTTACGGCGCGATGGTGATGGTGGATGATTGCCACGCAACAGGCTTCATGGGCCCGCAGGGGCGCGGCACGGCGGCGCATGCGGGGGTGGCAGTTGATATCGTGACGGGCACTATGGGCAAGGCGTTGGGCGGCGCGTTGGGCGGCTACATCGCCGGGCCGCAGCCGGTGATCGACCTTCTGCGCCAACGCGCGCGGCCCTATCTCTTTTCCAACGCGCTGCCGCCGCCGGTGGTCGCGGCGGGGCTGGCTGCGATTGATATCGTCGAGGCGGCGGATGATCTGCGCGCGCAACTGTTCGACAACGCGGCCTATTGGCGCGCGGGGCTGACTGCGGCGGGGTTCCGGCTGCTGCCGGGGGAACATCCGATCATCCCGGTGATGCTGGGCGATGCGACCCTTGCGCAGAAGATGGCGCAGGCTTTGTTCGCGCGCGGCGTCTATGTGGCGGGGTTCTTCTTTCCGGTGGTGCCAAAGGGGCAGGCCCGCATCCGCACCCAGATGAACGCCCGCCTGACGCGCGACGATCTGGATATGGGCCTTGCGGCATTTGCCGGGGCCGGGCGTGAGGTGGGGGCGATATGACCAATGAAATGAAGGTGCTGGCAAAATCGAAGGCAGAGCCGGGCCTCTGGATGGAAACCCGGCCCGTACCTGAAATCGGCCCCGATGATGTGCTGATCCGCATCCGCAAAACCGGCATCTGCGGCACCGACATCCACATCTGGAACTGGGACGAATGGGCGGCGAAAACGGTGCCGGTGCCTTTGGTCACAGGTCACGAATTCGCCGGCGAAATTGTAGAGATCGGCCGCAACGTCGAGGGGATTTCCATCGGCCAAAGATGCTCGGGCGAGGGGCATCTGATCGGCAAACACTCGCGCCAAAGCCGTGCGGGCAAGTTCCACCTTGATCCCGAAACGCGCGGCATCGGGGTCAATGAACCGGGCGCCTTCGCGCAATACCTGCGGTTGCCTGCGTTCAACGTGGTGCCATTGCCCGACAGCATTGATGACGAGATCGGCGCAATTCTGGACCCGCTTGGGAATGCCGTCCATACCGCCCTCAGCTTTGATCTGGTGGGCGAGGATGTGCTGATCACGGGTGCCGGGCCGATCGGCATCATGGCAGCGGCGGTGGCACGCCATGTCGGCGCGCGGCATGTGGTGATTACGGACGTGAACGCGGCGCGGCTGGAACTGGCCGCAAAGGTGGCGGATGTGGTGCCGGTGAACGTGGCAACGGACGATCTGCGCAGCGTGATGGCCGGGCTGAAGATCGTGCAGGGGTTCGATGTCGGTATGGAGATGTCGGGCAATCAGGCAGCACTCGATCAGATGGTCGAGGCGATGGTGATGGGCGGGCGCATCGCGATGCTGGGCATCCCGCCGGGCAAATCGCCCGTGGACTGGAGCCGGATCGTTTTCAAGGCGATCACTATAAAGGGCGTCTATGGCCGTGAGATCTTCGAGACCTGGTACAAGATGATCGCGATGCTGGAAAACGGTCTGGACGTGCGTGCGGTGATCACCCATCGTTTCGGCGTCGATGATTTCCGCGAAGGCTTCGGTGCCATGCGATCGGGTCTGTCGGGCAAGGTTGTGCTGGACTGGGGCTGACTGGGGCTGACCTGGCCTGATCATCACGGGGGAGCCGTCCTTTGGGGCATCGAGCCCCATCGAACGGCGTCGCCATCGCTCCACCCCGCGTGAACCTGTGACTTCATTTTTGTAAAAATACTCATCTTTTGCGTGAAAAAGGGGCGAGGCATGCATTCGAGTATTTGGGCAAAAATGAAGTATGCTGGATTTTTGCGACTTTGCCCTGACGCCCGGCCTGCGGTAGCCTTGCAAAATCATGGTTGAAGCGGGGAGCGGCTGATGGACAGTACGGAATTGGTTGCCGAGGCGGATGCGCTGGTTCTTGAGCGATTTGATGAAGCGGATGCCTGGCGGCTGGGGGGCATACTGGTGGACATGGCCAAGGCGGACGCCTTGGCGGTTGTGATCAATATCCGCACGCCGGACCGCTGCCTGTTCCATGTGGCCATGCCGGGGTCGGGCCCCACAAATGACAACTGGGCGCGGCGCAAGAGCAATGTGGCGTTCCATTTTCACGCGGCGTCGCTTCTGGTTGGCACCCGGATGCGCGAGAAGGGCGAAGATCTGTCGAAACACGGGCTTTCGTCACAGGATTACGCCAGTCATGGCGGGGCTGTGCCGATTGCTGTGCGCGGGGTCGGTGTGGTTGCGGTGGCCACCGTGTCTGGGCTGCCGCAGGTTGAGGATCACCGGCTAGTGGTGCGGGCGATGCGGAGATTACTGGAGGCGTAATGGCCTGTGTCCGGACGGACTTCGGGAAAATCCTCTGGAGGCGGGTACTGGACCCCCTACCATTTACCTAAGTCTTTGACCTGCAAAGTTTCTTAGGAGTGAGTTTGCATCAAGTCGCACACTTTGTGTTTCACTTACGGCAATGTCACTGTCATCTTCGCCCGTTGCGAGACGACTATATTTGTGCGCGGATCATGGACGATCATCGCACTGGCAGTGCGTCTAAACGCTGGACGACCGGGGGGCAGGTCACGTTTCTTGACCATCTGTAGGCGGTTCAGGCACGGACGCGCCTGACCCTTGATGTGCGCCAGACTCAGTCACGCATCAACCGGCCGTCGCAACCGCGCTGCGCGCAGGATCATCTGTTGTATGCCGACGCAACATTTCAGGCTGCATCCATGTCTGCGCTATGCTCCGATGGGCCTGGGTGCAGCGTCGCTTTTACTGTTTGTGCTGGCGGCACAAGGTCCGGGTCATGTGGCTTTTCGTCAAGCCGCAAGGCCGCACCTGTTTTCAACGTCCTGATTTATATGCAAACCAACGTTCCGGCCCCGTCATTTTACCCGCCCATGTCGAGATCCTCAAATAAAACTGGAAAGTTGTCTTTTTTTGTGCGAAAATTTTTTTACCGTCAGGAAACACAAGAAAGACCATTCGCTGCCAGAATTTGTGATCGGTCTGATTAAAATCAAACAGGGGGATCTATGCTGAAATATCTGAATGCCGTGGCTGGGGCCGCAGCAATTTCGCTATCCGTTTCAGGTCTTTGCGGGGCAGCCTTTGCCCAGGACTCGGCGGAGCCGATCAAGATTCCAACGCACAACTGGTCGAGTCAGGTTGTCATGGCTCATGTCATCGGGGGCATTTTCGAGAGCATGGGCGACACGGTGGAATATATGCCCGCCGATTCGCAGGCCGTGTACGAGGCGATCCGGAACGACGACATCACGATCAGCCATGAGGTGTGGCAATCCACCTTTGGTGCATCCTTTTACAACGCCATGCAAAAAGGCGGCGTCATTGATGCCGGAACACATGCCGCCACGACCTTGGAAGAACTTGGCGTGCCGCATTACGTCGTCGAGCAGAACCTGTGCCCCGGGCTGCCCGATTGGGAAGCGCTGAAAGACTGCGCCGCCATATTTGAAACTGCAGACTCAGAGGGCAAAGGGCGCATTCTGGAAGGTCCGCAAAGCTGGCATGGCGATTTGATGCCCGACCGGATCAAGGCGCTGGGGCTGGATGATAAATATGTTGTCAAGTTCGCAGGCTCGGCTGATGCGATCTGGGCAGAGCTTGCCTCAGCCAAGAAAGAAGGCCGTGCGATCATCACCTTCAACTGGACGCCGAACTTCACCGATGCCGACGGCTTTGATTTCATCAAATTCCCTGTCTATACCGAGGGATGCCGGATTGCCGACGGTGGAGATGGCAAATGCGGATCGCCGTTGGGTTGGCTGAAGAAGGCCGCGAATTACAAATTCCCGAAAACCCATCCCGCAGCCTACACCGCCTTTACCAAAGTCTCCTTTACCACAGCCCAGATCGGGCAAATGGCGGCATTGGTGGACATCGACAAGATGAGCCACGAAGACGCCGCCGCAAAGTGGCTGGCCGACAACAAGGATGTCTGGACCCCGTGGACCAATTGAACACGGCTTGTGTACGGGCAAGCCTGACCAGGATCCTACCCCCGGCGCAGTGCGTTGGGGGTAGCGGCTTGGGTGGCCATGAGCCCGCGTTTTTGCATGCAAACATGTTCCGAAAAAGGACACCATGGCCTTCAGTGACCGCCTGACATCTTCCGAACCCGTCATCAAATGCGAGCAGGTCTTCAAGATTTTCGGCGACACTGCACAGGTTTTGCTGCGCAAGTCCGGCGGGATTGTCGACCCCAAGGTCTTTCAGGACGACGGATGCATCATCGGTGTGAACAATGCCTCTTTTGACGTGCAAAGGGGCGAGCTTCTGGTGATCATGGGTCTGTCTGGATCGGGCAAATCCACGTTGCTGCGCTGTATTTCGCGCCTGACAGAGCCGACATCTGGCAAGATCTTCATCGACGGCGAAGACCTGACCGCAATGTCGGCGGCAGACCTTGTCCGTTTGCGGCGCAACAAGATGGGCATGGTGTTTCAAAGCTTTGCCCTGCTGCCGCACAAGACGGTTCTGGAGAACATCTGTTTTCCGTTGCAGATAAAAGGCCAGACCACGACGGCCAGTGTCAGGCGCGCGATGGAAATGATCGAACTGGTCAGCCTTGGTGGTCGCGAAAACTATTATCCGCGCCAGTTGTCCGGCGGTCAGCAACAGCGGGTCGGTATCGCCCGGTCGCTGGCGGTAGAGCCGGAAATCTGGTTGCTGGATGAGCCGTTTTCGGCGCTGGACCCCCTGATCCGCAAGGAAATGCAGGACGAATTCCTGCGACTGCAGGGGCTTTTGCACAAGACGATCCTGTTCGTCACCCATGACTTTGACGAGGCCCTGCGTCTGGCCGACCGTATCGCCATCATGAAAGACGGGGTGATCGAACAACTGGACACGCCCGCGAACATCGTGCTGCGCCCGGCGACGGAATATGTCGCGAAATTCACCCGCGATGTGCCGCGCGAAAAGGTGCTGACCTGCGGCAATCTCATGGAGCCGGTGAACACGGCCGAGGTTGGCGCATTGACCGTCCACAAGGACGTGGTGATTGAAACAGTGGCCGAGGCCGTGTTGAACCAAAGCCTGCCTGTGCAGGTGGTGGATGACGCGGGCCTGCCGGTTGGCATCCTGAACGGCAAGACGATCCTTCACGTTCTGTTTGGTGCGCGTGGCGCACACGACCTTGCGGGATAGGGCTGTTATGCGCGCCCATCTTATGCGTTCGGGCCCGTTTCAAATGGCAGTTCTGCTTGCCGTGTTCGCGTTGCTGTGCGCCACCGTTCCGGTGGCAGAGGGCAACTACCTGTGGCGACTGCCGCCTCTGATCGCGGGATGGCCTGAAAAGATCAACGTGGCCGTGAACTATGTCCTGTTTGAGTGGTTTCCGATCGACATTTACGACCCCGAGATTGACGACTACGAAGCGTCACCCCTGCTTAAGGAAGTGACGCGCGCCTTTTCGACCAGTCTTTTGTTCTGCATCGACTTGGTGCGCGAGGTTCTGTTGGGCGGCGTCAAGACCATTGTCGCGTTTACCGGTTGGGATTACGCCCGCGCCCATCCCGGCCTTGTCTGGCCCGCTTTGCCCTGGACCATTGTTGCGGGTGGCGCGGCCTTGCTCGGCTACGCGCTGAAGGGCCCGTGGCTGGCGGCGCTGGCAGCCTTTGCAACCGTCTACATTGCAGTGTTCGGCCAATGGGAGCCGGCCATGGAGACCCTTTCGCTGGTTCTGATCGCAGCCCCCATCTGCTTTGTCCTTGGCCTGCTGCTGGGTGTTTTGGCCTTCAGGTCGCGCCGCGTCGCTGCGGTTCTGACGCCGCTTTTGAACGTGGCACAGACGATGCCGCATTTTTCCTATCTGGTGCCTGTGATGGTCATGTTCGGCGTGGGCGACCATGCCGGCGCGATTGCGACCATCATCTTCGCCACCCCGCCAATGGTCCGCCTGACGATGCTGGGCCTGAAGAAGGTTCCGGTCGAGGTCATCGAGGCGGCGATGATGAATGGCTGCACCCGCCGTCAGTTGATGTTCAATGTCATGATCCCTGCCGCGCGGCATGATATCCTGATCGGGGTCAACCAGATGATCATGCAATGTCTGGCTCTGGCGGTGATTGCATCGTTCATCGGGGCAAAGGGGCTTGGCTACAATCTGCTGCTGGCGCTGAACCAGCTTCGGATCGGTCAGGCGCTGGAACTGGGCGTGTGCATCGTGCTGATTGCCGTCGTGCTGGATCGCTTGTCGCTGGCTTGGGCCAACAAGAAAACCGACTATCTGGGCGATAAAAGCTACTGGATGCGCCACAGGTTCGGCCTGATCTTTGTCGGAATTTTCGCGGGCGGCATTGTGCTTGCGTGGGTCGGCAGTCTGATCTTTGCCGAGGGCAGCAATTACTTCTACCTGATCCCGCACAACAAGGGCATCACGACCGAGAGCTTCTGGCAGTCCGGCGTCGATTGGATGGTCGAAAGCTGGTATCAGGGCTTGCAGGGCTTTAACCGCTGGCTGATCACGCAGGTTCTGGCCCCGATGAAGGCCGCGTTTCTGGGCATGCCGGTTGTCGCCACCTTTGTTCTGACGATGGGCATTGGCTATATCGTGGGCGGGGTGCGTTCGATGCTGACGGTCGGTCTGTTCTTGCTGTTCATCGCCCTGACCGAATGGTGGGACAGGGCGCTGATCACCGCCTACATGGCAACCTTTGCGGTGATCGTTTCGGTGATCATCGGGTTCGGCATCGGCGTTGTGTCAGCCCACAGTGACCGTGCAAGCCGGATTGTTCTGCTGGCCTGCGACACGTTCCAGACCTTTCCGTCGTTCATCTATCTGATTCCGGTGATCATGCTGTTTGGCGTCACCGACACATCGGTTCTGATCGCGGTGATTGTCTATGCCACCATTCCTGCGACACGCTACACGGTCGAGGGTCTGCGGTCGGTGCCGCCCTCGTTGCAGGATCTGGGCCTTATGTCCGGGGCCAACTGGTATCAGCGGTTTGTCAGCATCGAATTGCCGCTGGCCCTGCCGCATATCATGCTGGGCATCAATCAGACGGTGATCTTCGCTTTGTTCATGGTGATCATCGGCGCGATGATCGGCACGGACGATCTGGGCCAATACATCCTGAAAGCGTTGTCCGACAAGAACGGCATCGGCAACGGGCTGATGCTGGGTCTGTGCGTGGCGTTCATGGGCCTTGCGGTGGACCATGTCATTCAGACCTGGGCTGCCAGGCAGCGTCAATTGTTGGGGTTGGCGTAGCGGCTGCAGATCCAGCCCGTTGCCGGTTTGGATGCGTGTGTGTGACCGCGGGAATGCCGCACCGGGACACACCTGCAAGAACCACAGTCGGGCAGGGAACGATCCCGGACCAGGCCGTCGCCCCGTGCCGTGTCGCAGGGTTGGCATGAAACCGGTTGGGGTTCGATTCGATTCCCCGCCAAACGCTTGCGAAAGCATCCTGCGCGTCTACGGAGGCGTGCTGACAGACTGTCGTGAACCTTCTGCCGCTTGCCGCGATCATGGATTCCGATGACCGCACGGCGTCGGAGTTGGCGGCGGCCTATGAGGTCCATCCGATGATGATCCATCAGTGGAAGAAGGCGCTGCTGGAGGGCCCCGCTGGCATCTTCGAGCGTGGTGGTCACGCGACAGCCACGGCTGAAATTGCCGAGAAAACGGTTCGCGACCTGCATGCCAAGATCGGAGACTGAGCCATTGAAGGCACCATTGGTTCGAGCCCAATGGCGAAGGCCGTCGCCAACGATTTTTTGTCACGAAAGCTCAAGCCTCGGATCGGCAAGTGAGGCGGGGCTTGATCGAACGGACCCATCCTTCGCTTTAGGAACCTTCATGCTGTCAAACAATTTTTGGGGACCATGCCGATGGCGCTCTGCCCGGTCGAATAAGCGGCAGTACAAGGCGAGGTGACTGTTGATTGTCTTTGGCGCTAGGGTTTTGTGGCCGGTAATCAGGATGGCGTCTGCAATCGACAAGCTCTTGAGGGCAGGGTTGGTTTTCCGACGTGCTGAGAGGAATTGCAGTACTTTCTTGGCGGCGCTGGCGTCCCGTTTTGTGATCTGGGCTAAACGGCGGTCTGTGCCAAGGTATTCAAACAGAATGTTGAAATATGAGCGCATCTGCCCGACAGTCTTTGGGGGCCACTGGCGGGAGTGCTCGACCATGAAGTCCTCAACCGCATCGCCTAGTCTCGCAGACGCATCCAGAGGGGCCGCCGGGGCAGGGGAAGGTTGTGACGACGCCTTGTGTATGAATCTGCTCAAGGCTTTCAGCGGCCTCTATCACGGCTCTCAGCATATCTCGACGACCCTTTCGCAGTTCGGCAAGGGCATTCGGCAAGCTGTCGAACCAATCCTCGTCTGAGACATCCATTTTCCGCTTGAAGCGGTCTATTCGCAGATACGTCGCTGTCGGCCGCTGGTTGTCGAGGTGGTCTTCATGGTCAACCACCTCAGACCTGGCATCTTCAACGGCCATTGAGGAAAGACCCCGGTTGTTGATTCACTCAATGTACTGGAAGAGCTGCGCATCGAAGTAGCACCGCACCAGTTCGCGCACCTTGTCTTGCCTTGGGCGTACCAACTCTTTGTTATCCCGTGTGATCTCGCTACAGGAGGCAAGATAACGTGCCAGAGAGCCAGCCCTCACTTCACAGCGCGTGCGTCGCGATACCCGGATGCAGGGGCAACTGTTGAGGTCCGTGCGGGGCAAGGGCCACCTGAAGTAGAAAACGCCGTGACGAGAAAGGTTTAAGTAGGAAGACAGTTTCATGGGCCGTGTGTTCCACTTTGTGTCACACCTAAGAGCCGATGGGCTAAGTCTTTGATTTAGGAGTAAATGGAGGCGGGTACCGGAATCGAACCGGTCTACTCGGATTTGCAATCCGGTGCATAGCCTGCCTGCCCACCCGCCGGTGCCAGAAGTGGGGGTCAGATAAAGGACTTGGGCGCGGTTCGCAAGGGGCTCAGGCCGCGCAATAAAGGCGGAACATCCGGGCAAGGGTTGTGGCATCCGGGCGGGCCGCCTGCGGCGAAGCGGGCTTGATCGGCGCATCGGGGGCGCGGTCAATATTTGCGGGGGCGAGGTTCAGGGTCATGGTGCAATCCTTTTGGACGGCGTACATGACAGTTTGTGACACGGACCGAAAGCTCTGCTTCCGGGCATCCGCCATGCGTTTTTTGCAAGGCTGGCCGGGGTTTACCCGATGGTCCGGGCCAGCAGGTTCAGCCAGTTGTCCCAGCACAGGCGGCGGATCAGCGGCTCGGGGTGGCCCGCCCTCTCCATCGCGGCGGTGAGGTTCGGCAGATCGGCCGCCGATGCCAGAAAATCGGGTGTGGTCGTGCCATCAAAGTCCGACCCGAAGGCAACGCCGCCTTCGCCGAGCTTGCCGATCAGGTGATCGAGATGGCGGATCAGCACGTCGGGCGCGGTATCGGGGTTCTTGATTCCGTCCTCGCGCACAAAGCCCACGCCGAAGTTCAGCCCGACAAGGCCGCCGCGTTCCGCGACCGCGTCAAGCTGGCGGTCGGTCAGGTTGCGGGTGGCGGGGGTGAGTGCATGCGCCGCAGCATGCGTGGCGACCAATGGGCGGTGCGAGATGCGGGCAACATCCCAGAACCCGGCCTCGTTCAGGTGGCTGAGGTCGACCAGAATCCCCAATCGGTCACATTCGCGCACCAGCCGTTTTCCGGCATCGGTCAGCCCGGGCCCGGTGTCGGGGCTGGCGGGAAAGGTGAAGGGCACGCCGTGGCCAAAGATGTTGGACCGGCTCCATACCGGGCCAAGCGATCGCAGGCCCGCTGCGTGCAGCAGGTACAACTCGTCCAGATCGGCGCCGATACCCTCGCAGCCCTCAACATGCATCAGGGCGGCGATGGCGCCATTGGCGCGGGCCGATTCAATCGCGGAGGACGTGGTGCAGAGCCTGATCGCATCGGGCCAGTCGCGCGTCATGCGGCACAGGATCGCGGCCTGCTCCAGTGTGGCGGCTTTGGCGGCCACTGGGTCGATGGGGGCAAAGGCGCGGTGCGGGGCATTGGGGTCGGGATGCGCCGGGCTGGGCGGCCAGATCGCGAAAAAGCCGCCCGCAAAGCCGCCCGCGCGGCATTTGGCAAGGTCGATATCGCCGTCACGGCCCTGAAAGAACCCCGATCCGGTGCGGTCATCTGCGCGCGCCAGAACCGACAAGAGGTCGTTATGCCCGTCAAACACCGGATATTTCGCCATGTCTCGCCCTTTGTGTCCTGCGACGTCACTGTTGCCGCGAAACGCGGGTCTGGCAAGACCGGGATCGATGCTTGATGTTGGCCCCGCGCCTTCGGTATGTTGGCATCCTCAGGAGGAGCCGATCACCGATGAACGACACGCGCAAGATACCGACGCATGAGGTCACCTATGGCCGCCTGCGCGACATGGTGCTGTTTGGCGGGCTGGAGCCGGGACAGCCGGTCACAATTCAGGGCCTGATCCGCGATCTGGACGCCGGCATGACGCCCGTGCGTGAAGCGATCCGGCGGCTGACTGCCGAGGGTGCGTTGACGCTGCAGGGCAATCGCCGAGTCTGCGTGCCGCGCCTGACGGTGGCGGCGCTGGATCAGCTGGCGTTTGCGCGCCTTGCGGTGGAGCCGAAGCTGGCCGCACTGGCCGCGCAGCGCTTGTCGGCGGAAACGATCGGGCGGCTGGCGGTGCTGGATCAGGGCATCGACCGGGCGATTGTGGCGGGGGATGTGCAGGGCTATCTTGCTGGTAATCACCGCTTTCACTTTACGCTTTACGGGGCTTCGGACGCGCCCATCCTGCAGGATATCGCCCGCTCGCTCTGGCTGCGGTTCGGTCCCAGCCTGCGGGTGGTTTGCGCGCGCTATGGCACCGGCGCGTTGCCCGACCGGCATGGCGATGCCTTGGTCGCAATGCGGGCGGGGGATGGTGCCGCTTTGGCCCGCGCGATTGAAAGCGATATCGCGCAGGGGGTTGATCAGGTGCGGCTTGCGCTGGCGGCCGGAGAAATCTAACCAGATCGAAATTTGATCAAATTATTGCGCCCCGTCGCCCAAACCCCTATTCTAGGGGGTAACAGGCGCTGATTCCCACGCGCGAAGCCAAGTGAGGGTGCGATGAACAAGATAACCAACCATATGCCGACAGCCGACCTTCAGGCGCTGGATGCAGCCCACCACATGCACCCCTTTACCGGTGGGGCAGAGCTTGCCGCCAAGGGCGCGCGGGTCATCACACAGGCCAAGGGTGTCTGGCTGACCGACAGCGAGGGCAACCGGATCATCGACGCGATGGCGGGGCTTTGGTGCGTGAACATCGGCTACGGCCGCCCCGAGATGGGCGATGTCGCCAAGCGCCAGATGGATGAGCTAAGCTATTACAACACCTTCTTCCAGACCACCCATGTGCCCGCTATTGCCCTTGCCGCCAAGATCGCGGAACTTGCCCCCGGTGATCTGAACCATGTGTTCTTTGCCGGTTCGGGGTCCGAGGCGAACGACACCAACATCCGCCTTGTGCGCCGCTATTGGGATATCAAGGGCCAGCCGCAAAAGCGGGTGATCATTGCCCGCAAGAACGGCTACCACGGCTCGACCATGGGGGGGGGCAGCCTTGGCGGGATGACCTATATTCACGCGCATGGCGGCATGATCGACGGGATCGAACACATCGGCCAGCCGCATTGGTGGGCCGAAGGCGGCGACATGACGCCCGAGGCCTTCGGACTGATGCGCGCGCAGGAGCTTGAGGCGAAAATTCTGGAGCTGGGTGTCGAAAACGTTGCTGCCTTCATTGGTGAACCTGTGCAGGGCGCGGGCGGCGTGATCATCCCGCCCAGCACCTACTGGCCCGAGATCCAGCGCATCGTCGACAAATACGGCATCCTTCTGATCGCGGATGAGGTGATCACGGGTTTCGGGCGCACCGGCAACTGGTTCGGGTCGGAAACCTTTGGCATCCGCCCGCACATCATGACAATCGCCAAGGGGCTGTCGTCGGGCTATCAGCCCATCGGCGGGTCGGTGGTGTGTGACGAAGTATCCGACACCATCGGCAACGCGGGCGATTTCAACCACGGCTACACCTATTCCGGCCATCCGGTCGCGGCGGCGGTCGCGTTGGAGAACCTGCGGATCTTGCAGGAGGAAAAGGTGATCGAGCATGTGCGCGATGTGGCCAATCCCTATCTTGCAAAGAAGTGGTCTGCCCTTGCCGATCATCCCATGGTGGGTGAGGCAAAGCTGGTGGGCATGATGGGGGCCATCGTGCTGACGCCCGACAAGGCCAGCCGCGCGAAATTCGCCTCTGATCCGGGCACGGTCGGCTATCGCTGCCGTGAGCGGTGCTTTGCCAACAATCTGGTGATGCGCCATGTCGGCGACCGCATGATCATTTCGCCCCCTCTGGTGATTACCACGGACGAGATCGACATCCTGATCGAGCGTGCGACGAAATCACTTGATGAATGTTATGCCGGGCTGAAAGCGGACGGTCTGTTCAAAGCCGCCTGAAGGTTTGCAGGTGTTTGGCGGACCATCCGGGCGCGCATCCAGCCTTCGGGTGGTCTGGCCGGGGCTTGCACTTGGCCTTGACGCTTGGCATGCAGGGCACAGGCACAACGGGGGCAGCATGCGCATCGGATATTTGCAGCACGACAACCGTGGCCTGACCGACCCGGTGCTGACCGCCCTTGCCGAAGCGTTGCAGGCTGCGGGGCTGGCGGTGGCGGGGGCGGTTCAGGTCACATCTGGTGATGCGGGCACACGCTGCGATATGGACCTTACGATCCTTCCCGGCGGCACCGTGATCCGTATCAGCCAGTCGCTTGGCGCGGGCTCCAAAGGCTGCCGTCTGGATGTGGACGCACTGGAGCGTGCAGTTGCGGCCGTCGATCTGACCGGGGCTGATGTGCTGGTCCTGAACAAATTCGGCAAGCACGAGGCCGAGGGCCGCGGCTTCCGGTCCCTGATCGCCGATGCGCTGGGGCAGGGCATGCCTGTTCTGATCGGGGTCAATGCGCAAAACCGCGTGGCATTTGCCGAATTTGCGGGCGATCTGGCGGAACCAGTGTCGATGCAGCCTGCTGCGGTGCTGGATTGGCTTGTGACGCATCGTCTGAAGAAAGCGGTATAAACTGTGGCAATCATTGCAATTCTGACGGTTTCCGATCGTGCAAGCCGGGGCGAATACGAAGACAAGGGCGGCCCTGCAGCAGAAGACTGGTTGCGCCGGGTTGTAACCTCGCCCGCCGACATTCGCCGCCTGATCGTGCCGGACGGGCGCGCGTCGGTGGCGCAGGCGTTCCGCGATCTGGCGCGTGCGGGGGCTGATCTGATCCTCGCCACCGGCGGCACCGGCCCCAGCACCCGCGATGAAACCCCCGAAGCGATGGACGATGTGGTTGAAAAGCATCTGCCCGGCTTTGGTGAACTGATGCGCGAGGTCAGCCTGCGTGAGGTGCCGACGGCGATCCTGTCGCGGCAGGGCGCGGGGATCATGGGCAAAACACTGATCATCACGCTGCCCGGAAAGCCGTCTGCGATTGCAACCTGTCTGAACGCGGTTTTCCCTGCTGTGCCCTATTGCCTTGATCTGATCGGGGCCGCGCGGATCGAGACGGACCCCGCGCTGTGCAATGCCTTTCGTCCGGGCGGTTAGGCCGCCGCCAGAAGTGCCTGCGCGATCAGACGTGCCACGCCCGCATCTTCACCGATTGCAGGCATCAGCGGGCCAGCGAACCCGGCTGCCGCCAAGGCGTCGGGCACATCGCCCGCCACATGCCCCGCGCGAGTGGCAAAGAACGGCAAACACAGCGCCGGGCCAAGCGCGCGGGCGGCGTCTTCCAGCTTTGGTTCCTCCTCGACATAGCCGGTCACGATGCGGGCAAAGAGGTCACGCCCGCGCAGGGTCTGCGCCACGGTTTCGGTGATGGTGGCCGAGGCGCGCGACACTTGGCTGCCATGCGCGGCGATCAGCAAGGTCGCGGCCTGCGGCGCCAGCCCCGCACGCGCTGCGCCACGGTTTGCCGCATCGGCGATCAGGTCCGGCAGGCCCGCGTCATGGCCAAAGGCCGCCATCTGCCGGGGGGCCGTCAGCCCCGCCGCTGCCAGCCGCTTGGGCAGGGTGGTGCGGGTGAAGAATCCTTCTGCCATGAAGAACGGATAGATCAAGGGGTCGTCTAGCGCCGCCACGCCTGCCTCTACCGCACCTGGTGCGGCCAGCGTCGCCCCCCGGATACGCCACCCCGGACACCACATTGCAACCCGCACCGCCAGCGCCATAAGTGCTGCCTCTTGCGGTGCGGGGTCCGAGGGCGAGCCGTGGGCGATGATCAGGGCGTCGGGCATGGGCATCCTTTGCGGTGGTGCGGCCAAGATAGGGGCGGGCCGCAGGCTGTCCAGTGGCCACATGCGCTGCGCGTGCGCAATGCCCGGCTTGCATTCTGCGTTACACCCCCGTTCTATGGCCGGGTGCCTTTGCAAAGGAGTTGGCTGCATGATCCCCGATCCCGGTCAAACCACGTCGCTGCGGCTGGCACTTTGGCAGGGGCCGTCGCCGCAGGGCAATGCGGACGCGGCGTTCGAAACGCTGGCCCGCGCCCTGAACGGGGCCGGGGCGGCGGGGGCCACAATTCTGGTCGCACCCGAGGTCTATCTGCCGGGTTACAACCAGCCCGATATCGCGGCGCGGGCGCAGCCGCGCGGCGGCGACTGGCATCAGCGTCTTGCCGCGATGTGCAGCACCGCTGGTTGCGGGATATGCGTGGGCTATGCTGAACGGGACGGCGCGCGGGTTTATAACTCTGCGGTGGTGTTTGATGCGCTGGGGAACGAGGCCGCCCATTTCCGCAAGGTGCAGCTTTACGGACCGCGCGAAAAGGCACTCTATACCCCCGGCGATGCCTACACGGTTTTTGATCTGAACGGCGCGCGCGCGGCGATCCTGATCTGTTATGACATTGAATTCGCGCCTCATGTCGCGGCACTGGCTGCGCAGGGCGTGCGCCTTATTCTGGTGCCGACAGCGAACATGGCGCCCTATACCCATGTCGCCCGTGTGACCGTGCCTGCGATGGCCGCGAACCATGCGCTGACCATCGTATATGCCAACTATTGCGGCACTGAGGGCGATCTGGATTATATCGGCCTGTCGCTGATTGCAGGCCCTGACGGCGTGGCGGTGGTGCAGGCGGGCACCACTTCGACCCTGCTGATAACCGATCTGCCGCAGGTGGCGCAGGTGCATCTGTCGACTCAGGCTGACGATTTTCGCCCGGTAGTTTAAGGGCACAGCGATTCGCAGCCGGGGCTTGCGTGAAACAGTCGGCTTTTGCGGCAGTCGGGTGTACGTAAAAGCGTCGGATCATTCCGGGAAACAAATTTTATTCGTTGTAAAACCCCGGAACCCGGCAAGAACCTGACAAAGAGTTTGACAGGTCGGGCCGCGCGCTTCCACCATTGGCACATCAGAACGGCAAAAGCCGCGATGCGCCTTTGTGCGCGAACCCATCAGAGAGGATGATCCCACATGACACAGAAACTGAAGCTCATCTCAATTGCTGCGGGCCTGATGGCCCTTGGCGGCGCCGCCATGGCCGAAGTGGAAAGCCAGGACCCGATCAAGCTGACGCTGAATGACTGGACCGGGCAGTTGATCACGACCAACATCATGGCCGCCATTCTGGAAGAGGCGGGCTATAACACCGAACTGGTGCAGGCCGATTATCTGGCGCAGTTTGCCGGCCTTGAAACCGGCGATCTGGATGTCGCGATGGAGCTTTGGGCCACCACCGCCGCCGAGGCGCTGAACGCGTCGCTTGCCACCGGGAACACGGTGAACTTCGGCGAGAACGGCATGAAGGCCAAGGAAGACTGGTGGTATCCCACCTATATGAAAGAGCTGTGCCCCGGCCTTCCCGACTATAAGGCGCTGAATGATTGCGCCGACAAATTCGCCACCGCCGAAACCGCCCCCAAGGGCCGTTATCTGGGCGGCCCCGTCACCTGGGGCGGGTATGACGATGAACGCGTCAAAGCGCTGGGCCTGAACTATGACGTTGTGCATGCCGGCACCGATGCCGCGATGTTCGCCGAGCTTGAGTCGGCATACCAACGCAAGGCTCCGATCCTTTTGTGGATCTATGCGCCGCACTGGGCACCGCTGAAGTATGAGGGCGAATGGGTCGAATTCCCGCCGTACGAGGATGCCTGCTACACCGACCCGAAATGGGGCAGCAACCCCGACGCGGCCTATGATTGCGGCAAGCCGACGGGTCCGGTCTGGAAGGCGGGCTGGGTCGGGCTGGAAGGGAAATGGCCGGGTGCCGCCAAGGCGATCCGCGCGTTCACGCTGACGAACGACGAAATCGGCACGATGGCGGGCGAGGTTGATGTCGACGGCAAGTCGATCGACGATGTGGTTGACGCCTGGATGGATACCAACGAGGCAAAATGGAAAGGCTGGATCGGCCAGTGATCTTTGGTCGGGCCGGGGATTTCCCGGCCCGTCAGTCAGCCTGAAATGTCCATCAGTTCCGTGAAAGCCCGCGCATGACCGACCGCCCCATCAAGCTTGCCTGTCGGCATGTCTGGAAGATTTACGGCCCCCATCCCGACCGCCTTCTGGCGCAGAAACCGGGGCTTGATGCGATCCGCGCGTCGGGGCATGTGGGGGCGGTGCGCGATGTGTCGCTTGAGGTGCGCACCGGCGAGATTTTCGTGATCATGGGGCTGTCGGGGTCGGGCAAATCGACGCTGGTGCGGTGCCTTTCGCGGCTGGTGGAGCCGACGGGCGGCGAGATCCTGTTTGACGGGCGCGATCTGTTGAAGGCCGGATCGACCGAGATGATCGACATCCGGCGTCACAAGATGGGCATGGTGTTTCAGCACTTTGCGCTGCTGCCGCATCTGACCGTGTTGCAGAACGTGGCCTTTCCCTTGGAAATTCAAGGCGTTGCCCGTGCCGCGCGCGAGGCTCGTGCGCGCGATGTGGTCACGCTGGTCGGCCTTGCCGGGCGCGAGGATTACTATCCGCGCCAGCTTTCCGGCGGCCAGCAACAGCGCGTCGGCATCGCGCGATCCCTCGCCGTAGAGCCGGAGTTGTGGTTTCTGGACGAACCGTTTTCCGCGCTTGACCCCCTGATCCGGCGCGAGATGCAGGATGAATTCATGCGCATTCAAAGCCAGTTGCAGAAAACTATCGTCTTCATCACGCATGATTTTGACGAGGCGATCCGGCTTGCCGACCGCATTGCCATCATGAAGGACGGCGCGGTGGTGCAGATCGCCACGCCAGAGGAATTGGTGCTGGCCCCCGCCGATGATTATGTCGCCGCCTTCACCGCCCATGTGCCGCGCGCCAAGGTGGTGACTTTGGGGCGGATCATGTCGCCCGCTGTCATTGGTGCGGTGGCCGGAAGCCTGCCCGCCGCCACCCGTGTCGAGGATGCCGCAGAACAGATTGAGGCGTCAGACCTGCCCTTCGCGGTGATTGACGGCCGGGGTAGCGTCGTGGGCCATGTCGGGCGCGCCGCGGTGATTGATGTGCTGGTGGGCCGGGATAGCCGCGCATGACCGCCCCGTTCTGGTTCCGGTTCTGGCCCCTGTTATGGCTTGCGGCACTGGCGCTCAGCTTTGTGCTGATCCCGCTGGCGGCATCGGGGCCAGAGTGGGTGCGCGCCGTACCCGCCGTCTGGCAGCTTGATATCGCGGGCTGGTTCAGCGCTGCGATGAAATGGCTGCTCGACAGTGCCACTTTCGGTCTGTTCACCTTCAAGGAGGCGACGCGCGGCATTTCCGCAGCCATCGAAGTGCCGTACGAGGCCGCGCGCATCGCCTTGGTCGAAGGCATCAAGGACGGGCAGGGTCGCCGCGCCGCCACCATCGTGCCGCCGATTTCTTGGGTGGCGGTGACAACGGCGGTGGTGCTGTTGGGCATCCATGCCCGCAACATCTGGCTGGGCCTTCTGTGCGGGGTGCTGTTTTTGTATCTGGCCGTTTTCGGGCAATGGGAAAGTGCGATGGTTACCCTTGCCTCCATCGTCATCGCGGTGCCGATCGGGGTGGCTTTGGGCGTGGCGCTGGGCACTGCCGCCTATCTGTGGAAACCGGTCGAGAGGGTGCTGTCGCCCATTCTTGACCTGATGCAGACGGTGCCGACCTTTGCCTACCTCGTGCCGATCCTGTTCCTGTTCGGCTTTGGCCCGGTTGCCGCACTGGTTGCGACAGTCATCTACGCCATGCCGCCGATGGTGCGGATGGCGACACTCGCGCTGAAAACCGTGCCGCCCGAGCTTGAGGAGTTGTCGCGCATGGTCGGCTGCACCGGCTGGCAGAGGATGCGCAAGGTGCTGCTGCCCTCAGCCCTGCCGGATCTGATGGTGGGGGTCAATCAGGTGATCATGCTGAGCCTCAACATGGTCATCATCGCGTCGATGATCGGGGCGGGGGGACTGGGGTTTGATGTGCTGAACGCCCTGCGCCGCCTTGATATCGGTGGCGGGATCGAAGCGGGGGTGGCGATCACCGTGATGGCGATTGTGCTGGACAGGCTTAGTCAGGCGCTGGCGCACCGCTCGGATGCAAAGGACCGCACCACAGGCAACTGGATCGCTCGGCACCCGAAAATCGTGGCGGTGCTGGTGGTGATTGTGGTTACGGGGCTTGCCGGGCTGATCTTTCCTTGGGTCCAGACCTACCCCAAAGCCGCGATGATCTCGACCAAGGCGTTCTGGGGCGAGTTGGTCAAGGCGATCAACGTGGGATATTATGATCAGCTTGAGGCGTTCAAGAACGCGATCCTGCTGAACGTCCTTTTGCCCGTGCGCCGCTTCATGCTGGCGCTGCCGTGGCCGTGGGTCGTGCTGCTGATCACGCTTGCGGGCTGGCAGTTGGGGCGGTGGCGCCTTGCCGCACTCTGCCTGTGTCTGAGCCTGTTTCTGGCGACCAGCGGGCTGTGGGAGCAGGCGATGACCACCGTCTATCTGTGCGGCGTGTCGGTGCTGATTGCGGGGCTGATAGGCTTGCCGTTGGGTATCTGGGCCGCTGCCAGCGAGACGGCGGGCAAGGTGATTGGGGCGGTGATTGATACTCTGCAAACGCTGCCCAGCTTTGTCTATCTGATCCCGGTGATCATGCTGTTCCGGGTCGGCGATTTCTCGGCGATGATCGCGGTGGTGCTCTATGCGTTGGCCCCGGCGGTGCGCTATACCGCACATGGCTTGCGTTCGGTCAGCCCCGAACTGGTCGAGGCGGGCATTGTCAGCGGCTGCACGAGGATGCAGGTGCTGACGCGGATCAGGCTGCCGATGGCGCTGCCCGATATCCTGCTGGGGCTGAACCAGACCATCATGCTGGCGCTTTCCATGCTGGTGATCACGGCACTGGTCGGCACCCGCGATCTGGGGCAGGTGGTCTATGCCGCACTCGCCACCGCCGATGTCGGCGCGGGCGTTGTGGCGGGGTTGTGTGTGGCCGCACTGGCGATTGTGGCGGACCGGTTGATTTCGGCCGGGGCCGCATCGGCCCGCGCAAGGTTGGGGCTGGAGGGCACATGACACCGCTGGAGCGTGCCCTGAGCCTGCCGATCTGGCAGGGCCGCGCCACCGCAACGCCACTTTCGGGCGGCATCACCAATGTGAATTTCGTGGTCGAGGATGACACCCGCCGCGCCGTCGTGCGCATCGGCGATGACATTCCGGTGCATCAGATCATGCGCTTCAATGAACTTGCCGCCAGCCGCGCGGCCTTTGCGGCAGGGGTATCGCCCGAGGTTTTGTATCACGCGCCCGGAGTGCTGGTGATCGACTTTGTCGAAGGGCGCACTCTGGCCGCGAATGACGTGGCGCAGGATGCGATGCTGGAACAGGCAATCGCGCTTATTTCCCGCGCGCACCGCGAGATTCCGCGCCATTTACGGGGTCCGGCGCTGGTGTTCTGGGTGTTCCATGTGATTCGCGATTATGCCGGGTCTTTGCGCGATGGCGGCAGCGCTTATGCAGGCCAGTTGGCGGCGCTTCTTTCCGAGGCTGGGAAACTTGAAGCGGCGGTGGGCCAGATTGACCTTGTGTTCGGTCACAACGACCTGTTGCCCGCGAATTTCCTGCATGACGGCGCGCGCCTGTGGCTGATCGACTGGGACTATGCCGGGTTCAATTCGCCTTTGTTCGATCTGGGGGGCCTTGCCGCCAATAACGGGCTGACCGAGGGGCAAGAGGCGCGGATGCTGTCGGCCTATTTTGACCGGATGCCCGACGCGGGCCTGTGGCGCAGATACCGCGCAATGAAGGCGGCATCGGCGTTGCGTGAAACCGTCTGGTCCATGGTGTCGGAACTTCATTCCGATCTCGATTTCGACTATGCCGCCTATACCGCCGCCAACCTTGCGACCTACCGGCGGGCTTATTCCAATTTCCTGCAAAGCTGAGGGCACAATGGCCGATCTTCCCACCACCGCAAAAGCCGTCGTCATCGGCGGCGGCATCGTCGGCTGCTCCACCGCGTATCATCTGGGCAAGATGGGCTGGACCGATACGATTCTGTTGGAGCGAAAGAAACTGACAAGCGGAACCACTTTCCATGCCGCAGGGCTGGTGGGCCAGTTAAGAACATCGGCCAATATCACGCAATTGCTGGGATATTCGGTTGACCTGTACAAGAAGCTGGAGGTTGAAACCGGACTGCAGACCGGCTGGAAGATGAATGGCGGGTTGCGCCTTGCCTGCAACGCCGAACGCTGGACGGAAGTCAAACGGCAAGCCACCACCGCCCATTCCTTCGGGTTGGAAATGCACCTGCTGACTCCACACGAGGCGCAGGATCTGTGGCCCCTGATGACCATCGACGATCTGGTGGGGGCGGCGTATCTGCCCACCGACGGGCAGGCGAACCCGTCGGATATCACGCAATCGCTTGCCCGCGGCGCGCGGATGGCGGGCGTCAGGATATTCGAGGATACCCCGGTGCTGCGGATCATCGTTGAGGATGGCCGGGTGCGCGGCGTGGAAACCCCACAGGGCACGATTGAATGCGAAAAGGTTGTGCTGTGTTGTGGCCAGTGGACCCGCGCTTTGGCGGCGACCGTGGGGGTGAACGTGCCCCTGATCTCGGTCGAGCATCAGTATATGGTCACCGAACGGATAGACGGCGTAACCTCGAACCTGCCCACCCTGCGCGACCCCGACCGGCTGACCTATTGGAAAGAGGAGGTCGGGGGCCTCGTCTGGGGCGGCTATGAGCCGAACCCGAAACCCTGGGCGCAAAACGGCATCCCCGAGGGGTTCCATTTCGAATTGCTGACCAGCGATTACGACCATTATTTCCAGTTCATGGAAAACGCCATCGCGCGGGTTCCGGCTTTGGAGACGGCGGGCGTCAAGCAGCTGATCAACGGGCCGGAAAGCTTTACCCCCGATGGCAATTTCATTCTGGGCGAAGCGCCGGAACAACCAGGCATCTTCATCGGCGCGGGGTTCAACGCCTTCGGCATCGCTTCGGGTGGCGGTGCTGGCATGGCGCTGGCCGAATGGGTGGCCAAGGGCGAGGCACCCTATGACCTGTGGCCCGTCGATATCCGCCGCTTTGGCCGGGTGCATGGATCGGTCGATTGGGTCCGCGAACGCACGGTTGAGGCGTATGGCAAGCATTACACCATCGCCTGGCCGTCCGAGGAAATGCAATCGGCCCGGCCCACGCGCCGCTCGCCACTTTACGCGCATCTGGCGGCGGAGGGGGCATGTTTTGGCGAAAAGCTTGGTTGGGAGCGGCCGAACTGGTTCGCCGATCTTGATGCCGGAGAGGTCGCGCGGGATGTCTACAGCTATGGCCGACCCGGCTGGTTCGATGCCGTGGCGCGTGAGCACCGCGCGGCGCGCGAGGCGGCGGTGCTGATCGACCAGACCTCGTTTGCGAAATTCACGCTGAAAGGTGCGGATGCCGCGGCGGTGCTGAATCACATTGCGGCAGGGAATGTGGATCGCACGGTCGGCAGCCTGACCTATACCCAGATGCTGAACGACCAGGGCGGGATCGAGTGTGATCTGACGGTGGTGCGGATCACGGCGGATGAATTCTACATCGTCACCGGCACCGGCTTTGCGACGCATGATTTCGACTGGATCGCGCGGGGGATTCCGGCGGGGGCGAAGGCGGCGCTGGTGGATGTGACATCCGCGTCGGCGGTCATGTCGTTGATGGGCCCGCGCGCGCGGGATATCGTGCAGGCGGTCTGCCCGGATGATCTGACGAACGCGGGCTTCCCCTTTGGCACCGCACGCCGGATTTCAGTTGCAGGCTGCCCGGTGCTGGCCCTGCGTGTCACTTATGTCGGCGAACTAGGTTGGGAACTGCACATGCCCACCGATGTGGCGGTCACGGTCTATGAGGCGCTGATGGCGGCAGGCGCGCCGCGGGGCCTGATCAACGCAGGCTACCGCGCCATTGAAACCCTGCGGCTGGAAAAGGGCTATCGTGCCTGGGGCGCGGATATCGGGCCGGATCATACCCCGGTCGAGGCCGGGCTGGCCTGGGCCTGCAAGATGAAATCGGGGGTGGCGTTCCGGGGCCGGGATGCCGTGGCGGCGCAACTGGCGGGCGGGGTGAAAAAGCGGCTGGCGGGGTTTGTGGTCGATGACCCTTCGGTGGTGCTTTTGGGGCGCGAGACGATTTACCGCGACGGGATTCGTGTCGGCTGGCTGTCTTCGGGCGGGTTTGGGCACACGTTGGGCCTGCCTGTTGGTTACGGCTATGTGCGCCACACGGGTGGTGTGGACGACGCCTTTGTGCGGGGCGGGCGGTATGAATTGGAGGTCGCATCGGACCGCGTGCCAGCCCGTGTGCAGATGGAGCCGTTCTACGACCCAGAAAACCGCAGGGTAAAAAGCTGAGGATCGCGGGTTAGAGGCAAAACGAATCCCGGCACCCGCAGCAAAAAACCGAAGTCTTGCAAAGGGGCTGACATGCAGTGCCTTCGGGTCTGTTAGCGCTCACCTATTGAAAACGCTACATAATTTTTCTGATTTTTCCCATACGGTAAAGTTTATTTACCAATTGCCCGATCCGGAACCACTCGCTATAGTCCGCGAACGTCAAGCAAATGGGTCGTTCCGGCCGTACATCTCGTGCCTGCGCGGGGTGTCAAATTTTCTTGTGTTCGGAGGAACGCGGGGGGATGATCGGGACGGCGAAAGACAAAGCTGCGCTTACAGTGGCACCACTCTGGGAGGAGAAAGTATGACTGACAAAATTCTCGGCCGCAGGTCGTTTCTAAGGAATACCGCGATGCTGGGCGGCGCGACCGCCGGCATTCTGGCGGCCCCTGCGGTAATGGCGCAGGCGCCCCTGGTGATCAAGATGCAGACCTCGTGGCCGGCGTCGGACATCTGGATGGATTTCGCCCGCCAGTACACCACCCGCGTTGAAGAAATGTCGGGCGGCCGCATCAAGGTTGACCTGCTGCCCGCCGGTGCGGTTGTGGGCGCGTTTCAGGTCATGGACGCCGTCAGCGACGGTGTGATTGACGCTGCCCATTCGGTCTGCTCCTACTGGTACGGCAAGCACAAGGGCGCGTCGCTCTTTGGAACCGGCCCGGTTTTCGGCGGATCAGCCACAACCATGCTGGCGTGGTTCTATTACGGCGGCGGACAAGAGCTTTATGACGAGCTGACGCAAAAGACGCTCGGTCTGAACGTGCAGGGTTTCCTTGGCTTCCCGATGCCCGCGCAGCCCCTTGGCTGGTTCAAGGGTGAGGTCAACACGGTGGCCGATCTTCAGGGTCTGAAGTACCGCACCGTTGGTCTGGCTGCCGACCTGATGCAGGGTCTTGGCATGTCGGTTGCCCAGCTTCCGGGCGGCGAAATCGTGCCTGCGATGGAACGGGGCGTCATCGACGCGTTCGAGTTCAACAACCCGTCGTCGGACAAGCGCTTCGGCGCGCAGGACGTGGCCAAGAACTATTACCTGTCGTCCTATCATCAGGCGTCCGAGCAGTTCGAATTCCTGTTCAACAAGGACTTCTTCACCGATCTTGACCCCGATCTGCAGGCGATCCTGAAATACGGCGTCGAAGCCTCGGCCACGGCAAACACGGGCCTTGCGCTTGATAACTATTCGGCCGATCTGCAGACGCTGATCAACGAAGATGGCGTGACGGTGCGCCGGAGCTCGAAAGAGATCCTCGCCGCCGAGATCGAGGGATGGGACAAGCTTATCCCGGGTCTGGAAGAGGACGAATTCATCAAGCGCGTTCTGGAAAGCCAGAAAGCCTGGGTGGAGCGTGTCAGCTACTACGAGCTGATGAACTCTGCCGACTTCGCCCTTGCTTACGAGCATTACTTCCCGGGCAAAGTGAAGCTTTAAGCACCGCTGCAAGGCTGACATCGGTTCCGGCGCGCAAGTGCCGGAACCTTTCACACCCAACATGGTGGGGTTTCCCAAATGATCGGTATCATCCGGTTTGCCGACGATGTGTCGGCATGGTTCGGCAAGGTGTTTGCCTGGCTGATTGTACTGATGGCCTTTGGTACAGGGTGGAGCGTGTTCGCGCGCTATGCGCTCAACAGCCCGCCTGCATGGTCGCTGGATGTGTCGTTCATCGGCTACGGCGCTTTGTTCATGATGGGTGGGGCTTACACCCTGTCGCGCGGCGGGCATGTGCGGGGCGATTTCATCTATCGTCTCTGGCAGCCCAAGACGCAGGCCAAGGTTGACCTGCTGTTGTACATCATCTTCTTTTTCCCCGGCGTCACGGCGCTTGTATTGGCGGGCTGGAAATATGCCTCCAAAAGCTGGGGCTACGGCGAGGTGTCGATCAACAGCCCGGCAGGTGTTCCGATCTATCAATTCAAGATGATCATGGTCGCCGCAGGCGTCCTTCTGTTCATTCAGGGCATCGGCCAGATTTGCCGCTGCCTGCACTGCATCCGCAACAATTACTGGATCACGGCCAATGAGGACGTGTTCGAGACAGAGGATCTTCTGATGCAAAAGGCCATGGAAGCCGAAACCGGGGGCCACGTATGACCGATCCTCAAATTGCGATCATGATGCTGGGGCTGTTCATCGTCATGGTGTTCCTCGGCTTCCCGATCGCATTCACGCTGATGGCCATGGGCATCGGTTTTGGCTATTACGCTTATTATGACGAAGGCCGCATGTGGCGCGCCTTTGACCGGCTGGACGATGCCGCGTCGTCTTGGGACAGCACGTCGCTTTGGTTGGAGGGGTTCTTCAACAACCGCATCTTCGATCTGTTCATCAACCAGACCTATTCTGTGATGTCGAACGAGGTGTTGACGGCGATTCCGCTGTTCCTGTTCATGGGCTACATTGTGGAACGCGCCAACATCGTGGACCGTCTGTTCACCACGCTGAACGTGGCCTCCAAGAACGTGCCGGGGTCGATGGGGGTTGCGGCGCTGATCACCTGTGCGCTGTTTGCAACGGCCACGGGGATTGTCGGCGCTGTTGTCACGCTGATGGGCCTGCTGGCGCTGCCTGCGATGCTGAAAGCGCGCTATGATCCGTCATTCGCGGCGGGCATCATCTGTGCGGGTGGCACCTTGGGTATTCTGATCCCGCCGTCGATCATGTTGATCGTCTATGCGGCGGCGTCGGGGGTTTCCATCGTCAAGCTCTATGTCGGTGCGTTGCTTCCGGGTCTGACACTGGTGGGCCTCTATCTGGTCTACGTCATCGGCCGGTCGATCCTGCAACCGTCAGTCGCGCCGCGCCCTACGGATGACGAGGTGCCCGACGTGCCGCGCGGTAAACTTCTGGTCATGGTGATGACCTCGTTCTTCCCGCTGGCATTCCTGATCCTTGCGGTTCTGGGCTCGATCCTGTTCGGTCTGGCGACACCTTCGGAGGCGGCTTCCATCGGCGCCTTGGGCGGCATCTTTCTGGCCTTCGCCTACCGCGCGATGACGTGGCAGCGGATGCGCGAAAGCGTCTACCTGACGGTGCGTACCACGGCGATGGTGTGCTGGCTGTTCGTGGGTTCCTACACGTTCAGTTCGGTGTTCAGCTATCTGGGCGGCGAGCAGGTGGTGGCCGAGTTTGTCACCGGTCTGAACCTGTCGCCCCTGATGTTCCTGCTGGTGGCACAACTGATCATCTTCCTGCTGGGCTGGCCTTTGGAATGGTCCGAGATCATCATCATCTTCGTGCCGATCTTCCTGCCGCTTCTGCCGCAGTTCGGAATTGATCCGTTGTTCTTCGGCATCCTTGTGGCGCTGAACCTGCAGACGTCATTTCTAACACCTCCCATGGCGATGTCCGCCTATTACCTCAAAGGCATCGCCCCACCCGAGGTCAAACTGACGCAGATATTCAGGGGGGTAATGCCGTTTCTGGGCTGCGTGTTCATCTGCATGATACTGATGTATGCGTTCCCGCAAATCGTGTTCTACCTGCCGGAACTTCTTTATGGCAAGTAAGCCGAATACACAGACCCTGCTGCGTGCGGCGGGGTCTGTGCCCATCGTGGCGCTGTCGGCGCTTCAACTGCGTGACCGCATCGCCTCGGGCGAGTTGTCGGCTGTAAAGGTGGCCGAAGCCTATCTGGAACAGATCCGGCTGCGCGAACCGCAGGTCCGGGCCTTTGCGTGGTTCGACCCCGGTTTCGTGCTGCATCAGGCGCGCGAGGCCGACCGGTTCCGCGCCGCGGGCCGCCCCATCGGTCCGCTGCACGGCGTGCCTGTGGCGCTCAAAGACATCATCGACACAGCCCGCATCCCCACGGAAAACGGCGCTGCACTGGACAAGGGCCGGGTGCCCGACAAGGACGCGGTTATCGTCGCGCGCCTGAAGGCGGCAGGCGCGATCATCCTTGGCAAGACGATCACGACCGAGCTGGCCTATCTGGCACCGGGGCCGACGACGAACCCTGCGAACGCCGCACATACTCCGGGTGGGTCGTCGCAAGGGTCGGCGGCGGCGGTGGCGGCACATATGACACCGCTTGCGGTTGGCACCCAGACAGGCGGGTCGGTGATCCGGCCCGCGTCGTTCTGCGGCGTGGTGGGCTATAAACCCACCTTCGGCGCAATCCCCCGCACGGGAATTCTGCCGCAGTCGCAAAGCCTTGATACGGTGGGCGTTTTTGCCCGCTCGGTCGAAGATGCAGCACTACTGGCCGATGTGCTTTACGGTGAGGATGACGGCGATACGCACTCCATCGCGATGCCCTTTCCACGGCTTCTGGCCACCGCACAAACCCCGCCGCCCGTGACGCCTACCTTCGCCATGCTGCGCCCCTTTGGCTGGGATCAGGCCGATCCGCAGATGCAGGCGGCTTTTGCCGAACTGACCGAGGCGTTGGGCGTGCGCTGTTTCGAGGTGGACCTGCCCGAGGAATTCTCGCGCGGGCTGCCCATGCGCGAGGTGATCAATGCCGCCGAAATGGCCCGCGCCTATTTCCGCTATGGCGAGGCACCAGACCTGCTGGCCCCGGAAACGATCAAGGCGTTGCAGACCGGCAATGGCATCCTTGCGCGCGATTATCTGGCGGCGCTGGATTGGCAGCGCGTGCTGACCGGCGGGCTGGGCAAGCTGTTTGAACGTGCGGACGCGATCCTGACGCCCGCAGCGCTTGGGCCGGCGCCTGTTGGGCTGACAAGCACGGGTAGCCCCCTGTTCAACGGCCTCTGGACGCTGATCGGCACGCCCGCGCTGACGCTGCCGCTTTTCGAGGCGGACGGCGGTCTGCCGATGGGTGTGCAGATGGTGGGCGCGCGGCACATGGACGGGCGCTTGCTACGCAGTGCCCGGTGGTTGATGGAATGGGCTGCGGCCCTGAAGGGAGACGCATAAGATGAACAAACTTCTGGCTGTTCTGGCATTCGGCTTTCTGGCGGCGTTTCTGGGTATTCTAGCCTACCGCGTGCCGTCGCCCGATCTTATCGTCGTGATTGCCCTGGTGCTGGCGCTGGCGGGGTATGACGTTGTGACCTCGGCCTTCCGGAAGAAAGACTGACGCCATGACCCGTCCAATTGTCTGGATACCCCGCCGCCTGTCAGACGCAACGTTGGCCCGCGCCCGCGAAAGCTATGACGTGATCGTCAAACCCGATGATACCCCCGGCACCGCTGCCGAAATCATCGCGATGAGCGGGCAGGTGGATGCGATGATCCCCTGCCATTCCGAGCATTTCAGCGCCGATGTGGTGGCGCAGTTGCATTCGCGTCTGCGCATTGTGGCCAATCATTCGGTGGGGGTCGATCACTGCGATCTGAAGGCTTTGGCGGCAGCAGGCATAACCGTAACGAACACGCCCGACGTGCTGTCGGATGCCACGGCCGAAATTGCGATGCTTCTGATGCTGGGGGCTGCGCGCCATGCGGTGCAGGGCGACCGTCTGGTGCGGCGAGGCGAGTGGACGTCGTGGAGCCCGTCGTTCATGGTGGGCAAGCAAGTCACCGGCGCGCGTCTTGGCATCGTGGGCATGGGCCGCGTGGGCCGTGCCTTTGCCACCAAGGCACGCGGTTTCGGGATGGAGATCCACTATTTCAACCGCAGCCGTCTGCCCGCCGATCAGGAACTGGGAGCGGTGTTTCACGCCGATCTGAACAGCCTTCTGGCGGTGTCCGATTTCCTGTCGCTGCACTGCCCGGCCACGCCTGACACCCGCAACCTGATGAACTCCGACCGCTTGGCACGCCTGCCGAAGGGGGCTGTCATCGTGAACACCGCGCGGGGCGCACTGATTGACGAGGCGGCACTTTTGGCGGCGATTGAAAGCGGCCATCTTTCGGCGGCGGGGCTGGATTGTTTTGTGACTGAACCCGGCGGCAATCCGGCTTTTGCCGGGCACGAGAACATCTTCATGCTGCCCCATATCGGCAGCGCCACGGTTCAGACCCGCGATGCAATGGGCTTTCGTGCGCTTGATAATCTGGATGCATTCTTTGCGGGCAAAACGCCGCGCGACCGGCTTTAGCGCAACACATCACTGCGGAAAATGAAAATCGCCGCCGGAACCCGGCGGCGATTTTGCATAGTGAGACCGGGAAAGATCAGTTTGACGCAGGCGCCGCCGGGTCGACAGGTGCTGCCGCATCCGCCGGTGCGGCGGCATCGGCTGCCGGAGCCAGCGAGGTGATGAACGCATAGACGTCTTCGGCGTCCGTGTCGTTCTTGACCTTGAACTGCATCTTGCCGCGCGCTTTGGGGTCGCCCAGATAGTCCTTCAGGAAGCCCGACGGATCCTCGACGTATTTGACGAAATGCTCTTCGTCCCAGACCAAGCCCTTTTCGCCCGCCTGGATCATCGAGTCGCCGTATTTGAAACCTTCATAGGTGCCGGCCGTGCGTCCGATCACACCGTAAAGGTTAGGCCCGGTTTTGGCACTGCGGCCGGCCAACACCTTGCCGTCAGCATCTGCAACAACGTGGCAGGTTTGGCACTGGTTGAAAATCTTGGCGCCTTTTTCGGCGTCACCCGCAGCAAACACCGGGGCGGCGGCCATCAGGGAAAGGGCGGTAAGCGAGACTAGTTTGGTCGTCATATTATCCTCCGAAACTGACTTCCGTAGTGGTGGCAGACCCAAACCGGGCCTGCAAGCATTATGCTACAGCATGAGATAGGGCACATCTTTGCCAAAGCGAGGCCAAGGCGTTCACAAGACGGTCAATATCTGCATCTGAATGCAACGGGCCCGGCGTGATGCGCAGCCGTTCGGTGCCTTTCGGCACGGTCGGATAGTTGATGGGCTGGACGTAAATCCCCCAGTCTTCCATCAGAATATCGCTGATCATGCGGCATTTCACCGGATCTCCGATCATCACCGGAATGATGTGGCTTTCGTTGGGCATGTGCGGAATTCCCGCCCGGTCCAGCTTTGCGCGAACTTTCGCCACGCGGTCGCGTTGCGCCAGCCGTTCGGTATCGGACACCTTGAGATGCCTGATCGACGCTGCCGCCGCCGCGGCAATGGCCGGGGGAAGGGCGGTCGTGAAGATAAAGCCTGATGCAAACGACCGGATGAAATCGCACATCACAGCCTTGCCGGTGATATAGCCGCCGACCACGCCGAAGGCCTTGCCCAGCGTGCCCTCTATCAGGTCGATCCGGTGGGCCAGCCCCTCACGCTCGGTGACGCCGCCACCATGCGCGCCGTACATGCCCACGGCATGCACTTCGTCGATATAAGTCATCGCGCCATGCGCCTCAGCGACCTCAACAATCTCGCGGATCGGGGCGATATCGCCGTCCATCGAATAGACCGATTCAAACGCGACGATCTTGGGGCGGTCGCCCACGGCATGCAGCTTGCGGTCCAGATCGCGCCAGTCGTTGTGCTTCCAGATCACCTTGTCGGCGCGGGAATGGCGCACGCCTTCGATCATGCTGGCGTGGTTTCCGGCGTCAGACAGGATCACGGCATTCGGGATCCGGCTACCAAGCGTGGACAGCGCCGCCCAGTTCGACACATAGCCCGAGGTGAACAGCAACGCGGCCTCTTTGCCATGCAATTCGGCAAGTTCCGCTTCCAGCAGCAGATGGTGATGTGCGTTACCCGAAATGTTGCGCGTGCCGCCTGCACCAGTGCCCTGCGCCTTGACCGCGTCGATCATCGCGTCGATGACACCTTCGTGCTGGCTCATGCCCAGATAATCGTTCGAGCACCAGATGGTGACGTTCTGCGCCGCCCCGTCCTTGTAGCGGCTGGCCTGCGGAAAGGCACCGCGCTGGCGTTCAAGTTCGGCAAAGACGCGGTAGTTGCCATCGGCTTTCAGCTGTTCAAGCTGGCTGGCGAAAATCTGATCAAAGTCCATTGGCATCCTCACTCAGTCGGTCTTTGGGAAGGGGTTTAAGCGCGGGCAACATCCAGCGCCACAGTTTTTGGTCGGGCAGCGGCAGCACCATGAACCAGTGTTCCAGGAGCGCCAGCAGGGTCAGGGCGATCAGCAGCGTAAAGCCGGTTTCAGCACCGGGAGTGGCGGCCTGCCAGAACCTCTCCAGCAGACAGGCCACCGCAAAGCTGAGCAGCGTGACCGACACCGGAAAGAACAGCGTGATCGGCCCGCGACGGAAATGGCTGGCCAGATGCGACAGCGGTCGCGGCAGAAATTCTGTGTTGATGCGCGGCACGCCGAAAAAGAGGTTCAGCTTGGCAAGGATACGCGCGCCGAACAGCACCCCGAACGTCCACAGCGCAAAGACATTCTCGGCTCCGCGTGTCATCGCGAACAACATCACAAAGGCCGCCAGCAACAGGGTTTCGTGCCAGATCAGCGTCGCAAAGCCGCTTTTGAACCGCCCCCACTCGGTTGCATCGGGGGGGCAGGGCGTGACTTTCGGGCCGGTTATGATGCCCGACAGAAACGCAAGCTCGATCCAGCCCCAGATCGCAAGGGCGGACAGAAAGGCGATGTAGACGCCTTCGACGGACGTATCGTTCAGCGTTTCGCGTGCAGCGCCCACACCGACGATCAACAGGGGAAAGCCGAGGATCACCGACCACAGATGCTGATCGCGCCCGCCATTATCGGCCCGGCGCACGCGCAGCAAGATCAGCCCGGTGGAAAGCCACCAAAGCACCAGTGCTGTTGACACGGCAATCCAGGGGTTGTGGATCATGACATCCCCCGGCCGGTGTTATGTAGGCTCGCGTTCAATACGCAGGCTCCAGCCGGACCTGCGCGGGCAGGACGTTGCGCTTTGCCGGAATGGTCAGAAGTGACACAAACGCCACGGCGGTTTTGGCCTTGGCCGCGAACCCTTTCAGGCGGCCCGAAAGCCCGCCTTCCTTGCGTGCGGCGTCTTGCGCGATAAAGCCTGCGTTCATCCGCTTGAGGTTCGGAATCCAGCGCGGATGGTCGATATCCAGCTCGATCGGGAAGATCTGGCGCGCGATGGTGGAGGTCTTGCGGAACACCTCCTGGTCATACCATTCGATGTCGACACCCAGCGCCTTGTGAAACTCGGGCCGGGCATGATCGCGCACCCACATGGTGGAATAGACGGCGGTCAGGAAGAACTTGATCCACAGCTTGTTGCTGTACGATTGCGTCAGCTTCGGATCGGTTTTCATCAGCAGGGCAAAGGCTTCGCCGTGGCTGAATTCATCGTTGCACCATTCGCGGAACCATTTGAAGATCGGATGGAAGCGGTGTTCTGGATGCGCCTCAAGATGGCGGAAGATGGTGATATAGCGTGCGTAGCCGATCTTTTCCGACAGATAGGTGGCGTAATAGATGAACTTGGGGCGGAAGTAGGTGTATTTCTTTTCGCGGGTGAGGAACCCAAGGTTCACCGCAACCCCCGCCTCGCGCAGGGCGTCGTTGATGAAACCGGCGTGGCGCGCCTCATCCCGGCTCATATAGCTGAACAATTCGCAGATGTCGGGGTTGTTGCCGCGCCGCTTCATTTCCTTGTAAAGCACGCAGCCTGAAAATTCGGCGGTGCACGAGGATACCAGAAAGTCGATGAATTCTGCCCGCAAGGCAGGCTCCATTCCGGCCCAGTCGATGCTGTCCCAATCGGCGTTCTTCTTGAAATGGCCCTTGTTTGGATCAGCCCGCATCTGGGCAATCAGCTTGTCCCATTCGGCGCGCACCGAGGTCACGTCAATCGCGTCCATCTCGTCGAAATCGGTGGTGTAAAAGCGCGGCGTCAGGATCGTGTCCTGCATGGCAAGGGCTGTTGCCTGCTCGCTTGTCATCGCCGCCGTCATCGCATCCTGACGCGCAATCGCATCATCGGCGTTGGTGGCATCGGCGGAATGGGGAAGGGCTTGCATGTTCATGACATCACCTCGTCCGAGAAGGAAAACTCGCACAACTCCATGAATTCCAGATCGCCGGTCAGGCGCGTCCACAGGCGTTCAACAAGGGTGGCGCGGGTGATTGTGGCGATGCGGTCCTCGCTGATCACGGCACCGTAGGGAGCAATGACCGGCGCGCCATGCACCTTGACTGTATCGCCGGGGTTCACGACCGCGCCGTTGTTGAAACGGACATGGGCGTGCAGGGCATCAAACTTGTGGCTGACCTCAACCGTGCAGGGCACGCGCTCAGCCTTTCTGGAAAAAATGGTCATCATTTCGGTTCCCTTTTTTTATGGCAGTCTGGCAGATCAGTTGGACATGAGCCGTTCAAACGCGGCCTTGTTGTCCCCACCGAAGGCATAAAGCTCCACGCTCCAGCCTGTTGTGTCGTCGATCGCCGCAAGGCGACCGTTCTCGAATTTCACGATCCGCAGGGGCAAAAGCGGGTCCACACCCGCCACCTTGCGTTCGCGTTCCATCGCGTTCTGGACCACTGTGATAAAGCCGCCATGCGGCAGGTCCATCAATACTGTGCCATCTTTGTTCAGCACTGTCACGGCCTGTGCGCCGCCACCTTTCAGGATGATCGTGCGTTCCGAAACGATGCTGGCCGCTGCGGGTGTGCCGACATGCGCACGGTCGGTGATCGTGGCAAAGCTGACAACCGCAAGGGTGCCCAAAGCCAGCGCGAGCATGCCACGCAGAAGGGCTACGGGGATCATTTCGCGGTCGCGGTTCAGGGGGGTGTCTTGCATGGTCATGGTATCCTCCTATTCCGCAGCGACAAGGGCGGCAGGATGCGCCGCACGGGTGACAACGGGGCGCGACATGCGGGTTTGCGCGGCGTCAGCCAGAATCTCGCCCACACGGGCCACATCCGGAATACAGCGCAACGCAGGTTCGGTTTTAGCCATGTGCCACGGGCGCACATGCGGCCAGCACACAAGATAGGCCAGCCGCGTGTCGCCCAGCGTTTGCAGCGCGATTGTGCCGGTGCCACGACGGCCGGGCTTCAGATCAGCCGACCCGATCTGCGTGAAGGGCAGGTTCAGCGTGACGGTCAGCGCCGCGCCGACCCGCATCGCCACGCGCGCCGTGGTGATGGTGTAGACGGTCGCGCGGGCCTGAATGTTCGCGATGCCAAGGATGATGCCGCAGGCCACGACGGCCAGTCCGACATAGGGCAGCCCGTAGGCAAAGGCCCCCGCAACACCCGCACCCTGCGCGCCCACACTGGCCCGCCAGATCACCAGCACCGCAAAGTAGGCAGCGATCCAGCCCAGCCCATAGGCTTCACGCGCAAGGGCCAGCGTATCGGGCCGCCCCTGCCACAGCACCGCCTCGCCACGCGGCGGCAAGGCGGGCAGACCCGGCATCGGTTCAAAGGCGAAATCGTCGTGATCTGACATGTCCGTTCCCTCCCTATTCTGTCCGGCTCAACCGAACAGGGCTTTCATTTTGGACGCGCGCTTGCCCGCCGAATAGAGCGTGCCCCCGGCATACCAGGCCATGATCTTTTCTTCTTCCAGCAGCGTGACCTCGGTCGAGGAGCGCGTTGCCGGCACGCCCGCGAACAGATCGGATGACAGCGAGTTCACCCAGACGCGATTGGCATCAATCTTGGCCATCGTCATCGGGATCAGGCGCTTGGTGCCGCCGTCCAGCGTGACCTCAAGATAGCGGATCAGCTGCTCGGGGGCATCGACCCACATGTCGCTGATCGTGCCCACGGTCTGCAGATCGTTCGCCTGCACGATCATGCCGCGCGGATCACGGCCTGCCGAGACGACAAAGCCTTCGGCCCGCGCCATCGGTACCAGCTTGTTGTGGCCGTGCCCGTCAAGTTCGGGCACATCGCGGCGCGGGGCCCAGGATGCGGGGCCAACGCCATCAACCATTGGATCACCGGTGGGCGCATGGGGAAAGCCGTCCGACACGGCGGTGCGGGCCAGCGCCACGCTGCGCGCTTCCGGCAGACCGTTGGGCACCGTTACTTCGCCCCGGCCATGCGGCAGGATGAAGGTCTTGGGCTTGGGCAAGCCGAACGGGCCCTGGTTCGGGGCAGGGGTGCCATCCTCATTCTCCAGAGGATAGCCCTCGCGCATGTTTTCGGTCTGCAGATAATAGATCAGCAGGGCGAAAAAGCCCCAGAACATCCAGATGGCAAGGCTTGCCAGATCGAAGTTTCCAAAAAACGTTACGCCAACCATATCAGGTCCTCCGCGTCAGGTGGGGAAATCGGCAAGTCCGATAGCATCGGTGCCGGATCGGGTTTCAGGGGAAAGGATCGCCAGTTTGACCAGCGGCCCCAGAACGATAAGTGTTGCAAAAAGCAACACGATTTCAGTGTGGTAAACAAAAGTATAGCCGATGGCCGGGGTCGCGAACGCGTCACCCGCGCCGCCCGCCTGTGCCCAGTGGCCAACAACATCGCGCAAGCCCCCGCCCAAAGCGACCGCCAGCCCTGCCGCAGTGGCCTGCGCTGCACCCCAGGCCCCAAGGGCAAGGCCGCGACCCGCGCGCCCGCCCGCAGGCATGGTCATCGCCGCTGTCAGCGTGGCGACGGAAAACAGCCCGCCACCAAGGCCGATGCCGAACGCGCCGCAGAAAAAGATCGTCGTCGATGCCATCGGTGCTGCAAAGACCACCGCCGTAAAGGCCACGATCCCGATCAGGATGCCACGCGCGATCATGCGGTATGGGTCCATCCCGCGCGCCAGCCAGCGGGCGGCAAAGCCAAACCCCAACAGCGCCCCGCAGGCCGTCATCGTGGTCAGCAGCGTGGTTGCCGATACCGACAGATGCAGAATCTCGCCGCCATAAGGCTCCAGCAGAACGTCCTGCATGTTGAAGCCCAATGATCCCACGGCCACCACCGCCAGAAGCCGCCCCGCTGTTCCACCTGACATCAGGTCAGTCCAGGCATCGCCAAAGGTCGGTGACGGCTCGGCACGTTCAGCCGCGCTCATCGGTTGCAGTTTTTCCTGTTTCCAGAGCGCCACAAGGTTCAGCCCCAGCGTGAACAGCGCACAGCCCTGCACCACCCGGATCAGTCGAATCTCCGAAAAATCAGCCAGCAGAGCGCCGACGACCAGCGCCGAAATCGCCATGCCCAGCAGATACATCACATAAAGCAAAGCCACGACCCGCGGCCGCGTCTCATCCGTCGCGCGGTCGGAGGCCAGCGCCAGCCCCGCGGTCTGCGTCATGTGCAGGCCAAGCCCGGTCATGATGAACGCCAGCGCTGCCAGAACCTCACCCGCCCAGGATGGCCCCATGATCTGCTGGCCCGACAGCACGATCAGCGCAAAGGGCATAATCGCAAGGCCGCCCATCTGCCACAGGCTGCCGAACCAAAGATACGGCACCCGTTTCCAGCCAAGCGCAGATTTGTAGGTGTCCGACCGATGCCCCAGAAGCGCGCGGAACGGCGCCACCAGCACCGGCAACGCAATCATCGCGGCCACAACCGTGGCGCTGACGGAAAGCTCCACGATCATCACCCGGTTCAACGTGCCAAGCAGAAGCACCATCGCCATGCCTACCGACACCTGAAACAAAGACAAGCGCAGCAACTGGCCCAAAGGCAGGCCTTCCGAGGCCGCGTCCGCAAAGGGCAGCGATCCGAACGACAGTTTCGCCAGTTGTTTCTTGCCGATGATCATGCCCGATACTCCAGACATTCCGAGATGTAAAAGCCGCTCGACACCCGCTGCACCGACGAAAGCTGCCCGCCAACAACGCGCTGCAAGGCCGCCACCGCATGCGGCACCATGGTGGGCGAGCGGTCGGCGCGCGGGAACAGTTTGCCGATGCCCCAGAACGCCATCAGGAACGGGGTTTTGGGTGCCACGGTGAACACCACCGATTGCGCCGTGCGCGCGCCCAGCTTGCCCAGCACCGCCGCGATATCGGCGGCCGAATAGTAGATCAGGCTGTCCATCGCGACGACGTAATCAAACGCCCCAAAGCCCGCGTCGGTCAGATCGCCGGCGCGAAACTCGACCTTGCCTGCATGTTCCTCGGGCAGGCGAAGCCGCGCAATATCAATCAGTTGCGGCGAGATATCGACACCCAGAACGTCCGCACCCCGTGCCGCCAGCTCCACCGCCATCGCCCCGGTGCCACAGCCCGCATCCAGAACCCGCGCGCCGCGCAGGTCACCGGGCAGGCGGCTCAGCATCACATCGCGCATCCGGTCACGCCCGGCACGCACCGTCTGACGAATGCGGGACACCGGCGCGTCTGATGTCAAACGCTCCCACACCTTGGTGGCGCTGCGGTCGAAATAGCCCTCGACCCGGTCGCGTGTGGCGGCGTAATCGGCCATGATCAGTCAAACCCCAGAAGTTCAAAGATTTCCCGGTCGGGCAGGGGTGACGGGGATGATCCCTCGCCCTGAACCGACCGCCACAACACATCGGCCAGCCGCATGTATTCGGCCCGCGCCATCACGATGTCTTCGCTGTCATCCATCTCGAACAGCGTCTTCTTTTTCAGGCGGCTGCGGCGGATCGCATCGATGTCGGGCATATGCGCGATGCGGTTGAAGCCCACGCGTTCGCAATAGCGGTCAACCTCGTTTGTCTCGCGGCTGCGGTTGGCAATGCAACCGGCCAGCCGGACCTTGTAGTTGGCCGATTTCGCCTGCACGGCGGCAATGATGCGGTTCATCGCATAGATGCTGTCGAAATCATTCGCGGTTACGATCACGGCGCGGTCGGCGTGCTGCAGGGGGGCTGCAAAGCCGCCGCAGACCACATCGCCCAGCACGTCAAAGATCACCACATCGGTATCTTCCAGCAGGTGATGCTGTTTCAGCAGCTTCACCGTCTGCCCCACGACATAACCGCCGCATCCGGTGCCCGCCGGCGGTCCGCCCGCCTCGACACATTTCACGCCGTTGAACCCGGTCGCCACATAATCTTCGGGGCGCAGTTCTTCGGAATGGAAATCGACGTCCTTCAGAATGTCGATCACGGTGGCCTGCAACCGCCCTGTCAGGGTAAAGGTGCTGTCGTGCTTGGGGTCGCAGCCGATCTGCAACACCCGCTTGCCCATCATCGAAAAAGCCGCCGACAGGTTGGACGAGGTGGTGGATTTGCCGATCCCGCCCTTGCCATAGACCGAGAACACCTTGGCCCCCACGATCTTTGTGCTTTCATCCTGATGGACCTGAACCGAGCCTTCGCCATCAAGGCCGCGCAGGTCGGGAATTTCATCACGTGGGCTCATTTGAGGCCCCCCTTCTTCTGTTCACAAATATCCCGGGGGGTGCGGGGGGCTGGCCCCCCGCTGGTCCGGGCTTGATCTTTCAGGACGCAGGTCATTCTGCCGCGATCCCTTCCAGCCGATCTTCCAATTCGTCCGCAGCGCCCTGCAAGGCGGCAAGCGTGGCCGCATCGGGGGTCCAGTAGTTCCGCTCGCTTGCCTCCAGCAAACGCCCGGCCATCCGCGCACTGGCGGCTGGGTTCAGGTCGGCCAGACGGCGGCGCATCGCTTCGTCCAGCACGAATGTTTCCGAAATGCGCTGGTAAACCCAGGGGTCCACGGCCTCGGTCGTGGCCGACCAGCCCATCGTGTTGGTCACCTGCGCCTCGATCTGATGCACGCCTTCGGCCCCGTGGGTCAGCAGGCTTTCATAGAATTTCGGGTTCAGCGTGCGGCTGCGGCTTTCCAGTGCGATCTGGTCGCGCAACGACCGCACCTTGCCGGTGCCGCGTGTCTGATCGCCGATATAGACAGGGGTTTCGCGGCCATCATGCGCCCGCTTCACCGCCCGCGCGATGCCGCCCAGCGTGTCGAAGTAATGATCCACCGACGTGACGCCAAGCTCCACCGACTCGAGGTTTTGATAGGCCAGATCGACGTTCTTCAGCGTCTTTTGCAACAGGGCTGCGTTCTGCACAGGCTTGCCGCTGCGACCGTAGGCAAAGGACTTGCGCGCTTCATAGGCGTCGGCCAACTCGTCCTCGTGGCCGAAGGCCGAGGCATCGACCAACTGGTTCACGTTCGATCCATACGCCCCTTCGGCGTTGGAAAACACGCGCAAGGACGCCGTTTCCATATCGACGCCCATCTGCGCTGCATAAGCGAGCGCATGGGCGCGGATGAAGTTCTGCTCGACAGGTTCATCCGCCGTAGCGGCCTTCCACGCGGCTTCGGCCAGCATCCGGGTCTGCAAGGGCAAAAGATCGCGGAAGATGCCCGACAGCGTCATCACCACGTCAATGCGCGGCCGCCCCAGTTCGGCAAGCGAAACCAGATCCGCGCCGCAAAGCCGCCCGTAATTGTCAAACCGCGGAACCGCCCCCATCAGTGCCAAAGCCTGCGCGATCGGGCCGCCGTCGGACTTGATGTTGTCCGACCCCCACAAGACCAGCGCCACCGACCGGGGCAGGGTCGCGTGGGCCGCCAACAACCGCGCCGCCTGCGCCGCACCGTCGCGCAGGGCAAAAGCCGTGGGCATACGGAACGGATCAAAGGCATGGATATTGCGGCCAGAGGGCATAATTTCGGGGCTGCGGATCAAATCGCCGCCCGGCACCGGGGCGATGAAGCGGCCCGACAGGGCGCGCAGCAGGGCGGGGATCTCGTGATCTTCGGCCAGCAGCTTTGCCGCGCGATCTGCCGCCTCGCCGGTCACACCCATCAGGCCCAGCATTTCGGCGCGCTGCGCGTCACTCATCGGGCGGCCCAGAACGTGCAGCCCGTCGGGGATAAGCGCGCCTTCGGTTTCCAGCAGTTTCGCCCAAAGCGCGCCGGGTTCCAGCCCGGTCAGATCAACCGCCGCCGCCTGTTCGGCAATCAGCGCCTCCAGATCGGCACGCTCGGTCGCATCGGGGGACAGGTTGCGCCAGCGGGTCAGGCTGTCCTTCACCTCGGCCAAGCCCTTGTAAAGGCCCGCACTTGCCAAGGGCGGCGTCAGATGCGTGACAGTGATCGCATTCGCGCGCCGCTTGGCCAGCGTCGCCTCGGAAGGGTTGTTGGCGGCATAAAGATAGATGTTGGGCAGGTTGCCGATCATCCGGTCGGGCCAGCAGGCGCCGGACACGCCCGCCTGCTTGCCGGGCATGAATTCCAAAGCACCATGCATGCCGAAATGGAGCAGCGCATCGGCCCCGAAATCCTCGCGCAGCCAGCGGTAGAAGGTGGTGAAGGCGTGGGTCGGCGCAAAGCCCTTTTCGAACAGCAACCGCATCGGGTCGCCCTCATAGCCGAACACCGGCTGCACACCGACCATCACATTGCCAAACCGGTGGCCCAGCACGAACACGCCGCGCCCATCGGATTGGTGGCGACCGGGGGCGGGGCCCCAGACGGATTCAATCTCGTCCAGCCAGGGGGTTTTCGCGACCATCACGTCCGCAGGCACATGCGCGGCGATGGCCGCAGCCTGCCCGCGATCCTGCGTCAGAACGGCAGCCCGCAGCGCTTCGACGGAAACCGGGGGCGTCAGGGAGTAACCCTCGGCGGCCATGGCGTGCAAGGTATTGTAAAGGCTCTCGAACACCGACAGATAAGCTGCCGTGCCGACAGCGCCTGCATTGGGCGGAAAGCCGTAAAGCACAATCGCTACCTTGCGATCGGCCACCACGCTGCGGCGCAACGATGCCAGCCGCGCGACCTTGTCTGTCAATGCGCCGATCCGCTCGGGGCAGGGCGACATCGCCTTGGCTTGCGTGCCTGCACGGCAGCGATGCGCGCAGCCGTCGCAGCCACCAAGCCCGTGGCGGCCTGCAAAAACGGTGGGGTTGGTCGCGCCATCAATCTCGGGCAGCGCGATCAGCATGGTGGT
Organism: Rhodobacterales bacterium; assembly: GCA_038207585.1. Classification (GTDB taxonomy): domain Bacteria; phylum Pseudomonadota; class Alphaproteobacteria; order Rhodobacterales; family Rhodobacteraceae; genus JBBQZP01. Next base: position 59,640 of record JBBQZP010000008.1, on the reverse strand, counting down.
TTCAACCGGGCCAAGACCGCCGCTTGACGCAGCCCACTGGCCAAGCGTCTGAAACTCCAGCGGGTGCGCGGCCAAATAGGGCACATCCAGCGCCGCCAATGCCGCGACCGCCGCGGGGCTGTCGTTATAGGCCGGGCCGCCGACAAGGCTGAACCCGGTCAGCGACACCATCGCATCGACCCGCGCACCCGTTGCATCGCGCAGGTAGGCGTCAATCGCGGGCCGCCCGTCGAGGCCCCCGGCAAATGCCGGAACCACGGCATAACCCTTGGCCTCGAACGCCGCGATCACCGCATCGTAATGCGCGCAATCGTTCGACAGCACATAGCTGCGCAAAATCAACAGCCCGATCGTCCCCTTGGCCCCGGCAGGGCGCGGCAGATCGGATTTCACCGTGGTGATCCGCTGCGGCAATGCGGGGTGGTAAAGCCCCACATCGGGGTAATCAATCGGAGCCGCCGCCTTGACGCCCACCCAATTCTTGCGGCTGGAATAGCGCGAGATCAGAAAGCGGATCATCTGTTCGATATTGTCGTCCGACCCGCCCAGCCAGTATTGCATGCTCAAAAACCAGGCCCGCATGTCCTGCGCCTTGCCGGGAATGAATCGCAAAATCTTGGGCAAGCGGCGCAGCATCGCCATCTGCTTGGCACCCGAACTGCTGGACGGGCCTTTGTTGCCACGCAGCTTTTTCAGAAACGCCATCGCGCCCGAAGCAGGCTTGGACATATCCAGATCGCCCATCCGGGTCAGCGCCACGATCTGCGGATCGGCAATCACGCCGACAAAGGCATCGCAGCGCGCGCGGGCGGCCTGCATGTTGGGCAGGATCGCAAGGATATGTTCTTCGATGAACAGCAAATTCGCGATAACCATGTCTGCGCTATCGACCGCCGCGCGCGCCACTTCCAGCGCTGCCGGATTCTCCGACCATTCGGCGGCAGCATGCACCGAAACCGTCAGCCCCGGAAACGCCTTGGCCAGCCGTGGCGTGATGCGGGCTGCGGGGCCTGCGGCATGTGCGTCCAGCGTGACGATCACGATGTTATAGGCGGGAACGAAGGTTGGCTCAGCGCGCATAATGTGCCTTTGCCTCATAAAGCGTCTCGACGCTGATGGATGACACGCCGCGCTCGGCGGCAAACTTTTCGGTGTTCCGCCGCGCCTTGCCACGCACGAAGAACGGGATCTTCTTCAACTCGCGCTCGGCATCCGACAGCCAGATGACGTTGCCGGACTCTGCCGCATCTTGTTCAACATCGCCTTGCGAAATTCCGGGCAAAGCCCCCGGCGCCTCAACCGTAACCGCCTTGTGGCCACCATGATGGCTGGCCCCGGCGGCGTCATGAAACTCGAAATCCTCGCGGAACATGGTCAGCAGATGCTCTTCCAGCCCCATGACCAAGGGATGCACCCAGGTGTCAAAGATCACATTCGCGCCCTCAAACCCCATCTGCGGGCTGAAGCGCGCGGGGAAGTCCTGAACATGCACCGGGGAGGATATCACGGCGCAGGGAATGCCCAGACGCTTGGCGATGTGACGCTCCATCTGGGTGCCAAGGATCAGCTCGGGGGCCAGCGCTTCAATCGCGGCCTCAACCTCCAGATAATCATCGCTGATCAGCGCCTCCAGCCCGAAGCTTTGGGCAAAGGCGCGCATTGGCCGGGCGAATTCGCGGTTGAAACAGCCCATGCCCACAACCTCGAACCCGATCTCGTCGCGGGCGATGCGGGCCGCGGCCATCACATGGGTGGCGTCACCGAACAGGAACACGCGCTTGCCGGTCAGGTAGGTGCTGTCAACCGACGCGCTCCACCACGGCTGGCGCAGGCGGGTTTCATCGGCGCGCACCGGCAGACCGGACAGGGCCGACACTTCGGCCAGAAAATCGCGGGTGGCACCGACGCCGATGGGCACGACGCGTGTATAGGGCTGACCCAGCGTCTTTTCGCAATAGCGCGCGGCGGATTCGCCGGTTTCGGGGTAAAGCAGCACGTTGAAATGTGCAGCCCCCATCCGGGCGATGTCGGCGGGGCTGGACCCCATCGGCGCGCAGACATTCACGGCAATGCCCATATCATCCAGCAACGCGGTGATTTCCTGAATGTCGTCGCGGTGGCGGAACCCAAGCGCCGTGGCCCCCAGAAGGTTGCACGACATATGCGCCGTGCGTGCCACAGGCTTGGCCAAGGCGCGCACGATCTGCAGGAACGTCTCATCCGCGCCGAAGTTTTCCTTGCGCTGATAGCTCGGCAGATCCAGCGGGATGACCGGCACCGGCAGACCCATTGAGCCTGCAAGCCCGCCCGGATTGTCCTGGATCAGTTCGGCGGTGCAAGACGCGCCGACGATGATCGCCTGCGGCTTAAAGCGGTCATAGGCATCTTGGCAAGCCGATTTGAACAGCCCCGCCGTGTCGGCCCCCAGATCGCGCGCCTGAAAGGTGGTATAGCTGACCGGGGGGCGGGCGTTGCGACGCTCGATCATGGTGAACAGAAGGTCGGCGTAGGTGTCGCCCTGCGGCGCGTGCAGAACATAATGCAGGCCGGTCATGCCGGTTGCCACGCGCATTGCACCCACATGGGGCGGGCCTTCATATGTCCACAGTGTCAGCTTCATTCCGCTGCCTCCAGCCGGTTGGGCACCTGGCGCAGCATGGCGGCGCGGCGGATCGGGCGGGCAAAAAGGGCGGCCAGATCCCCGGCCTGTTCATAGAAATGCACGGGCGTGAATACCAACTCGATGGCCCATTTTGTCGTCAGCCCTTCGGCCTCCAACGGGTTCGCCAGACCAAGGCCGCAGACGGTCAGATCGGCGCGGGCCTTGCGGGCGCGGTCCAGTTGCAGATCGACATCCTGGCCTTCGGAAAAGACCGGGCCCTGCTCGATCAGATCAAGGTCGGGGCCGACCAGATCGCGGTGCAGATAGGGGGTGCCGATTTCAAGCGCGCGCATGCCACATTCGCGGGTCAGAAAGCGCGCAAGAGGCGGCTCCAACTGGCTGTCGGGAAAGAAGAAAACCGATTTGCCGCGCAGGGTTTCAGCCGCCGCCGCGATGGCCTTGAGCGCACGCGCGCGGGGGGCGGCGGTGGCGGCGTCGAACGCGGCATCCGTCACGCCGAATTCATCGGCAATCGCGCGCAGCCAGGCGGTTGTGCCCTGTTCGCCAAACGGGAACGGTGCCGCGATATGGCGCGCACCCCGGCGGATGAGTGCTGCATGCGTGTCACCAAGGAACGGCTGCACCAGTGCAAAGACGCTGTTCGCGCCGATGCCCGGAGCATCGCCCGCGCGGCGCGACGGCACCACGCGCACTGGGCCGATACCGAGCGAGCCAAGCAGCGCAAGCATCTGATCTTCCACAACATCGGGCAAAGCGCCAACGATCAGCAGTTCGCGCGCATCGGATTTCGGCAGGGTCGGGATCAGCGCCGCAAGGCAGGCATCCTCGCCTTGGGTAAAGGTCGTCTCGATGCCGGAGCCGGAGAAGTTCACGCAATTCACCCGGTCGCCGTGCTGTTCGTTGATCCGTTCCGCCGCGCGGGCGAGGTCCAGCTTGATCACTTCCGACGGGCAGGAGCCGACAAGAAACAGCCGCTTGATATCGGGGCGGCGGGCCAGCAGGCGGGCAACTTCGCGGTCCAGTTCGGTGTTGGCATCGGCCAGACCCGCCAGATCTTTTTCCTCAAGAATCGCGGTGCCGAAACGCGGCTCGGCAAAGATCATCACACCTGCCGCCGATTGCAGCAGATGCGCGCAGGTGCGGCTGCCCACTACCAGAAAGAACGCATCCTGCATCTTGCGGTGCAACCAGATGATTCCCGTCAGCCCGCAGAACACCTCGCGCTGGCCGCGTTCCTTCAGAACCGGCACATCACGGCATCCTGTGATCGGGGCTGTGGTGGGCGCGTTCATGCCTGCGCCCCCGCTTGCAAACGCGCCATGCGCAGTTTCCAGATGAATTGCGCAGCGTTGATCGCGTAAGCGGTGTAGGCCGCAAGGGCCAACAGCATCAAAGCGTTGGGCGACAAGGCCGAGGTAAAAAGCGCGTAGACATAGGCGCTGTGCAACCCGATCACCAGAAAGCTGAACACGTCTTCCCAGAAGAAGGCGGGGGCGAACAGGTATTGGCCAAAGACTTCCTTTTCCCAGATCGCGCCGGTGATCATGATTGTGTACAGGAACCCGGTCTTGACCAGAATCGATGCCGTGGCTGCCCCGTAACCTTCGCCTGACGCCATGAAACGCAGCACCAGTATCAGCGAGATCGCAAAGACCAGAAACTGCGCAGGCGCCAGAAATCCCTGCACAATCGTCCACCGCGATGCGTCCCGACGCAGCCTTTGGGCCGGAGTGTAGAGCTGGTATTTGCGGCTTACATTTGTGTCGGTGTGCGACATTTTCAGGCTTTCAAGAGCGGCGTTCTGACCCGAGATTAGAACCGGCGACCGGAAAGTGTCAACTGAAACTTACAGGTTGAAGTTGACACATGGGTGGTCGTGAATTGTTCTGCATCAATCGTAATCGCACAGTTGAAACAAAATAAGTAAAGCGATTACAGTAACTTAAGTTTTGTTCTTCTTTTCCCCCCATCTGAAAGTGTCAATTTTCTTTGACATTTTTTCTTTGCTGACAGACAGTTTCGATTGAGACGATGCTCGAACGGTCGCAGAAAGACCGGAAGCGTCGCTCAAAGAGTTCTCCGTGGAGGGACGGAAAATGCAAATGAATCAAACAGGATCAGTGATACCGCACGCTCTTGGCGAAGCGGATGGGGTGATCAATTTCGCAGCGCAAGTGGTTGCGATGCTGGCGGCGCGGGGCGGCAAGGCCGACTCGGAGCCGCGCGCTGATCTGCTGGACGCGCTGATTGCCGCCGTCGTTCTGGGTGAACAGCCCAAGCTCGACGAGGTTCTGCGCGAGTTGAAACGCCAGCGCATCACGGTCGAAGTGCTGGCAGATATCTACATCCCCGCCGCAGCCCGAAAAATGGGTGATGCGTGGACGTCGGATGAGCTCAGCTTCGCCGATGTCACCATGGCCGCTGCCCGGCTGCAGGTGATCTTGCGCGAAATTGGCGCGGCCTGGGTCGCGGATGGCGGGGCGATTGCCGATGGCGGGTCAGTTCTGATGATCGTGCCCGACCGCGAGCAGCACACGCTGGGTGCCATGGTGGCCCTTGGCCAGTTGCGCCGGATGGGCATTTCGGTCTGTCTGCGGTTCTGGCCGGACCGTCAGGAATTGCGCAACTTGTTGACGATGCGCCATTTTGACGGAATGTTCGTTTCGATCGCGAACCGGGAAAAGCTTGAAGTTTCATCGGTTCTGGTTCATGCAGTGCGTGAATTTGGTCCTGCCGGTCTTCCTATCATCGTAGGTGGCGCGATCATGGAGCATGGCGGCGATGTAGTAACCCAAACCGGCGCAGACGCCGCGACAGACGATATTCATGTTGCCCTTCAGGCCTGCGGTCTGGTGTACGAGGGCAAAAAAGCGTCGCGATTGCGCGCATAAAATCGCCCCTGTCCTGTTTGGCAGGTAAGAGGCACTACAGATGGTTCCGATTTTGAAGACCAACGGCACAACGATCCTGAATGGCGGCTCTATGCCGCTCATTTCGCCTGACCTGTTATCCGAGATCATTTCAACCGCCGCAGATATCTCGCTGATCGTCAGCCGGACGGGCGATGTGGTTTCGGTACTTGTCAACCCGCACCACCGGTCGTTTGGTCAGCTGGATTGGGTAGGACGCAGCATCCGCGATATTCTGACCTCGGAAAGCTATCCGAAATTCGAGGCGCGCGTCGGACAGTTGATGGCAGCGCAGACGTCATCCACACTCTCGGTCGAGGTGAACCACGCCGATCAGACGATCTGGGAATTTCCGGTGCGCTATTCGCTGCATCACTTGCGGGCGGACGATTCCATCATGATGCTGGGTCGCGATCTGCGCCCGATTGCCGAAATGCAGCAAAAACTGGTGTCCGCGCAAATGGCGTTGGAGCGGGATTACGAATCCCAGCGCGAGATGGACACCCGCTACCGCGTGCTGATGGAGATGACGCGCGATGCCATCGTGCTTGTCTCGATGGGCAGCGGGCGGATCACCGATCTGAACGCCGCCGCGGCCCAGATGATGGGCGGGTCGCGCCACGATCTGATGGGGTCCGCCATTGCGCAAGAGTTTGAGGGGCGCAGGCGCGGCGAGTTTCTGGAAAGCATGGCCAATCTTGCCGTCGCCGATACCGCAGCCCCGGTCGAACTGCAGGCGCGCCGGTCGCAGCAGCGGCTGGTCGTCGTGCCGATGATTTTCCGCGCGGCGGGCGAGCGGCTTTTGCTGTGCCGTCTGGAAAGCCCGGCGCAGACCAAAGGCTTTGTTGATGAATTGGGCGACAATCTGAACCGCCTTTATCACGACGGTATCGACAGCATCGTGTTCACCGACCGTGACGGCATCATCCGCGCCGCGAACGAGGCGTTCCTGAACCTGACCGATTCGCCCAATCAGGCGGCCGTGCGGGGCAAGTCGATGGCCGATTATCTGGCGCGCGGCATGGTTGATCTGAAAGTGCTGATCGACAATGCGCGCCGTGCCGGCCACATGCGGATGTATGCGACCAAGTTGACCACAGCATTTGCGGGCCAGATTGCGACCGAGATTTCTGCCGCATGGCTCAATGACCGCCCGCATCCGATTCTGGGTCTGGTGATCCGCGATGCCAGCCGCGCCGACGCCCTGCGCCGCCCCGGATTCGGGTCGTCGCCGGATGGCGCGAATTCGGTGATGGAGCTGGTTGGGTCATCGACGCTGAAGGACATCGTTGCCGAAACGACCGATGTTGTGGAAAAGATGTGCATCGAAACAGCGGTAGAGCTGACCCGCAACAATCGCGTCGCGGCTGCGGAAATGCTGGGCCTGTCACGTCAGTCGCTTTACGTCAAACTGCGTAAATACGGGCTGATGGCGCACGATTCCGAATAGCGTCTTTTAGCGCGGCTTGGTGCCGAAAACACTTGCCCGACTCGGAGTTGTAATGTTTAGTTGACACATGACTGTCAATCTATCCATACACACTTCGCCCTGGCCGCAACCCCGCGCGATGCTGACGCTGATCAAGCCGATCACCTGGTTTCCCCCGATGTGGGCTTACCTGTGCGGCGTGGTGTCGGCGGGTGGGTCTTTCACCGAAAACTGGGCGATGGTTCTGGTCGGCGTGATATTGGCCGGGCCGGTGGTCTGCGGCATGTCACAGGCGGCGAATGACTGGTGCGACCGCCATGTCGATGCCGTGAACGAACCGCACCGCCCGATCCCCTCGGGCCGCATACCGGGGCGCTGGGGTCTTTGGATTGCACTTGCGATGTCGGTTATGTCGCTGGCTTTGGGCTGGACTTTGGGGCCGTGGGGCTTTGGCGCGACCGTGTTTGGCGTGCTGGCCGCCTGGGCTTATTCGGCCGAACCTGTGCGGCTTAAACGGTCGGGCTGGTGGGGGCCGGGCCTCGTTGGCCTGTGTTACGAAGGGTTGCCGTGGTTCACGGGGGCCGCCGTTCTGACCGCAGGCGCGCCGAGGCTGGAGGTGGTGATCATCGCCGCCCTGTATGCCTTTGGCGCGCATGGCATCATGACCCTGAATGATTTCAAGGCGTTGGAGGGTGATCGCCAGCACGGCGTGCGCTCACTTCCCGTCACACTTGGCCCTGATGTGGCCGCTCGCATCGCCTGTGTGGTAATGGCGATGGCGCAGGTTCTGGTGATTGCGCTGATGCTGATCTGGGGCAAGCCGTATTACGCTTTGGCGATCACCGGCGTGCTGCTGGGCCAGTTTGCGGCGATGCGGGTGATGCTGCGCGACCCCAAGGCGAAAGCGCCGTGGTATAACGGCACGGGCGTTCTGCTGTACATCACCGGCATGCTGATCGCGGCCTTTGCGCTGCGCGGATTGGGGGCGGTGTGATGCTGGGCTGGGGGGCGATCTTCCGTCTTGGTCTGGTGCAGACCTGTCTTGGCGCGATTGTGGTGCTGACCACCTCAACCCTGAACCGGCTGATGGTGGTGGAACTTGCTTTACCCGCCGTGCTGCCCGGCGCTTTGGTCGCCTTGCACTATGGAATTCAGATCACGCGACCCAACTGGGGCCATCGCTCTGATGCGGGCGGCAACCGCACCCGGTTCATTCTGGGTGGCATGGCGGCGCTGGCTTTAGGCGGATTTGGCGCGGCTTTGGGCGTGGTGGTCATGGGCACCGCGCCCTTGGCGGGGCTTTTGCTGTCAATCGCGGCCTATGCACTGATCGGGGTTGGTGTAGGGGCATCGGGCACGTCGCTGCTGGCGCTGCTCGCCACCCACACCGACCCGCGCCGCCGTGCCGCTGCTGCAACAATCACATGGCTAATGATGATTGCGGGCATTGCGGTGACGGCGGGCACCACCGGGCATTTCCTTGATCCCTACACGCCAGCGCGGTTGCTGGAGGTTGTGGGCTTCGTCGTCATCGGCGCTTTGATCCTGACCATGCTTGCCGTCTGGGGCATCGAACGCCGCCTGCCGCACCGCCCCTCCGAGGCGCGCGACGTGCCCTTCATGGACGCCCTGCGCGGCGTCTGGGCCGAACCTGAGGCACGCCGCTTTACCCTTTTTGTCTTTCTGTCGATGACCGCGTATTTCATGCAGGAACTGATCCTTGAGCCCTATGCGGGTCTGGTGTTCCACCTGACCCCCGGCCAGACCACGCAGCTTTCGGGTGCGCAGAACGGGGGCGTGTTTCTGGGGATGCTGGCGGTTGGCATTGCGGCAACCGGGCTGGGGCTCGGCACCTTGCGCGGCTGGGTGATTGCCGGATGTCTGGGGTCGGCGGCAAGCCTTGTGGCGATTGCTGCACTGGGGCAGACGGCGGCGCTGCCCATTCTGCCCGCCGTGGTGGTTCTGGGCGTGTTCAACGGCATGTTTGCGGTCGCGGCGATTGGTTCCATGATGGCGATGGCCGGGCAGGGGCGGTCTGCGCGCGAGGGCACGCGGATGGGTCTTTGGGGTGCCGGGCAGGCGCTGGCAGCGGGCTTTGGCGGGCTGATCGGGGCTGCGGCGGCGGATGCGCTGCGGCTGGTGATGGACGCACCCGATGCCTTTGGCGCAGTGTTTGTGACCGAAGCGGTTCTTTTCGTTGCCTCGGCCCTGTTGGCCGCACGAATCATGGGGGCGGCGCCACGCCAGCCCCACGCGCAACTTATTCCGGGGGAATAGCAATGGGTTACGATGTTTTCGTTGTTGGCGGTGGCCCGTCGGGCGCGATTGCCGCCGAGGATCTGGCGCGTCAGGGCCATGCGGTCGCCATGCTGGACCGGGCCGGGCGGATCAAGCCCTGCGGCGGTGCGATACCGCCGCGCGCAATTCAGGACTTCGCGATTCCTGACGAGCAGATCGTGGCGCGGATTCAAACCGCCCGCATGATCTCGCCCACCGGGCGGCAGGTCGACATCCCCATCGAGAACGGCTTTGTCGGTATGGTCGACCGCGAGCATTTCGACGAATTCCTGCGGGTGCGCGCTGCCGGGGCCGGGGCCGACCGGCTGACCGGAACCTATCTGCGCATCGAGAGGGATGTGGACGGCACGCATGTTGTCTGGCGCGACAAGGCCGGGGTGGAGCAACGCTCGGCCACCAAGCTGGTGATCGGGGCCGACGGCGCGCGCTCTGGCGTGGCGCGCACCGAAGTGCCCGGCGGCGACAAGATCCCCTATGTCATCGCCTACCATGAGATTGTAAAGGCGCCCAAGGCGTCAAACACCTATGACCCCAAACGCTGCGACGTGATCTATGATGGCCGCATCAGCCCCGATTTCTACGGCTGGGTTTTCCCGCACGGCGAGTCTGCCAGCATCGGCATGGGCACCGGGATTGACGGGATTGACCTGAAAAAAGCCACCGCCGATCTGCGCGCCTCGGCCGGGCTGACCGGGTGCGAGACGATCCGGCGTGAGGGCGCGCCGATCCCGCTGCGCCCGATGGACCGGTGGGACAATGGCCGCGACGTAGTGCTGGCGGGTGATGCGGCGGGGGTGGTTGCACCATCGTCGGGCGAGGGGATTTTCTATGCGATGGTCGGCGGGCGGGTGGCGGCCACGGCGGCGCAAGCCTGCCTAGCCTCGGGGCGGGCGAAAGATCTGCGGCTGGCGCGCAAGTTGTTCATGAAGGACCACAAGATGGTCTTCAAGGTGTTGCGGTCGATGCAGGACGCTTATTACAAATCCGACGAACGCCGCGAACGCTTTGTCAGCCTGTGCCACGATGTTGATGTGCAAAAGCTGACGTTCGAGGCTTATATGAACAAGAAGCTGGTGGCGGCACGGCCTCTGGCGCATATCAAGATCGGTCTGAAGAACATGGCCCACCTTTTGCGCCTCGTGTCCCCCGTCTGGACATGAGCCTGATACCCGCCTTTGTGGACGGGGCGCTGGTTCCCGTGGACAAGCTGGAGGTGCATCGCCGCGGCCTGCGCCACCCGGCGATTTCGGTCTTTGTGATGACCGGGACGAAAGTGCTGATCCAGCAGCGCGCGCTTGCGAAATACCACACGCCGGGGCTTTGGGCCAACACCTGCTGCACCCATCCGCATTGGGGCGAGGCGATGGAGCCTTGCGCGCTGCGCCGGATTGATGAGGAGCTGGGGATTTCGGGCGTGCCGCTTATCCATGCAGGGCAAGTCGAATACCGCGCCGATGTGGGCGGCGGTCTGATCGAGCATGAACTGGTTGAGGTCTATCTGGGCCGCGCGACGGAAGGCTTGCGCGTCGTGCCCAACCCCGCCGAGGTGATGGCGACACGCTGGGTCGATCTGGAGGCTTTGGCGTTGGAGACACAGGCGACGCCCGAACGCTTTACGCCGTGGTTGCGGATCTATCTGGCGGAACACCGCGAGATGATTTTCGGCACGGCGTTGCGCGCAGGGTAGAGGGGGCGTTGCCCCCCGCGCGTGCCGCGCTCCCCCCAGGATATTTGTGAACAGAAAAAGACTCAGCGGGCGAGGGTGCGCGCCAGGAATTCGCCGATTTCTGCTGCGGCGAGGGCAGGCTGAACTTCGTGCAGAAGGTGGCCGAAGCCGTTGATCTCGCGGTATTCTGCCTTGGGCAAGCGGCGGGCGGCGTCGGCCGAGACGCGGGCGGGCACGGCGCGGTCGTTATCGGCGGCGATCAGCAGGACCGGAACGCGCAAACCCGGCAGGCGCGCCAGAAGCGCATCAAGCTGCCACTGGGCCATCATCGAAAGCGTGCCTTCGACATGGGCGGGGCGCGCGACAAGGGTGCGGTAGAGGCCGATCATTTCAGCGCCAGCGTCTGACCCGGTGGAGGTAAGAAGCTGGCGCACGCGCGCCTCGGTTCCCGACAGGCGCGCGAAAATCTGCGGCACAAACGGCGTCAGCGCCAGCGCCTTGGCCATCATCGGAAAAAGCCAGCCTGCCACGCCGTCGAACGCGCCGAGGGCGGCGTTCAGCCCGATGATCGCTTTCGGGGGGGTAGGCAGCAGTTCGGCCAGCCGCAGCGCGATGGCAGCGCCCGCCGAATGGCCGATGATCGCATCCGGCTGCCAGCCCTGATCGGCGCAGAGCTTGGCAAGGTCTTCCGACATCCCGTCCAGCCCCAGCCGGTTGCGCGCACCAGACCGGGTAAAGCCTTGGCCCGGCAGATCAATTGCGATGCAGCGATAGGTTCGGGCCAGCAGCGGCATCAGGTCGCGAAAGCTGTGTGTCGCCCCGCCCGCGCCGTGGATCAGCACGATCAGGGGCGCGTCCGGTTGCGCATTGTCTTGTGGCCCGATCTCTTGCGCATGCCAGCGGTGCGGCGGGCAGGCGATGATGCGTGAGGCCGCACGGTGTGGCCAATCCGCGGGCATATCGGTTGGCAGGGGAATCATGCCAGCGCCGCCCCCAAGACCGCCGACATCCGGTGTGCATCGGCGCGGGGCAGCGGCAGATAGGTAGCACGCATCTGCCCGGCCAGCGCGCGCAGGTCGGGTTGTGGGCGGGTCGCGGTATCCAGAACCAGCGTCGGGATGCCGGATGTTGCGTAGGCGCGGGCCATGCGTGCGGCATCCTCCATCGCCTGGGGTCGGTTTGCGGTGCCGTCCAGTGCTATATTCGCGCGCCCGTCGGTCAGCAGGGCAAGGGTCGGCGTCATGCCGCGCGCGCGGGCTTGGATTGCCACCTCCATTGCCAGCCGCAAGCCCGCAGCAAGGGGCGTGCCGCCACCGCCGGGCAGGCTGGCGAGGCGGCGTTTGGTCTGCACCAGCGACCGGGTCGGGGGCAGCAAAAGCTCGGCATTCGTCCCGCGAAACGCCACCAGCGCCACATGATCGCGTCGCGCGTAGGCTTGCGCCAGCAACAACTCGATCGCACCTTTCGCCTCGGCCAGACGGGCAAGCGCGGCTGAACCGGAGGCATCGACGGTAAAGATCAGCACCCGGTCCGACGTCTCCTGAAACCGGCGCAGGCGGAAATCGGACGGGCGGATCAGCAGGCCCGGCGCCTGCGGTTGCAGCTTGCGCCGCATCGCCTGCCACGGGGCCGCCGTGCGCAGGGTTGCCACCGGATCAAGGCGTGACTGGCCATCCGGGCGGCCTTCACGCGGTGGCATCGGGCGGCCGCGACGGTTGCCTTTTTTCGCAGCCCCGGTGCCCGAACTTCCCGAGGCCATCCGTGCCGCCCGGCCTGCGGCAAGCCGGGCCAGAAGATCGGCGGGAAGGGCGGCGCGCGCGGCCTCCAGCAGCATGTCTTCGGGCAGGGATTGCGGCTCTGGGCTGGTCTGGCTGGTTTCGCCTTCGCGGGGCTCGGGCGGCGGGGGCGGGGCGCTGTCTTGGGTGTCATCGGGCCGGGTTGTGGCGCGGTGGGCGAAAACCATCTGGGCTGCCACGCGCAGGTCGTCGTCCGTGACACAATCATCGCCGCGCAACGCGGCATGGGCACGGGCGGCGGCCAGCGCAAAGAGCGGCGCGCGCAGGCTGGCGATGCCAAGCCCGGCCGCCGTCACGGTAAGCATGCGGGCGGCATCTTCGGGCGTGTCTACATAGGGCAGGCGTTCGCGCGCGGCCGCGACCCGCGCCGGGTCGGGCGGGGCGGAGACCGCTTGCCAGCCCGTCCCTTCCAGATCGAGGAACAGCCCCAGACGGTCGGTCAAGGCGGCGGGGGGCAGTTCATCCTCCACCCCTTCGTCCAGCGCCAGAAGGCAGCCCGTACCCGCATCCAGCCACTGGCCCAGCCGCACCGCCAATCCTGCGGGGCAGCGTTCGGCCATGGTCAGAACCAGCGCTGCGGGGTGCGCAAGAAGGCCCGCGCCCACCACCCGTCGCCCCGTGGCCAGCGTGGCCGCAAGATCGGTGCCGCCGTAAAGCGCATCATCGCCGATGCCCGGATGCAAGCGGATGCGGGGCAGGGGCAGCACGTCAAATCCCGCCGTCACCCTATCGCGCTGCGGGCAGGCGCGGGCGCGCAGCCACAGCCCGCCAAGACCGATCGGATCGATCGCCAGCAGGGCAACGGCCAGCCCGGTCCTGTCGGTTGGCGGGGCGGGCGGTGTGTCTGTCATGCGGGCAGGATGTCGTTGATCTGGCGCGCGACGCGGGCGGTAGAGCCTGCCTCGTCCAGCGGATCGCGGCGCAGACGGTGGCGCAGGGCCGAGGGGGCGACAGCGCGCAGATGTGTGCGGTTGACGCTTGGCGCTCCCTGAAATGCGGCCAAAGCACGGGCGGCGCGCAGCAACGTCAACTCGCCCCGCAGCCCGTCAGAGCCAAGGGCGATGCACAGCGCCGCGCAATCTTCCAGCACGCTGTCGGGGGTTTGCAGCAGGGGCAGGGCCGTACGGGCAGCGAGGATTTTCTTGCGCAATGTGGTGTCTTTCGCCCGCCATTTCTTCAGAAAAACCTCGGTATCATTTTCATAGGCATCGCGGCGGCGGATCACCTCGACCCGCGTGGCGATATCGTTCGGGCTGGCCACGTCGACCGACAGACCAAACCGGTCCAGAAGTTGCGGGCGCAATTCGCCTTCCTCGGGGTTGCCAGAGCCGACCAGCACAAAGCGCGCCGGGTGGCGGATCGACAGCCCCTCGCGTTCGACCACGTTTTCCCCCGATTGCGCCACATCCAGCAACAGATCGACGATGTGATCCTCCAGAAGGTTGACCTCATCGATATATAGATAGCCCCGGTTGGCGCGGGCCAGAAGGCCCGGCTCGAACGCCTTTTCGCCGCGTGTGAGGGCGCGCTCGATGTCCAAGGCACCCACGACGCGGTCTTCTGTCACCCCCAGCGGCAGGTCGATCACCGGCGTGGGCCGGGTGATGACCCTGGTCGAGGTGACATGCGCCCAGTCCGGGCTGGTGCCGGGGGTGGCAGAGTTCACCGGGCAGCCCTCGACCGCCTTGATCGGCGGCAGCAGGCCGGCAAGTGCCCGCACGGCGGTGGATTTTCCGGTGCCCCGGTCGCCAAAGACCAGAACACCGCCGATGCCGGGGTCGATTGCGGTCAGGATCATCGCCTGCTTCATCTCCTCCTGGCCGACAATGGCGGAAAAGGGGAACGGGTCTTTCATGCGGCATTCCAATGGGTTGTATCAGTGTGTTCAGGTGGCTTTGGCAAACGGTCCAGCGGGTTTTCCCCGCCCCATGTGCCCGATGCGCCAAGGATGTGAAAGCGGGCGTAAAGCTCTTCGCGAAACCAGCCGTGTTCGCGCACGGCACGGATCGCGCGGCCATGCGGGCCATCGCCGCGTGCGAAATTGGCCATCGCCGCCGTGTCTGGCCAGATTGAAAACGTGACCTGATGCAGAATGGGCACCTCGCCGATGCCGATCTTGAAGATCACGTTGGGGTCCTGCCCGATGACTGCCGAAATATCCGGCACCCGGTTCCAGAACCGCAGCATCGTGGCGGGGCGGATCGTGGCGCGGGTCAGCGCGGCAACGGGCCCGTCAAGGGCGGCACCCGAGGCGGTGAAGGGAGATTTTCCCGACCACTCGCCGCGCACGGATGCGGGGCTCAGGAATACCGTCCAGCTTTCGGACGCGTGCCTTGCCCAGCGGCGATAGACGGGCGCTTCGGCAACACGGGCGCGGGCGGTTTCCGTGTCGGGCCATGTCGCAAGAATCGCCCAGACGGCCGTGTCGGGGCGCGGCGTGAAGCCTTCGCCGGTGCCCGATCCGCACAGCTTCCAGAATCCGACATCGGGCATCCGCGCAAAGGACAGCCGTGCAGCAGCCATTTGCCCCAGCACCCAAAGCCGGGCCGCAACCGACGGAAATCGGTAAAGGCTAAGGCTGACGGTTTGCATACTGAAGGCCCCTTTGTGCTGCCCCGATGATCTTACACATCCCGCGCGGGCGCGAAAGCCTTTCTGCAGGTGAAGAACGGATATTGTAAATCTGGCTAGACAGTATATCGTACTTTTATGCTGACACATCACGCCACGCCCGACCCCGCAAACGACCCCTCTGCCATTGTCATCGGGGCGGGGCTTGGCGGCCTTGCTGCGGCGATGCGGCTGGGGGCCAAAGGCTACCGCGTCACCGTGATTGACCGGCTTGACCGGGCCGGCGGGCGCGGATCGTCGATCACGCAAGGCGGGCACCGCTTCGATCTGGGGCCGACCATCGTAACCGTGCCGCAGGTGTTTGAGGCGCTTTGGGCGGCCTGCGGGCGTGATTTCCGCGCCGATGTGGACTTGCGACCGCTTGATCCGTTCTACACGATCCGCTGGCAGGATGGGTCGACCTTTGCTGCTTGCAGCGATGATGCGCGGATGGAGGCCGAGGTTGCGCGCCTGAACCCCGCCGATGTTGCGGGCTATCGCCGCTTTTTGCGCGACGCGCAGCGCCGCTTTGTCGTGGGGTATGAGGGCATGGTTGCCAAGCCCATGCACCGTGTCTGGGAGACGATCAAGGTGCTGCCGGAATTCGTCCGATTGCGCGCAGATCGGTCGATCTTTGGTCTTGCGAAACGCCGGGTACGCGACCCGCGTTTGCAGATGGCGTTGTCGTTTCACCCGCTGTTCATCGGCGGTGATCCGGCGCATGTCACCTCGATCTACGCGCTGGTCAGCCATCTGGAGAAAGAGTTCGGCGTGCATTATGCGATGGGCGGCGTGCAGGCGATTGCCGATGCGATGGTGGCCGTGATCAAGGATCAGGGCGGCGAAGTCCGGCTTGGAGTTGAGGCTGATGAAATCATTTTTCACGAAAATCATGCTGCAGGTGTTCGGCTGATGACCGGCGAAATGCTGCAGGCACCGCTGGTGATCAGCAACGCCGATGCGGGCCACACTTACACCCGCCTTTTGCGCAACCGAAAGCGCCGGGTGTGGACGGACCGCAAGCTGAAAAACCGCCGCTGGTCGATGGGGCTTTACGTCTGGTATTTCGGCACCAAGGGCACGGCGGGGATGTGGCCCGACTTGGGGCATCACACCATACTGTCGGGGCCGCGCTACGCCGGGCTCTTGAACGATATCTTCATGAAAGGCCGTCTGGCCGATGACATGAGCCTTTATATCCATCGCCCGTCCGTGACCGACCCTACAGCCGCACCCGCCGGGGATGATACATTCTATGTGCTGTCGCCGGTGCCGCATCTGGGCCACGCGAACCCGGTCGATTGGGCGGCGGAAGAACCGCGCTACCGGGCCAAGGTTGCGGCGGAACTGGAAAAGGTGATGCCGGGCTTTCAGGCGCAACTGACCGAAAGCCTGATCTTCACGCCCGAGACGTTTCGCGACCGCTATCTTTCGCCGCATGGCGCGGGCTTTTCGATTGAACCCCGCATTCTGCAAAGCGCTTGGTTCCGGCCCCATAACGTGTCGGAAGAAGCCAAGGGCCTGTATCTGGTGGGTGCCGGAACGCACCCCGGCGCAGGTCTGCCCGGCGTTGTGTCCAGTGCCGAGGTTCTGGGCAAATTGGTGCCCGACGCGCCCGGCGCGCGCATTGTTTCCGTTCCCCTGAAGATGGCTGCCGAATGATCGCCCCCGCTGATATGGACCATTGCCGCGCAGCAATTCGCGCAGGATCACTGTCATTTCACGCAGCATCCCGTCTGTTGCCCGCAAAAGTGCGTGACCCGGCCTTGGCGCTGTACGCGTTCTGCCGCCTTGCCGATGACGCGGTGGATGACGGCGACGACAAGACCCGCGCCGTGCTGACCCTGCGTGACAGGCTCGATCTGGCCTATGCCGGACGGCCCAAGAACGCCGCCCCCGACCGCGCCTTTGCCGCCTTGATCGCCGATTTCGACATGCCCCGCGCCTTGCCCGAGGCTTTGCTTGAAGGCTTGGCCTGGGATGCGACCGAGCGGCGCTACGACACGCTGTCGGGTGTGCTTGAGTATTCGGCGCGGGTTGCCAGCGCTGTAGGTGCGATGATGTGCGTTCTGATGCGGGTGCGCGACGCCGACGCTTTGGCGCGGGCCTGCGATCTGGGCCTTGCGATGCAGCTGACCAACATTGCGCGCGATGTCGGCGAAGATGCGGCGATGGGGCGGATTTACCTGCCGCTGCAATGGTTTGATGAGGCGGGGGTTGATCCGCGCGCCTTCCTTGCCAACCCGCAGGCAACGCCCGCGATGCGTGCCATGACCAAACGTCTGCTGGCCGAGGCGGATGCGCTTTATATCCGTGCGACGGCAGGGGTGGCCGCCTTGCCGCTGACCTGCCGCCCCGGCATATTCGCCGCCCGCCACATCTATGCAGCGATTGGTGGCGCGGTTGCGGCCAACGGGCACGACAACATCACCCTGCGTGCCCGCACCACCAAGGGCCGCAAGTTCGGGCTGTTGGGCCTTTCGGTTCTACAAACGGCCGCATCGGCCCTGATGCCGCGCAGTGCCGTTCTTTACGGTGCCCCGGCCCCAGAAGTGGCCTTTCTGGTCGATGCCGCAGCCCGCGCGCGGCGCGATCCAAGCCGGACCGAGGCCGTGCTTTCCATGCTGGCACAGTTGGAAGAACAGGACCGCGCCCGCCGTCAGGGCTTTGCAGTGGCGCGCGGATAGCCTACATCCCCCTTAACCGAAGGGGTGCATCATGGACTGGGGCCTGTTCTTTATCTTTCTGGCAAGCTGCGGCGCGGCGGCCGCGACAGGTGCCATGTTTCAACCGGGCGCGTGGTATGACGGGCTGCAAAAGCCCGACTGGACGCCGCCCGACTGGGTGTTTCCCGTCACATGGACGGTGCTTTACCTACTGATGTCACTGGCCGCGATGCGGGTGGCACTGCGGCCCGAAAGCGGCACAGCGCTGGCGTTCTGGGGCTTGCAGATCGGGCTGAACACGCTTTGGACGCCGGTGTTTTTCGGGCTGCACCGGATGCGGGCGGCGATGATCGTCATCGTCTGTCTGTGGCTCGCGGTGGCGGCGACGTTCTGGACATTCTTCTGGGTTGATCTGTGGGCCGGGCTGATGCTGGTGCCCTATCTTCTATGGGTCACCATCGCTGCGGCGCTGAATTACTCGGTCTGGCGGCGCAACCCCGAGGTTGCGGCCTAAAACGTCCACCCTGCCCGGCGCGGCACGCGAACGGCAAGCATGGGCTTGAGCCATGGTTGGCGAAAGCGCACGAGATCCAGAGCCTCATGCACGCCGGTTGTACGTTCGCCGTCAATCGTGGTTTCCACGAGTGATCGGCTGTAGAACGGTGCCTCCAGCATCCCCATCACTTGCCGGGGCTGCGTGCCTGCATCGGCGCGGGTTTCGCGGCGCAAGGCCCAGATCGTGCGGGGCAGGCGGGCAGGGGGCG
This sequence comes from Rhodobacterales bacterium, assembly GCA_038207585.1. Lineage (GTDB taxonomy): Bacteria > Pseudomonadota > Alphaproteobacteria > Rhodobacterales > Rhodobacteraceae > JBBQZP01. Next base: position 40,879 of record JBBQZP010000008.1, on the reverse strand, counting down.
GGGGCGGAATCTGGACCGCCGACCCGTCCGCACCAAACCTCATCCCCAGCGACAGCGCCGACCCGTCACGCCGGGTGGCATCGTAGAAACAGGCGGCACCGTCGGCCGTTGGAAAGCGGCCCCAAGTCCAATAGCTGAAATCCGTCTCCAGCGCGCGGGTGCCGAAATTCGCGTCGAAATAGCCGTGGCCCTGCCATCTATTCCCCTGAGTAAGGTCAACGTCGATCCGTGCCGTGGGCGCAAAGGGCCGCCACAGATGGGCACCGTCCGGGGTCAGCAAAACCTCGACCGAAGTGATCGCCGAGGGCGTCAGCGTGATCGTGCCACGCACCGGGGTGACCAAGGGAAGTGCGCCGATCTCATTGATACTAATCACCAATTGCGATCCGTTCCAGTGCATCGAACTGGGCCCGACCTGCAAGGTATCGTCGCTTTGGCGCAAGGCAGCACGGCCCCGGTCTGTCATCGTGAAGCGCCCGCCGGGGCCGTAGGTCGCCACGTTGATACAGCAATGATTGGCCGGATCGCGCCGCCCCGACCACCGATACCACGGCGAAAAGACCGACCCTATGAATCCGATGACCGAGACGGCGCGTTTGCCATCGTCGCTGACCCCGTCGACATACCACCAGGCATAGCCGTCCGCCCCGACCTGGAGGCTGAAGCAAGGTCGCTCAAGATCGCCTCTGCCGCGTGCTGACCGGACCGGGCCGCCATCGGCACGCCCGCCCCCGGATGCGCGCCCCCCCCCGCCAGATACAGCCCCGGCAGTGCCGTGCGCGCCCCCGGCCGCCGAAACGCCGCCATCGTGCCGTGCGGCGATATCCCGTAGATCGCCCCCTGCGACGCCGGAAACATCCGTGCGAACCCTTGCGGCGTGGTCAGCGCCGATACCCCCGGTGCGGGGTCGAAGGTCAGGCCGAAACCCGCGGCTTGCGTCACTGTAAGGGTCTGACATGCTTGGAACTCTCCGGGAGTGGGGGCAAGATTGGCGGGGGCGTTCAGGATGATCTCGAACCGCTCCGGGCCTTGCGGAATGGTGCCGTCGGCGCGGTCTTCGGCGCAGATGTAAAGTGTGGGGTCCTGCGGTATTTCACCCGTCGCGATGGGGCCGAACTCCCGCGTCGGATCGCTGCCGAACAGCACATTATGATGGATCAGATCAGCCTTTGCAGGGCCAGAAGCGCGGGCGGCAAAGCTCCACACAAAGGCGGAAAGGCTGCGCGGCGTGACGGCCTTTTGCGGCACCGCGCGGCGTGCAGGCCCCCCCAGAAGGCCTGCAAACAGCGCCGCCGGATCGCCGTTAAAGACGATGTGATCGGCGGTAATGCTGGACCCGTCACCCAGAACGATCGAACTGACGCGGCCCCATTGTTCAATGATCCGAACGGCTTGCGTGCCATAGCGGAAGGTCGCACCCTGCGCCCGTGCCACCCCTTCCAGCGCCAGCGCCAGCTTGTGCATGCCGCCCCGCACAGCCCAGACCCCCTCTGCCTCGGCCTGCCAGATCAGGCCCAGCACGGCGGGCGACGCATAGGGTGACCCGCCGACATAGGTGGCATAGCGCCCGAACAATTGCTGCAGGCGCGGATCGGTGAAACGTGCAGCAAGATCGCGCGCCAGCGTGCGCCCGGGCCGCAGCATCGGCCAAAGCAAAGGCCGCGCAAGGGCCGCTTTCGCAACCGCCCCCAAATACACGCGGGGGGCCTGCATCATCGGCACGTCAAAGGCGGCAAAGGCGCGGGCGGTGGCACGGTTGAAACGACGAAACTGCCGTTCGGCCTTTGGCCCCGCAAACGCGCGGATTGCGTCGGCCGAGGCATCGGCGTCGGCGTGCAGATCAAGCGTCGTGCCATCGGGCCACCAGTGCCGTGCAAGAATTGGCTGCGCAATCAGGGTGATATGATCCTCCAACCTTGTGCCCGCCGCCTCGAACACTGCGTCAAAGACATGCCGCATGGTCAGAACCGTTGGCCCCGCATCAACCGGGCCCGCCGCACTTGGCATCGTGCGCATCTTGCCGCCGGGGGCGTTTGCAGCATCAATCACCGTCACATCCAGCCCCGCCGCAGCCAGCCGGACAGCGGCGCACAACCCGCCCATTCCGGCACCGATCACCACGACCCGCGCGGCAGTCTTGCGATTTTCGGTCCGCTCCATGTTGGCGATTGTTGACTTGCGCGGCACAACTGTCCAGTATGATTTACAGTGTAGTGTCATTTTGAGATGACATATCTGCGGATGAAGCGGAAAAAGGGAAAGATCCATGTCTCTGGAAGCGCGCATCGAATCGGCCATCAGTCAGGGCATTGCCTTCGGGCAGGGGTCGGATGCCCCGCCGCGCTTGTCACAGTGCCTGCCCTATGCGGTCACTCCGGGTGGCGCGCGGATCCGGCCTACGATCCTTCTGTCGGTCGCGATGGCTTGCGGCGATGATCAGCCGGGCCTTGCCAATGCGGCTGCGGCGGCGCTGGAAATGCTGCATTGCGCCAGTCTTGTGCATGATGATCTGCCCTGTTTTGACGATGCCGATGTGCGGCGCGGCAAGCCCACGATCCACCGGGCCTATTCTGAACCCCTGGCGGTGCTGACCGGCGACAGCCTGATCATCCTTGCGTTTGATGTGCTGGCGCGTGCCGCCGATGCCTCGCCGCGCCGGGGGTTGGATCTGATCCGTATCCTTGCGCAGCGCGCGGGCATGCCGGGCGGCATCTGCGCCGGGCAGGGATGGGAATCCGAGGCGACGGTTGATCTTTCCGCCTATCACCGGGCCAAGACCGGGGCATTGTTCATTGCGGCGACGCAAATGGGGGCCGTCGCGGCGGGGCAAGAGGCCGAGCCGTGGATGGAGCTTGGCGCACGGATCGGTGAGGCGTTTCAGGTGGCCGATGATCTGCGCGACGCTTTGTATGATGCCGAAACGCTGGGCAAACCAGCCGGGCAGGATGCCGTTCACGCGCGCCCGTCGGCTGTGGCTGAACTTGGCGTTCAGGGCGCGATCCGGCGGTTGCGCGATATTCTGGGGGGCGCGATTGCGTCCATTCCTTCCTGCAAGGGCGAGGCGATGCTGGCCGACATGGTGCGCCGCTATGCCGAACGGATGACGCCGATGGCGCCCGTTTCTGCCGGCACCTCTGTTCGTGTCTGACCTGAGCGAACCTGCAAATTTTGCGCGCAAAAAGTCTGGCTTTCTGGGTCTTGTCGGGTCACGCCGGTTTCAGGCCTGGGCCGCAAGGATGCCGCTGTTGCGCCTTATCGTGCGGGCCGAAGGGGCCGCGATCTTTGATGTGATGGCGGGGTTTGCCAACACGCAAGTGCTGCTGGCATTGGTTGAGTTGAACATTTTTGCCCAGCTTGAGGGCGGCCCGCGTGCGGCCCGTGCTCTGGCTCCGGCGGCGGGGCTGACAGAAGACCGGATGCAGCTTTTGTTGCAGGCAGGCGCGGCGTTGCGTCTGCTGCGCCGTCACCGCGATGGGCGATTCGGTCTGGCACGGCGGGGGGCTGCGTTTCTGGGTGTGCCGGGGCTGGATGCGATGGTGCGCCACCATGCGATTCTCTACCGCGATCTGGCTGATCCGGTGGCTTTCCTGCGCGGCGAAACCTCTCCCGATCTGGCGCGGTTCTGGCCCTATGTCTTTGGTGCCAAGGGCGCGGCTGACCCCGATATTGCCGCCACCTATTCGCATCTGATGACCGACAGTCAGGCCATCGTTGCCGAGGATACGCTTGCGATTATTGATTTTTCCGGCATCAAGCGGCTGATGGATGTGGGCGGGGGCACGGGGGCGTTCCTTACAGCAGTGGCACGCGCGCATCCCGGTTTGCAGCTTGATCTCTTCGATCTTCCGGCGGTGCTGCAGGGGGCAGGCACTGCCCTTGGCCGCGCCGGATTGTCAAGCCGCGTGACCCTGCACCCCGGTTCCTTCCGCGACGATTCGCTGCCCCGCGAGGCAGATGCGATCAGCCTGATTCGTGTGCTTTACGACCATTCCGATACAACCGTCGCGGCGCTTCTGGCCCGTATTCACGACGCTTTGCCGCAGGGCGGGCGTATTCTGATCTCCGAGCCGATGTCGGGCGGCGCGCGCCCTGATCGCGCAACGGATGTGTATTTCGCGCTTTACACGGCCGCCATGCAGACCGGGCGCACGCGGTCGGGGGCTGAAATTGCAGCGTTGCTGACCGGGGCCGGATTTTCCGACATCAAAGTTCTGCCGGGTCGCCGCCCGTTTGTGACAAGCTGTGTGACGGCCCGTCGCCCGTGACGCGCTGCACATATTTTCGGCGCTTCGTGCAAAATGAATGTCTATTTAAGTTGACACCTCTGACTGTAAGGGTAGACTTACACTAAGGCGAAACGGCAGGCCCCGAGTCACTCAGGACCCGCCGCCACCGCCAAAGGGGAGAATTCCGTTGCACACCGAAGCCGTCATCCTGTCAGGGCCGAAACAACTGGGGCTGCAAAGCCTTTCGTTGAACGATCCGGGTGCGGGCGATCTGGTGGTTGAAATCGCGCAATCGGGCATTTCCACGGGCACCGAAAAGCTGTTCTGGTCGGGCACGATGCCGCCGTTTCCAGGCATGGGCTATCCGCTGGTGCCGGGCTATGAGGCCGCAGGCGAAGTGGTCGAGGCCGGGGCTGACAGTGGCTTTCGGGTCGGCGAGCGGGTCTTTGTGCCCGGTGCCAATTGTTTTCAGCCGCAGGGCAACACGCCGGTGCGCGGGCTGTTCGGCGGTGCGTCACATCATCTGGTGACGCCTGCTGCGCGTGTAACGCGAATCGATGCGGGCATGGGGGCTGAGGGCGCGCTTCTGGCGCTGGCTGCGACCGCGCGGCATGCTTTGGCCGGGTTCAATACCGCTTTGCCCGATCTGATTGTGGGCCACGGCGTTCTGGGCCGCCTGCTGGCCCGGCTGACCGTTGCCGCGGGCGTTGCCCCACCGACCGTCTGGGAAAGCAACCCGGCCCGCGCAACCGGCGCTGTCGGCTATGAAGTTACCACCGCCGAGGCTGATCCGCGCCGCGATTACAAGGCAATCTATGACGCCTCGGGTGCGGCCGATCTGCTTGATACCCTGATCGGCCGAATCGCCAAAGGCGGCGAGGTTGTTCTGGCGGGGTTCTATACCGCACCCATCCAGTTCTCATTCCCACCCGCTTTCATGCGGGAGGCGCGGTTGCGCATCGCCGCCGAATGGGCCCCCGAAGACATGGTCGCCACCCGAGCCCTGATTGATGCGGGTGCTTTGTCGATGGCCGGGCTGATCACGCACCGCCGGGCCGCGACCGACGCCACAGACGCTTACGCCACGGCATTCACCGACCCTGATTGCCTTAAAATGATCCTCGACTGGAAGGCCGCCGCATGACCCTGGATATCCCGAACCTCAAGGATTTTGACGCCCGCCTGCGCGATGAAGCGCATGAAGAGCCAACGCTTGAGGTGCCGATGGGCGCCCCCACCAAAAAGACGCAAATCATTGCAATATATGGCAAAGGCGGGATCGGCAAATCGTTCACGCTGGCCAACCTGAGCCACATGATGGCCGAGATGGGCAAGCGCGTGCTGCTGATCGGTTGCGATCCGAAATCCGATACGACAAGCCTTCTGTTCGGCGGCAAGGCCTGCCCCACGATCATCGAGACGTCGACCCGCAAGAAGCTGGCGGGCGAAGAGGTCAAGATCGGCGATGTCTGTTTCAAGCGCGGCGGTGTCTTCGCGATGGAACTGGGTGGGCCGGAAGTCGGGCGCGGCTGCGGCGGGCGCGGCATCATTCACGGTTTTGAGCTGCTCGAAAAGTTGGGGTTCCACGATTGGGATTTCGACTATGTGCTGCTCGATTTTCTGGGCGACGTTGTATGCGGTGGCTTCGGCCTGCCGATTGCACGGGACATGGCGCAGAAAGTCATTCTGGTCGCATCGAACGACCTGCAATCGCTCTACGTGGCGAACAACGTCTGCTCGGCGGTCGAATATTTCCGCAAACTGGGCGGCAATGTTGGCATCGCGGGGCTGGTGATCAACAAGGATGATGGCACGGGCGAGGCTGCGGCGTTTGCTGAATCGGTCGGTATTCCGGTGCTGGCAGCGATTCCGCAGGACGACGATCTGCGCCGGAAATCCGCCAATTATCAGATCGTTGGCAGCTATGAAAGCCAGTGGGGCGGTATGTTTGCTGCCTTGGGCGATGCTGTCGCCGTAGCCCCCGCTGTGCGACCAAAGCCGCTGACGCAGGATGAGTTGCTGAACCTGTTCGACGCCGAGACGACCGGCAAGGATTTCGTGCTGGTGCCCGCCACCGATGCCGACATGCGCGGCAAGTTCGCGGTCGAGAAGAAGTCGCTGGAAGTGGTTTACGACAATGCTTGATCTGGACGCTCTTGCCTTTCTGGACCGCGCACTTGCTGCGCCGGCCAAATCAACTTCACCTCGTAAGGGTCAGAAATGACATCTGAAATCGGATATGACACCGCCCACGACGCGCCCCTGACAGATGTGGGTGTGGCCGAGGATCTGCCCGTGGTGGCAGAGCCCGTCGATGGCATGGGCTGTCATTCCGGGGCGACGATGGCAGAGGCTGCGCGGGCTGCTGGCAATTCGGAATTGTTGGACGGCTTTGCCCGCGATTACCCGCAAGGACCGCACGACAAGCCGCAAAGCATGTGCCCGGCCTTTGGCTCGCTGCGGGTCGGTTTGCGGATGCGGCGGGTGGCGACGGTGCTTTCGGGCAGTGCGTGCTGTGTTTACGGCCTGACCTTTGTGAGCCATTTCTACGGTGCGCGCCGGTCGGTGGGCTATGTGCCCTTCAACTCCGAAAGCCTGGTGACGGGCAAATTGTTCGAAGACATCCGCGATGCGGTGCATGAGCTGGCCGACCCCGACCGTTATGATGCGGTGGTGGTGACGAACCTGTGCGTGCCGACAGCCTCGGGCGTGCCGCTTAAGCTTTTACCGAAAGAAATCAACGGCGTGCGGATCGTGGGCATCGACGTGCCGGGATTCGGCATCCCGACCCATGCCGAGGCGAAGGACGTGCTGGCGGGCGCGATGCTGAAATACGCGCGCTCAGAGATCGAGGCAGGCCCGGTGCAGGCACCGGCGCAGGGGCGGTCTGACCGCCCGACCGTGGCCCTGCTGGGCGAGATGTTTCCGGCTGATCCTATGATGATCGGCGCGATGCTGGCCCCGATGGGCATGGCTGCGGGGCCGGTTGTGCCCTGCCGGGAATGGCGGGAGCTTTATGCGGCGCTGGATTCCAGCGTCTGTGCGGCGATCCACCCGTTCTACACGGCTGCGGTGCGCGAGTTTCAGGCAGCGGGGCGTCCGGTTGTGGGGTCTGCTCCGGTGGGCCGCGATGGCACGATGGCCTGGCTGGCGGCGATTGGTGCGGCGCATGGGGTTCCGGCTTCGCAAATTGCAGCGGCGCAGAATGCATTTCTGCCCGCCATCACCGGGGCACTGGCCGCCAACCCGATCAAGGGGAGGATCACCGTTTCGGGCTATGAGGGCAGTGAATTGCTGGTTGCGCGTCTGCTGATCGAAAGCGGGGCAGAGGTGCCGTATGTCGGCACGGCTTGTGCGAAATCGGAGTGGTCGGCGGATGACCTGGCGTGGTTGCAATCCAAGGGTGTGGCGGTGAAATTCCGCGCGAGCCTTGAGGATGATCTGGCCGCGATGGAGGGCTTTGCGCCGGATCTGGCGATTGGCACGACTCCCTTGGTGCAAAAGGCGAAATCACTGGGTATTCCAAGTCTCTACTTCACGAATCTCATCTCTGCGCGCCCCCTGATGGGGCCTGCAGGGGCAGGGTCCCTGGGGCAGGTGGTCAACGCCGCCATCGCAGGCCGCGCCCGGATGGACGACATGAAGGCGTTCTTTGAGGGCGTGGGGTCCGGCGATACTGCAGGCATCTGGGAAGGCAGCCCGAACCTGCGCCCGGATTTCCGGGCGACGCATCAGAAGAAGCTCGACAAGGCCGCGCGGGCCGCGAAGGCGGAGGAGATGATATGATCGTCTCTCTGGCCCTGCGCGCCGCACCGGGGGTTTCACACCCCCGCACCCGCTGCACCAAAGCGGGGGTTTCACACCCCCGCACCCCCGTGGGATATTTTTGTCAAAATGAAAGCATGGGAGGATCGGCATGCTGATCCAGGACCATGATCGGGCGGGGGGCTATTGGGGCGCGGTGTATGCGTTCTGTGCCGTCAAGGGTTTGCAGGTGGTGATCGACGGCCCTGTGGGCTGCGAGAATCTGCCGGTGACATCCGTGCTGCACTATACCGACGCTTTGCCGCCGCATGAGTTGCCGATTGTGGTGACCGGCTTGGGTGAGGATGAGATGAGTTCGGGCACCGAGGCGTCGATGGCGCGGGCCTGGAAGACGCTGGACCCGGCTTTGCCTGCGGTGGTCGTGACGGGCAGCATTGCCGAAATGATCGGCGGCGGCGTCACACCTGCGGGCACCAACATTCAGCGCTTTTTGCCGCGGACCATTGATGAGGATCAGTGGCAGACGGCAGACCGCGCGATGACGTGGATCTTTACCGAATTTGGGATGACCAAGGGTCGGATGCCGCCCGAGGCCAAGCGGGTTGAAGGGGCGCGTCCGCGTGTCAACCTTCTGGGGCCGATGTACGGCGTGTTCAACATGGCGTCCGATCTGCACGAAATCCGCCGTCTGGTCGAAGGCATCGGCGCGGATGTGAACATGGTGATGCCGCTTGGTGCGCATGTGGCCGAGATGCGCAATCTGGTCAATGCCGACGTCAACATCTGCATGTACCGCGAGTTTGGCCGGGGCCTGTGCGAGGTTCTGGGCAAGCCCTATCTGCAGGCGCCGATCGGGATGGATAGCACCACGAAATTCCTGCGCACGCTGGCTGAGATGCTGGGGCTGGACCCCGAGCCGTTCATTGCGCGCGAAAAGCATTCGACGCTGAAGCCCGTGTGGGATCTGTGGCGTTCTGTGACGCAGGATTTCTTTGCCACCGCCAGTTTCGGCATCGTGGCCAGCGAGACTTATGCGCGCGGCATCCGCAATTATCTTGAGGGTGATCTGGGCCTGCCTTGCGCCTTTGCGGTGGCCCGCGTGGCGGGAAAAAAGACCAACAACGAGGCCGTTCGGGCGATGATCGCCAAGGACCGGCCGCTGATCGTGATGGGGTCGATCAACGAAAAGATGTATCTGGCCGAACTGCAAAAGGGATTTGGCCCGCAGCCCAGCTTTATTGCCGCCAGTTTCCCCGGTGCTGCGATCCGGCGCGCGACAGGCACGCCGGTGATGGGGTACGGCGGGTGCGTTTGGTTGCTGCAAGAAGTCTGCAACAGCCTGTTCGACGCGTTGTTCCATATTCTGCCGCTGGGGTCCGAGATGGACTCGGCGGCGGCAACACCTACCATGCTGCGCCGCGATTTCCCCTGGGATGTCGATGCGCAGGCGGCGCTGGACAAGATCGTATCCGAACACCCCATTCTGACCCGCATTTCCGCCGCGCGCACCCTGCGCGACCGGGCCGAGAAAGCCGCCCTTGATGAAGGGGCCGAGCGGGTCCGGGTTGAAACCGTTACTGCCCTTTGGGGCGACACATCCAAGACAACCAAGGAGGAAAAGGCATGACCGATTACACCGTCAATGTGCCGCGCACACGCCCGCAAAAGGCAAGCCGCGTCGAATACGGCATCTATTTTGCCCTGATCTTCGTTGCAGCGCTGCCGTTTGCCGCCGTGGTCTGGCTGATCAGCCCGGCCCTGCGCAACCGGATGGCGGGCAAAGGTCCCGTGGCGCGCGCACTGGCCGAGGCCCGTGCGATCACGCCGATGATTTTCCAGGCCTGAAAGGGCCTGACACAGCATTCGTACCCCTGATGGGGGCGGATATTCGGGAGGGCATTCCGCCTAACCGTTACCTGGCCGTGGGGCACACGGCCTCAGTCTGACGATCCGGAGGATAGAATGGCTGATAGAAGTGACCTGAGTTTCACAGGTTTGACTGACCAACAGGCGCAAGAGCTACACTCGGTCTACATGAGCGGACTTTACCTTTTCACGACGATTGCCGTGATCGCTCATCTGGCCGTGTACATCTGGCGTCCGTGGTTCTGAGGGGGATCGAAAAATGAGCAAGTTCTACAAGATCTGGCTGATCTTCGATCCGCGTCGCGTTTTCGTGGCGCAAGGGGTTTTCCTCTTCCTGTTGGCAGTGATGATCCATTTGGTTCTGCTGTCGACACCCAGCTACAACTGGCTCGACATCGCGGCGGCGAAATACGACCGCGTTGCTCCGGCAGCACCGTAAGCTGGCCTACCCCTGTTGCGGGCGGCTCGTCCAGGCCGCCCGTAACGATCAACGAATTTCACGAAGCTGGTCTGGTGGCGCACCCTGCGCTGTCTGATGGCCGCTTTTGGCTGGTGGAGAGGGAAGCATGGCACTGCTCAGCTTCGAGAGAAAATACCGTGTGCCGGGTGGCACACTGGTCGGCGGGAACCTTTTCGACTTTTGGGTCGGGCCGTTCTACGTTGGCTTTTTCGGCGTCACGACATTCTTTTTCGCGGCGTTGGGCACCATCCTTATCTTTTACGGTGCGGCGATGCAGGGGGTCTGGAACCCCTGGCTGATCTCTATCGCACCACCCCCTGTAAGCGCGGGCCTTGCTGCGGCACCGCTGTTGCAGGGCGGGCTTTGGCAGATCATCACGATCTGTGCGGCGGGCGCCTTCATCAGCTGGGGTCTGCGCGAGGTGGAAATCTGCCGCAAGCTGGGCATCGGGTTGCATGTGCCGATTGCGTTTGGTGTGGCGATCTTTGCCTATCTGACGCTGGTGGTGATCCGGCCCATTTTGATGGGGGCCTGGGGTTATGCCTTTCCCTATGGCATCTTCAGTCACCTCGATTGGGTTTCCAACACCGGCTACACCTACGGAAACTTTCACTACAATCCGGTCCACATGATCGCGGTGACGTTCTTTTTCACCAACGCTCTGGCGCTTGCGCTGCATGGCGCGCTGATCCTGTCGGCGGCCAATCCGGTCAAGGGCAACGAGATGCGCACGCCAGATCACGAAGATACGTTCTTTCGCGATCTGATCGGCTATTCGGTGGGCACGCTGGGAATTCACCGCGTGGGCCTTCTGCTGGCGCTGAACGCGGGCTTCTGGAGTGCCATCTGTATCCTGATTTCCGGCACGATCTGGTTTGATGCCTGGGTCGACTGGTGGGACTGGTGGCTGCAACTGCCGCTGTGGGCAAATGTCTCGGGAGGCGTAAATGGCTGAGTATCAGAACATCTTTACCCAGGTGCAGGTCCGCGCCCTACCCGAAATGGGCATGGTCGAGGGCGTGGAACTGGAAAACCGCACCAAGGGGGCCAGTTTCTCGACCCTGCTGGGCTGGATCGGCAACGCCCAGTTGGGGCCGATCTACCTGGGCTCTTTCGGGGTCATCAGTCTGGCCTGCGGCCTGATCTGGTTCATGATCATCGGGGTCCATTTCTGGGGCGTTGCGGGTTATAACCCGGCCGTCTTCGTGCGCGATCTGCTGTGGATGTCGCTGGAGCCGCCGGCGCCTGAATGGGGCCTGCGCATTCCGCCGATGGGCGAGGGCGGGTTGTTCCTTGTGGCGGGGTTCTTCTTTCTGATCTCGCTGTGCACCTGGTGGGTGCGCACCTATCTGCGCGCCGAAGCCCTCGGCATGGGCAAGCATGTGTCCTGGGCCTTTGCGTCCGCCATCTGGCTGGTGCTGGTGCTGGGCCTTTTCCGCCCGATCCTGATGGGCAGCTGGTCCGAGGCGGTGCCCTACGGCATATTCCCGCACTTGGATTGGACCAACAACTTCTCGATCACTTACGGCAACCTGTTCTACAACCCGTTCCACGCACTTTCGATCGTGTTCCTTTATGGCTCTGCCCTGCTGTTCGCCATGCACGGTGCGACCATCCTTTCGGTCAGCCGTCTGGGTGGCGACCGCGAACTGGAACAGATCGTGGACCGGGGCACCGCATCCGAACGCGCCGCCTTGTTCTGGCGCTGGACGATGGGCTTCAATGCCACGATGGAAGGCATCCATCGCTGGGCCTGGTGGTTCGCCGTGCTGGTCACGCTGACCGGCGGGATCGGCATCCTGCTGACCGGCACTGTGGTCGACAACTGGTATGTCTGGGCGCAGGTCCATGGCTATGCCCCTCTGAACTGAAAGGATAGATGATGTCAGAACCGGAATACTTTCAGGGCAGAACCCGCTCGTCCGAGATCAGGAACTGGATCCTGTCAGAGATGATGCGCGGGGCAGGCAAATCGGCGGTGGTGATCCTGGTGATCGGGTTTTCAATCTACGCAATCTACCTTGCCAGCTTTCTTCTGCCCGAGGAAAGCAAGCAGGCACCCGATCCGATGAACGTCCAGCTGGAACAACCGCTGATCCGCTTGACCTAACACTTTTGCCGGGGGCGGGCACATGTCGCCCCCGGCCAACGACGTTCGGACCAATATGCCGGTCCGGGCGCTGGGCACTCCACGGCCCGGTTCCCTTCCTGTTGGCGACAGGAACCTGGTGCCGTGCGGTTTGCCCGATACGGCACCTTTTTTCATTGCGGAGGCTGATATGTCCCAGACACCCCTACTTGACCGCGTGGCGGGACCCGCCGATCTGAAATCGCTGTCGGATGCAGACCTGACACGGCTGGCGACCGAGGTGCGCACCGAGGTGATTTCGGTGGTGTCGGAAACCGGCGGGCATCTGGGATCGTCTCTTGGGGTGGTGGAACTGGCGGTCGCCATTCACGCCGTCTTTGATACGCCGCGCGACAAGCTGATCTGGGATGTGGGCCACCAATGCTATCCGCACAAGATTCTGACCGGGCGCCGCGAACGGATGCGGTCCTTGCGGCAGGGCGGTGGGCTGTCGGGCTTTACGAAGCGCAGCGAAAGCGGGTTTGATCCGTTTGGTGCGGCACATTCGTCCACCTCGATTTCTGCGGCTTTGGGCTTTTCCGTGGGCCGCGATCTGGGCCAGCCTACGGGTGATGCCGTGGCTGTAATCGGCGACGGCGCGATCACAGCGGGCATGGCCTATGAGGCGATGAACCACGCAGGGCATCTGGGAAAGCGGCTGTTCGTGATCCTGAACGACAATGACATGAGCATCGCCCCCCCGGTCGGCGCGATGAGCCAGTATCTGACCCGCCTTCAAACCGCGGGGCCACTTGCAGCACTCCGCGATGCGGCGGGCGCGTTTGAAGCCGCCTTGCCGGGTCCGTTGCGCGATTCTGCCCGCAAGGCGCGGCAGTTGGTAACGGGTATGCCGGGTGGTGGCACCCTGTTCGAGGAGTTGGGCTTTACCTACATCGGCCCGATCAACGGGCATGACATGGGCGATCTGCTGGCCACCCTGCGGGCCGCACGGGCGCGGGCAACCGGGCCGGTGCTGATCCATTGCAAGACGGTCAAGGGCAAGGGCTATGCGCCCGCCGAGGCGAGTGCCGACAAATACCACGGGGTCGGCAAGTTCGATGTGATTTCGGGCACGCAGGCCAAGGCGAAATCCAATGCGCCCAGCTATACCGGCGTCTTTGGCGCAGCGCTGGCGGACGAAGCGGCGCGCGACCCCAAGATCGTGGCGATCACCGCCGCGATGCCGCAGGGCACTGGCGTTGACATCATGGCAAAGCGGTTTCCGGGGCGGGTGTTCGATGTCGGCATCGCCGAACAGCACGGCGTTACCTTCGCGGCCGGGATGGCCGCCAGCGGCCTGCGCCCGTTCTGCGCGATCTACTCGACCTTCCTGCAAAGGGGCTACGACCAGATCGTACATGACGTGGCCTTGCAGGGCCTGCCCGTGCGCTTTGCCATCGACCGCGCGGGGCTTGTTGGGCAGGACGGGGCCACGCATGCGGGCGCGTTCGATGTGGGGTTCCTGTCGGCCTTGCCCGGCTTTGTGGTGATGGCAGCGGCGGATGAGGCTGAACTGGTCCACATGGTTGCCACGGCGGCGGTGCATGACGAAGGCCCGATCGCCTTTCGTTATCCGCGTGGCGAAGGCGTGGGGATCGAGATGCCTGCGCGCGGTATTCCCTTGCAGATCGGCAAGGGCCGGGTGATCCGCGAAGGCAGCGATGTCGCGATCCTGAGCTTCGGCGCCCATCTGGCCGAGGCCCGTGCCGCAACCGAAGTGCTGGAAATGGCGGGCATATCGGTCACGCTGGTGGATGCGCGCTTTGCCAAGCCACTGGATACGGCCCTTATCGACCAGCTTGCCCGCCACCACGCGGCGCTGATCACGGTGGAACAGGGTGCTGCAGGCGGCTTTGGCGCGCAGGTTCTGCAGTATCTGGCGAACTCTGGCGGGCTGAACGGGGTCGCAATCCGAACCATGACCTTGCCGGACCGCTTTATTGATCAGGCAAGCCCTGCGGCGATGTATGTCGAGGCGGGTTTGACCGCCGAAGATATCGCGATGACCGCGCGGGCAGCCCTTGCCACGCGGACGGGCCGCGCGATGCCGCGACATGCCTCCGCATCCAAAGCCTGACGCAGCGCAAAGTTTTCCTTGCCGAATCCTGTGATTGCGGGGCAGATTTTGCCACGCTGCTTGGCAGCGAATTGTCATTTCGCAACCAAGGATTACTTCATGTGGGATTTCAGCATCGGCAAGGCGCTTGGCCTGATGGCGCGCACCATGCCGTTCATCATGTTCAGGATCATCGTCTATTTCGGCATCACCACTGCGCTGATACTGATTACAGGCACGGGGGCGGGCGTCGGCTACGGCATCGGTGGTTTCGGGGATGAGGAATTCCGTGCCTCCAGCACCTTTTACGGTGGGGTAGCGGGCTTTGGTCTGACGGCGGGCGTGATCTTCTTTCTGCGCGACTACATTCTTTACATCGTCAAGGCAGGCCATATCGCGGTGATGGTCGAACTGATGCAGGGCAAGCAGATCCCCGGCGGGCGCGGCCAGATTGATTACGCGCGCGAGATCGTGACCCAGCGCTTCGGGCAAGCGTCGGCGCTTTTTGCCTTGGACAAGCTGATCAAGGGGGTCGTGAATTCGATCACCGGGATCGTGCAGGGCGTGCTTGGCATCCTGCCGATTCCGGGGCTCGACAAGATCATGGCCATTGTGCGTGCTTATCTGCGGTTGGCCGTGGGGCTGGTGGACGAGATCATTCTTGCCCATGCGATCCGCACCAAGGCGGAAAACCCGTGGGTATCAGCGCGCGAAGGGCTGGTGCTTTATGCCCAGAATGCGCGTCCCATGCTGATCAACGCGGCCTGGCTGACGGCAATTGTTTACGGCCTGTCGTTCGTGGTGTTTCTGGTGATGCTCGCCCCTGCGGCGCTGGTGGTTTACCTGATACCGGGCAGTGGGTCGGCGGGCGGATTGGTGTTTGCGCTGGTCTTTGCCTGGGCGGTGAAGGCGGCGCTGATCGAACCCTTTGCCATCGCGTGTCTGTTGCAGGTGTTCTTCAAGGTCACCGAAGGTCAGGTTCCGAATCCCGAATGGGAGGCAAAGCTGGAAAGCGCATCCGCCAAGTTCAAGAAACTGGGTGAGCGTGCGATGCATTGGGTGGGCGCGCGCACAGGCTTTGGCCGCGCCACATCCGACCAGACGTGAACCGACAGATTTAACCTAAACGGAGCAACCATCCGATGTTCAGACCGACCCTTGCCGCAATGGCTGTGATTTTGACATTTGCGCAGGAAGGTATGGCCGACAGCCCCCGCACCATTGTGGTGATGGACGGGTCGGGGTCGATGTGGGGCCAGATCGACGGGCGTGCGAAGCTGGAGATTGCGCGCGACACCGTGGCCGAGGTTTTGGGCACGATCCCGGCCGATCAGGAACTGGGGCTGATGGCTTACGGCCACCGGCGCAAGGGCGATTGCAGTGATATCGAGCTGGTGGTGCCGCCTGCCAAGGGCACGGCGGCGGCGATCCTTGGGTCCGTGAACAGCATGAAGTTTCTGGGCAAGACGCCCTTGTCGCAAGCCGTGAAACAGGCGGCGCAAGCGCTGCGCTATTCCGAGGATGCGGCGACGGTTGTTCTGGTGACGGACGGGCTGGAGACATGCAATGCCGACCCTTGCGCTGTGGCGCGGGAGTTGGAAGCATCGGGGCTGAACTTCACCGCCCATGTGATCGGTTTCGGGCTGACGCAGAAAGAAGGCGCGCAGGTGGCCTGCCTCGCCACCGAAACCGGGGGGCGCTATATTCAGGCGTCCGATGCAGGCAGCCTGTCGGCGGCGCTGCGCGAAACGATTGCAGCGGTGGCACCCGAGCCTGCGCCCGAACCAAAGCCCAAACCCGCAGCCTTGCCCAAGGCGACGCTGGATGCGCCCGACCAGGCCGCCAAGGGCAGCGAGATACAGGTGGGCTGGACCGGGCCGGATGACGCGCTTGATACCATCGAAATAGCGACGCCCGGGCAGGGCGCGGGCCGGTTCTTTGTTTATGTTCAAAGCGGCAACCCGGTCACGCTGCGGGTGCCTGCCGAATCCGGCACTTATGAACTGCGCTACAAGCTGAACGACAAGACCACGCTCGCCAGTCGCCGTATCGAGATTGTCGAGGCTTTGGTAACGCTGGATGCGCCCGATGTCGTGGCGGCGGGGGCCGATGTTTCGATCACATGGCAAGGGCCAGACGGGCCGCAGGACAATATCCAGATTGCCAAAGCGGGCACGGATTCCTATGAAACCTACGGTTATGTGTCGGGCACGAACCCGCTCGTATTGATCGCGCCCGAAGAACCGGGCGACTATGAGATCCTCTATAAATTCGGCGATGCCGAAATCATCGGGCGGCGTGCGTTGAAGATCGTACCTGCCGGTGAGGCCCCACAGGATCAGGGCGATATTCCGGCGGACCCTTCCGTGGTGCCGGTAACATTCGATGTGCCCCCCGGACTGGAGGGCGTGCCGCTGGACTGGTCCGCCGTGCCGGTTGAGGGATCCGGGCTGGCCGTCGAGGCGATGGCGATGCCCGAGGCGCGGGCGGGTGGCTGGCAGGGCACGCTGGAACCGGGCGACTGGGATGTGACGGCAACCGGGCCGGGCGTGGAGCTTGGCGCGCGGGTGCAGGTGGAGCCCGATCAGGCAAACCGCTTTGTGATCGGCTCTGTCAGCGAAAGCGGTGTGCCGGAGGTTGCCCCGGAATTCGTGCCTGAGGCCGAAGCGATGGGCGAGGACGCGCCCGCTGGTGCTGTGGGCGATCCGGTTGCGATTGCGATCAGAGGCGTATTCGGTTTTGCTGTGAACTGGCGCGCTATCCCGCTGTCGGGGCAGGACAGCGAGACTTTGGCCGATACTTCGCCGCAGGAGGGCGCGTGGAACACCCGGCTTGATCCCGGCATCTGGCGGATCATCGGTCAGGGCGAAGGTGCCACCGGATTTGTCTATGCGGGTGATATCGAGGTTTCGCGGGCTATGGACCCAACCCTAGTGATGCCGCATTTCATGGCCTATCCGAAATTCACCAACAACAACGGCTACCCCTGCAAAGGCAAACCGCTGTGCAGTGTCGGCGACAAGGCGAGCGGGCTAAGCTTGCTGCTGCAGGACGGCTACCGCACCGATCAGCCATTATTCCTTGAAACGGCGGCGGGCGTGCGATCCGCAACACCCACATTCAGCCTTTTTGCTAAGGCAGGCGGCGCCGAGCAGATGATCGCCATTCTGAACCCGTCGCAATGGCTGGGCAGCAACGGCACCTGCGTCGATACCGTGGCCGGGCCGTATTGTACGTTTGCGGGCCTTGATGCCCACGAGGAGAAGGCCGCGCGCGTGGTCGGTGCCAGCATCTATCTGGGCGCGGCCCGCGCTACCCCCGCAACCTTGCAGGCCGACGGCATTCCGGTCACCAACCCCGCCGCCGACCTTTTCGACCAACTGGCCCCGAACTGGAACAGGAACTGATCATGCGCGCGATATTCATCCTTCTGGGGCTGATGCTGGCAAGCCCCGCCCTTGCGCAAACCAAGGTCACGCTGGCCGATTGCGGATCGGTCGGGTGCCGCTGTTCGCTGTCCGAGGCTACGGGAGACGAGGCTGCGATTGCGCTGGGCCTTGAATTGCCCGCAGGCTGGGAAGACATGGTTCTGGTCAACAACGATGGCTTCTACTTCTGGTCGTACCAGTCGCGCGAAGATATCGACATCGCTTTTGATGGCGACGGAAAATGCGATCTGGAACTCTTTGCCGAACTCATTCCCGAAGATGGTGCGTGGCTGGGTACGGTCGGCAAGGCCACCATCGCCCAATGTCCGCCGGGGCTGGAGGCGATGCTGGACCCGGAACTGGCCGCAATGGCCTTTCCCCGACAGATGGCATGGGGCGACCGGTTTGATCCGGACAAGTTGCGCTTTGGTGCCGCCGACCGCGTGATCCGCTGGACGCAGGTGCGCTCCGATTACTTTACCGGGGCTGCCGTCACAAACGGCGGGGCAGGGGCGTCTGCGGTCGTCGACATCGCGGTGGATTACACGGCGACGCTGGTGTCACCAATCCGGATGGACGGCACACTTGCGCTGCGTATCAAGGCGAAAGGCGGCAATGCCGCTGCCTTGAAACAGCTGGGCATGGCCAATTGCGCAGTCGACGTGCCGTTTGATTTCCGCAAGACCGGAGGTTGACCATTTTGCGTGCACCGTGGCCGGATGCCACCCGTTCAGGGCAGAAAACATCGGCAATCCTGCCGTGCGGCGTTGCCCCCTGCCGCGTTCTGTGCGAAAACTCTGTTGTTGAAACTGGACCGATGAGTTTAGCATGATCGACTTTGCAGCCCGCCGTGTGATGATGGTCGACACTCAGGTACGCCCTTCGGACGTGACCAAGTTTCCCATAATTGACGCGATGCTAAGCATCCAGCGCGAGGCGTTCGTGCCCAGTGCGCGGCGCGAGGCAGCCTATATCGGCGAAAATCTGGCAATTGGCCGCAACAGGGTGATGCTTGATCCGCGCACGCTGGCCAAGATGCTGGACGGGCTGGACATTCAGCCGGATGAGATGGTGCTCGATCTGGGATGCGGGCTGGGCTATTCGACAGCCGTCATCGCCCGCCTTGCCGAAGCCGTCATCGCGGTTGAGGAGGACGAGGCAATGGCCGTAGAAGCGCAGCGCAATCTGTCTGCCGCGGGCATCGACAATGCCGCCGTCGTGCAGGGTGCGCTGGCCGATGGCTGTGCCAAGCATGGCCCCTATGATGCAAT
Source organism: Rhodobacterales bacterium (assembly GCA_038207585.1). Classification (GTDB taxonomy): domain Bacteria; phylum Pseudomonadota; class Alphaproteobacteria; order Rhodobacterales; family Rhodobacteraceae; genus JBBQZP01. The sequence goes on along the minus strand of JBBQZP010000008.1, from coordinate 21,679 downwards.
CACCGTGCAGGGTGCCGTTGAAACCGTTCCTGCGGCGCTTACGTCCCAATTGAAAGACGGCGGGCGGATTGCGTGCCTGTTCATGGAAGGGGCGCTGGGCGTGGTGCGCATCGGTTACAAGGCCGGAGATCAGATAACATGGCGATTTGCTTTCAACGCAACAGCGCCGGTGCTTTCGGGGTTTTCGGCGGCGCGGGCATTTGCGCTTTGACATCGCCACATTGCATTGCAACATAATGAAACAGCAGGTAAATTCGTGATGCGTATTCTGCAAAAAGCTATGATTGTCGTGGTTCTTGGCATTGCTGCCGCGCCCTTACGGGCGGAAACACTGGCCGATGCGCTGGTCGCGGCCTACAAGAACTCCAACCTTCTGGAACAGAACCGCGCTTTGCTGCGCGCCGCGGATGAAGATGCGGCGGTTGCCTTGGCGCAGACCCGCCCGGTGATTAGCTTTGCGCTGCAATCATCGTATCAGTATTCCGATAACCGCAACTTTCTGGGCCAGAACGTCACCAATGAAAGCCTGACCACGCAGGCGGCCATCACGGCAGATATCTCGATATATGATTTCGGCCGCAACAAATTGGCGATCGAGGCGGCAAAGGAAACCGTTCTTGCGACCCGTGATGCGCTGGTTGCTGTCGAACAGAACGTGCTGCTGACCGCTGTGCAGGCCTATGTGAACGTGCGTCTGGCCAATGATATCGTCGGTCTGCGCCAATCCAACGTCCGGCTTCTTAACGAGGAACTGCAGGCCGCACGCGACCGGTTTGAAGTGGGTGAAATCACCCGGACGGATGTGGCGCTTGCGCAATCGCGGCTTGCGGCGGCACGGGCAAACCTGACGTCCGCGCAGGGCGACGTGAACATCGCGCGTGAGGCGTACAAGGCCGCCGTGGGGGCCTATCCGGGGCGCTTGGCGGCCCTTCCACGCTCGCCCGGAACCGCAAAATCGCTGGATGCGGCGCGGTCGGTGGCGGTGCGCACGCATCCGTCGCTGTTGCAGGCACAACGGCAGGTTACCGTTGCCGAGCTGAACGTTCTGCGCGCCCGTGCCGACACGCGGCCCCGGTTGACCGCGCGTGCCAGCACCGGTCTGGTTGAAGGCGGGCAGGCGAACAATTCCGTGACGCTCAGCCTGAACCAGACGCTTTATGCCGGAGGCCAGCTCGCCGCCCTGCAACGCCGCGCGCTGGCCAGCAGCGAGGCGCAGCGGTCAAGCCTTCTGCAGACCAAACTGTCGATCGAACAGAATGTCGGCAATTCATGGTCGAACCTTCAGGTCGCACAGGCCAACATCTTTGCCACGGATGAGCAGATCCGCGCAGCACAGATCGCCTTTGACGGTTTTCGTGAAGAGGCGAAACTGGGCGCGCGCACGACGCTTGATGTGCTTGACGCCGAACAATCGCTTCTGGATGCCCGCGTCAGCCGCGCCTCTGCCGAGGCCACGCGCTATCTGGGCGTCTATTCCTTGCTGTCCACGATGGGGCTTCTGACGGTCGACCATCTGAAACTCAGCGTGCAAACCTATGATCCGGCGGCCTATTACAATTCTGTCAAGGGCGCGCCGATCCGCAGCATTCAGGGCGACAAGCTGGACCGTATCCTGAAATCGCTGGGTAAAGAGTGATTCCTTCCCGCCGCGTCTTTTTTGCCAAACGTTAACCGCTTCACCGTCAATTCCTTGTCACAGGCGGGGTTAACGGCTAGGGTAGGAAAAAAAGGACAAGAGGTGGGCGTCAATGTCTGAACGGCTGACTTCGGTGGAAATCGAGGATGTCCTGTCGTCCATCCGCAGGCTGGTGTCCGAAGAACTGCGCCCCGTTGCGCGGCCGGAACCTACTGTTGGCGGGCACGGAAAGCTGATGTTGACCCCGGCATTGCGTGTGGTCGACGATATGCCCGAACCGTCCTTTGGCGACGGTTATCTGTCCGACGAAATTGTGCTTGATGCGCCACCCCCGCTAAGCACCCAACGCCCCTTGGGCGAGGTGGTCGCCAAAGTCGGGGCGGGCATGTTGACCGATGATTGGGAGGCCGAGATTCCCGCTGATCTTCTGGCAAAAGCCGGTTGGGCACCCGAAACCTGGCAAGAAGCGGCGTCGCAGGCGGGTGTCCTGGCAGACCATGAACCCGACGACGACGTGATCACCCTTGCGGCCGCCGCTCCGGATCAAGCGGATGTCATCCGTTCGACCTTTCGCCATGAACAGGCCTGGGGTGCCAACGAGGATGTGTCAGACTACATCGCCGTCAGCCCCATCGGTCCTGAAGAAACTGGCCCGCGCCGTCGCGCGCCGCTGAAACTTGATCCGACCGCGCAGGCGTGGGCCGACCGGGCCGAGGCTGATGCGCTGGAAGAAATCAGGTCGCACCACGACAACTTTGCCGCTGGCCTGATCGCGGCAGCCTCAGAGGCCGCAGATCGCGCGGGCATGTTTGACGATGTCGACGCACCGCTTGAACTGGATGCTGACATGCTGCGCGAACTGGTGCGTGACATCATTCGCGAAGAATTGCAGGGCGCATTGGGCGAACGCATCACGCGCAACGTGCGCAAGCTGGTGCGGGCCGAAATCAACAGGGCGCTTGTATCATCATCGCTGGAATAGATGAGGATCGCCCTGCAGTAATCTGATTTCGTTTGATTATCCGAAAATGAAAAACGCACCGAATGGCGCGCTCTTTTATGCATTTGCGGATCTGATCAGGCGGCTTCGGCCTGATCCAGCTCCAGCGCATGACGACGCTCACTTTCCTCGCGCGACAGCGCCACCGAAGTGCGCACGCCCTTGGAGACGAAATCCATCAGGCCCTTCACGACCCGTTCGTTTGGGTCGATGCCTGAACACGACAAAACCTCGCGCCCGTCGCGCGACCGAGCCCAGCGTGCAATCTGCTCGGGGCCATTGCCGTATTTCTTGTCATCTGCAATCGCATCGTCCAGAGCGGCCAGAACGACGGCGGCAAACAACTTGCGCGCGCGCTGACCCTGTTCAAAATTGAAGGCCGTGCTGTCGATGAAGTCTGCCATGTTCAGTCCTGTTCTTGTTCTTGCAATTTCTGCGACGGCGTCTTTTTCAGCAATCGTCAAGCGAATATGACGAATTTGTAGCGATTCTGTTGGCGCGGTTTGGAATGGCTGTCATGCGCTCAGCGCATGGCTGCCAGTTTCACATACCGCATTTAGTTGCCTTGTCAGGGGCTGCTGGGATAGATATAGCGATCCCCAACATCTCTTCAACCTTTTTGACACGGTTTCGCCATAATGCCCAAAATCAACGGCAATGAAATTCGCCCAGGCCATATTCTGGAGCATGACAACGGCCTGTGGGCCGCGGTAAAGGTCAGCCATGTCAAGCCCGGCAAGGGTGGTGCTTTCGCTCAGGTTGAGTTGAAAAACCTGCGCGACGGCCGCAAGCTGAACGAACGCTTCCGCTCGGAAGACAAGGTCGAACAGGTGCGGCTGGATCAGAAAGATCAGCAATTCCTTTACGAATCGGATGGTCGTCTGGTGTTCATGGACAGCGAAACCTATGAGCAGACCGAGATTGACGCCGATCTTCTGGGCGAACGTCGCCCGTTCCTGCAAGACGGCATGACCGCAACCGTGGAGTACTACGGCGAAGAGGCGCTGTCGGTGCAACTGCCGCAAAAGGTGGTCTGCAAGGTTGTGGAAACCGAGCCTGTCGTAAAAGGCCAGACCGCGACCAGCAGCTACAAGCCTGCGATTCTGGACAATGGCGTTCGCATCATGGTGCCGCCGTTTGTGGGCGTAGACGAGAATATCGTCGTCCATACCGAACTGATGGAATATTCCGAACGGGCCTGACGCCGCAGGCGCAGGGCCAAAAATTTTTCTGCAAAATTTTTGCGGGAATTTGTGTAATTACCAGGCCGTCCTTCGGGGCGGCCCTTTGCTATTCCATCACCAGCGATGCGTCCCCGGCCTGCATCGGCCCACCCGCGCGGTCAAACCGCAGCCACGCCAGCGCCCGACCGCTCGACTGAGTGTAAACCTTGCCTGCGGGTTTGCCGTCGGCCGTAATCTCCGTGCCCGCCGGAACCGCAGTGTCGATCCGCACACGGGCAAGGCCCTTTTTCAGATCGGTCTTGTGTTTCATCCGGGCCGTCACTTCTTGCCCGACATAGCAGCCCTTGCGGAAATCGACACCGTGCAGACGTTCGAACCCCAGTTCCAGAATGTAGCTGTCGTCGGGGATCATCTCGATGCCCGCCTCGGGGATCAGATGTTCGACGCGAAGTGCATCCCAATCCACAGCCACCTCTGGCACGGCTTGCCCCGCATAAAGCCGCCAGCCCATCGCCGGATGGCGCGGGTCGGGCAGGGCACCCGGTGGGGGGGGGGCGTCCACCCCGCGCGACAGGTGCAGCGGGCTGGGTGTCATCTGCACATCGGCGCGCAGGCGGTAGATCGCAAGGCGGCGCAAAGTGGCATCGGCAAGCGGTTCGGGCAGGTCGATCAGATACGCCCCACCCTGTGCCACCACGAAGAAATCGGCCAGATATTTGCCCTGCGGTGTCAAAAGGGCTGTCCACACGATCCCGTCACCTTTGGTCAACGGGCGCAGGTCATTGGTGGTCAGGCCTTGCAGAAAGTCGATCGCATCGGCTCCGGCAATGGTGATCAGGCGGCGGGTTTGGGTCATGCAACCAGATATAGGCGCATTGAGGCTACGCGAAAGGGGTTAATCGGTGAATTGCAGGCGGTGCAGGTCGGCGTAAAGCCCGCCTTGTGCCAGCAGCGCGTCATGCGTGCCTTGGGCAATAACGCGGCCTTTGTCCATCACCACGATGCTGTCGGCCTGCCGCACGGTGGCAAGCCTGTGCGCAATGACCAGCGTGGTGCGCCCCGTGCCCAAGCGGCGCAGCGCGTCTGACACCAGCGCCTCGGATTGCGCATCAAGGGCCGAGGTCGCCTCGTCCAGCAACAAAATCGGCGCGTCCCGCAGCAGCGCACGGGCGATGGCGATGCGCTGGCGCTGGCCGCCAGAAAGGGCCGATCCGCGCGGGCCAGCGGGGGTATCAAGACCCTGCGGTTGGCTGGCGACGAAATCAGCAGCATTGGCATCGCGCAGCACCTGCGCCAGGCGGTCATCGGTCACGCCTTCGCGGCCCATCACAATATTGTCGCGCAGGGTTTCATCGAACAGCGCCGCGTTCTGGCTGACGATGGAGAATTGCGCGCGCAGGTCCGCCAGCGCAATCTCACGCAGATCGGTGCCGCCCAGTGTGATGCGGCCAGACTGGGGGTCGGCCATCCGACCAAGTAAAGCGAAGATAGTGCTTTTACCCGCCCCGGACGGCCCGACGATCGCAGTGGTCTGGCCTGCCTTGGCGGTGAAGGTGCAGCCGTGCAGCACTTGCGGGCCATCATAGGCAAAGCCCACATCCTGCAGCACTATATTGCCCGGCGTGACGGGTTTGGGTGCGGCGGGGGTGACGATGGTTGCGGGCGTGTCCAGCAGCGCCCGCAAACGCTCAAGGCTGGCGCGGGCCTGCGCCCATGCCCCACTGACGGCCCCCAGACGGCGCAGGGGTTCAAAGACCAAAGCCATCGCGGTGAAGAACGACATGAACTCGCCCACCGTCTTTTCGCCACCGATGATCTGATAGCCGCCGTAGGCCATGACCCCGGCAAAGCCCACGGCGGCCACGATGTCGATCAGCGCTGGAATCCCCGCCGACCCGGTTTCGGCGCGGATTTGTGCGCGCACATATGTGTCCAGCGTAACGCGGAATCGTGCGGCCTCGCGCGGCTCGGAGCCGGTCAGTTGCACGGTGTCGATGCCGTGAAAAATCTCGTCCAGCCGGGTAGAAATTCCGGCGGCGGTTTCGCGCGCCTCGCGGCTGGTGCGGCGCACGATCTTTTGCAAGGCGGCGACCGGCAGGATGATGATCGGCACACCCAGCACGGCGACCAACGTCCAGACCCAATCGACCGAAAGCGCCACCGCCAGCAACGCCAGCAGCGACACAAGATCTCGGCCAAAGGCGGCAACGATGGTGGTCAGCAGCGGGCGCAGCGCACCGGTATCGCCGCGCACCCGCTCGATCAGGTTGCCGGGGGGGTGGGTCTGGAAAAACCGGGTGTCCAGCGTAATCAGATGTCGCACAAGTCCCGCCTGCAGGTCGGCGACAAAGCCTTCACCCAAGCGTGCCATGATGACGCGGTGTGCAAAGCCAGACAGCGCGCGGATCAGGAACACTCCTGCCACCGCCAGCGCCACCCAGATCACCGCCGACGCACTGCCACCGACGAAAACCTGATCAAACATCGGCCGCACAAGATAGCTGAGCACCGCAACCATCGCGCCCTCAACGCTCATCAACACCAGCGCCACGACCAACGGCGCGCTGCGTTTGCGTAAATGGTCGCGCCAGACCCAGCGGATCAGGGCGGCACCCGAGGTCATAACGGGCCGTCCCAATTGCCCGCTTCCCAATCTTTGAACGAGGCGGTGACGATCGCGGGATCATAGACCGTCTCGATCCAGTCCATCAGGGAAATGCCGCTGTCGGCTTCGGCTTTCGCATAGACACGCAGGAAATGATCCAAGACGCCGGTTGGGCCTTTTTTGCGGTGCAAAAAGCGGAACGACAGCTCTTTTGCCGCTTTTGCAACCGGCACGTCGTGGATCATCATCAGGTATAAAGCGGCAGCAAGCCCGGTCCGGTCAGACCCGGATTTACAATGCAAAAGCATGGGCTTGGGAAGCGTTTCGAATAACTCGCGCAAGGCCAGCAGCGTCTCGCGCGCGGGCAGGGTCTTGGCCGACATCTGCAGGTCGGCCATTTGCAGCCCCAGCCGCGCCGCCGATTCCCTTTCGAACAGGTAAAACCCCTGGGTGCTGCGGCCGCGCAGATTCAGGATCGACCGGATGCCCTGCGCGCGCAAAAGCGCCAGCCGCGCGGGCGAGGGCTGGTTCTGGCGGAATACGCCCGGAGCCACTTCGGCGAAATTCGTCCACCACACGCGTAAAAAGGCGTGGTCCATCAGCTGAAAATGCCACCACGCAGCGCGTCGTGCCTCTGGCGTGGAAATGTCGGTGCCATAGGTATCGGAAAGGCTTGTCTGCAGCCGCTTCAGTCTTTGATTGATGCGTCTGATCATGGGGCGGCGGTGTTCCGGGTGTCGGTTGCGGCGGCTTATCCCGAAAGCGGGGCGCAAGGCAAGTTTTGCCGCATCTTGACCTTCGCCAAGCGCGGTCCTACCGATGCGGTTACACCCATCGGAGACACCGCATGAACCTGTCGCACGGCCGCCCCTATCTTGCCATTCCGGGCCCCTCGGTGATGCCCGACCGGGTGCTGGCGGCCATGCACCGCGCCGCGCCCAACATTTATGCGGGCAAGCTGCACGACATGGTCGAGACGCTGTTTCCCGACCTGCGCGCGCTGGCGGGCACCGCACAGAACGTGGCCATCTACATCGCCAACGGCCACGGCGCGTGGGAGGCGGCGAACACCAACCTCTTCAGCCGGGGCGAGCGTGCGCTGGTGCTGGCGACGGGGCGCTTTGGTCACGGCTGGAAGGAAAGCGTCGAGGCGTTGGGCGTGCAGGTTGACCTTCTGGATTTCGGCATCGCATCGCCCGCAGACGCCGCACAGCTTGAGGCTGCGTTGCGTGCTGACAAAGCCCACAAGATCAAGGCGGTGCTGGTTACGCATGTTGATACCGCAAGCTCGATCCGCAACGACATTCCCGCCTTGCGCGCGGCGATGGATGCGTCGGGGCATCCGGCGCTTCTGGCGGTGGATTGCATCGCGTCGATGGGCTGCGACCGGTTTGAGATGGACGCCTGGGGTGTCGATGTGATCGTTGCCGCCAGCCAGAAAGGGTTGATGACCCCGCCGGGACTGGGGTTCGTGTGGTTTTCCGACAAGGCGCGGGATCGCTGCAAGACGTCCGATCTGCGCACGCCCTATTGGGACTGGACGCCCCGCGCCGATGCAACCGAATTCTGGCAGAACTGGTGCGGCACCGCCCCCACGCACCATCTTTTCGGCCTGCGCGAGGCGCTGGACATGATTGCCGAGGAAGGGCTGCAGAACATCTGGGCCCGGCACGAGGTTCTGGCACATAGCGTCTGGGCCGCGTTTGACGCCTGGGGCAAGGGCAACACTGCCATTGCGCTGAACGTAGCTGACCCCGCCCATCGCGGCCGGTCGGTTACTGCGGCCCGTCTGGGCGCGCCCCATGCCACCCGCCTGCGCGACTGGACCGAGACGAAGGCCGGCGTCACGCTTGGCATCGGCCTTGGCATGGCCGCGCCCTCTGACCCCGCCTACCACGGCTTTTTGCGCGTCGCCCACATGGGCCACGTCAACGCGCATATGACCTTGGGCGCTTTGGCGGTGATGGAGGCGGGGATGGTGGCACTCGATATCCCGCACGGCCCCGGTGCGCTGGCGGCGGCAGCGGGGATTGTGGGGGCTGCGCTGCGCACACCCGCCTGAGCGCGCGTCAGCGGCGCATCACGCGATCACGAAGATAAGCCCAGACCGTTTTGGGCGGCTCTTCGGTCATATGACGGCGCACGTCTTCGCCAAGTGTCAGGGGCAGACGGTTCGCTCCGATCAGGGTTACAACCTCGGCCGTGGCATTCGTGATCCCGTAGGATGAAGCGTAATGTCCTACCATCCGCTGAAATCGCGCCTCGCGTTCATTCAGTGCCATAACCGGTGTCTGCGGCCTTAGTGCAAATGGCGTGAAAAGGCTATCGAACAGAAAAAGCCCTTTGAAGCTGCGCCTGAAATGAAGTCGATAGCTTTCGTCCTTGCCGCGAAAGGTCAGGGTGCCTGATTGTTTCGTTGCCCAGATCAACGCGCCGACCAACAAGTGCGCGCCCGACGCAAGGCACCGTTCCCGGTGTCGGAACTGCGTTACCGGAAACTTCATAAGACTGGTGCCGACCGTCAGGTGCGCCAGACCCTCGTCGTGCAGTTTCAGGTCGCAGTATCCAACAGGTGCCTGCGCCAAAAGCCACGCCCGCGCGGCCTTGGCACGAAGGCCGGTCCGGTTGCCTGCGCTCAGTTGGGTCATAACCACCCCGGCAATGCGACCCTGATACTCCGCGTTGAAATGACGGGGGTTGGCATAGGCGGCAGCGGTGTCCAAGCCGTCTGCTGCAAGCCATTCAGCCAGATGAACGCGGAAATCGACATGCGCGACGTGGAACCGCGTCAACAACGCAACGATGCCGTCTGTCATCGCATGGTTCACCTGCTCATGCGGAAACAAGAGCACCAGAAGATCATCCAGCCGCCCTTGCCGGTGCAAGGTCATCAGCATGGTCGTGTAATGGCTTAAGAGATCGTCCTGCGAGCATGACCCGGCTTCAAGGAACATCTGATCGTTGATGTTGAAATCCACCACAACGCGGTCAGCATTTCCGGTCAGGACGCCGGTTTCAATCCGGTAGGCGCCCAGCCGCGACGAACTTCCCCCGATCGAGGCGTTCACCAGCGTCCACCCTGACGCCGCAGCGCCGGGCACAAGCTGATTGACCCAGCCCTGACGCATCAGTGAATTGGACGTGCCGATGACAACGGCCGTCCGATTTATCGACGCGCGGGGGCTCTGGGCCATGACTGTCCTGATCTGCTCGTTAACGTGCAACACGCAGTATCAATGGCCCAAAGCGCCTCCAATTCAAACGGACGAGCCAAAGGATTTGGCCGATGTTGCGCCGCTGCAAGGGCGGTCGTGAACAAGTGGATACGAAGCGCGGTCGGCGCGGTTGCTCGTTGACGGGGCCTTGCCCTAGCCGCCGTGCTTGGCCAGCCAGTCTTGCATAAAGGCAATCTCGGATTGCTGTGCCGCAATCACGGCCTCGGCCAACGTGCGGATTTCAGGATCTTTTCCGTATTCAAGCACGACCTTTGCCATATCGACGGCACCCTGATGATGCGGGATCATGCCGCGCACAAAGTCGATGTCGGCATCCCCACTATATTGGGTGTGCATGCCCATCATCATCTGCGACATCGCCGCCTCATAAGCGGCGGTAGAGGGCACAAGGGTCTGCGCCAAAAGCGGCAAACCCGCGATGCCAAGTGCCGCAGCGGCACTAAAAGCCACGACCGAAAGGGTTGGACGATACATGATGTTTCTCCTGATTGTCGGATAGCTGACCTGATGCGACCTTCCTGCAGCGGGAATGCAAGTCACAGCGGCGTGAGCGTTCTGGTGCTGCCGGAACCTGAGGCATCTTCTGCACGAATAGCCCGATTGAAATGCGTTCTGCGCGTTGATGCACAGTGCATGTTGGTGGCAAGGCTTCCCCAAATCGCATCCTGACCCTACTATATATAGCTAATGTAACAGTGTGTGGCGCAAAAATGCCCCGTTCCTTGTCGTGTCGTCCCGTTGTCGGCATCATCGGCAACATGACGCTTCTGGAGTCGAGCTATCCGGTTCATGCCGGTGGCACGATGAATTCCGAGGCGGTGTCAGCCGTGTCTGGCTGCCTTCCGATCATCATTCCAACCGATCCGCGCTATGTCTCGGTCGCCGAACTTCTGGATATGTGCGACGGCTTTTTGCTGACCGGCGGGCGGCCCAACGTCCACCCTTCGGAATATGGTGAAGATGAAACGCCCGCTCATGGCGCCTTTGACCGAAACCGCGATGCCATCACACTGCCTTTGGTGCGCGCCTGTGTCGAACGGGGCCAGCCGGTTCTGGGCATTTGCCGTGGCTTCCAAGAGGTGAATGTGGCGCTGGGGGGCACGCTTTTCCCCGAGATCCGCGATCTTCCGGGGCGGATGAACCACCGCATGCCACCCGACGGGTCAATCGAGGAGAAATTCGCGCTGCGCCATCCGGTGACCTTCACCTCCGGCGGCGTATTCGCGTCCTTGATGGGGGCAGATCAGGTGATGACGAACACGCTGCACGGGCAAGGCATTGCACGCGCGGGCGAAGGCGTGGTGGTGGACGGAACCGCCCCTGATGGCACGCCCGAGGCGATTTATGTCAAGGATGCGCCGGGTTTCACGCTGTCGGTTCAGTGGCATCCCGAATGGAACGCCTGCTCCGATCCCGTGTCACGGCCGCTGTTCGCAGCTTTTGGGCAGGCCGCGCGCGACTGGGCTCAAGGTGTAGTGCCGACCCGCAAATCCGCCTGACACGGTTGCTCCGGGTGGAATGATCCTGACCGGACCTCTCCGGTCAGGCAACCTGACTTCAACACTATTATTGCGACGCAGCATCCGTCGTCGGCGCCGGCAGGATCACCAGTGGAGCGGTCGCCGACCCACTGATCGCGGGTGCCGCCGGGGCGGTTGACGTCACGCTTGGCTGCACTGGTGCCGGGTCAACTGCTGGTGTGGTCACCGCCGCAGGAACCGCCGCTGCCGGGGCAGGCGGGATGATCGCGCCAAAGTTCGGAGCGGCCGTCGGCAAGGTGATCTTGGCCACGCCTGCCGGAACGATGACTGGCTTTGGTGCAGCGGCCTTTTTGACCACGGTCTTTTTCGGCGCAGGCGGCGGCAGGTTCAGCCCGGTCGGGCGGCTGCCATCGCGGTTCAGCACCACAACCCGCGCGCCATCGGGCACACGGTCATAAAGATCCATCACATCCTGATTGATCATCCTGATGCAACCTGATGATGCGTTCGACCCGATGGACCGCCATTCCGGCGTGCCATGAATGCGGTAGCCGTAATCGACGCCGTTCGTTGTAAGGTACAGCGCCCGCGCTCCCAATGGATTGTCCGGCCCACCGGGCTGACCGTTCTCCCATTTCGCAAGCTTGGGCGAGCGTTCGATCATTTCCTTTGGCGGTGTCCAGGTCGGCCAGTTCCGCCGGTTGGTGACCAGCGCCTCGCCCGACCATTCAAAGCCTGCACGTCCGACAGCGATACCATAGCGGATCGCCTTGCCAGGCGAAATCACAAGATGCAACGAACGCGCTGACGGGTTGATGACGATCGTGCCCGGCGCATCCTCGCCCGGAAAATCCACGACCTGACGCTGGAACTGCGGGTTGATCTCGGCTACCGGCAGCGCCGGCACGGAAAATTCGCCGTCATTGCGCGCGGTGTAGGCATCGGGGAACCCGTTCGGCGGCACAAGCGACAGGACCGGGGCCTCTGTCGGCGCGGCTACAGGTTTGGTCTCAAGCGATGCATCACACCCCGCCAGAACAATCGCCGCACTCAGTGCCGCCATGAAAAAACGCAACCGTGCCATACTACCTCGCATAATTTGTTGCCAATTCTGAAACACCAAAACCTACTCTCATGCAACGCCTAAGGCAGCGTCTGGGTCCAAATCTGTTCACAATTCGGTTCATCCAAGGCCTCACGGGCGAAACATTGCCGCCTCCGGCACCGGGCTAAACCCGTAAAGCCGCGTCAAAGGCGTGCCATTGGCCTGCACAACGCCCGCAGACTCCGGTCGCCACAAGCCCAATTGCCGGGGGAAAGGCTTTCATTTTGACACAAATATCCTCGCCGAAGGCTCCGCCCATTCACCCTTGCAAGACTGTCGGTTCCGGTCCGCGCAAGCGCCGTTCAAGGGGGCTCGATGCCCCCGCGGACGGCTCTCCCGATCAGGTCACTTTCGCCCGTGTCCGATACTCCGCGCGGTCCCAAAGCGCGCCCGCCATCACTTCGGCCAGCACCGCCACTGCACGGTCGACATCGCCAGTACCGATGTAAAGCGGCGTCAGGCCAAAGCGCAGAATGTCGGGTGCGCGGAAATCGCCGATCACCCCGCGGGCAATCAGCGCCTGCATGATCGCATAGCCCTGCGGATGGCGGAAACTGACCTGACTGCCGCGCAGCGCGCCCTCGCGCGGCGAGGCAAGCGTCAGCGTCGGGCAGGTGGCCTCTACCCCAGCGATGAAACGGTCGGCCAACAGGATTGACTGCGCCCGCACGTCCTCGATCGTCGCATGATCCCAGACATCCATCGCCGCCTCCAATGCGGCCAGTTGCAGCACCGGCGGCGTGCCGACGCGCATCCGGTCGCGCCCGGCACCGGGTCGGTAGTCCAGATCAAACGCGAACGGTGCCTCATGCCCCAACCATCCCGACAGCGCCGGGCGCGCCACATCCGCGTGACGCGGGGCCACATAGATGAACGCAGGCCCGCCGGGGCCGGAGTTGAGGTATTTGTAGCTGCACCCCACCGCAAAATCCGCGCCGCACCCCGCCAGATCAACCGGCAACGCCCCCGCTGAATGTGCCAGATCCCAGACCGTCAGCACCCCCGCCGCATGGGCCCGCGCGGTAAGGTCGGCCATGTCGTGCTTGCGGCCCGTGCGGTAATCGACCTCGGTCAGCATCAGCACGGCCACGCTCGCGTCAATATGGTCGGCCACATCTTCGGGGGCCACGGTCTTCAGCGCATAGCCATCTCCCAACGTCCGGCACAACCCGTCCGCCATATAAAGATCAGACGGGAAGTTCCCGGTATCCGACAGGATCACCCGTCGGCCCCGGTTCATCTCCAACGCCGAGGCCAGCGCCTGATAAACCTTGATAGAAAGTGTATCCCCCATCACGACCGACCCTGCTTCGGCCCCGATCAGCCGCCCGATCCGGTCGCCCACGCGCGCGGGTTGGTCCATCCATCCGGCCTTGTTCCAGCCGGTGATCAGCAACTTGCCCCATTCGTTCGTGACGCAAGCCGCAACCTTTGCCGCCGCCGCGCGGGGCAGGGGGCCAAGCGAATTGCCGTCCAGATAGGTGATGCCGTCGGGCAATTCGAACATGGCGCGGGTGGCGGCGAAATCGGTGGTCATGGATGTTCCTGTCATTGGTTCGCCGCAACCTGCACCGATCCGGATCGCCCGGCAAGGCCGGGGGTGTTTTGCGCCTTGCGGGAGACACTTGTGCAGGCAACAGTCAGCGCAGCAAAGGCGGAGGCATGATGGCGCGTATTCTGGATTGGCCGCCGGTCTGGCTGGTGGGGTTTCTTAGCCTCGCTTGGGCGCTGGACCGGCTTTTGGGCGTGGGACCTTTCGGGCCTGCCGGACACATGGTCGGCACCGGCGTCATGGTGGCCGGGTTCGGGCTGATGGGAATGGCTCTGGCGCAGATGGTGCTGGCCCGCACCACCTTCATTCCGCGCGCGGACCCCTCCGCGCTTGTGACCGGCGGCATCTTCCGGATGTCACGCAACCCGATCTACCTTGGTGACACGCTGGTTCTAGCAGGTGCGATCCTGCGCTGGGATGTGCCGCTGGCCTTGCCTTTGGTCCTGATCTTCATGGCGGTCATTCAGCGCCGCTTCATTCTGGCCGAAGAAGCAAAGCTGCGCATCCATTTCGGGCCGCAGTTCGAAGCATGGGCCGCACGCACCCGGCGCTGGATTTAGGACTTTGCGGGTGGCGTCGGGGGGTTGCGCAATCAAATCCCGCACGGCATTGTCGGGTGCGGAATAATGTTGCGCGAGCAGCGCAGACCAGCGGGGGAGACGACGTGAAGATAGGCGCACCAGCGGAAATTTTCGAAGGCGAGGCCCGTGTGGCGATGACGCCCGATTCGGCGTTGCAGTTGCAGAAACTGGGCCATTCCTGCGTGATCGAGGCCGGGGCCGGGCATCGCGCCGGATTTTCCGATGCGGCCTATCAGGCGGCAGGGGTTGAGGTTGTGAAAACCGCGGCAGCACTTTTCAAGGCCGCCGATGTGGTCGTCAAGGTGCGCGGCCCCGAGGATAAAGAGGTCAAACTGCTGCGCGAGGGGCAGACGCTGATCTCGTTCTTCTGGCCTGCGCAGAACGAAGCACTTCTGAAAGCCGTCGCCGCCAAGGGTGCGACCGTGATCGCGATGGACATGGTGCCGCGGATCAGCCGTGCGCAAAAGATGGATGCCCTGTCGTCGATGGCCAATATCGCGGGCTACCGCGCGGTGATCGAGGCGGGCTCGAACTTCGGGCGCTTCTTCACCGGTCAGGTCACGGCGGCAGGCAAGGTGCCGCCCGCCAAGGTGCTGGTTGTGGGCGCGGGTGTGGCGGGTCTGGCCGCCATCGGCACGGCCACCAGCCTTGGCGCGATCGTGAATGCGTTCGACGTGCGCCCCGAAGTGGCCGAGCAGATCGAATCGATGGGCGCGAGTTTCGTCTATCTGGAATTTGATGCCTCGGAATTGCCCGACGGGGCCGCGACGGGCGGCTATGCGGCCCCTTCGACCCCCGCATTTCAGGCCAAGCAGCTTGCGAAATTCCGCGAACTGGCCCCCGAGATGGATATCGTGATCACCACCGCCCTGATCCCGGGCCGGCCCGCGCCAAAGCTGTGGACCGCCGAGATGGTGGGCATGATGAAGCCCGGATCGGTGATCGTGGACCTTGCGGCCGAACGGGGGGGCAACTGCGATCTGACCGTGCCCGACCAGAAGATCGTCACCGACAATGGTGTTACCATCGTGGGCTACACCGATTTCCCCAGCCGGATGGCAGCGCAGTCATCCACGCTTTATTCCAACAATATCCGTCACATGCTGGCCGATCTTACACCAAAGAAAGACGGTGAGATCAACCAGAACATGGAAGATGACGTGATCCGGGGCGCGACCGTTGCCCATGCCGGGGCGGTGACCTTCCCGCCACCCCCGCCCAAGATCGCGGCGATTGCGGCGGCCAAGCCCAAGCCCAAGCCCAAGGTCAAGGATCTGACCCCCGCCGAGATGCGGGCGAAAGAAGTCGCTGCCTTCCAGACCCAGACCCGCAATCAAGTTGGTTTGCTGGCGATTGGCGGCGGGCTGATCCTGCTGGCGGGGCTTTATACGCCTGCAAGTTTCATGCAGCATTTCGTGGTTTTTGTGCTGGCCTGTTTCGTGGGCTTTCAGGTCATCTGGAACGTCAGCCACAGCCTGCACACACCGCTGATGGCGATCACCAACGCGATCTCGTCGATCATCATTCTTGGCGCGCTGTTGCAGGTCGGATCGGGGAATTACCTTGTGATCCTGCTGGCATCCTTGGCCATCCTGATGGCGGGGATCAACATTTTTGGTGGCTTCATGGTGACACGGCGCATGCTCGCCATGTTCCAGAAATCGTAAGGGGCGCGTCATGGAATACGGATTCACGACGGCGGCCTATGTGGTTGCGGCTGTTCTTTTCATCCTGTCTTTGGGCGGATTGTCAGGGCAGGAAAGTGCCAAACGCGCGGTCTGGTATGGCATTGCGGGCATGGCGCTTGCAGTGCTGGCCACGCTTGTCGGCCCCGGTGCCGGCAACTGGTTCGGCTCGCTGATCATGATCGGCATCGGCGGCGGCATCGGCTGGGTGGTGGCGCAGCGCGTGCAGATGACCGAAATGCCGCAACTTGTGGCGGCGATGCACAGCCTTGTCGGTCTGGCGGCGGTGTTCATCGGCTTCAACTCGGAAATCGAGATGGTGCGGGTGGCAGCGCTTCATGCGGCCAATGACGCCGACGCTTTGGCGGCGCTGAAAGGCTTTGCGCTGAAGGTCGCGCAGAAATCGGCGCTGGAAATCGACATTCTTAAGATCGAGGTTTTCCTTGGCGTGTTCATCGGCGCTGTCACCTTTACCGGGTCGGTCATTGCCTATGGCAAGCTGGCGGGCAAGGTCGATGGCAAGGCGACCAAACTGCCCGGCGGGCATATGCTCAATGCCGGGGCGGCGGCGCTGTCGCTGATCCTGCTGGTGATGTATTTCAACGGCGCGGGCCCCTGGGCGCTGATCGTGATGACGTTGCTGGCAGGGTTCATTGGCTATCATCTGATCATGGGCATCGGCGGGGCGGATATGCCTGTCGTCGTGTCCATGCTGAACAGCTATTCCGGCTGGGCGGCGGCGGCGATCGGCTTTTCGCTGTCGAACGACCTGCTGATCGTGGTCGGCGCGCTGGTCGGATCGTCCGGCGCGATCCTGAGCTATATCATGTGCAAGGCAATGAACCGCAGTTTCGTGTCGGTGATCCTTGGCGGGTTCGGCAACACCACCGGCCCCGCGATGGAGATTGCGGGCGAACAGGTCGCGATTGACACCGAAGGGGTGGCGGCGGCGCTGAACGATGCCGACAGCATAATCATCATTCCGGGCTACGGCATGGCGGTGGCGCAGGCACAGCAATCGGTCAGTGAACTGACCCGCAAGTTGCGCGCGCGCGGTAAGACCGTGCGCTTTGCCATCCACCCGGTTGCGGGCCGCTTGCCGGGCCACATGAACGTGCTTCTGGCCGAGGCCAAGGTGCCCTATGACATTGTGCTGGAGATGGACGAGATCAACGATGATTTCCCGTCCACCGACGTGGCCATCGTGATCGGATCAAACGACATCGTGAACCCGGCGGCACAGGAAGACCCGAACTCGCCCATCGCTGGCATGCCGGTTCTGGAATGCTGGAAGGCGAAACAGGTGTTCGTTTCCAAACGCGGGCAGGGCACGGGGTATTCGGGCATCGAGAACCCGCTGTTCTTCAAGGAAAACACGCGGATGTTCTATGGCGATGCGAAGAAATCGCTGGATGCTTTGTTGCCGCTGATCGACTGACCGGGTGACGCGGAGGCGCATTTTTGCGGCGATTGCGGCGGCTGGCATTGCCCTCCTGGTCGCAGCCGGCGTGATGATCTGGATCGCGGTCTTCATACCGCTGATCCGGCTCAATGACTCTTTGTCGGATGTGCATGAACGGCTTGAGGCCGATCTGACCTACACCACCCTTGGCGCGTATCTGGAGGGCGCGCCGCCGGTTCAGGCCATTGCCCTGTTCGATGTGAAAGACCGCGCCGCGCCGGGCAACGGCTGGCGGCTTTTGTTGAAACCGGCTGCCCATGCGGACTTGCGGCTTGGGAATCGTGCAGGTTCGGTCCGTAACGAGATTTTCGGCGGCGGTGGCAGCAGCGCTGTGACGTGCCGAGACGGCGCGAACGCTCCGGATGGCAAGGCGATCTGGCCGCTGGCCGATGGTGAAGTGGTGCGCGCGCTGTCGTTCTGTTGGCGCGGCAGGCTTGACCATGACGCGCTGTGGCAGGTCGCCGTGCCCGCGACGCTGCATCTGGATGAACGGTTGACCGCCCCGCAGA
This sequence comes from Rhodobacterales bacterium, assembly GCA_038207585.1. Taxonomy (GTDB): domain Bacteria; phylum Pseudomonadota; class Alphaproteobacteria; order Rhodobacterales; family Rhodobacteraceae; genus JBBQZP01. The sequence goes on along the minus strand of JBBQZP010000008.1, from coordinate 3,643 downwards.
TCGGGGAACTGAACCGTCGGATCGCGGAACAGAAAGACGTCTTCGCGTGGTATAGGCCGCAGGTGCAGATCTGGACGCATGAGTGCAAGGTGACGCTGCCCTATCTGTGGCAGGCCGAGGGTTATGCGCGCGACGATTGGATACCGCTCTGGATCGAGGCGCAGGTCGCGCGCAGGTTTGCAGCCCTGCTGGCCGACCTGCCGCATGATCTGACTGTCGATGATGGTTATTCTTCAACCTATGTGATGAACGCCGACCCCGCCACGGGCCTTTCCGAAGATGGCTTGGCCGAAGGGACACCCTATTTCCGCCTGCGCGACCCGAACGGCAGTCTGGTTGTGCCCGGTCTGTCGCTCTTTCGGCCAGTCCTGCGTCTGAGCGGCACGGCCGAAGCTTGCGCACGGTTTGACTCGGTGGATGTGGCCGATCTGGCCGTACCTTTCCGCGATATGGCGATGCTGACGGCGGCTATTGCGGCGGGGAAAGTTGACCCGAATTCGGGCGGCGCGCTTACGGACGCCGACGCCTTGCGCGATCCCGTACTGGAGCGGCAGACCACAGAGGAAATCACCTATCCGGTAAACTTTATCGAAGGTAGGCCCCCCGTCGCACAGCCGTGACGACTGGTCGATAATATTGGCAACGGGTCAAAAAAGCCCCGCACCCGCGGGGCCTTTCCAATTTGGTATTCAGAGCTTGGCTGCCAAAGTTGCGATGCGTGCACCATAAGCGCGGGCGCTGTCCAGATCACCCTTGCGCGGGGCCTTGTCGGCGGGCGCGTCCGAAGGAGAGATGGCCATCGCCCCCATGAAGGCACCGGTCCAGTTCGCGTCTTCGGGCCCATGCGCCATCGTGTTTGCGGGCATCTGGCCCAGCGAGACCCAGAGCATCCCGTGCTGGGCGGCCAAGAGTGAGAAATAGGTCAGCGTGTTGAGCTTGTCGCCGTTGGTGGTGGCCGAATTGGTGAAACCACCCGCCATCTTGTCCTTCCACGCGCTGCTGAACCAGCGTTTGGAACTGTCATCGGCAAAGCGTTTGAACTGCCAGGCCGGGCCTGCCATGTAGGTCGGGCTGCCCATGATGATGGCGTCGGCGGCGTCCAGCGCCTCCCATGCCGCGTCGTCCAGCGTACCTTCGGGCGAGATCGCCCAAATGCGCGCGGTGCCTGCGGATTTCGCACCCTCAAGCACTGCCTCGGCCTGAACCTTGGTGTGGCCGTAGCCCGAGAAATAGACGACTTCGATTTTTGACATTTGAAAACTCCTGACGTTTCGACTGCGGCGTGGTAGCAATCATAATTACGATTCGTAAGTAGGTACGTTTTCGTAACCAAAGAGGATGAGATGCCGATAAGTCACGACGTGACTCTGTGCCCGATGGATACGATCCTGCGGCTTTTGATGGCGCGGTGGGCGGTCTATATCCTGTGGTATCTAAATACCAATGGCCCGCAACGGTTTGGTGAATTGCGCAAGGGTGTGCCCGGCATCTCGGCCAAGATGCTGGCCGAGCGGCTGCGCGAGTTGGAAGGCGCGGGGGTTTTGTCGCGCACCGTCAGCCCGACAGTGCCGCCGCAGGTGACATATGCGATGACCGAACGAGGCGCGGAACTTGACCTTGCCTTGCAAGGCCTGCACCGCGTTGCGCTTGATTGGCAGCGGCTGGGCTGGTCGGCGGCCACAGGCTTTCCCCCGGCCGTTGCTGCCTGAACGCAAGGTCAGGACTTTGCAGATTGCTGCCCGGCGGGCAAATGTTGCCGCAGTTGCGCGGGAAATGTCACAGGCGGTCTGCATACCTATGTGTTCCTTGAAACATCTGGCAGGTGCGGGCAGGCGCGGCTAGGTTGGCGCAATCACCGTCAAGGCCCGTATCCCCATGCCCCCCATTGCTGACCATCCCCTGCGATATGCTCTTGTAAACGAGCTTCACGCGCGTCCGTTTCCGTCGATCACAGTGCCCAGCCACGCGGCCTATGTGGCGATCAAGGAACCCGTGCAGGCCGCAAACCGTGATCGCGCGCGCGATACGGCGCATCTGCTGGCTCTGCTGGACCGCCACGCCTCGCCGCATCCCAAACCGGGGGCCACGCATTTTTCGGGTATGATCGGCAAGACCGATCTGAAATGGGAAAGTCACACCGAATTCGTGACCTATTCCGCCTTTTCCCAAGGCGTGTCCAACCGCCCCTTTGACCCCGCCGAAACCGAAGTGTTCCCCGAAGACTGGCTGGCCACAGCCCCCGGAACCCGGCTGACCTCTGTTCTGGTGCGTATCGAATTCATGCCCGACGACGAGGCCGAGGTTATGGCCAAGCTGGAGCAGTGGTTCGTGCCCGAAAGTCTGGCCTGCAGCCGGGTGGTGGACGGATCGGCCATTATTGCCGGCGATTTCCACATTGATCCGGCTGGCCACATGCGCTTTGCCGTCTTTGTGCGTCCCGGCACCGGCGACCGCCGGGTGGGCCGTATCGTGCAGCGGCTGTGCGAGATTGAAACCTCCCGCGCCCTGTCGATGCTGGGCCTGATCCGCGCGCGCGAACTGTCAGGCCGCCTGAACGCGCTTGACCCCAAACTGTCGGCACTGGTGACGGGCCTTGACCGCGCCGAAGGTCGCCCGGAAGAGGCACTGCATGAACTTCTGGAAATCTCTGCCGAACTCGAAAGCCTTGCGGTGACATTCTCGTTCCGCTTTGGCGCAACCGGCGCGTATGAGGCGATTGTCACCCAGCGGATCGAGGTGCTGCGCGAACAGCGCGTCGGCGGACGGCAAACCTTTGGCGAATTCATGATGCGCCGCTATGACCCCGCGATGCGCACCGTCAAATCCGCCGAAGGCCGTCTTGCCGCCATGGCAGAACGCGCCGAACGCGCGGCGGAACTGCTGCGCACGCGGGTCGATGTCGAACGCTCCGCGCAAAACCAGATGCTGCTGGAATCGATGGACAAACGCGCCGATCTGCAACTGCGCCTGCAACGCACCGTCGAAGGCCTGTCGACCGTCGCAATCAGCTATTACGCCGTCAACCTCGCCGCCTACGCTGTCTACCCCGTCGCAGGTCCCATGGGCCTGACCCATGGCCTGACCATGGCAATTCTGACCCCCGTCATCATCCTCGGCGTCTGGTTCATGGTCCGCCGCATCCGCAAACACGTCAGCTGACTTCCTCTGTTCAAAACTATCCCGGGGGTGAGCCCGGCACGGGCGAGGGCGCTGGCCCCCTTCCTTCACCGCCCCCGTATGCGCGGGTCCAGTGCGTCGCTCATCCCGTCGCCGTTGTAATTCACACTCAGCACCGTCAGCGAAATCGCGATCCCCGGCCAGATCACCCGCAGCGGATATTGCTGCATCTCGCCATAGGCATCATTCAACAACCGCCCCCAGGTCGGGAAATCCGGCGGGAACCCCACCCCCAGAAAGCTCAGCACACTTTCGGTGATGATCGCCGCCGCCACCCCCAGCGTCGCCGACACCATCACCGGGCTGAGGACATTCGGCAGGATATGGCGCAGAATGATCCGGCGCGGCGGTGTTCCGATCGACCGCGCCGCCAGAATGAACTCGCGTTCCTTCAGGGCCAGCACCTCACCCCGCACGATCCGCGCCGTCTGCATCCATGATGTCAGCCCAATCGCCAGCACGATCA
>JBBQZP010000007.1:0-115576 GCA_038207585.1 Rhodobacterales bacterium | reverse complement strand
GAGCATGGCAAGGGGATGATCGTGATCGACGGTGTGGCCCACAAGGTCAAGGCGGGCGACGGTGTTGTCGTGCCGGCGGGCGCGCATCACAACGTGATCTGCACCGGGCATAACGCGCTGAAACTCACCACGATCTACGGCCCGTCCCATCACCGCGACGGGCTGGTGCAAAAGACCAAGGCGGAAGCGGACGCTTCGGATGAGGCGTTCGATGGCAAGGCCACCGAAAAGGCGACCGAAGCGGTCCGGGTCTAGTTAGTCGCATTGTGCTGCCGTTCTCGCCACGCCGCAGGGTGTAGCCGGGAACCTGAAGATATGCTGCCAAATCAAACCGCCAAATCAAACCAATGGAGACAAGAATGTTGAACGAAGGCAAGACTGCCAAGGGTGACTCTGCATCAAGCGATTTTGATGAGGTCAGCCGTCAATTGTCCGCCCTTCGGGAAGATATGATGAACCTTGCCAAAAGCGTCACTGCAATCGCTGGGCGGCGCGGAAACGGCATGGCCGCGGATATCGCCGAGGGCTTCAGCGAGGCGGAACATTATGTCGGCACAAAGGGCCGATCGGCAGAGGCCCAGCTGGAAAGCTCGGTGGTCTCGCACCCTTTGCTGGCCGTCGGACTTGCCGCAATTGCGGGTCTGCTGATCGGCGCATTGGCCCGGCGTTGAACCGACTTCTTGACGAGGCGCTGCACAGGTTTGCGCGCGAGGGTGCGCGCAAACTTCTGCGGCCTATCCTGCTTAGTCTGACGGCGTGCCTGTTTGGTGCCGCAGGGATCGGCTTTCTGGTGACCTGGATCTTTTTGACCCTCAGTGCGGCATGGGGTCCGGCGATGGCAGCGCTTATTCTGGGCGCTGGCTTGATGCTTCTGGCGGGGCTATTTCTGGCGGTCGCAATTCGCCCCCTGTCAAAGCCTGCAACCGCCGCTGCGCCAACGCCCCGATCCCCGGCTCCCGACGATGCGGACCGCGATGGCGCTTCGCTTGTCGCTTTTACCGCCGCCTTTGTTCTGGGTAAGTATTTGACGGGTAATAGACGCGGGTAACGCCTGAAGCCATTGTTTCGGGCGGCATCGTTCCGGTTCGTATCCCCCGTGCCCACAGGAAAGCACGGTCCGCCCAACACATAAAGGCAATGCCATGGATGTTCTGAAGTGGATCGTTGTTGTGCTGGTTGGGTTGGCCAGTCTCTATGGTGGCCTCGTTGCCCTTGGTGCATGGCGGTGGAGCGCTGCCACAAGCGCCTTGATCGCCCGGCTGGATGCGGGGCAGACCCCGGGCCATGCTGTGCGCTATGCCGCGCGCGAGATTGCGGATCTTCCCGCGCCGGTGCGTCATTATTTCGAGCTGGCGCTGACCGACGGTCAAAGGGTCATCCGGGCCGCAGACATCGCAATGACGGGCAGGTTCAACATGAGCCTTGATGCGCCGCAGTGGAAACCCTTTACCTCGCAACAGTGCGTTGTCACCCAGCGTCCGGGCTTTGTCTGGAATGCGCGGATCATGCTGTTTGCTGGGTTTCCGGTGCGCGTGCATGACGCCTATGTGGCCGGGACCGGCATATTGACTCCCGCAATCCTTGGGCTTTTTCCGATGGGCAAGGTGTCCGGCACCGGGGAACCGGCGCGCGGCGAACTGATGCGCTGGTTTGCCGAATGCGCATGGTATCCGACAGCACTTTTGCCCAGTCAGGGCATCGCATGGCAGGCGGTCGATGCCACCTCGGCGCTGGCCACGATGACCGATGGACCGACGCGGCTGATCATGCTGTTCCGCTTTGGCGATGACGGGCTGATCGCTGGCATCCATGTCGATGCGCGGGGTGCGGTGATCGGTGGAAAAACCGTAATGATGCCGTGGGAGGGGCGGTTCAGCGATTATCGTCGTCAGGACGGCATGCTGATCCCTTTCTATGGCGAAATCGCATGGATCATGCCGCAGGGCGAGAAACCTTATTTTCGCGGCACAGCGACACAACTGACGTTTCAGTTCGCAGCATAGGGCGGAGCATATCGCTGTCAGTTGTCCGGCTTCGAGCTGTCGTCCGCTGTGTCGCCTCGTCTGCGCAATCGCAGGGCCAGACCAACTGCGACGCCAACACCGATGGCCACGGTCAGGTCCACCACGACGGTCAGCGTCATCGTCATCAGCAGCAGAAACTGGTCCGATCGCGGCGTGGCAAGGTAGCCGCGCCATTTGTGCGGCTCGGCCATGTTCCATGCGGTCAGGATCAGCAGGGCCGCAAGTGCTGGCATCGCCAGATAGCCTGCCAAGGGGGCCGCGATCCACATGACCAGAAAGATCGTCACGGCATGGATCAGGCCCGCGACAGGGGTCTTGCCACCCGCGCGGATGTTCGTGGCCGTGCGCGCAATCGCCCCGGTCGCGGGCAATCCACCGAACAGTGCCGATCCGATGTTGGCGATGCCTTGGGCCAGCACTTCGGCATTGGGCCGGTGTTTCCCACCCATCATCCGGTCCGCAACCATTGCCGACAGAAGGGATTCCACCGCAGCCAGAAAGGCGATCACAAAGGCCGAGGGCAGCAGTTCAGTGATGCGCGCCAGCGTAAAAGTCGGAAGCTGGGGCAGTGGCAAACCGCGTGGCAGGTCGCCAAAACGCGACTGTATCGTGTCCACGGGCAAGACAGCCAAGGCCACGATGGCCGAGGTCATGCCAACCGCAACGATCAGCCCCGGCAGTTTTGGTGCGGCCCTGCGCAGCCCTAAGATCAGGGCCATCGAGGCAAGACCGATAGCCAAGGCGCGCGCGTTGAAACTGTCCCGCGCAACCCAGAGGGCACCGAGTTTTTCAAAGAATTCGGCGGGCACTAACGTGAGGTTCAGGCCAAACAGGTCTTTCAACTGGCTGGTCGCAATCACAATCGCGATCCCGATGGTAAAGCCGTAGATCACTGGTTCAGGCACCAGTGCTATCAGGTTTCCGGCGCGAAAATACCCGGCAATCACCAGAATGATCCCGGCCATGAACGTCGCCAGCACTAGCCCGTCATAACCGTGATTGGCAATGATGCCATAGACCACAACGATGAACGCCCCCGTCGGCCCGCCGATCTGAACGCGGCTGCCGCCAAACAGCGAAATCAGGAAGCCCGCGACGATGGCCGTCACCAATCCCTTGCCGGGGTCCGCACCCGACGCGATGGCAATGGCAAGGCTAAGGGGCAACGCGACCATCGCGACCGTGATGCCAGCCGACAGGTCTGCAAGAAACAAACTGCCCGAATATGTTCGCAGCGTCGTCAGGATTTTCGGTTTCATCCCGTCACCACCCCATCCCCCACAACGATCTGCCGCCGACACAGCGCGGCGATCTTTTCGTCATGGGTCGAGATCAGAAACGTCGTGCCTTCATCGCGGTTGATCTCGGCGATCAGGTCCATCACCTGCATGGCGGATTCGCGGTCAAGGTTGCCGGTCGGTTCATCCGCCAGCACCAGCTCGGGGCGGTTCATAAGGGCGCGGGCGACCGCGACGCGCTGTTTCTGGCCGCCCGACAGATTGGTGGACGGAAAGTCGATCCGCTCGGCCAGCCCCATGCGCGTCAGCAGATCGCGGCCACGGGTGCGGGCCGATGCTGTCTCGCGCCCCTCTTTGACCGCTGTGGGAAAGATCACGTTTTCCAACGCGGTGAAATCCGGCAGCAGGTTGTGGAATTGAAAGACAAAGCCGATGTGCAGGTTGCGGAATGCGGTCAGGTCGGCATCGTTTCCCGCAATCAGGTCTTGCCCCAGCATGGTATAGCTGCCCGATGTCGGTTGCATCAGCGTGCCCAGAATGGTCAGCAGCGTGCTTTTGCCCGACCCGGACGGGCCCAACAGTGCCGCCATCTCGCCCGTGTCCAGCCGCAGCGACAGCCCGCGCAAAACACGCGTCGCGGCATCGCCATGCCCATAGGTCTTGACCAGTTCCGTGGCCTGCAACAGCGCACCGCTCATTGGCCGATCGCCGTCACGGGATCGACCCGCGCCGCTGACCGCGCCGGCAGGATCGACGCGAGGATTGCGCCGATGACCGTCAGCAGGATGGCCAGACCATACGACCCTTGAGTGATATCCAGCGGCAATGTGCCTGACTTGAACGCCTCTCGCGACGGAAACGGCAGCAGCGCCAGATAGCCCAGACCCGCCCCGGTCAGTCCGCCCATGAGCCCGATCAACGCGCCTTGGGTGACAAACACAAAGATCACGAAACCGCGCCCCGCCCCCATCGCCCGCATGATCCCAATCTCCGGGCGGCGGCGGTAGGTTGACAGCAGCAGCGCCGACGCGACGCCAATCACGATGGTGATCAGCGCAAAGGTTTTCAGGAAATATCCGGTCTGCGCCTGCGCATTCAGCGCCTCCATCAGTTGTTCAGCGCCATCCGTCCACGGCACGGCGTCAAGCCCGGTCAACGCGCGGATACGCAAGGCGGTTGCATCGGCGGCGTTCAGATCGGCCAGCTTGATCTCGATCCGCGTGACCCCTTGGGGCAGGGCGAAAAGCGTGCGTGCGGTGGACAGGCTGACGTAGATACCGCTGCCGTCCAGCCTGCCGTTGCCGGTCTTGTAGATACCGCTCAGCGTCAGAACCGACGCCACCCCGGCAGAGGATTGCAACCGCACCGTCTGCCCTAGCCGCAGCGAAAGATCGTCGGCCAGTGTCTGCCCCAGCACGACCAGCCCGGACCCCAACCGCGCCGTCCCTTCGACCATGTAGCCATCAAGGTTCAGGATCGCGGATTCCCGCCCCGGTTCCACCCCGGTCACGCCGACCTGCGCCACCTGTGCGCCGCGTGTCAGGAACCCGGCCCCGGTGATCTGCGGTGAGACGGCGATGACGCCCGGCACGGCCTTGATCAGCGGCACCCATGTTGCTGCGTCAGCCAAAGTAGCCGTGCGGGCGCGACCCTTTTCGGTGACGCCCAGCACGTATCCGCCGGGTGAAATGAGAATGGCCGGGTCTGCGTCTTCTGCCTCGATTGTGATATGGCTGATGTCGCCGACGGTGCGCGACAAGATGAATTCGGCTAGACCCCCGATCAGGGCCGACATGAAGATGAAGATGAATACACCGACGGCCACGCCCGCGACCAGAAGGGCGGTCTGCGCCTTGCTGGCCGTCAGATAGCGGGTCGCGATCTTGAGGGCGTAAAGCATCAGGGGGCCGATCCCGTCACGTCCTGCCCATCGGTAACGCCGGTCGCATCGGCGATCACGACATCGCCGGGTGCGATGCCGCTGGTGACGATCAGCCGGGCGGCGGGCCAATCGATCACCGCCACGCTGCGGCGCTGCGCGGTGCCGTCTGCCACCACAAAAGCAGCGGTTCCGGCGCTGTCGGTCATGATTGCTGCGCGTGGCAAGGTCATCGCTGCGTCGCGGCTGTCGACGATAATGTTGGCGGTGACGGTCAGCCCGACGGGTGCGCTCACGGGCGCATCAAAGGCCAATGTGACGGCAAGGCCGCCGGTCGCCGCATCCACAAGGCGCGACACGACGCTGACATGGCCGTCGCGCAGGGTCGACTCTCCGGCCAGTTGCAAAACAGCTTTCTGGCCAAGTCGGATTTGGGTAGCATAGGCCTCGTCCACATCAGTCTCGACCTCTAGCCGGGACAGGTCGGCAAGGGTCATCAAGACGGTCGATGGATCAACGCTTTGCCCCGGATCTACGTTCAGCGTCAGCACAGTGCCCGCGATCGGGGCGCGAATGGTGAAATCATCCAGCTTGATCTGCGCGGCGTCAAACACTGCCGTCGTCCGGGCCACCTCTTGCGTCGCCGACTGCACGGCGCGGGCGGATGTTTCGACCGTTACCCGTGCGATATTCGCCCCCAGCGCCGTGTTGCGCGCTTGGGTTGCCTGCGCCTCGGACTGCGCGACAATGGCCGCGTCAAGGCCGGCCAATGCCTGCCGGACGGCCGCCTGCTGCGCCGACGGGTCGATCCGGGCCAATTCGGCACCGGCCAACACGTCATCGCCCTCGGCCACCAAAATACCCGCCAGTGCGCCACTGACCATCGGGCGAAGATCCACCGACCCCGACGCAGCGACCCGACCATTGACGGCAAGAATCCGCGTTGCCGGGGCAAGGGCCACGGTTTCAACCGCCACTTCGGTGGTCTTTACGGCCCAAGGTTGAAAATAAAGGGCAAGCCCCAACACCACAGCCAGCAGCCCACCCAATCCCCAATACCAACGCCGGTTTGCGGGTTTGGGCCGGGGCGGGGTTGCGGGCGTTCCGACCAGCGCGGGGACCGGATGTGCTTCGGCCTTGGGCGCAAGCGTATCCTTTGTGCCTATGTCAGTCCTGTCGGCGATAACGGATCCCTTTTCAGGCAGCAGAAGCGTGTGGTAAAACCCTAGAGCCGCTTGGCGCGCCCCGCATTGATCTGGATCAGGGACAGCACGTCGGGCAATAGAGGATAAGTGGCGAACGGCTGCAGATTTGGGGACGGTTGAATGGCAAAAGGCCCCGGCGAGACCTCCGACCCCTATGCGACCCTTGGCCTGACCAAATCGGCAACGGCGGACGAGATCAAGAAGGCGCATCGCAAGTTGGTGCGCACGTCGCACCCTGACCTGCACCCCGATGACACGGGTGCAGAAGAGCGGTTCAAGGCGATATCTGCCGCCTACGACCTGTTGAAAGACCCCGAAACCCGTGCGCGTTTCGACGCGGGCGAGATTGACGCGCAGGGCGCGGAACGCCCTCAGCGCCAGTATTACCGCGATTTCGCTGGCGCGCCCGACGACCGCTATCAGCAAGGTCGCGGGTTCGGGGCCGGGATTGACCCATCCGATCTCTTTGCCGAAATACTGCGCAACCGGGGCCGCACGCCGGGTCGTGATGATTTTGGCGGTGGCGGCTATGCTGCAGGCGGCGCGGATGCGCGTTACACGCTCGATGTACCGTTTCTGGATGCGGTGCGCGGGGCCGAAACCCGGATCACCCTGCCGGACGGCCAGAACCTTGCAGTGAAAATCCCGCAGGGCACCGAAGATGGGCAAACCCTGCGGCTGCGTGGCAAGGGTGCGCCCGGCTTTGGCGGCGGACCTGCGGGCGACGCGCTGGTCACCATCATGGTTCGCGACCACCCCGTATTCCGGCGGGTTGGCGACGATATCCTGCTGACGCTGCCGATCACCTTTGATGAGGCCATTCTGGGTGGCAAAGTGACGGTGCCCACGATCGACGGCCCGGTCGGCCTGACGATACCTGCAGGCGCAAGTTCGGGCCGTATTCTGCGCCTGCGCGGGCGCGGAGTGGCGCATACCGGACGCGAGACAAAGGGCGACCAGAACGTCGAATTGAAGGTCGTCGTGCCAAAGGAAACCGATGCCAGTCTGCGTGATTTCCTGACCGAATGGCGCAAGACTCATGCGTTCGATCCCCGCGCTGATCTGATAAAAGGGGCCGCCACATGACAGACCTATTTTCCGAGGACGAGGTGATAGCCACCGTAACCCGGCTGACCCGTAACCGGCTTGTCCGGTTCGTCGAGGTCGATCTGGTCAGGCCGCAGCGCGACGACAATGGCACTGTCTATCGCCGCATTGACATCGCCCGGATCGAGCTGCTGTGCGACCTGAGCGACGATCTTGATCTGGACGAGGCCGCCCTTGGCATTGTGATTTCACTGATCGACCAGTTGCATGCCGCGCGGCAGGATCTGACTTTCATGACCCGTGCGATCGACGCCCTGCCGGAAGACCTGCGTGATCGGATCAGCGCTGGGATGAAAGAAACCTAGGTTCGGTCCCAAACCCATCATACCGCTGGGAATAGTTGTTTTCGACGCTAACCTGTGGGGCCTGACATGACCGGCCTGACATCGGCCATTTTTTGTCGGTCCCATAAATTTGTCGGCCCCATAATTTTGTCGGTCCCATAAAAATGCACCTACCTGAACAATTCTTTGCAAAACTTGGTTTTAGACCGGAATGGGCAAAATGGGTCGGTTCCGGCAGTCGCGTGCTCCCGCAACCGCCATCGTTTACTTCAATCTTGCGTCGGTTTGTTGTCTCAAGTGCCAAACCGGCGCTGTTGGTCGCGATGCTACAGCGGTCTGAAGGGGCCACTATGGAAGAGATCACTGCGGCAACTCAATGGCTGCCACACACTGCCAGGGGCGCGATGTCGGGGGCGCTGGGCAAGAAGTCGGGGTTGGTCGTCAAGTCTGCCAAGGAAGTGGGCAGGGGTAGGGTGTATCGGATACGCCTTCAATGCTAACGGCAGCGCTGTATCCCTCGGATGGCACGTTGGCCATTGAAATCAAACGCCACTAAAGCGATCTTCAAATTGTGCAGGTGCAGCTTCCGCAGCCCAGCGCGCAGATCAAACCAGCGAAACGCGTAAGTCGGCAAGCGCCTCGAGATGCTGGCGGACATGGGCTTCCAGCACGCTTTGCATTATACCCGCCTCGATCCCCACCGGATTGCCGGTTCGCTTTCCCACTTCGGCCGCGACTTCCGCCGCCATCAGAGCCGAAACGCGCGCGGGCCAGGTGACCCAAGTATCGCGTTCCTGCCGCGCCAGTCGAAAGACCAAGACCTCTGCCCGTGCGCGATCCACTAAAGCTCCCTTCTTCTTCTGGATCGCCAGTTGCCGTTGCTGCGTCTGAAAATCGGTCAGCGCGGCCCGGGCCTTCAGATAGCTTTCGCCACCGCCGCCACCACTGACGGCCATGGCGGCATCGCCGCCCTGCGAACGGCGATGCTGATCTGGATCTGTCATTTCCGCGCGGCGCACATCGGATGTCGCAGCGCTGATTGAACCATCGGCAAAAAAGACGAGCATGCCGCCGCGTTTGGCGTTTTGACCGCCCCGCGCGACAGGCCCGAATGGTCCGAGTATTTTCGCTCGCCCATGCCGTCCATGGTGCCCTCATGTGCTGTGAGGCAATGATATTGCGTGAGATTCATGCAATAAAGAGCTGTGTTTTGGAGGTCATGATCGCAGGAAAGATGCTATTGGCTGCGATCCGATAAATCCAGGAATGTTCGACGTACCAACGCCTTCCCTCTGAATAATTTCGTCAACGAGGCATCTACAGTTTCCGGACGAAACAACGCTCCGAACTGCTGGAACCGCACCGATGGCGGGAAGTATGCCGCCAACCGTCACCATCCCTACAGAGTCTAGATAAGGAATGCTGAAAGCCTCGATTAAGCCACCGGGTGTCCTCTGGGCGATGCATCAGGAGCCTTAGGATTTGTTGCAAAGTTTGGCTTTGGCGGTTGACGCCCTGGGCCAACGGGTGTTGTAGCCATTCAGGCCAGCACGATGAAATCGCCGGAGGCGATGTTCAGCGTGACCCGGGCGCCGACTGGGGGGGGCGGGACGTCGGGGCGGTTGAACATATCAATCGAAACCTCGATGCCCCCGGCATTTGCTTTGATACGAATCACCGATCCCATAAACGCCACTTCGGTGATTGTGGCGGCAAGGGAGACGTTGTGGCCGGGCCCTTCCGTCAGATGCACCGCCTCGGGGCGCAGGGCCAGAGCGACGGTCTGCCCATTCGCCGCGGCAATCGGCTCGGCAAGCGTGATGCTGGCGTCGCCGAGTCTTACCGTTCCCATGGCCGCATCTTCGACAACGGCGTCAAAGGTGCTGAGGGTGCCGACGAAATCTGCCACGAACTTGGTTTTCGGGCGATTGTAGATCTGGAAAGGCTCTCCAACCTGCTCGGCTACACCGCCGTTCATCACCACGACACGGTCAGACATCGATAATGCCTCTTCCTGATCATGGGTGACGAAGAGCGTGGTAATGCCGAGGCGTTTCTGAATCTCGCGGATCTCACCCCGTAGGGAAACGCGGATCTTGGCGTCCAGCGCGGAAAGTGGTTCATCCAGCAAAAGCACGCGCGGGCGAACCGCCAGCGCACGGGCCAAAGCCACACGTTGTTGCTGGCCGCCCGACAACTGGAACGGAAATCGGTTGCCAAGGGTGGGCAGGCCGATCAGCTCCAGCATCTCGCGCACGGTGGCGGCGATTTCGGACCGCGACTTGCCCGCTACCTTCAGGCCGAAGCCGACATTCTGCGCGACGGTCAGGTTGGGAAACAGCGCATAGGCCTGGAACACCATGCCGATATTGCGCTGGTTCGGGCGCAACACGGTGACGTCCTGGCCATCAATCGCAATCATGCCGCCCGAGGTATCTTCAAAGCCCGCAACCATCCGCAGGACGGTGGTCTTGCCGCAGCCGGAAGGGCCTAGAAGCGAGATGAACTCTCCCTTTTCGATCGACAGGTTGAAATCCTTGACCACGCGGTTGGGTCCAAAGGATTTCTCAAGATTTTGCAGAACAAGAAAGGACATCAGCCTTTCGCCCTTTCATGTTTGGAAAACCGCGTTATCAACTGGATCAGCGCCATGCAGGCCCAGGTGATGGCAAAGGCAATCACCGCCAAGGCGGCCGGTTCATAGGCCTTGTTGCTGCCCATCCAGACCATATAGGGGCCAAAAGCCGGGCGGTTCAGCAAGGCGGCAAAGACATATTCCCCGATCACGATGGCAAATGTCAGGAACGCACCCGACAGCACAGCCACCAGCACATTGGGCAAGATCAGACGGAACATGATAGTGAACCAGCCCGCGCCAAGCGATTGCGCGGCCTCGGTCAGAGTGGCGATATCGATGGTGCGCAGACCGGTGTCGATGGCGCGATACATATAGGGCAACGCCAACACGGAATAACCAAACATCAGCAGGATATTGGTGCCCACCGCCGTGCCGGTCAGCGGTAGCCAGCTTGAGGTATTATACATCCGGATATAGCCAAAGACGATCACGATGGGCGGTATCACCAGCGGCAGAAGGGTGATGAATTCGATCACGGGCCGCAGCTTCGGCATCTTCAGCCGCACCCAGAACGCGGTCGGCGTGACCAAGAGCACGCCCCAGACAATCGTGAAGAACGCCATGATGACGGAATAGAGAAAGGTTTGCTGAAACTGCGGGTCGCCCAGCACGTTTGCATAGGCAAGGAACGAATACTCGCCCCGCTTGGCGCGCAACGAAAACTCGAACATGCCGATCAGCGGCAGAAAGAAATACAGAACCCCCGCACCAAAGGCCAGCCAGGACCAGAACTTTGCCCGCCCGATCATTTCAGCCACCGCTCGGCACGGGTGCGCAGAACAATGTAGATGACGTTGGCAATGCCGGTAATCACGATCATGCCAAAGGCGATGGCATAGCCAAGATAGGGGTCTTGCAGCACATCGCCCCTGATCTGCGCGAAAAGGATGATGGGCACGATTGACAGCGACGATCCGGTCAGCGCCATCGCGGTGGCGACGGCCCCGAAGCTGTTGGCAAACAACAGCGCCAGCGTGCCAAGCAGCGATGGCCACAGAATCGGCAGTGCCACCATCCGCCAGTATTGCCAGCCACTTGCCCCAAGGCTTTGCGCCGCCTCGCGCCATTCGTTCTTCAGGCCATCAAGGGCTGGCGTGACGATCAGGATCATCAGCGGAATCTGGAAATAAAGGTAGGTCAGCGTCAGCCCGAGAAACGAGATCAGGTTGAACCCAAATCCCGTCAGGCTTACGCCGAACACGTCTTTGGCAATTATGGTCACAAGGCCAAGACGGCCCAGCGTTGCGATGAAGGCAAAGGCCAGCGGCACGCCGGCAAAGTTCGAGGCCACACCCGAAAACGTCAGCATCCCGTCGCGGATGCCCTTTGGCAGTCCCCCGCGCGTGACGGCGGCTGCCATAACCAGGCCGATCAGGCACCCCAGCGTGGCGGTGATCAAGCTGAGCTTGATCGAGATCATGAAGGGCTTGGCAATCTCGGGTCGCGCAAGGCCCTTGATATTGTCCAGCGTCAGCCCGCCCTCACTGGATTGAAATGCGCCGACAACGATGTTCAGCGTGGGCAGAATCAGGAACAGCGCGGCAAAAATCATGAAAGGCGCCACGCCCACCCATTTCGTCACACCAGAAGGAATGCGACGGGGGCGGGGCGCATGCGCCGAGGCGTGTGGAACAGTTGCTGTAGCGTCTGTCATCCGAGGGGCCCCGCTTTGGAAAGCCCTCCCCTGCGCCTAAGCACCGGGGAGGGCCGGTTTCACAGGATCACTCGACGTTGGCGCCGACGACTGCATCCCACTGCTCGGTCACGACTTTCTTGTTCGCGCTTTGCGCTTCAAGCGAGGGGAATACGGCCTTGGCATAGCCTTCGGCGGGGGGCAGTTTGTCCAGCATCTCTTGCGGGATCTTGCCATCGGCAACCATCGCGTTGAAGCGTGCGGGATGGCAATAACCAGCCAGCCAGCCCAGTTGTCCTTCGTCGCTGTAAAGGTATTCCATCCACAGTTTTGCGGCATTGGGGTGCGGAGCGTAGGCGCTGATGGCCTGCACATACACACCGGCAAGACTGTTTTCGCCTTCGGGAATAAGGACTTCCATCGGGGGGTTGCCGGCCAGGCTGTCACGCCATGCCAGCAGGTTGTAGTCCCATGCCGCGACAATCGGAGTCTGGCCCTGCGCAATGGTGCCTGCCTTGGCCGAGACCGGCACGAAGTTTCCGGCCTTGTTCAGCTCGGCCATGAAATCAAGGCCGACCTTGCCCGAGTCTTCGCCCGGTGCGGCGCCCTTGTTCACGCCCATAGCCATGATCGCAAGGATCGCCTGGTTCGACGCGCGCGGATCGCCCGTTAGCGCGAAGGATTGTGCATACTCGGGTTTCAGAAGGTCGTCCCAGGTGGTTGGCACATTATCGACCAGATCGGTGTTCACGCCGATCGCCATCACGCCGTAATAGTCGCCATACCAGTGGCCGTCGGCGTCTTTCACGTCATCGGGGATCTCGTCCCAAGTGGCGACCTTGTAGGGCTGGGTCAGACCTTCGTCCTTGGCCGAGGGTCCGAACGCCAGGCCGACGTCGATCACATCGGGCGCCTGCGGGCCGGTATTGTCCTTATTGGCCTTGATCGCCTCGATCTCATCGGCGGAGCCGGCGTCGGGGTTCAACTCGTTCACAGTGATGCCGGGGTATTTTGCCTTGAAGCCGTCGATCACGCCGCCATAGCCGCACCAGTCATGCGGTAGGGCAATCGTGGTCAGCATGCCTTCCGAGATGGCTGCGGCTTCCAGATCGGCCATAGCATCGGCCGAAGCGATGGTCGCCGACAGCATGGCCAGCACGCTGACAGATGCAGCAAGGTTTGTTTTCTTGATCATTTCCGTTCTCCCGTTGGATTGGTGGTCATCGCCCCGATTGCAGCTGATTGCGCGACTGCTCGGGGTCTTGTTGGCGTGAACCGTAACGATTGTGTGGCGCCTATGACAAGCATTTGTAACAGTCCCGGAAAGATTCTTTCAATCAACACCGACGTGAAACGTATCGAACGAACTGTTGGCCAGTCTTGGTCAGATTGGCTTCACCTTGCCAGGATGCAAAGAATTTCGAACATCATCGTAGCCCCGACCAGTGCCGTATTGCCAGTCGGATCGAACGGGGGCGCCACTTCGACCACATCGGCCCCGATCAGGTTCAGCCCCGCCAGACCGCGCACCATCGACTGGGCCTCGAAGACGGTATAGCCGCCTACTTCGGGCGTTCCGGTGCCGGGGGTATAGGCCGGATCAATGCCATCCACATCAAAGGTCAGATAGGTGGGCAGATCGCCGACAATGCGGCGGGCTTCGGCGATGACGCCGGGGATACCAAGGCGATAGACATCCTCGATATAAAGCGTCGTCACACCTGCGTTTTCGGCAAAATCATTGCCGTCGGGCGCATAGCGGCTGCCCCTGATCCCGATCTGCACGCAGCGTTTTGGGTCGATCAGACCCTCTTCGATGCCGCGCCGGACATGCGTGCCATGGGTGTATTTGTGGCCGCCAAAGTAGCTGTCATTCGTGTCGGAATGGGCATCGAACTGGATCAACCCCACCGGACCATCCTTTGCCAGCGCCCGCAGAATGGGCAAGGTAATCAGGTGATCGCCACCCGCCGTCAGCGGCCTTGTCCCGGCAGACCGGAAGGTTTCATAAAACGCCGTGATCATCGGCAGGCTTTCCGCGATGTCGATGGGGTTCATCGGGCAATCGCTAAAATCGGCCACGCGGTGGGTGCTGTAAGGCGAGGTTTTGGTCACATGATGGAAGGGCCGGATGAACATGCTCATCGCGCGCATCTCGCGCGGGCCGTGGCGGGTGCCGGCGCGGTTGGTCGTGCCGCCGTCATAGGGCAGGCCGATGATCGCGATATCGGCATCGGCGGGGTTCGACAGGGTTGGCAGCCGAAAGAAACTGACCGGACCGGCATAGCGCGGTGTGGTCGAAGACGAGGCGGGCCAATAGTTCATTCGAGCGCCTTTCGGGCTTGGGCAGAGAGGTCTGCAAGGATCTGCCGGATATAGACAATCTGCGCGGTGGCTTCGTGTTTTTCGCGGATCAGGCGGGCGCGCAGATCCTCGCCCGGTGCCGGATCGGTGGTCGATGCCTCGCGCGCGGGGATGATCGGGTCGGCAGGATCGGTGGGAAAGCGGTAGGCCGGAGCATACATTTCGTTCTCTTCCTCGCAGCCAAACGCGCGGATTTGCGGGCTGTCGCCCAGCAGCAAAAGCGTGGTCAACAGACCGGCAAAATTGATGTCACCCTCGCCCGAGCGGCACGCCCGATGGGCAAAGCCCCCGCGATCCGGCAGAATGACCGCGTCCTTGATATGCACATCGGTGACATAGGGGGACATCGTGAGCAGGGCTTCCTCGGGTGTCTCGAACGCATTGATCATATTGGCAAAGTCGAAAAGCAGAGTCAGGCGGGGGTTCTGCACGGCCTGCAGGATCTGCACCAGCTCATGTGATTTCAGATCCTCATGCTGTTCCAGCAGGAAGTCCAACCGCCCCTCCGGGTCTAGTGCGGCCAGGCGCCGCAAATCTGTGATGGTCTGCGCGATGATCTGAGACACAGGTCCGGCATAGCGCGGATAGCAGCGGACAGAGGTAGCCCCGGTATCCTGCGCCACCGCAATCGCGGCGCGCAGTGTAGCCTCATCGGTAGCAGATGTTTCAATGTGGATCTCAAGCCCAAGGTTGTGAGCCTGTCTTGCAAACGCGGCGCGGCTTTCCGGGGCGTGCAGCAAGGACCGCGCCTCGCCATCCTCGACATGGATCTTCACGCCTTTCAGTGCGTGAAGATGGGCAAATTGCAGAAAGTCAAGCGGCGTCGCATCGCCCAGCCGAAAGTTCAGGTGCCAAGCATAGGTATGCGCGAACAACGGCACCGACTCGATGCGAAAGATCAGGCGGTTGGCGTCGAAGGGGGTCAAATGAAGTTCCATTTCTGCGTTGCGACTATTCATCCGGCGTGACCGATTACCACGGGCGACCTGCATTTCAGCGCCGATCTTATTCCCGGTCACCGCCCAACGTCTTACATTTTCTGCAGATACGCCCCCGATACAAAGCCCTTGAGCCCGCGAGACCGCTTCAGGGAAACCTTGCACCAACTCGTGCTGCCGCTCCGTTCGCAACTGTGCACCCACACTTCCGCGCCGTTCGGTAAACCCAGGACAATCTTGTAATTGATTCCGGGCCCGGCACGCATTTTCAACAGGTCGTCGGCTTCGACGCCGGCGACTGCGTAATATCCGCTCGGCTCGGCCTTTGCTGATCCTGCAGCGAATGCGGTCCCAAGCGCCACTGCGATGAGCGTGGTAGAGGTGGCTTTTCGCATAGGCTTTTCCGTTTCTTTGTTTCCGGCCTCGGGCCTGCACAACACCCTGTCACGCACCAGCAACCACTTCCACCCGTTCTCGACCGCCCGTCGCATTTGGCGCGGCCAATCGGCAGGCAGATCAGCGCGACCCGCAGGCCGATTCCCTGCAACTCTATCGCCACACCCTGCGCATTGCCCAGAATGAACTGCAGCGCAATGTTTTGCTTTTCCAGCTAAGACAATGGCCATCCGAAGGCCGCCATCCTCCAGGTCGAGACATAGGTCAGATCACGTTCCCGCGGGGCGCAAGGTATTGGGTAGTGTGGTCAAGGCGGTAAAGTTCAGTCAGGGTCGCTTCGTCGGCGTTTGACAGCTGAACGCAAGAGGGCAGGGCGAGGCTGGTCATTCCAAAGACCTTCGGTAAGCCTATCGCTGGGTCCTGCAATGAAAGCATGCACAAACTAAGTTTACTAAACTAAGGTCGTAGGTCGCCACGAAGATCGCTCGCAACCATGACGCCAAGACGCATCTGTCAAAGCGGGTCGAAGGTGCCCTGCATGGCGGGCCCTTCCTGATCGCCCGGACGGGAAACCACTGATCAGGTGACGATGCTGAAGCAGGAGCCACCGCGCCGCCCAGAATTTCTGACGAGCAAGTTCACCGTGCCGGAGGATTTCGATACCTGTTTGCCGATGAGATCAGCGGCCTGTTCGAGGGAAGAAAAGAAGGCCAGCTCGGGCCGCGTCCATGAACTTGCTGCTCGATACGCATATCCTGCTTTCGGCCGCCTTCGATAAGCGCAGGAATGGGGCGGCGGCGCGATCGTTGATCGCCAACCCGGCCAATACATTGTGGTTCAGTGTCGCCAGCCCTTGGGAAGTGGCGATCAAGCGTGGGCTGGATCAGCCGTCGTTCCAGCTTGAAGCCGGACCCCTGCCTGCGCTTCCCCCGCTGCCGGGCTGGATCGTGTCCGCGCCGACTGAAAGCCTTGAGGCGGCAGCGTACCGGTCGGGCGCGGCGCTGGCGCACCTGAGCCTTGTGGACGCGATCAACGGCGTGCGACTGGCGCTTTGGCCCGGCCGGCTGCTGGACCTCGGCGTCGTGCGCGAATTGACCGGGCGGGACACCTTCCGGCTTTACGGGGTTTGACCATGGCAGGGCACAACGAGCCGCAACTGGACCGCGAACTGGCTGACCTGCCAGCCGATCTGCGCTGGCGCGAATGGATGCGCCGGACCGAGGCGGTGTTGTTTGCCAGCGCCACGCCGGTTGCGCGCGACGATCCGGCACCGGTCGTGGGGCAGGGGACGTCGGTCGATCTTTTGATCGAGGATCTGGCGGCGGATCTGAAGGACCGCCCTTATGAAGTGGCGCCAAGAGCGAACCTCGTCAGCTTTCGGCTTGGGAAATACTTTCTTATCGGACCCAACATGACTGACAAAATTGTCAGTGGTGCGACAACATCGAACCATCGCATGAGGATGTCATACACGAACATGTTTGCTGGCTTCTGAACAAAATATGCATCAGAATTGCGAGCTATTTGTTAATCTTGGTTAAAGTTGTATTCATGTGTGGTCGTGCACACTCCCGCATCAAAAGGTACGGGCTGGGTCACATCCCACGGGTCTTTCGTCCGGCCAGGACCAGAGCCCTTTTTGTTTTCGCGGTTCAGCGCGTGTTGAGCTAGAGCCCGCGAATGCAACCGGCATGCGTCTTGTTCACCGATAACCCGCCGCTTGAAGCTCGAAAAGTTCGGCATAGCGGCCCGACTCGGCGAGCAGTTCTTCATGCGTTCCAGACGCTTCGACACGGCCGTCGACCAGGACCAGAATCCGGTCGGCCATCCGCACGGAACTGAAGCGGTGCGAAATCAGGATGGCGGTTTTCCCGGCGCTCAATTCTTTGAATCTTTGGAACACCTCGAACTCCGACCGTGCGTCAAGTGCTGCAGTCGGCTCGTCAAGGATCAGCACTTCCGCCCCGCGCATGTAGGCCCGCGCAATGGCCAGTTTTTGCCATTCACCGCCAGAAAGCTCGACCCCGTTGCGAAAGCGTTTGCCTATCATCTGGTCATATTTGCCCGGCAAGCGTGCAATCACCTGATCAGCCAGACTGCGGTGCGCGGCATCGATGATGCGGGGGCGGTTGTTGCGCTCCTCAATGCGCCCCACGGCGATGTTGTCGGCGGCGCTGAGATTGTAGCGCATGAAGTCCTGAAAGATCACCCCCATCGCGCCGCGCAATCCATCAAGATCATAGCGGCGCAGCTCGTGACCATCCAGCATGATACGACCCTCATCGGGGTCATAAAGCCGGGCCAGCAGCTTGACCAAGGTGGTTTTGCCCGCGCCGTTTTCACCGACAAGCGCCAGCGTTTCGCCCGCCTGCAGGGTAAAGCTCAAATTCCTCACGGCCCAACGTTCGGCACCTGGATAGCGAAAGCCGACATTTTCGAACACAAAGCCTTGGCGGACCGGAATCGGGAACGGCAAGGCGTCCGGGGCGGACAGGATTTCGGGCTGCACTTCAAAGAAGCTGAACAGATCGTCCAGATAAAGCGCCTGCGATGCCGTCGACGAGAACGAGGTCAACAAACCTTCCAGCAACCCGCGCAGGCGCAAGAAAGACCCCGACAGGAACGTCAGATCGCCCAGCGAAAGCTGCCCCGCAAGTGTGCCCGCGATGATCCACGCATAGGCAGCGTAGTAACCAAATGTGCCGAGCGCGGTCAGAATGCCGCCCCACAGCGCCCGTCTTTGCGCGATCTTTCGGCTGGCTTTATAGAAGCTTTCCGACAACTCGCGGTAGCGGTCGGTCAGAAACCCGTTCAAACCAAAGATCTTGACCTCTTTTGCAGACTCAACACTGGCGGCGGTCTGGCGCACATAATCCAACTCACGACGTTCGGGCGTGCGACCAAAATCAAGCGAATAGCTTTGGGCATTGAAATGTGCCTCACCGATAAAGGCCGGGATCAGCGCCAAGGCCAGCAGCAGGATCAGCCAAGGATTGAAGACAACCAAACCCGCCGCAAATGTAGCAACGGTGATAAGATTTTGCATTTGCGTAAACAACAGGCCCATCAGCGTCATGCGCCCGCTGGCCTGCCGTCGCGCGCGCTCCAGTTTGTCTTGAAACTCCGCATTTTCAAAATCTTCCAGATCAAGTGTCGCGGCATGTTTCATCAGCCGGATGGAGGACGACATCGTCAGCCGATCTGACAGCAAGGTATCGACCAACCCCACCACCCGGCCCAGCACGTCGGAGAGAATCGCAAGCGCCAATTCAACCAGCACATAGGTCAACAGCAACCCGAGCGCATCGCTGACCCACCAGCCCCACAGATCTGCGGGGCGGTCCGGCAGATCCGACAGCCGCACCACTTCGTCGATAATCAACTTGCCGATCCACAGCGCGGATACCGGAAGAATGGCCCGGATCAAGCGCAAAACCATGGAGGCCAACATCAGGGAAGGGCTGGCTTGCCAAACAAGCGTCAGGAATGGCCAGATATTGCGCAGCGCAGAAAACCGCGCCCGAAAAGAGGGTCTTGCAGGGGAAGGTGGAAGACGGTCGGAACTCACGAGGGTTCGAGCTCATTTCTTATGTAGGTACTTTGCCAACTGGAACGCGCGTACCAAAGTGTCAACTCGCAACTCAACATCAGTGACGCCACCCGGTTAAAATAGGCATGCAAGTGGCATGCCCTGACCTGTGCGGACCGAT
This sequence comes from Rhodobacterales bacterium, assembly GCA_038207585.1. Taxonomy (GTDB): domain Bacteria; phylum Pseudomonadota; class Alphaproteobacteria; order Rhodobacterales; family Rhodobacteraceae; genus JBBQZP01. The sequence continues at coordinate 96,160 of JBBQZP010000007.1, read as the reverse complement.
TCCACACTCCAGTTTTTTCCGAAACCAAGCAGTTCCGGGCTGCGAATTGCAGCAACCCACGCCGCTGCCTGGCTCTATTCGGGATCGCCCAGGCGGTGGCCATTCTCGTCCAGCCACCAGCAAACCGTCTTGACCTCGACGCGGTGGCGATCACCGTCCGACATCACAGCATCGCTTAACGCGCGGTGGCAGGTGATACCGCCAATCTGCAGATCGCCATATACGCCATGTCCAAGACGGCCCGACATCACCTTGTCGATCAGGTAAGGGCTCAATTCCTCGGGGTGGGCGCAGCTGGGATCTGCGATAATCTCGTCCAGCCGTTGGCGCTTTGCGTCCTCTGCGGCCAAAACCTTGGCCACATCCGCACGGAAAACGGCCTCGGTCGCAATATAGGCTTCAAGCGCGGGCAAGGATTTGGCGGCGGGTTTCTTCAGCTTGAGATGGCCTCTGTAGTAGAGGGCTTGCAGCACACGGGCGCCGATGGGCGAGGTCAGTTGCACGGGCGCGTCATAAAGGGCCAGTTCTTTGTCCTCTGCTGACAGCGACAGCACTGCGGGGCGACCATCCAGCACGGCACGTCGCAGCACCGTCAAGGCTGCGGATCGGTGTATGTTGGGGATCAGATCGATGACCGCAAGGGCCGGCCTCATGCGCGCCCGGATGTCCCATAGCATGTCTCTGACCCCAATTCTTGGCAGCGAAAAAGTCGCATGTTGCGGCGTCATAGCGGCGGATTTCGGGGCCGTCCACCTGGACCGTGCCCCGTGTGCCGCATCAGCTTGGCGGAGCATCTGCCAATTGTTCCGATCGAGCCGGCTCGTTTCCGAAGTCATTGCGGTGCTGACTCAAGTTGACCCAACGCGTTGATCGTTGACGCCGAAGCCTTTGGGAGAGCGGCGATCTTCGTCAACCGGCAATCCGGCGTCGTGCAACAGATCAAGTGCCATCGAACGCGCATTCGGGCCAGCGTTCAGGATCTGTTGCCAAATCTCGCGCGCCGCCGGCGCGACCCGCGGCTCTGCCACCGCGCGGGCGGTGTGCAGCCAGATCGCCAGACCGTCACTGCTCTCATATTCGCGTTTCTTTCGCAGGGTGGCAATTCTGGACTGAGCATCCGCAGCGAACCGGGCTGCTGCTGCGGGTGTCCAATCGTTCAGCTTGTACAAATCCTGTCCAGTGGCAAGGTAAGAGGCTGCCCAGAACTGTGCGGCGGCGGCGTGACTATCTCGGATATGCGGTTTGGTTTCCGACAGTTTGTCCGCAAGCGCCTGCGCCTCATCAACCAGCGCTTCCGTGGCTTTTTCCTGCTTCCATGCATGGAACATTGTGATCTCCTCTTTGGCTCCTGGCGGTCAAAGCGGGATCAGAAGACAATCCCTTTGCAACGGGATGTGAGCGGCAGAGAATGCCAGTATCGCAACGCGTTAAATCAGCGGCTGTTGCTACACCGCCGCCGCCCACCATCAGGTCGCGCATGTCCTAAGCCGCCTTTCGCAGAATTTCGTCAAATGCTGCACAAAGGCGGTCTACCTCGGCCAATGTGTTGTAATGCACCATCGAGACGCGCACCAGACCACCGTCTTTCATCTGATCCAGCGCCTCGACCAGTCGTCGTGCGTGAAAATCTCCGTGGCGGATTGCGATCTTGTGTTCATCCATCGCTTTGCAAATCGCGCCCGAGTTTTGCCCGTCAAACCGGAAAGCGACCGTTGGAATTCGCGTTGATCCTTGATTACGCGTCGCGCCGAAAATCTCGCAGTCATTTCGCGAGGTCAGATAGGACAAAAGCCGCCCGACCAACGCATCTTCCTGCGCCGTAACCGATGCAAAACCCGATTCCACCTTGGTTCTCACCGTCGGGCCCGAGCCAAGCGAGGCAAAATAGTCGCGGATCGCCACGGTGGAATAAGCGCATTCGTAGCTGGGGTTACCCGGCTCCATCTTGCCCGGAACCTTGTCCTTGCCGTAAAAGTAGTGATACAGCGTGTCCAATTCCAACAAGCAATCATATTTTCCATACATCACAGCGTAGTGCGGCCCGTAGGTCTTATAAAGGCTGAACACATAGTAATCGACATCCCATGCCTGCACATCAATCGCGCGGTGCGGGGCGTAGGCTACGGCATCGACACAAATCCGGGCACCATGTTCGTGAACAAAGCGGGCAATTTCCGCAACCGGGTTCACCTGCCCAAGAATGTTTGAAACATGCGTCACCGCCACCAGTTTGGTGCGTTTTGTCATCAACGGGGCAAGATCGGCCAGATCGAGTTGATAGGTTTCCCGGTTCAGGGGCCACGTCTTTATGATGATGCCGAACTCTTGCAGCCACATCCAGGGTCCGATGTTGGATTCGTGATCGGCCTGGCTGATGATAATTTCATCGCCTGCCTGCAGTTGGCTGCGCATGGCGCGCGCAAGATTTTGCAGCAATACTGTTGTCGAAGGGCCAAAAACGATCTCTTCAGGCCGGGAGGCATTCATCAAGGTGGATGCCGCGTCACGCCCGTCTCGCAAGGCCGCGGCCGCGGCAAGCGAGATATCATAGCTGCCGCCGATCTGGACGTTCTTTTCCAGCAGAAATTCCGTCATGCGATCGACAGCGCCTTGCAGGATCTGCGATCCGCCTGCGTTGTCAAACAGGGTCCAGCCTCGCGAAAGTCCGGGAAAGTTGCTGCGCACATGGTCAAGATCAAGGGCTGGGGCGGTCATTCTGGTCTCCGGTCAATGGATCAATGGTTCAGCACTGCGCCAAGGAAGTTGCGGGTGCGCTCGTGTTGCGGATGATCAAAAATCTGGATCGGCGTTCCGGTCTCGACGATCCGCCCGCCATCCATGAACACAACGCGGTCGGCCACCTGGCGGGCAAAGCCCATCTCATGCGTCACGACCACCATGGTCACCCCGGTTCCTGCCAGTGATTTCATCACGTCCAGAACCTCGCCGACCATTTCGGGGTCAAGGGCAGAGGTCGGTTCGTCAAACAACATCACCTTCGGGTCCATCGCGAGCGCGCGCGCAATCGCCACGCGCTGTTGCTGGCCGCCCGACAGTTTGCCGGGATATTTCTCGGCCTGACCTTCGATTCCAACGCGCGCCAGCAATTCGCGCGCACGGGTTTCGGCCCGCGCAGGCGTCAGGCCGCGAACGCGCATCGGTGCCAGCATCACGTTGCGCAGAACAGTCAGATGCGGAAAAAGGTTGAACGACTGGAACACCATCCCGACATCGGCGCGCACTTTTTCAAGATTGCGCCCCGCCTCAACCGGCACTTCGCCGACAAGGATTCTGCTTTGCGGCTCGAACGGTTCAAGCAGATTGATGCACCGGATCAGTGTCGATTTACCCGAACCGGACGGTCCGATGACACAGACCACTTCACCCTCGGCAATTTCAAGGTCGAGGCTGTGCAGTGCCGTGAAGGTGCCGAATTTCTTGCATAGATTGCTGATCCGGATTGTGCTGCCCATCAGTGATCTGCCTTGCCATAGCTGCGTTCCAGCCGGGATACCGCCGCCACAAGCGGCCACAGGAACACCACATAGATGATCGCCGCGCCGATCAGGGGGCTTGGGTTGGCGGCAAGGGCCTGCGCTTGGGTTGCCTGTTTCAATAGATCGGGCATCGCCACGACCGACGCCAACGCGGTGTCCTTGATGACATTGATGCAGTTGTTGGTAAGCGGCGGAATGACGATACGGATCGCCTGCGGCAGGATCACGTCGACCATCATATGCCGATACCCAAGCCCCAATGCAGACGACGCCTCGAACTGACCTTTCGGAATAGCCTCGATCCCGGCACGAAAAATCTCGGCCGTGTATGCGCCCGAGACAAGCGACAACGCCGACACGGCAGACATGAAAGGCGACAGTCGAATTCCGACAAAGGGCAGCGCGTAGTAGATGATGATCAACAGCACCAGAAGCGGGATCGACCGCATGAAGTTGATGTAGAGCTTGGCAATAACCTGTAGCCAACGCGCTGCATAAAGCCGGACCAGCGCCAGAGCCATGCCCAGCACAAGGCCCGCGACAATGCTGACAACGCCGATCTGAACGGTAATCCACAGGCCGGACATCAGGAGTGGAAAGGTGCGGATCAGGACGGGCACGTTGAAAAAGGTGTCAAAAATATCCATCAGATCCGCTCATTTCCTGCTGTACCGAAAAAGGGGGCAACGGATTGCGCCACCCCCGTTTCACGAGCCATTGTTCAGTTCAGCTTGGGCATATCCATGACCTTAACGGTCGAGGTCGTGGCCTCGGGGTCGGCGCCGAACCACTTTTTGTGGGTCGCCGCGACAAAACCTTCGGTCTTGAGCGCGGTCAGCACTTCGCTGACGGCGGAGGCCAGCGGATCATCCTTTGCAAACATCATGGAATATTGCTCGCCCGTCAGAATGCGCTCGACGACCGCAAACTCGGGCTTGTCCTTGACGTAGTATTGCAGCGCCGGAATATCGCTGATGTAGCCGTCAATCCGGCCGTTCCCCAGATCGAGCATGGCCGGGGCCAACCCTTCGAAACGACGGATATCAGCAAAGCCGTATTCCGCCGAATGTTCGGTGGCCCAGATGTCGCCCGTGGATCCGGTATCCACGCCGATCACCTTGCCCTTCATGTCAGCCAGCCCTTTCAAACCGCTGGCCTCAGTGACAGTCAGCGATTGGTCGCTGTCATAATAAGGTTGGGCAAAACTGACTTCCGCAAGCCGCTTTTGCGTGATGGTGATCGACGACATTGCCATGTTGATCCGGCCCGACTGAACAGCCGAGAACAGACCGTTGAATGGAATGTTCTCAAATGTCACGTCCCGGCCAAGGCGTTTTCCAACCTCGGTCGCCAGATCAATCTCGAATCCCACCATTGCGCCGGTATCGTCCTGGAACTCCCACGGCACATTGCCGATGTTGGCGCCGACGGTCAGGCTTTCGGCTGATGCCATCGCACCGAACGTCAACGCCACCCCAATGGCAGCAGCTTTCAAGAACATTCTTTTCATCATATCGTCGGTCCTTTCCCTGTTTGATTTATATGTTACGGTCAAACCGGTCTGACCGGTCAGGCCAGCGTAGGCATGTCAGTTTTCGAATACAAGATTATTGCTGCCGAACCGCCACTATGTGCCAAAGCAGAGGGCTCAGATGGTTGCACAGAAGCGAAAGGGGCTGAAAATTGTCGCGCAGTTTGTTGTCAACGCCTGGCTGGACGCCGTTACCGCAAGTGGTTGCCCGCCGAATCCAACAGATGCTGCTTGATGGTGCCTTGAAAACAGGCGACCGGATTCCGTCGCAGCGAATCCTGTCGGACCAGTTCAATGTCAGCCGTGCATCGCTGCGCGAGGCTTTGCTTACGCTGGAAACCCTGGGTCTGATCAAGACAGAGCCGGGTCGCGGAACTTTTGTAACGGCAGGACGGGCCGAGACGGCCGGCATCGTAAAATGGCGATATTCCGATACCTTTGAATTGTCAGATGTGTTCGAAACCCGCCTCATGCTTGAAAGTCAGATCGTTGAATGTGCGGCCACCACAATAGATCCGATGGCTCTGGACGTGCTGCGCAAAGAAACGGACGCAATGGAGCGGTGTTGGGAGGTTGGCGATCTTTTGGCCAATGTAGAAGCCGATCTTCGGTTCCATTCGACAATTGCACAGGCTTGCGCCAACCTGATGCTCAAAACACTGTATGACACCGTCCAGACCCTTTTGGCCGAAACGCAGCGGCAGCCGATACCGCGGACCAACCCCTCCCGAATGGGGGCGTCGGTTGCTGAACATCGCGAAATTATCGCAGCGCTTGAAATCGGCGATGGGACAGCCGCTCGACGTGCAATGCACCGTCACATCACGAACACCGCCGAATGCGCTGGAATTGAACTTTAGGCTCCGGATCTATTGATTTCAGGCGGTTGGCGTTATTCAGTCTCCGCAAGAAGACGGATCACTGAGCAACCCCTACTGCCTGACGGACGAACAGATAGCTCGACTTAAACCCTTCTGTCCAAAGAGCCACGGTGTGCCGCGCGCCAATGATCGGCGAGTTTCGAGCGGGATTATCTTCTACGATCGCAATGGCTTGCGGCGGTCTGACGCGCCGATGAAATATGGCCCGGCGAGGGCGCGCTACAAGCGGTGGAAGCGATGGCGTTACATGCGCGTCTTCGCCAGGATGATGGAAGGGTTGGCCTCTGAGACGACAGTTCGGAAGACCGTGATGATCGACGCTACCCATCTTAAAGCACAGCGCACGGTTTCGAGCCTTGGGCTGAAAAAGGGGGGACTCGGTCGTCTGATTGGCTCGACGCGCTGCCCGCTACTGCTTGCAAGATCAGAGGCACGTTGTCGACCGTCCCGTATTTGATCCACATGGAGGACCATGGGATAAGACTGTTTGTCGGGTTGAATGTGTCGCTGGCGTAGACGGCAATTTGCGTGATCAAAGAGCATGGCAAGATCGTGAAAGAGCCGCAGGTTGCCGGTGAACCCGAGAATTTGGTGCGTTCGGCCCAGAAACAGGAAGGTCCTGTTGCCGCCAAAGGGCGTGAGGCTGGCCCTTGGTCGCAATCGGTGCATCGTGGGCTGAGCGGGGCAGGTCTGGATGTCATCCTGATGAAAACCCGTTCGGTGAGGCGCGCGATGAACTGCTTGGCCTCAAGGCCAAGCACATTAATGCATTGGCCAGAGCCTGCACTGGACTCTGAGGGTGGAGCAAACCGTGGTCCGGTCATCGTGACCTTCGACTACCGCGTCGCCTCGCAAGACCGGGTTGCCTTCCGCGATCTGGCCCATGCCCTTTCCGTCGAGCGCCGACCAGACGGGGCCTACGCTTGGGGCATACTCGAGGACGTCGACAATCCCGCCAAGATCACCGAATGGTTCTTTGTCGCGTCCTGAGCCGAACATCTGCGCAAGCATCACCGCGCGTCGAAATCCGCAGCGGCGATTCAGGCGGCACTTCAAAAACTGCACAGTTCCGAAGATCCGCCGGTTGTACGACACCTGATTGCGCTGCCCACATCCGGGCCAGCCCTTCACCGCCACCGGGCAGATTCCGCAGAGCCGTCGGTGAAGGGAATTCCGGAATAGGCCATGTTGCAGCGCATCAGCTTGCCCGGCGGTGGGGTGATCAAGCCTTGATATTGCGATGGACCGCAGACTTACGGCCGACCTTTGACCGGTGTTCCCTGCGCGGGCCTGTTGAAATGTGAACGCAGGGCCGCGATGTCAGGCTGCATCACTGCATGGCCCGCGCCGGGGTAAGTACGGATTGCTACCTGGGCCCCGAGCTTGCGTAGGTTCGCGGCACTTTCCTCAAACCGCGCGAAGGGAATATGCGGATCTTTCGCGTGGCAACCCATGTCGATTGCGACACCATCAAGACGCGGCGCGTAGTCGAAGCGCTTGGCGACATGGCCATAAAGGTCATCACGGGCGGCGCCCTGCGCATCACCCGTGCCGATCAAAGCGCCGGAAAAGCCGAAGGCCGCCGACAGCCCGGCGCCTGTGCGCGCTGCGTATTCCAAGGCAAGACAGGCTCCCTGACTGAACCCGCAAAGGCTGATCGACGACCTTGGCAATCCCTCAGCGACCAGTGCCGCGATCGCCGCGTCTACGGCATCAATCCCTGCTGCGACGAAGGGCGCGATCTGGGCCGTGGGGGCCAGAAAGCTGGTGGGCCACCACGACCGGCCCGGCGCCTCTGGCGCGACAAGGGCGAGATCGGGCAGCCCGAGGCCAGCCGCGAGCGACAGCATCTCATCCGCCGATCCGCCCCGTCCGTGGATCAGCACCAACCCGGCCCGGGCCCGCGCGCCATGGGCGCCGGCGCGTTTCATCGGGCCGGTCTTAGCGGAGGCAAAACCCGTTCGATCCGCTCGCGCATCGCTTCATACTTGGCAGGCAGCATTAGGGCATTGCCCATCGTCTCGGCGGGTTCATCTATAGCAAAACCCGGCGGGTCGGTGGCGATCTCGAACAGCACGCCGCCCGGTTCGCGGAAATAGATCGCATTGAAATACTGCCGGTCAATCACCGGCGTCACATCGAAACCGGCGGTTGCCAGCCGGTCATGCCATTCCATCTGAATTTCGTCGCTTTCGGCCCGGAACGCGACATGATGGATGGTGCCCGCGCCGCTGCGTGCGATCGTGGGCGCGTCCGAGCGGATGATGTCGATAATGGATCCGCGCCCGCCGCCCTGTGCCTCCAGCCGCAGACGTTCCACGCCGTCCTCTGTCGCACTCGCCGTTTCGGCGTAGCCGAAATGCTCGGTCAGCAGACGCGCCGTCGCCTCGGGCGCGCGCTCCCACAGCGTGACCGAATGGAAGCCGTCCAGCGCCTCTCCGTCCAGCCCATCGGTTTCGATCAACTCGACCAGCGCGCGGTCGGGATCGCGCAGCGCAAGAACCCGCTTTCCGAACCTCTCCTGCCCGCAATCGACATCCACATCGGCCAGCATGAGCCGTTCTGACCAGGCGTCGAACGCATCCGTCGGCATCCGGTACGCGACCGCACTCGCCATTCCCGGACCGGCACGCCCCGGACCTGCATCGACGAAGGGGAAAAAGGTCATGATGGTGCCGGGCGTTCCCGACTTGTCGCCATAATACAGATGATAGGTGTCGGGAGAATCAAAGTTCACCGTCTTTTTCACCAGCCGTTGCCCCAGTCGTCGGGCATAGAAATCAAGATTGTCCTGCGGTGAACCGCAGATCGACGTGATGTGATGCAAACCGGGAATGGCGCCATTTGGCATGATAGAACTCCTGTAAAGAATGCTTCGCCGTCAGCCTATCGGTCGATGGTAACTTTTCCCAGTGACCCATAGTATAGTCGATCGGGAATTCCTCAACGTCCGCTTTTTGGGTCTGACGCGGCATCGTTGCACAAATCATCAGGGATTCCCCGCGTGACTCCAAGGCCTTAGTTGGATGGCATGAGCAAACCCACAGCCCCGACCTACCGCAAGACGAATTGGCGCGCCTACAATGCCGTCTTGAAGCAGCACGGCTGTCTGGAGATCTGGTTTGACCCTGAGACGGTCTGCCTGGCTGAGCCCAATGGAAAACGGGTCGCCTGGCCACGTTCACCAATGCCGCGATCCAGGCGTGTCTGATGTTGATGGCCTTGGTCGGGCTGCCATTAGGGCAAATGACAGGGCTGGTGGAACGCCTGTTGAAGCTTGCCGGACTGGATTGGTCGGTGCCGGACTTCAGCACTTTATAGCGCCGCCAAAAAATGTCTGAATGTCGCCATCCCATATCAGCCCAGCAAGGACGCGCTTCACCTGTTGATTGATAGCACTGGGATCAAAACCGAGGGTGAAGGAGAATGGTTTGCCAAGAAACACGGACCTTCCAAGCCTGGGCAATGGCGCAAGGTCCACCATGGGATTGATGCCAATACGCTGGTGATCAGGGCAATTGAAGTCACTGGTAGCCGGGTTGGTGATGCGCCAATGTTGTCCGAGCTTTGCAATCAGATCCCACCTGAGCAGTCTATTGGCAAGCTCAGTGCCGAAGGCGCTTATGACACGCGTTCTTGCAACGTGGCTATCGCCGCGCGCGACGCCAGTGCGGTCATACCTGCCCGCAAGAACGCAGGACCTTGGCCTGAGACAACGCCGGGCGCCCATGTCAGGCGCTAGATCCTTTGTGCGGGCACAGATCGAACTGACGGTTGCGATGGAATTGGACACCCTGCCGACCTTGCGACCTCAGGTGCCGTGCGCACCATCTTGCCGCTGACGGCGGTGAAAGCGGACCTTGCCGCAGGTTGGGTCATCGCGCAGAGGATCACCGATCCGGTGATCAGCCGGCAACTGATCCTTGCGCACGCCCCGCACCGCGCAGCGGCCCCGGTCACCAAGGCGGTGGTCCGCCTTATTCGAAGGCACATCAACCGCCTTGTCAATCCAGCGTCTTGGTCGGACGGATTTAACCTTAGATATGGAGAAACCGATGAGCGAAGCCTTCTCCACCCTGTTCAGTCCGATCAAGCTTGGCCCGATAACTCTGCGCAACCGGATCGCCATGGCCCCCCTTACCCGCCAGATGGCCGAGGCCGATGGGACACCCACCGACGAAATGGCGGCCTATTATACCCGCCGCGCACGGGGCGGTCTGGGGCTGATCATCACGGAAGGCACCTATGAACAGGACGCGTTCCAGTCGCGCGCCTATCCGGTCGGGCTGACTGACCCGAAATGGCCGCTGCCAAAACAGGTCAGGGCGCGAGTTCGGCCCGCAGCCGGGCGGTTGCGGTGCCGGTTTCGGGCACTGCACCGCTGGTGAACTCTGCCCCCCGTCCGGGTGGGCGGGGCATTGATACCGATCTGCCATCGGCCAAGGGCACCTGCATCCGTGCCAAGGCAGGGTGGATGGCAAGATCCGCAACGGTGGACAGCAGTTCCCAGGCGATGCGACGCCTCCAGCCGCGCGATCATCTCGGCTATCTGCAAAGCCGCGACCATTGGTTCTACCTCGCCGTCAAGGATGATGCGATTCGCAGCGCGGTCGGCATTGGTGGCAAAGCGGGGATCGGCGGCAAGGTCGGGTCTGCGCAAGACGGCGACGCAGAACCGGGCCCATTCGCGTTGTTCTGCACCAGGACGACCAGCGTGCCATCCGCGCACATCATCAGACCGTAGAAATGGATCACCGCTTGGTTCAGCCCGTGGAGCAGGTCTGTCGCGCCGCCTGTTCGTAGTGAAGCAGGGGCACGGCCATCCTGTCGGCCATCACGTCGAACATCGCCACATCCACCTGCCGCCCCCGTCCGGTGATGCTGCGGGAAAGCAACGCCTCAAGCACGCGCGCATCGGCCGTCAGGCCGGTGTTGATGTCAGCAGCGGAAACGCCGATCTTGCACGCCTCATCTGGCGTACCGTTCACGCCTGCGATGCCGCTTTCGGCCTGAACCAATATGTCATAGGCGCGCATGCCGGCATTGGCCGTGTCCTGCCCATAGCCGCCGATGTTGGCCACGATCAGCCGCGAAAAGCGGGCGGCGGCGGACACCGGGTCCGGCCCCACCCGGGCCATCGCGCCGGGGATCAGGTTTTGCACCAGCACATCGGCGTGGGACAGCATCGCCAGAAATACTACCATGTATTTCGCGGCCTTCAGGTGCAGCACCGCACTTTCCTTGCCGCGATTCAGCCAGGCGAAATAGGCGGATGTGCCCTGCACCGTGGCATCGTAATGCCGTGCCGTCTGGCCCCCCCCTCGCGTTCGATCTTGATCCCCCGCGCACCCGCATCGGCCGCCATGCGTCTGGAAGCACATGTTCGCCGCCTCGAAACTGGCATCGGCTGCCAGCGTCCTGGCCATGTTCGCTTCTGGGCCGGGGTTTGCCCCGTCGTCGTACTGGCGTAGCGCCTCGCGCACCATCAACTTGGCCGCGCGCATGTTCGTATAGGCGCGGGCGATGGGAAACTGGATGCCTTGATTGTGGCCGATGGGGCGGCCAGGGACCACACGCTCGCGGGCATAGGCCGTGGCGCGGTCGATGAACCATTTCGCATCGCCCACAACTTCCGCGGCAATCAGGATGCGTTCGGCATTCATGCCGGTCCGGATATAGCAAAAGCCCTTGCCTTCATCCCCGATCAGATCCTCTGCGGGCGCACGCAGGTGATCAAAGAACACTTCGGTCGTGACGTGGTTCATCAACGTGCGGATCGGCCGGATGGTCAGGCCAATGCCGCGCGCCTGTTGCATGTCTACCAGTATGACGGATAGGCCATCGGTCTTTTTCATGCGGTCGGTCAGCGGGGGCGTCCGGGGCAACAGCAGCATCAGGTCAGAATGCTCGGCCCGGCTGGTCCGGATCCCGCCAATAGCTGCTGGGATACCCTGCGCACAGCCGGGCCACGCCATCGCGGATGTCGGTTTAGGTTTCGGACTGATCTGTCACGGGTGCACTCCGCTTGGTTTTGAATTGCGGATATGGCGCGCACCGATCCCGGAATACAGACATCCGCCATGGAAACAGATGTGGCCGGACCATATGCCGTGGAAGCAATTCTGGTGTTGCGATGCGGCATTTGTGGCGGTGTAAAGTGGCCGTTATCATCGCGACAGAGGCTTGGGATAATGACGCAGATGCAGGATGACCCCTATGGCGCGTGGATCGGGCTGCGGATCAGCCGCACGGATACGGTATCGCCCCGACTGATCGGGCAGTTTCGCGCCGTGCTTTCCACGTCGCTGGCCCCTGCCGAGGTGCCTCTCGGGTTGTTCTGGGCGCTTTGTCCCGATGCCCTGCCGCCGCACGATCTGGGGCGGGACGGGCATCCGCACCTTGGGCTGACCCTGCCGCAACTGCCGTTGCCGCGCCGGATGTGGGCGGGGGGCGAGGTGTTGTTTTCGGGTGCCATGTGCGCGGGCGATCTGGTGCAGCGCGACACGACGGTCGAGGCGATCACCTTCAAGACCGGATCGACGGGGCCGCTGGGCTTTGTGTCGGTGCGGCACGACTATGGCGTGTCAGGGGCGCTTGTGGTGTCGGAAAGGCAGGATCTGGTCTACCGCGAGGACCCTATTCCGGGGGCGGTTTTGCCCGCCTATCCGCCCGCGCCCGACCTTGGGCCTGCTGTGGACACGCTCCACCTGAAGCCGGACCCGGTGTTGCTGTTTCGATATTCGGCGCTGACGTTCAACGGGCACCGCATCCACTACGACCGCGATTATGCGACCGGGGTCGAAGGCTATGCTGATCTGGTGGTGCATGGCCCGCTGCAGGCAACGCTGATGCTGAATCTTGCCGCACGGGTTCTGGGGGCTTGCCCGTCGCGGTTTACGTATCGCGGGGTGTCGCCGCTGACCTGTGGGCAGCCCGTGGTGATCGAGGCGCACCAAGGTGACGCGGGTCTTGACCTGCGGGTGCATAGCGAGGGCGGGCCGGTCACCATGACCGGGACCGCGTGGCGTTAAGAGTGCAGGCGGCCAGAGGGTCTTTGCTGGGCGCGGTAACTGCTGGGCGTCTGGCCGAACAACGCCTTGAACAACCGCGAAAACTGCGCCTGATCGGAAAATCCGAACCGATAGGCCACGTCCGACAGCGGGCCCGGGTCGGGCATCTGAAGCAGGTCCCGCGCGGCGCGCAGGCGTGCTTCGCGGATGTGCTGCGCGACGGTGCAGTTTTCCAGCGCGAACACCTGATGCAGATAGCGTTTCGAGATGCCGCAGGCATCGGCAACCATACCGGGGGACAAGTCGGAATTTGACAGGTTGCGCTGCACGATGGCGTGGGCGCGGCGCAGAGTGGCCGCGCCCACCGCAGACCCGGCCTCGGCCGTCCGATCCAGAGACAGTGCCAGAAGTTCGATCAACTGCCGTCCCAGCACCGCACCACCCTGATCGGGGGTCAGGTGCGCCACCTGCTGCGCCATGGTTGAAAACAGCCCGCCCAACCCTTCGCGACCATCGAAGACCAGCGCACAGAACCGGTCAGGGTTGCGCACCCGTTCCGCCAGCATCGGCTTGGCGACCTTCAGTACGCAAAGATCATTGGTCGAACCGTACGAGAACCGATAGGGCTCGTCGCCGCGTTCCAGCAAAAACCCGCCCGGATCGCAGCGCACCTCGCGCCCCATCTGCTGAAACTCGACCGGTGCGCGCAGCGGGATGGTGATCAGATACTGTTCCTCGGTTGTGGTCGAGATGTGGTGCTTTTGCCGTTCATACTGCACGGGTTCGGTGCGCAGACGTGACAAGCCCACCTCGCCCAGATTGCGCATTTCAAGATTGCCCTGAAACCGCGCGGCATCGCGGAACGTCAGATGCAGCGGGAAATACGCCTCGGCAATCACCTCATGCCAATGGCCTGCGCGGTCGGGCGCGGCATGGTTGTCGGTGCTGTGGCGGGCGAAGGTCACGCCGTTCTCCATTGATCGCTGCAAGACCAGCTTTTGTGAAGCGCGCCCCCGAGTCAACAGCCGCGGTGTCGGATCGGTAAACGGATGCGCCGACTGACAAGAACTTGTGCCCGCAATAACAAGACGCGCTTGTGCAATGCGCCCAGTGTAGGGTGGTCGGCCCTTGCGGGGGCCATCGCCCGTCGGGCGCTGCATGAGGGGACTGGAAATGGCCAAACGCAATGTGGACCCGATCACGCTTTCAGTGGTGCGAGGGGTGCTTGAGACAACGCAGCGCGAGATGACGCTGACGCTGGAACAGACGGCGCGCAGTTCGGTGTTCAACCTTGCGCACGACTATTCCACAGCACTTTTCAACCACACGCCCGAGATGATTTTGCAAGGGCAGGATATTCCCATTCACCTTGGCAGTCTGATCCCGGCGATGAAGTCGGTCGCGAAGTATTTCGAGGGCGAGATCAATGAGGGCGATCTGATCCTGCACAACGATCCCAGCTATGGCGGCTCGCACATCATCGACACCTGCATGTACTACCCGGTGTTCTATCAGGGCGAGTTGCTGTTCTGGACGGTCTGCAAGGGCCACCTGACCGACATCGGCGGCCCGGTGCCCGCAGGCTATAACCCCGCCGCAACCGAGATTTACGCCGAGGGCCTGCGCATCCCGCCGCTGAAAATCTGGGACAAGGGCAAGCCGCGCCATGATGTGATGAACCTTCTGTTGTCGAACATGCGTGCGAGGCGCGACCAGGAGGGTGATTTCAACGCATTGATCGGGGCCTGTCAGGTGGGCGCGCGGGCGCTGATCCGGCTGATCGACAAATATGGCAAGCAAACCGTGCAGGATTGCATTGCAGAACTGCTGGACATGGCCGAACACCACATGCGCAGCCTGATCTCCGAGGTGCCCGATGGCGTTTATACCGGCACCGCGATCCTTGAAGATGCCGGCCACGGTTTTGGCGATTTCGACATCACCGCCACGGTGACGATCAAGGGCAACGGCTGTCACATCGCCATTCAATCACCGCCACAAATTCCTTATTTCATAAACAGTTACGAGGGAAATAGCCATTCCGGCGTCTACCTTGGTCTGATGATGTTCGCCCAGTTGCCGCCACCCTATAACGAGGGGCTTTATCGCTGTGTGACCACCGACATGGGGCCGCTGGGCACGCTGTGCAACGCGAAATCCCCGGCACCGCACATGAACTGCACCACCACGCCAATGGAAACACTGACCGATGCGGTGCGCCTCGCCTTTGAACAGGCGGCACCGCAAAAGGTGTCGGCCAGTTGGGGCCACGCCAACGGCTGCAACATTGCAGGTTGGGACACCCGGCATAACGAGGAATATGTAACGATGGTTCTTGCCTCGATCATCTCGGGCGCAGGGGCCACGGCGAAGGCCGATGGCTGGCACGCGGTTGGGCCGGAATGCTGCTTCGGTGCGCTAACCTCGGGCGACATCGAGATGCTGGAGCACAGCTATCCGATCATCATCCATCGCTATTCCCTGATGGAGGATTCGGGCGGTGCCGGGCGCAACCGCGGTGGGTCGGGAACGTGTTGGGAGGTGGAGCCGCTGGACACGCCGATGACCCTGATCACCTTTGGCGAGGGGCGGCGGATTCCGGCGATGGGCGCTGCGGGGGCGAAATCCGCGATGGTGCCGTCCAAGGTCGGGCGGTTGGAGCTGACTCGCAATGGCGCGGTCCAGATCATCACCGACAATGTGATCGAAACCATTCAGCCGGGGGAACGTGCCGCCAACCGCAACCCCGGAGGCGGGGGGTTCGGCAATGCGTTTGAACGCGATGTGACCAAGGTCGTCGAAGATGTGCGCAACGGTCTGGTCAGCCTTGAGGGGGCGCGGCTGGATTACGGCGTCGTGATCACCGACCGCGCGACACTGACAGTTGACCACGCAGCCACCGCTGCCCTGCGCGCCGCCTGAAGGGAAAGATCATGCAAAACCAATATCGCCTTGGCATCGACGCAGGCGGCACGTTTACCGATTTCATTCTGGCCGACAGGGACGGCGATGTGCGGATCTTCAAGGCGCTGTCGACCCCGCAAGACCCGACCATCGCCATCCGCAACGGTTTGCGCCTGATCGAGGATGAAACCGGCATATCCGCCACCCAAATCGTGTCGAACGCCGATCTGTGCATCAACGGCACCACCGTGGGCCTGAATGCGTTGATCCAGCACAAGGGGGCCAAGACAGGCCTGATCGCGACCAAGGGTCACGAGGACAGCATCGAAATCCGCCTTGGCCACAAGGAAGACGGCTATCGCTATGATCCGGAATATCCACCTGCAACCATGCTGGTGCCGCGCTATCTGCGGCGCGGTATTGCCGAGCGGGTGATCTCGACCGGGGCGGTGCATACCCCGATGAACGAGGAAGACGTGTATGAGGCCTGCCGCCATTTCCTGCGCGAAGGGGTCGAGGCGGTGGCTATTTCCTTTGTCTGGTCGGTGCTGCACCCTGCGCATGAATTGCGCGCGGCGGAAATCGTGCGCGAAATGATGCCCGACGTGCGCCTGACTGTGGGCTCGCACCTTTATCCGCAAGTGCGCGAATACACCCGCACGTCGACGGCGGTGGTGAATGCCTATCTTTCGCCGATCCTGTCGAACTATGTCGAGGCGGTGGACGGCTATTTCCAAAGTCTGGGCGCGAAAAACCCCGTGCGGTATTTCCAGTCGAACGGCGGGCTGGCGCTGGGCTCTGTGGTGTCGGACCAGTCGGTTTATGCCATCAACTCGGGGCCCGCCTCGGCCCCACAGGCGGCGCTTTACATCGGCGAGCCTTGGGGGCTGCAGAATATCATCACCGTCGACATGGGCGGCACGTCGTTTGACATCACGCTGACGCGCGATGGCCGCGCGAATGTAGCAAAAAACATCGACTTCCTGCGTTATCGCATCGGCATCCCGATGATTCAGGTGGAAACGCTGGGGGCCGGGGGCGGGTCGATCGGCTGGATCGACAGCATGGGTCTGTTGCAGATGGGCCCGCAGTCGGCGGGGTCTGACCCGGGGCCTGCCTGCTATGATCAGGGCGGCGCGAAGCCGACAACGACGGATGCTAACCTGGTGCTGGGATACCTTAACCCCGATGGTCTGGTGGGCGGGCGCTTGCCCCTGCACAGGGGGCGGGCACAGACCGCGATCAAGGCCGAACTGGCCGATCCGTTGAAGCTGACGGTGGAACAGGCGGCTTACGGCATGTTCACCATCGTCAACAACAACATGGTCAACGCCATTCGCCGCGTGTCGGTGGAACGCGGCTATGACCCGCGCGATTTCGTGCTGAACTGTGCCGGCGGGGCGACGGGCGCGCATATCACGGCGCTGGCGCGGGAAATGGGGATCACGCGGATTTTGGTATCAAAGCTGGCGTCGGGCCTTTGCGCGTATGGGCAGATCATCTCGGACGTCAAATACAACTACATGGCCCCGGCCCCGGTGCGGCTGGAAAGCGCGGCCTCTGCGGCCAGACTTGATGCGCTTTTCACCGGGCTTGAGGAAAAGGGCGTGGCCGATCTTGCGCGCGACGGGTTCGACCGGGACCGCATTTCGATCCGGCGCAGTCTGGATATGCGCTATGTCGGCCAAGTGCATGAATGTACGGTGGATATCGACCCCTTCGCGCTGGACGAGGCCGCGCTGGAGCAATTGAAAGCCGCGTTCCATGCCCGCCACGAAGAGCTTTACACCTATTCCGAACCGCAAAGCGTGGTCGAGGTGGTGAACGTGGAAAGTGCCATTCTGGGCCGGGTGGACCGCCCGCGCCGGATGGACATTCCGGCAGGTAAGGGCGCAGACAGCGCGCGGTCCGGCACCCGGCCGATGATCTTTGCCGCCTCGGGCGCGGCTCAGGATACGGTGGTTTATGCCGGGGCGGGGCTTGGCGCGGGCGATCGCATCACCGGTCCTGCGGTGATCGAGGAGGTTACGACGACCATTGTCATTGAACCCGGCTGGAGGGCAGAGTTGCATAGTTCGGGCGTTTATGTCCTTGATCGGCAGGGCTGAGGGGCACGACAGATGACCATATTGAACTGTGACATGGGCGAAGGCTTTGGCCTGTACAAGATCGGCGATGACGCGGGGCTGATGCCGCTGATCGACGTGGCCAACGTGGCCTGCGGCTTTCATGCGTCGGATTTCAACCACATGCGCCGCACGGTGCAACTGGCCAAACAGCATGGCGTCAAGGTTGGCGCGCATCCATCCTTGCCCGATCTGCAGGGCTTTGGTCGGCGCGAGATGAAGATCGGGCGCGAGGAAATGACCAACTGCCTGATTTACCAGATCGGCGCGCTGAAGGGGTTTCTTCAGGCCGAAGGGATGGTGCTGAACCATATCAAGCCGCATGGTTCGCTATACGGCATGGCCGCACGGATCGAGGATATTGCCCATGCCGTGGCGGATGCGGCGGATATCTTCAAGGTGCCGCTGTTCGGCATGATCGGCACATTGCACGAAGCCATATACCCCGCGCGCGGGCATGCCTTTGTGGCCGAATTCTACGCCGATCTGGAGTATAACGACGACGGTGGCCTGATCATCACCCGCGAACATGCGCCGACCGACCCCGACCATGCCGCCGCCGTATGCATGCGCGCCATCCGCGAGGGCAAGGTCGCCTCGGTCGGTGGGCGCGATGTGGCGGTGCGCGCCGATTCAATCTGTGTACACTCCGATACGCCCAACGCGGTTGCCGTAGCGCAGGCCGTGCGCAACGCCATAGCAACCAGTCGCTGAAAAAAGGGACCTGATGATGACCAAGCAAATCCTGTCGCCGCTGCCCGGCACGTTCTACCGCCGCCCCTCGCCCGATCAGCCGAACTTCAAGGAGGTCGGCGATACGGTTGCCGTAGGCGATGTGATCGGCCTGATTGAGGTCATGAAGTCGTTCAACGAGGTGCAGGCCGATCAGGCGGGCACGCTCACTGCATTTGTGGCCGATGATGAGGAACCGGTGATGGCGGGCCAACCTCTGGCCGAACTGGGTTGATCCAATGGCGATCACCAAACTGCTGGTTGCCAACCGCGGAGAGATTGCCGTGCGTATCATCCGCGCGGCTCGCGAGTTGGGGCTGAAAACGGTTCAGGTCCACAGCAGTGCCGACGCCGAAAGTCTTGCGGTGCGGATGGCGGATGAAGCGGTGCTGATCGGCCCACCGATGGCGTCCAAATCCTATCTGAATATCGCCAATATCCTGAAGGCCGCCGCAGATACCGGTGCGGATGCCGTGCATCCCGGTTACGGCTTTCTGGCCGAGAACGCCGATTTTGCCGATGCGGTGCAGGCGGCGAGTCTATGCTGGATCGGCCCTAAAGGCGATGCGATCCGGCAGATGGGCGACAAGGTTGCAGCGCGCATGGCAGCGCAAGCCGCAGGTGTGCCCGTGGTGCCGGGGTCGGACGGGCGGATCGACGATCCTGACCTTGCCCGCAGCGTAGCACAGGAAATCGGGTTTCCTGTGATGATCAAGGCGGCGGCTGGCGGCGGCGGCCGGGGCATCCGCATTGCCCACGACATCGAGGAATTGGACCGCCTGCTGCCGCAAGCCAGCGCCGAGGCGAAATCGGCCTTTGGCGACGGGGGCCTGTATCTGGAAAAGGTGATCGAGCGCGCCCGCCATATCGAGGTGCAGATATTGGGTGACGGCACCCGCGCCATCCATCTGTTCGAACGCGAATGTTCGCTGCAACGCCGCCGCCAGAAGGTGTGGGAAGAGGCACCGTCGGCCCTTCTGCCACAAGCAATGCGCGAAAAGCTGTGCGCATCAGCGGTCGCCCTGGCCGAGGCGGTGGGCTATCGCGGTGCCGGCACGCTGGAATACCTTTATGACGACACGACGGGGCATTTCTATTTCATCGAGATGAACACCCGGATTCAGGTTGAACATCCGGTGACCGAAATGATCACCGGCATTGATCTTGTGCGCGCGATGATCCGGGTCTGTGCGGGTGAAGCCTTGCCCTTCCGTCAGCAGGATATCCGCTTGTCCGGTCACTCTATCGAGGTTCGGATCTGTGCTGAGGACCCGGCAAAGAACTTTCAGCCCGGCCCCGGAACGGTGACCGACCTGATCGTGCCGGGCGGCGGTGGGGTGCGGTTTGATACCATGCTCTATCCCGGTTATCAGGTGCCGCCGTTTTATGACTCGCTTTTGGGCAAGTTGATTGTCTGGGATGAAAACCGCGCGGCGGCGATCACCCGGATGGCGCGCGCATTGCAGGAATTGCAGGTGGGCGGTCTGCCCACGACAAAACCCCTGCACCAGTTGCTGGCGCGCGATCCGGACGTGCAGGCCGGAAACTTTCACACCCGATGGTTGGAGCCGTGGCTGGAACAAAACGCCCACAGGCTTGGGACACAGGAGAATGACGCATGACCACCAGATATTCCTTTGGCGGGGATGAGCACATCTTTGTCGAATGTGACGAGGAAATGTCACTTGAGGCGTTCTTCAAGGGCCTGTCGATCACCAACGCGCTGCGTGACGCCCGCATCCCCGGCGTGACCGAGATTTGTCCGGCCAATGCGTCCTTTCAGGTGCGCTTTGACCCCGATGTGATCGCGCCGGATGACATGATGCGCGAATTGAAGGCGCTGGAGGCTGTGGCACAATCGGCCCCCGCCACGCTGGAAACCCGGATCATCGAAGTGCCGGTGTTCTATAACGATCCCTGGACACACGAAACCGGCCAGCGGTTTCGCGAACGGCATCAGGACCCGACCTCGACCGATATCGAATACACCGCGCGGATCAACGGGCTGGACGGGGTCGATGGCTTCATCAAGGCCCATTCCGGCGCGCCGTGGTTCGTGTCGATGGTGGGGTTTGTGGCGGGGTTGCCGTTCCTGTACCAGATGACCGACCGTTCGCATCAGATTCAGTCACCCAAATATCTGCGCCCGCGCACCGATACGCCGCGCCTGACGGTGGGCCACGGCGGCTGTTTTGCCTGCATCTATTCGGTGCGCGGCGCGGGCGGCTATCAGATGTTCGGCATCACACCGATGCCGATTTACGATCCGGCGCAGACCACGCCTTATCTGCGCGATTTCATGTGCCTGTTCAAACCGGGGGACATCGTGAAATTCAAACCCATCGACCGGGCCGAGTATGACCACACGGTGGCCGAGGTAGACGCCGGACGCTGGATGCCGCGGATTGCGCCAGTGACCTTTTCTCTGGCCGAGTTTCAGTCTGATATGGACGGCACCAATGCGCGTGTGATGGAGGCTCTCAATGGCCATTAATGTCATCAAGCCGGGGCTTTCGACCACCGTGCAGGATCTGGGGCGTCCGGGCTATTACCACATCGGCATCCCGATGTCGGGCGGGATGGATATGCTGTCGCTGACGGCGGCGAACCTGCTGGTGGGCAACCCCGCCGGGGCTGCGGTGCTTGAGGCCGTGTTCATGGGGCCGGAACTGGAGTTTACTGCCGATGCCGTGGTTGCCGTCACAGGCGCAGATCTGCCGCCAAAGGTGGACGGCATTGAACAACCGGGGTGGACGTCGTTTGCCGTGAAAAAGGGGCAGGTCCTTAGCTTTGCGTTCCTGAAAGCCGGGGCGCGGGCCTATATCGCGGTGTCGGGCGGCATTGATGTGCCCGTGGTGCTGGGATCGAGGTCGACCTATACTTTGGGCGCTTTGGGCGGGTTTGAAGGTCGCAAGTTGCAAGCCGGCGATGTGCTGCCGGTGGGTGCGGGGGCGGGCAAGGCTGGCCGTTCCGTGCCCGCAAACCTGCGCCGGATGCCGGGGGCCCCTGCCGAATTGCGGATGCTGCCGGGCCTGTACTGGCACCGGATCACCGAGGCGGCGGGCAAAGGGTTCTTCGAGGATACCTGGAAAGTGGCCCCCGAGGCGGACCGGATCGGCTACCGCTTCAAGGCCGGGCGTCCGCTGGATTTCGTGCCGCGCGAACAGCCGTTCGGCGCGGGCTCTGATCCCTCCAACATTGTGGACGCCTGCTATCCCTACGGATCAGTGCAGGTGCCCGGTGGAACCGAACCGATCGTTCTGCACCGCGATGCGGTGTCGGGCGGGGGCTATTTCATGCTGGGAACGGTGGTGTCCGCCGACATGGACCTGATCGGCCAGTTGCAGCCGCATACCCCCACCCGGTTTGTCAAGGTCACGATGGAACAGGCATTGCAGGCCCGCAAGGGCCGGGATGTCGTGTTGAATGCGATCAAGGCCAGCCTCGGCTAACCAAGGGGTGTGGCGACGATCCCGCCACGCCCCCCAACCAAGGATCAGTGCATGGGACCGCAACCGCAGACGCTTGCCTCTCCGCCCCGGTTGCACAGCCGCCGTCTGCGCGTGCGCGGCACTTCGATTACCTTGCTGCGTCAGGTGCGCGAACAGGCCGAGGCGGATCTCGGGATTTCCGTCGATTACGAACTGCTCGACTTTCCGACCTGTCAAAGGCGCGCCGCGATGGAGCCGCAGGGTTACGACGTTTACGAGCAGTGCTTTCACAACCTTGACATCGTCTGGTTCTGGGGAGCGCTGCAGCCGATCGACATCAACCGCATCACCGAATGGGATAATATCAGCGATCTGGCCAAACTGGGCGGCATTAGCAAATACGCATGGCGCGGGCAGGGGGATGCGCCGGTGCGCAAGCTTTATGTGCAGCCGGGAGGGTTTCTGGGATCAAGGCCCACGGGAAACATCAGTATGCTGCCGACCGTGCATAACATGGACAGTTTTGGCTATGACCCGCTCGTGTTCGGCGTAGCCGAAGGCGTGACGCCCAGTTGGGCGTGGCTTCTGGACAAACGCGCCAAGGGTAGGATCGCCCTTGTTGACGAACCGGCCATCGGGTTGTTCGATGCAGCCCTTGCGGCAGAAGCCGCAGGCGAATTGGAATTCGCCGATATCGGCAACATGACCATAGATGAGATCAATGCCCTGATGGCTCTGCTGGAGGACCGCCGCCGTCAGGGTTATTTCTGCGGTGCCTGGCGCGATGGTGCTGCGGCAGCGCAGTTTGTCCGCGAAGGCATGGTTGCCGCGCAAAGCATGTGGTCGCCCGTTTACGGTCAGATCGGCCCGCAACCCGGTAACTTTGTCGAAGCCGCCCCGGTCGAAGGCTACCGCGCGTGGCATGGCGGTGCCAGCCTGTCGCGCCATCTGGCAGGGGCCGAACTGGATGTGGCGTATGAATACCTGAACTGGTGGCTCAGCGGTTATGCCGGGTCGGTCATGGCGCGGCAGGGCTATTATATCGCTACGCCCGAACGCAGCCGACCCCACATGACGCCGCAGGAATGGGCCTATTGGTACGACGGGGCGCCGGCCCAGTCCGATCTGACGGGGCCTGCCGGGGAATGGGTGGTGCGCGTCGGGGCGCGGCGGGCAGGTGGGTCTTACCGCGAACGCGTCAGCCGTATCGCCATCTGGAACACCGTGATGGATGAATACAACTACGCCACCCGCGCGTGGGATCGCTTCATTCACCGTGTACAAACCAGCCGGACTCCGGACGAGAGTGCCGCATGATCCGGTCGGCCAATCCGTTTGCGCAGGAACCGCGCTATGAACTTATCACGCGTGTGCTGCGCACCAACATCGAGCGCGGCGTGCTTCCTCGGGGTCTTGTTCTGTTGGAAGGCCCGATTGCGGCGGTGATGCAGACCAGCCGCGTTCCCGTGCAGGCGGCGCTGCGGCATCTGCTGAGCGAAGGTCTGATCCACCGTTTTGACGGGCGCGGTTATCTGGTGGGGCGGGCCGGCACACCTATTGCTCCGCTCCGCCGGGATCTGCGCGATTTTACCCTGAACATCCCGGGTGCCGTTGATGATGCCCTGCAAACCCGCGGCACCTGGCGGCACGTCTATGAACCGGTCGAACAGCAGGTTGCCTCGTGCCAGATCTTCGGCGAGTTCCGTATCGTCGAGACCGAGCTTTCCGAATACCTTGGCGTGAGCCGCACTGTGGCGCGCGACGTTCTGGCCCGTCTGCAAGAGCGTGGCCTGATTCGCAAAAGTGCCAGTTCGCACTGGATCGCAGGGCCTCTTACCGCGCGCATCGTGCGTGAAAAGTTCGAAATGCGCAGCATCATGGAACCTGCGGCTCTGCGCATGGCGGCACCGCATATCCGGTACGGTGAAGTCGAGCATTTGCTGGAAATGATGGAATCCGGTGTTACACTCACGTCAGAGTCGTTGAGTGATTCTCTTTTTGATTTGTGCATTGCGCAGGCACCGAACACGACACTGGTCGAGATGATCCGCAGCAACCGACTGCTGTTGTCTTCACTGAGCAGCGCCCTGACGTCCCTTGGATTGCCCAACGACGACGAAACGAATGACCAATACCGGACGATCTTTGATCTGATATCAAGACACCCCATTGATTCTGCAGTTGAATATTTGCGCGACCACGTTCAGATCATGGCTCGACGCAATCTGGCCCGACTAAAGATTGTTGCGGTCATACGCGAAGCAGGTGCTTTCGCGCCCTACCTTGTCCCGCAGTAAATTGATTTACGCATACAATAGCCATTTTAATTTTGAGAAGCTTTGTGAATCGCTCAATTTTTGACGCGACAATTTGCATGTTTGTTCATTGGATCGGCACTCGAAGAAATTTTATGACGTGTTGACAGGTCTATAAAATCACTATGTTATACGAAGTACAGTTTTCGTTGGGCATAGTGTTGTTGGCCAGCACGGTCGGGTGGCCCAGCCCAAAAAGATCTGCACGACCGCAGCGCCCTGTTCCCGACGAAAGGCGCCGGTCCAGAACGAGGTGACGGTGGAAAAGGCAGTATTCCGACTGGAAGGGGTGACAAAGCGCTACGGCGATCTGGCCGCGCTTGATGATGTGACTCTTGACGTTCGGGTAAACGAATATGTCTCGTTCCTTGGCCCTTCGGGCTCGGGCAAGACGACCCTGCTGCGGGTCATTGCAGGGTTCGAGGCGCCAGAGAGTGGCCGGGTCTTCTTTGAAGGTCGCGATATAACCCATCTGCCCGCCCACGAACGCGGCATCGGCTTTGTCTTTCAGAACTTTGCCCTGTTTCCGCATCTGACGGTGATCAAGAACGTAGGATTCGGTCTGGCGCATGGAAAGTCTCCGCTGGCCCCCGATGTGGTGGACCGCAAGGCGCGCGAGATGATCGAACTGGTCGGGCTGTCGGGGCTGGAAGATCGCGGAGTCGATCAGATTTCGGGCGGGCAGCGTCAGCGCGTGGCCTTGGCGCGCACGCTGGCGATGCAGCCGAAACTTGTGCTGCTGGATGAACCTCTGGGCGCGCTGGACGCCAACCTGCGGGGTCGGATGCGCAACGAGTTGCGGGCCATCCGGGAACGCCTTGGGGTGACCTTTCTGCATGTGACCGGCAGCGAAACCGAGGCGTTGGCAATGGGCGACCGAGTGGTCGTTCTGGACCGGGGCCGGATCATCCAGACCGGCACATCGGATCAGGTCTATGACGCGCCCGCCTCGCCGGATGTTGCCCACTTCCTGAACCGGTTCAATCTGTTCGAGGGTCGGCTGGCGGCGGGTCAGTTCACCGGGGCGTTCGGCACGGTCGCCGCACCTGTCGCCCAAAAGTCTGACCGTGACATCTATGCCGTGCGCTATGACCGCATGCAGGTGCGCCCTTTGACGGCACAAACCGATGGCCCGGCCCTGAAGGCAAAATTTGTGGCATCGGAATATCTGGGGTCATCGATCATGAATTTCTTCGAAGCTGCCGACGGGCACATGATCGAGATGGAGCATCATCTGAGCCTCGGCGCACCTGAAACGCATGAACCGAAGAAAGACTACCTTCTGACGTGGAACCCGGATCAGGCAATCGTTTTTGGTCGGGATGCGCACTGATGTCTGACGCAAAAATCTCTGTGCCGCGCAAGGACTGGACGACCCGCATCCTGCTGCTGCCTGGCATCATCTGGATGGCGCTGTTCCTCATCACTCCGATCCTGATGATCGTCTATGTGTCCTTCTGGACGCAGACCACCTTTAACATCTCGCCCGACCCCACATTGGCCAGCTGGAAGCAGTTCTTTTCGTCTGACACCTACATCGGGTCACTCTGGACGACGATCCGTATCTGGCTGATCGTGCTGGCGACCACGTTCATCGTGGGCTATCCCACGGCCCTTTTCGTGGGCCTGCTGGTCAAAAGCAAGACTTTGTCCACCGTGCTGCTGGTGATTTGCGTCATACCGTTCTGGACGTCGTTCCTGATCCGCGTGCTGGCCTGGCGGCCGATGCTGGGCAAGGAAGGTGCCATCAACATCATCCTATTGAAGGCCGGGATCATCCAGCACCCGATCGAGGTTCTGCTGTTTACCGAACTGTCGGTGATCATCGGCATGACCCAGATCTATTGCGTGTTCATGGTCGGCCCCATCGCTTTCATGCTGGCGCGCATTGACCGCAATATCATCGAGGCAGCGCGGGATCTGGGGGCCGGGTTTGGCCGTATCTTCTGGAAGATCATCCTTCCGCTCAGCCTGCCGGGTGTCGTTGTCGGGGCCATTTTCGTCAGCGTGATGGTGCTCGGCGAATTTGCGACCTCTGGCGCGCTGTCGGGACGCAAGGTGAACCTGCTTGGCAATATCATCGTCACTCAGGTCGGGTCGCTGAAATGGGCGATGGCGTCCGTGGTCGGGGTAATCCTGACGGTGGTGATGGGCGTGGTGATTGCAGGGTTCCTTCGGATCGTCGATCTGAAGCGGGAGTTGTAGTCGATGGAATCGCGCGTCCTGAAACCATTTCTTGCCGTTTACGTCGGGCTGTTCCTGCTGTTCCTCTATGGGCCGTTTGTCGTGCTGACGATCATTTCGTTCCAGCAAGGGCCGGAAGGCGGGCCGCAGTTTCCGATTATCGGTTGGTCAACCTACTGGTACAAGCATCTGTTCGGTCTGGTTCCGCCATCGCGGATTGCTCCCCTGCCGCTGGGCGATGCGCTGGTCCGTTCGATGGCGCTTGCGTTCATGACGATGGTAACCTCGACCATCCTGGGCGTCATGGCCGCGCAGGCGTTCCGAAAGCGATTCAAGGGCGCCAATGTCGTGTTCTACCTGATCGTTCTGGGCATGATGGTGCCGGGCGTTCTGACCGGGCTTGGCACATCGCTGCTGGCCAACAACATCATCGGAATTGAACGCCATTGGTACACCACGGCCTTTGCCACGCATGTGGTCTATACGTTCCCCTTTGCGTTCCTCGTGATGCTGGCGATCCTGAACCGGTTCGACGCATCGGTCGAAGAGGCAGCATGGTCGCTGGGTGTCAGCCCGATCACCACGTTTCGCCGGGTGACCTTTCCGCTTATCTTTCCGGGCGTGCTGTCGGCGATGCTGTTCGCCTTTACCCTGTCGCTGGATGAATTCCCCCGGACGCTGTTTGCATCGGGGCGCGATCAGACCCTGCCGCTTGCTATCTACGGCACGTTCTCGGTTGAAATTCACCCCAACATCTTTGCTTTCGGCGTGCTGACCACGCTGTTCTCTTTTGCGCTTCTGTCGGTCTACGGCATCCTGATGGCCCTGTCCGTCCGCCGCGCCCGCAAGATGGCGATGCAGGAGGATATCGGATGAATGTCGCGATTGTCACCGGGGCCGGGTCGGGCATTGGCCGCGCGATTGCAGTGCAATTGGCGTCCGAAGGTTACAAGGTTCTGGTCAACGATTTCCGCGCCGATGCAGCGCAGGCGGTTGCAGCCGAAATGGGTGGTCTGGCTTGCGCGGGCGACGTATCGGTCGAAGCTGATGTTGCCGCGATGGTAGCCCGCGCCGAAGCCGACCTTGGCCCGGTCACCCACCTGATCAACAATGCGGGCCATGTGCATCAGGGCCGCTTTACCGACCTGACCGTGCAGGATTTTGACCGGATGATCGCCGTTCATCTGCGCGGCACGTTCCTGTGTACGCAGGCCGTTCTTGCGGGAATGCTGGCGCGCAAGGCAGGGGTGATCGTCAACATTGCCTCGCAACTGGGGCAGATCGGCGGGATCGAACTGGTCCATTATTCTGCGGCAAAAGCCGGGATCATCGGGCTGACCAAGGCGCTTGCGCGCGAGGTGTCGGCGCAGGGCGTCCGGGTCAATGCGGTGGCTCCCGGCCCGATCAACACGCCGCTTGTGCGCAACCTTTCGGCGGACTGGCAGCGCGCCAAGGCGGCGGAATTGCCGCTGGGCCGCTTTGGCGAGCCCGAGGAAGTTGCGGCCACCGTCGCCTTCCTGTGTTCCCCCGCCGCGTCGTTGTTCGTGGGCCAGACGCTGGGCCCCAATTCCGGAGATGTGATGCTATGACGGAAATCACCCTGATCACCGGTGCCGGGATCGGCATTGGCCGGGCCGCCGCGTTGGCCTTTGCAAAAGCGGGCAGTCATGTCGTCGTGACCGATGTACTGGAAACTGAAGGCCGCGCCGTGGTGGCCGAGATCACGGCCGCAGGCGGCAGCGCCGAATTCATGGCGCTGGATGTGCGGTCGACCGAAGCCGCCAATGCCGTGGTTGCAGCGGTCGAGGCAAAGCATGGCAAGATCGACACCATCGTGGCAAATGCCGGAATTGCGCGCCGCGAACCGTTGCCCGAATTGACGGACGAGAAGTGGGATCTGACGCTGGACGTCGATCTGAAGGGCATCTTTCGCGTCGTGCGCCCGGCGCTGGCGGGGATGAAAGCGCGCAAGTCAGGCTCGGTCATTGCCTTGTCGTCGATCATGGGGGTGGCCTACGGCTGGGATGAGCATGTGCATTATTCCGCCGCAAAGGCCGGGGTTGTAGGTCTGGTCCGGGGGCTGGCCGTGGAACTGGCGCGCGACGGCATCCGGGTGAACGGCGTGGCCCCCGGCTATATCCGCACAGCTCAGCTTTTGTCGAAGGAGCATTCGCTTGGCCCAGATGCCGACAAGGCGGGCGCGTTCATTCCGATGGGGCGCATCGGCGAGCCTGAGGACATCGCCGATGTGATCCTGTTTCTGGCATCTCATGCCGCGAGATACATGACCGGGCAGGTCGTGGTCGTGGACGGGGGACTACTCGTCGGACGCTACTGACCGACGGGCAATAGACGACTGAATCAAACAAAGACCACAGGAGGTATAAGAATGAACGAAAAGTCTCTTTCCCGGCGCAAGTTCCTGCAAAGCACTGCGGGTTCGATGGCGCTTGCCGCTGGCGGCCTGCCATTTCTGGGCGCACAGGGCGCTTTCGCGGCTGATCTTGCATCGCAGGAATTGCGCACGGTTGGCCTGTCTGTGACCGTGCAGGAGCGTATCCTGAACGAGTTTCAGGCCGCTTCGGGTGTCAAGGCGGTGTCGGGCAAGGCCGACATCTTCCCCAACACCCAGACCGAACTTCTGTCCGGGTCCACCTCGTATGACTGCTGGGAAGTGATCGGCGAACGTCTGCCCTCGATCGTGCAGACCGACCTTGTGTCGCCGATCCCGGCCGCGAACCTGACCAACTGGACTGGCATTGGCGAAAGCTTCCTCAAGCCGTCCGACAAATGGGAAGCCCGCGCGCAGATCGTGGGCCAGATCTGGACCGACGAGTCCCAGACCGCGCTGAACATGGTGCCAACCGTCTATAACTTCGACTCCATCGGCTATCGTCCCGATCTGGTGGATGCCGAAGAAGCCTCGAACTGGTCGGCACTGTTTGATCCCAAGTTCAAGGGCAAGACCGGTCTGAACGTTGACCCGCTGATCGCGTTCGGTCAGGCCGTCATGGCGATGAACGAACTGGGCCTGCTGGAGGTAAAGAACCCTGGAAACCCGGATGCAGCGGCCATTGAAGAAGCGGCCAAGTATCTGATTTCGAAAAAGAAAGAGGGTCAGTTCCGCGCGCTGTGGGGCGACTTTGGCGAGTTGGTGAACCTGCTGGCCTCGGGCGAGATGATCATCGCCGACGCCTGGCAGCCTGCTGTGATGGCAGTCAAGGCACAGGGCGTGCAGTGTTCGTACGCCACGATGAAGACCGGCTATCGCGGCTGGGCTATCGGGGTTTCGGCCCTGAAATCCTCGCCCAACCTTGATGCGGTCACGGCCTATGCCGATTACTGGCTGTCGGGCGGCCCGGCAGTTGCCGTGTCCGAACAGGGCTACTATTCGCCCAACGACAAGGTCAAGGCTGCGATGGCGCCTGAAAAGTATGCTTTCTGGTACGAAGGTGCGCCGTGGGTTGGCCCGGAAGATCGCGGCATCAAGGAAGGCGATCTGCGCGACGGCGGCAGCCTTGCCACCCGTGCTGCGAACGTCGCCTACTGGCACCAGTGGCCGGATGAGTACGACTTGCTGATCAGCAAGTGGGACGAATTCCTGTCTGCCTGATTTCGAAAAGCCGGGCCGGGGCACTGCGCCCCGGCCCCGCCTGACCAGCCTGTTTCGACCCGAACGCAAGGACGCTTCACTTGGCCCATGACCTGCAACTGAGCCAGATCGGCAAGGTTTACGATAACGGCACGCCTGCCGTCATCGACTTTAACCTTGACGTGGAAAAGGGCGAATTCATCGCGTTCCTTGGGCCCTCGGGCTGTGGCAAGACCACCACGCTGCGGATGATCGCGGGGTTCGAGACGATCACCTCGGGCGATCTGATGATCCGGGGCAAGCGGATCAACGATCTGGCCCCCGAACAGCGCCCGACATCGATGATCTTTCAGAACTACGCATTGTTTCCACATATGACCGTGCGGCAGAACGTGCATTTCGGGTTGGAGGTCAAGAAGACCCCATTGCCCGAGGCAAACCGCAAGGTGGACCGGATTCTTGATAAACTGGGTCTGACCGAAGTGGCCGATATGCGCCCGAACCGCCTGTCCGGGGGGCAACGCCAGCGCATCGCCTTGGCCCGGTCGCTGGTGGTGGAGCCGGACATTCTGCTGCTGGATGAACCCCTGGGCGCGCTGGACGCCAACTTGCGCAAAAGCATCCAGAACGAACTGAAACTGCTCCAGCGCGATCTGGGCATCACATTCGTTTTTGTGACCCATGCGCAGTCCGAGGCGCTGGCCCTGTCGGACCGGATCGTGGTGATGAACGCGGGCCGTGTCGAACAGATCAGTCCGCCGCGCGAATTGTATACCCGACCCTCCAGCCTGTTCGTGGCCCGGTTCATCGGGGCAAATACGCTGATATCAGGCAAGGTGAAGGCGGGTGGCGACGGCAAAGTGCAGGTTGTCTCGGATTTCGGTCCGCTGATCGCGCTGCAGCAAGGCGCATCCATAGCCCCCGGCACGCCCGTCTCCATCGTCCTGCCTGCCGAGGCAATGAACGTGGTGCCAGGCTCCACGCCCGAACAGGACATGCGCGCGACTTATGGTGAAAACGTCATCCCCTGCCAGATCAATCGCCTGCAATTGGTTGGGCACATCATGCAGATCGCGCTGACCCTGCCCAATGGGGATGCTGTCACGCTGGAAGGGCACGAGGACAAATACCGTGGCCTTCTGGCGGCAGGAACTGCGGGCTTTGTTGCATGGTCGCCCGAAGACGCCACGCTGATTGCGGGATAGGGGCAGACATGTCGATCGGCACAGTTCAGAACCTGTCCCAAGACCTGCGCGAGGGCCGTCGTGACCCTGTGGACCTTCTGGCAGAGGTGTTCGACCGGATCAATGCCCACGCCGACCCCACGCTGTTCATCCGCACCCTGCGCCCGCGCGCCGAAGCCGAGGCGCGCGCCTCGCGGGAACGCTTGCGGTCTGGCAATCCGGCGAGTCTGGTTGATGGCGTGCCGATGGCGTGGAAGGACCTGTTCGATCTGCGCGGGTCGGTAACAACGGCAGGGTCCGTAGTGCTGCAAGCCGCAGCCCCCGCGACGCAGGATGCAGCCCTTGTAAGTGCTGCAATGCGTGCCGGGATGATCAGCGTGGGCGCGGTCAACATGACCGAGTTTGCCTATTCCGCCATCGGGCTGAACCCGCACTACGGAACACCCCGCAATCCGCGCGACCCGGTCGTGGCACGGTCGCCGGGGGGGTCTTCGTCCGGCAGCGGGGCCGTTGTTGCGGCAGGCATCGTGCCGGTATCAATCGGCACTGATACCGGCGGGTCGATCCGGATTCCCGCGTCTTTCAACGGGGTGGTGGGATATAAAACCTCGGTAGGGCACTATCCGATGGAAGGTGTTTTCCCGCTGTCGCGCAGTCTTGATACGCTTGGGCCACTGGCGCAGACGGTCGAAGATTGCGTGCTGACTGATGCCGCCCTGCGGGGTCTGCCTGCGCCTTTGGTCACGGCAGCCCCGATGGCGGCGCTGGATTTCGTGATCCCCGACGCACATATGATGGACGATCTTGCGCCCGCAGTTGCAGCCAATTTCGACGCGGCGGTTGCGCGTTTGAGTGCCGCAGGGGCCCGCGTGCGCGCCATAGCCCTTCCCGAATTGCGTGAGGTGGCGGCCTTGATGGGCCGCTATGGCCCGCTGCCTTCGGCCGAGGCGATGGACGTACACCGCGAACGCCTCTCTGGCCCCGATGTCGACCGGATCGACAGCCGCGTGGTGCGCCGCATCCGGATGGCTGATGGCATGACGGCGGTTGACCTGATCCGCCTTTACCGGGGCCGGCAGGACTGGATCGCCCGGATCAACGCGCGCCTTGGCAACGCCATTCTGATTTGCCCGACCACCCCGACCGTTGCCATGCCTATTGCGCCGCTGGAGGCGGATGTCGAGGTGTTCTTCCGCCACAACTTCCACACCCTGCGCAACACGGCCATCGGCAACTTTCTGGACTGGTGCGGGCTGTCGATCCCTTCGGGACAGGATGGGGACGGCATGCCCACCGGGTTCATGCTGTGCGCGCCGCACGGGCAGGACCATGCGGTGTTGGCAGCGGGGCTGGCAACTGAAACTCTGGTGCGAGGCTGATCGCACCTTTTTGAAACGACGGATCACAGGAGGATAAGAACCATGGCCAAGAAAATTTACTGCTCTTTCGGAACCGACATCGACTCGGTCGCCGGCTGGATCGGCTCTTACGGTGGCGGTGACAGCCCGTCCGACATTCAGCGCGGCATCTTCGCGACCGAAGTGGGCGTGCCGCGCCTGCTGCGATTGTTCAAGAAATACGATCTGAAAACCACGTTCTTCATTCCCGGCCACAGCCTGGAAACCTTCCCCAAACAGATGGAGATGATCGTCAAGGACGGTCATGAGGTGGGCGCGCACGGTTATCTTCACGAAAACCCCGTCGCCATGACCCCGAGCCAGGAAGAGGATGTGCTGGTCAAGTCGATCGAACTGATCAAGGGCCTGACCGGGGCCGCCCCGCGCGGTTATGTGGCACCGTGGTGGGAAATGTCGGCCAACACCGCCGCCTTGCTGCTGAAACACGGCTTCACCTATGATCACAGCCAGGGCTACCGCGACTTTCAGCCGTTCTATGCCAAGGTCGGCGACAGCTGGAACCTGATCGACTATTCCAAGACCGCCAAGGACTGGATGCATCCCCTGAAGCATGGCACCGAGATCGACCTCGTCGATATTGCCGCCAACTGGTATGTCGATGACCTGCCGCCGATGATGTTCATGAAAAAGGCCCCCAACAGCCACGGCTTCGTCAATCCGCGCGATATCGAGGAGTTGTGGCGCGATCAGTTCGATTGGGTCTACCGCGAGATGGACTATGCGGTGTTCGCCTTTACCATTCACCCTGATGTGGCGGGGCGACCACAGGTTCTGCTGATGCTGGAACGGCTGATCGAATACATCAGCCGCCATTCCGGCGTTGAATGGGCCCCGTTCGAGGATATCTGCAACGATTTCCGCAAGCGCTATCCGTTCGGCGGCAAGGCCCGCCCGGAAGTGATCTGATCTGATCGGTCGGGGCTGCACAGGCTGCCCCGGCCTCGTCAAAGGGGCCAACCCATGTGCAACGCCTGTGGCAACCCTGCCGTTCCGGGCCATTGGACCGATGCGGGGGCCGCCACCCCCGGCGACCGTCTGCGTGCGCGGTTCCACCGTGTGGGGGTGTTGAACACCATTCTGCGGCCTTACGGATTGACCGCGCATGACGACGGCGTGGTGCCGGGCATCCAGCTTTCGACCCTGTTCGGGGCGTCGGTGATCGTCCAGAATCTGTCCGAGGTCTGGGCCGAGGCGGAACGTCTGATCGGTCGCCCGATTGATCCGCTGGATGCGCGGTATCTGGATGCAGGTTGACGGGGTTGGCGGCGGTGGGGGGCGGCTGCGGCTGACGGTGCTTGGCGGCTATCTGGGGTCGGGCAAGACCACATGGCTGCGCCATCAGTTGCACGCCGGCAGTTTCGGGCCGCACGCGCATGTCATCGTAAACGAGGCTGCGGAAACGCCGGTGGATGATGCGCTGCTGGGGCAGGTCACGCTGCTGGCGGGGGGGTGTTGTTGTTGTGTGGGGCAGGCCCAGCTTATCGCGGCGCTGCGCCGGATTTGCGATCTGCGCAGCCGTGAAGGGGCGGCGACACTGGACCGGATCGTGCTGGAAACCAGCGGGCTGGCTGATCCCGGCGCGATTGTGGCCGCCATTCAGGGCGATCCGGTGTTGGTGAACCACATTCTTGTCGGGGAAACGATTGTGGCGGTGGACGCGCTTCATGCGTTGGCACAACTGACGACGGAGCCCTTGGGGCGACGGCAGGTGGGGGCGGCGGACCGGCTGATCCTGACCAAGACCGACGCCTGCGCGCCTGCCGGTCTGGCCGCCCTGCGCGCGACGCTGGCCCTGCTGAACCCCGGAGCGGTCGTGACGGCTGCCGTCCTTGGCGAAACCGTTGTCTTGCCCGCGCTGCCGCCGGGCACCACACCCGCCCTGCTGCCCCCGTTGCCCGATGACGATGCCCGAGGCCCGATTCTGCCGACCCAGGTACGGGTGGCTCCCGAAATCGACTGGTCGGCTTTCACCCTGTGGCTGTCGGCGCTGCTGCATGCGCGTGGCGATGATCTGGTGAGGGTCAAGGGTGTGATCCGCACGCCTGCGGGCAGGTTGTTGCTGCAAACCGTGCGCCGCGTGGTGCAGTCACCCGAGGTATTGCCAGACCAACCCGATCACGGGCAGGATAACCGCATCGTCTTTATCGGACGCGGCTATCGCCCCGCCGATCTTGAGCGATCACTGCACCATTTTCTGGGCCGCTCGTTACCCGTGCCCTTCGCCTGAGGATGACTCCCATGACCTGCACCATCCGTCCCCTCCGAACCGAAGATGAGGCCGATTGGCGCAGGCTTTGGACGGGGTATCTGGAGTATTACAAGACCACTGTCCCCGAGGCGGTCTATGCCGCGACATTCGCCCGTCTGCTGGGCAGTGATTCGCGCGACTTCAACTGTCTGGTGGCCGAGGCGGGCGGCAGGATGATCGGTCTGACGCACTATCTGTCGCACCGCCATGCCTGGAAGATCGAAGAGGTGATCTATCTGCAGGACCTGTATGTGGACCCTGACGCGCGCGGCACCGGGGCGGGGCGCGCGTTGATCGAGGCGGTTTATGCGGTGGCCGATGCGGCAGGCACCCCTGCGGTCTATTGGCTGACGCAGGATTTCAACGCGCAGGCGCGTCAGTTGTACGACCGCATCGCCGCTGTCACGCCGTTCATCCGCTATAATCGCAAGCTTTAGCTGCGGGCCTTGCGACCGATCTTTGTCCGCACGATCAGATCGCCGTCGATTGGGATGATGTCGCAGCGCTTCACAACCCCCGTCGCAGTCGGAAACCGCGTGTTACGCCGCAGTTTTCCAGTTCATCGGGGTTATATAAACGATCCGGTCTGCGACGCCGACCATAACCTCTCCGTCCTGGATATTGATCTGCACCTTCATCGTGCGGTTTGCCAGTTTGGCCAATTCTACGGTGTCTTTTTCGGAAAAGCTGATCACTTGCAGATTGTCAAACCGCATGGTGCTGGCTCTGATCTTGTCCCACCAGATCTCGGCCACCTTGCCGCCGTATGGATAGACAATCACCTTGTCAGCCTTGCTGCACGATTGCCGCATGACCTTTTCCTTGGGCAGTCCAAGAGCCACCCAGACATTCAACTCGCCGCTCAGGCTTTTTTTCCAGATATCCGGTTCGTCATCCGTTGAAATACCCTTGCCCATTTCCAAATTCTCGTGGGCGTTCAGCGCAAAAGCGACAATCCGCACCATCAACCGTTCATCGGTTTCCGAAGGGTGCCTGGCGACGGTCAGTTTATGCGTCTCATAATAGTGGCGATCCATGTCAGAGACAGAGAGTTCAATTTTGTAAATGGTGGCATTTTGCGCCATGGATTATCCCAAACCTGCGAAATCTTGGTAGACGAGCCCGTGCAATACGGTGTGAAGATGTGCTTAACCGGGGAAAATGGACACCCTGATAAACGCATCACCGCTCTCGTATCCTCAGACAAAGAGGGTGACAACTGCCCGCGTTTCGCAATTCAAACCAGGCGCTTTGCGTATCATGCCCGGAAAGGCCCTGAAGCCTGCTCCTTCGCCTGTAAAAAGATCGCGTTTTCAGCATCCCGCAGCGCCTTTCGCGCGGGTTTGCCATCAAAAACAGCGCTGTGGATTTCGAGCCCTAACGCCCTTTCAATCATGCTGAACTGTGGCACCGGCGGCCGGGCCCAGGTTACCAGTTCGTTCCGGCGCGCCATGCGATCTACCATGCTGACAATCGGAGACGACGCCATCGCTTCCGGATCTGCGCAGACGGAAAACCGTGGAGCTACGGGAAACCCGTTTTTGACATGGGCTTTCATCGCCTCGGGTGACACCATCCAGGCGATTGCATTCATGATCTTGCGTCGGCGGGACGGCGACACGTTGGAAGGAATGGTCATCAAAAACCCGCCGATCGGGGCTGCAACCCGCTGTCCGCGGCGCGACGGCGGCGGTAAATATGTGACCCTCCGCGCAACCCGTGAACTGAGCTCATGCTCGAACCGGGCGGCACGCATTGTCCAGCAATAGGCCAGCCCGACACTTCCCGACATGAAATAGTTGATGCGCTTTTCCCAATCGACATTCGCAATATCGGGCGGCGAATAGACGACAAGCTGTTTCATGTAGTCGATCACTTCCAGCGCATCGTCAGTATTGATCTGCAGTTTCAGTTTTTCGAACTGATCAAAATGCCAACTTTCCTGATTGTGTAGCGGCATGTCGATGATTGTTTTCTGACATGCGGCAAGAAAGAACATGAACGAATTTGCAATCGGCATGCCACGCTGGCCGTTCCAGGCAATGCCATAGAATTCGTTCTCAGGATCATGCAGCGCCTTTGCCGCGCTGATTGTTTCGTCGAATGTCTTTGGGTAGATCAGCCCCCGGTCGTCAAAAAGGTCGCGGCGGGCGGCCAGAATTTCAATCGTGCAATACAGCGGAATACCGTATTGCGTGCCGTTCCAGTTACCCGTGCCCCAGACCGAGGGATGAAAATCCAGCGGATTGATCGCGGCATCATTCACCAATTCGTCCAGCGGAGTGAGGTAGCCCTTTTCGGCAAAGTCGCCCAGCCATGGCATATTGATGGATACAACATCATGCGTGGGCGCGGTGGCGGTAAAGACCTTGCGTGAATTCTTGTAAAGGTCTGGCAGGCGCTGCAGTTCAAAACTGCTTTTTCTACCCAGATCGTTGCGGAAGTCCGACCACATATTGCGCATGGAGGTGAAGTAGTTGTCGTCATTCAGCAGAAACCGGATGTCGTTCGGCACCTGGTCCGCCATGTCATCACTTTTGATCGGTGAGATGATCTGCGCTGCAAAATAACTTCCGCCGAAGTAATACTCGTTCGCCTCGGTGCCTTTGCGCAGGCCAAAGGTCTTGGCCAGATGCTGTTTGACATGCGTTGCATAGGACATGAACGCGCGCAGCAGGTCATCTGTCGGTTCGACGAAGTGGGTTTTCAGGCCGTTTCCGCGCGGAATTTGCCGGATCAAGGCGTCCTCGATCATGCGGGTGACCATGCGGTTACCGGTGCTGTAAGGCACGCCGGCCAGCGTGATCAGGCCAGATTTGTCGATCGGTTTGTGACGCAGTTGCGCATCTACAAGCTCTAGCACGATGTTCCAGTAGACATCCGGCTTGGCAGTCGGCAGCCCGGAGTCAAAAGGCGCGCGCAGTTTGCGCAAGAAATCCACGATGCGGGATAGCTCGTGGCTTGTAAGCTCGGGTTCGGCGGCGTGGAAAGTGGCCTTTTTCTGCACGCCCGGTTTTCCTATTTCGAAGACATGTCTGAGTGCCATTTCACCAAAGCGAAGAAATCCGCATCTTTCAAGCCCGCGTTCGCGGCAGCGCGGTATTGTTCAAGAATAAGCCCGGTCGTCAGCAATGGCACACCCTTTGCGCGCGCGGCGTCACTGATCAGGGTAAGGTCCTTAATCATCTGAACAACCGTAAAGGCCGGGTCAAAATCATCGGCAACGACTGTAGCTGTCTTGTACTTGAGAAGGGGCGAGGCGACGGCACTTTCGCCGATGACCTCCATCATGCTGGCCCGCGTA
The DNA here is from genome assembly GCA_038207585.1 of Rhodobacterales bacterium. Lineage (GTDB taxonomy): Bacteria > Pseudomonadota > Alphaproteobacteria > Rhodobacterales > Rhodobacteraceae > JBBQZP01. The sequence continues at coordinate 57,803 of JBBQZP010000007.1, read as the reverse complement.
AGACCACCGCTTTGCCCAAGAGACAGCGCCTCCGCCAGAAGCGCCGACATGCCGCCGACAATCGTGTTGATCACCAGTTTCATGTAGCGAGCCTCGTCCCCGGAACCCAAGTGATACTGACGATGCGATACCATTTTCAGATATGGAAGCACGGATTGCCACGCCTGCTCGCTCCCCGACGCCAGAACGGTCAGGGTCGCATTTTCCGCCATCACTGTGCTGCCAGACAGGGGGGCCCGCAGGTACAGGATGCCCGCGATCTGAAGAAGATCCCCGGCTGTCGCGGATGCTTCCGGCGACACCGTGCTCATGTCAACATAGACCGAACCCGGGGCGAGAACGTCCACCAGCCCTTTTTGACCCGGCGCTCCGCCGACAACGGCAACAAGGGCTGCGTCATTCGGCAGGGTTGAAAACACAATGTCCATCTGGGCCATGTCGGCAAGCGTGGCAGCCGCAGTCGCGCCCTTCGCCGTGGCTGCGGCCACAGCGCTTACATCCGGGTCCGAGACACAGACAGGCACTGCGTTGGCAAGCAGGTTCTGGATCATGGGGCCACCCATTTTGCCGGCGCCGATCCAGCCAACCCGATGATTGCTTTCGCCCATGACTTCCCTCCACTGGCAGCGACGTGCTGATCGTATCTAGCAGTTCGATCCCGAGGCCATGTTTGTAATTTATTCGAAGCGGAGAAATTAGGCCGCTCGCAGGAAATACGCTTTGCTATGCTCAGGCTCAGCGGACACGAGTCTTGGGAGGGATGCACATGGCCACTGTCTCATCTGATGCAGTTGCACGATCAGTTCCGGCACGGGTGAGCCTGCCTAAGGCGTCTCGCGATGTCGCCCATGTCATGTCTGGATTTCAGGCAGGATTGGGGTCTGACCTATGAGAGCGGTTCGTTTCCACGCAGCAAAAGATATCCGTGTCGAGGATGTGCCCGAGCCGTCGGGCCAGTTGGCTGCAGATGATGTCTTGATCGCGCCCTTTGTCACCGGGATTTGCGGAACCGATTTGCACGAATACCTTGCAGGCCCGATCGTGACCCCGGTCAAGCCGCATATCTACACAGGCGCGACCAACCCGCAAATTCTGGGACACGAGTTTTCTGCCAGGGTGCTGGCCGTGGGCGATGACGTAAGCCATGTGCGCGCCGGGGATCGGATCTCGATCCAGCCGCTTTTGTCGCCGCGCAATGATTATTACGGCAAGCGCGGGCTTTATCATCTGTCGCCCTCGATGGGCTGTGTCGGACTAAGCTGGGCTTGGGGTGGAATGGCCGAAAAGGCGGTGATCAAGGATTACAACGCGCAACCCGTTCCTGACAGTATCACCAACGAACAGGCCGCAATGATCGAGCCTGCTGCCGTTGCACTCTACGGGGTTGACCGGGGCGGCGTGACGGCTGGATCGACGGTGCTTGTCTCTGGTGCCGGACCGATTGGTGCGTTGACGGTTCTGGCGGCAAAGGCTGCCGGTGCGGCTGTCATCATCGTGTCAGAGCCAAACCCGAACCGCCGCCGGATCATCAAGGACATCGCGCCCTTTGCCCAAGTCATTGATCCCGCAGGCGGCAAGCTCCTGACCGCGGTTGCCGATCTGACCGAAGAAGGAGTCGGTGTCGATGTCGCGTTGGAGTGTGTCGGGCTTGAGGTGTCGCTGAACACCTGCGTGCTGGCGGTGCGCCGTCAGGGCCGCGTCGTACAGGTTGGTCTGCATATGAAACCCGCCAGCATCGACGCGATGCTGTGGGCGCTCAAAGACATCACACTCGAGGCGACATGGTGCTACCCGACGCAAATCTGGCCGCGCATCGCAGGCATGATTGCGGCGGGCACCTTTCCTGTCGAAAAGGTGATCACCGCGCGGATCGACGCAAAAGATGTTGTGTCAAAGGGTTTCGAGGCCCTGCTCGACCCCGCAGGCGAGCATCTGAAAATTATTGTAACAACTTGAAATATCTACAATAAAACGAAAGTCTCAATCCATGACCGCAAAGAACACCGCTCTTATCGTTGGCGCAACAGGCCTGTCTGGCAGCTATACCGGCCGCCTGCTGAAAGAGCATGGCTGGACTGTCGTGACCCTGTCGCGCGGCGCTGCTGATCTGGATTTTTCGGACCGTCACATCGCGGCCGATCTCAAGAATGCGGCCGCGACCAAGGTTGCACTGGCCGCAGCGCAGGATGTTACCCATGTTTTCTATTGCACATGGTCCCGTGAGGCCAATGAGGATGAAAACGTTCGCGTCAACGCGTTGATGATCCGCAACCTGTTTGACGGTATCGCGCAAGCGCCCATCCAGCACGCAGCACTTGTAACGGGGCTGAAACACTATCTCGGCTCGTTCGATGATTATGCCAAGTTCACACCCTACACGCCGTTCCTTGAAAGCAGCCCGCGCCTGCCGGGGCCGAATTTCTATTACGCACAGGAAGATGTGCTGTTCGAGATGGCAAAGAAGCAGGGCTTCAACTGGTCCGTGCACCGCCCGCACACGATGATCGGGCTGGTGATCGGCAACGCCATGAACATGGCTGTGACGCTGGCCGTCTATGCGTCAATCTGCAAACACACTGGGCGGCCTTTTGTCTATCCCGGCTCGCCCGAACAGTTCAAGGCCGCCACCGATGTGTCGGATGCGCGTATCGTGGCCGCGCAACTGCTGTGGGCCGCCACCACGCCAGAGGCGGCAAATACGCCCTTCAACACGGTCAACGGCGACATTTTCCGCTGGACCTGGCTCTGGCAACAGATCGCAAACTACTTCGGGCTGGAGGCAGCGCAGTACCCCGGCCATCCGACACCGCTGGAAACCCAGATGGCAGATGCGCCCGCAATCTGGGCGGAAATCGTGGCCAAACATGGGCTTCAGGACATACCCGTGGGCAAACTTGCATCCTGGTGGCACAGCGATGCCGACCTTGGCCGCGATATCGAATGTTTCACCGATATGACCAATAGCCGGGTGCTTGGCTACGACACCTATCAGACCACGCCCGCCAGTTTCACCGACGTGTTTGACGAACTGCGCGCCCGCAAGATCATCCCTTCCTAGGACCGAAACAAGGACAGGCTTCATGCACTACGTCATTCATTGTCTTGACCACGATGGCGCCGTCGAAAAGCGGCTTGCCAATTATGAGGCGCACAAGGATTACCTCGGGTCTGCGCCGGTCAAGACCGTCATTTCGGGCCCGCTTCTGGCTGATGACGAAGAAACCATGATCGGCAGTTGCTTTGTGATCGAGGCCGATGCGCTGGCCGAGGTTGTGGCCTTCAACGCAGCCGACCCGTTCGCCAAAGTGGGCCTTTGGAAAACCGTATCAATCCGGCCGTTTTCCAAGCGCGTGGACAATCGCTGATGGCTGGGTCTGACAAAAAATCCGGCCCTGTCAAAATCGCTTTGGTTGGTATGGGCTGGTGGGGCCAGAAAATGCTGGCTGTGCTGTCTTCAGCACCGGATGACATTACGGTCGTGCGCGCTGTAGAGCCGAACGTCGAGACGGTGCGTGATCTGTGCGACAGCAAGGGCATTCCGCTGTCGTCCGATTATGCCGACGCGCTGCATGATCCCAATGTCGAGGCTGTCGTGCTTGCGACGCCGCATTCCCTGCACACCGATCAGATCAAGGCGGCTGCAGCTGCTGGCAAACATATCTTTTGCGAAAAGCCGCTGGCGCTGAACAAGGCCGAGGCTGAACAATCCGTGGCACTTTGCGCCAACGCGGGGCTGGTGCTTGGCATGGGGCACGAGCGCCGGTGGGAGCCGCCGATCGCCGATTTGCTTGCGAAGGCCGATGCCGGTGAACTGGGGCGCATCCATCAGATCGAATCCAACTTCAGCCACGATAAATTCGTTTCGCTGGATCGCAACAACTGGCGGCTCAAGGCGGATCAGGCCCCCGCTGGTGGCATGACAGCCACGGGTATTCATCTGCTTGATCTGTCGGTGCGCCTGCTTGGACCGGCGGAAAGTGCGCTGTGTATCTGTGAGCAGCTTTCATCAGATCTGCCGCAGGGCGATACCGTGGCGGCCTATGTGAAATTCAAGGGCGGCGGGACATCCTATGTGTCGGCATCTCTCGCCAACCCGTTCATTTCGCGCTTTGCGGTCTATGGGTCCAAAGGCTGGATCGAGGTGCGCGACAAGGCCCATGTCGAGGCACCAGACGGCTGGATTGTGACCTCGGCCATGGCCGGGGGCCCGATCACGACGGTCGAGGTAGGCAAAGCCGAACCCGTCAAAGACAACCTTGTGTCGTTCGCGCGCGCTGTCCGGGGTGCCGAGATTTATCCGGTGACGGCTGATCATCTGGTCAACAACATCGCGCTTCTGGAGGCGGTGTTCAAATCCGCCCTAAGCGGCACAATCGAAAAAGTGGCCTGAGCCATAAAGGGGAGAGAGTGATGAAAGCGTTGATATTCGATGAGCCGAACAAGCTGATCGTCACGGATGTTCAAAGCCCGTCCATCACCGAACATGAGGTGATGATCCGCTCTACCCGCGTCGGCATCTGCCATTCGGATTACGAATTGCTGTCCGGCAATTACATCATCCCGATCTCTTAACCGGTCACGCCCGGCCATGAATGGGTCGGTGAGATTGTCGAGGTTGGCAAAGGCGTCAAGGGGCTCAAGGTTGGGGATCGCGTGGTAGGCGAATGTGTCATTCGCACGCCGGAGCGGATTCACCATTTCGGGTTTTCGATGGACGGCGCCGACCGCGAATATTTCGCCGCGCGTCCGGAATGGCTGCACAAACTGCCCGACGGGGTGGACGATTATAAGGGCGCTTTGATCGAACCCTTTACCTGTGGATACTATGCGGTGCTGCGGCACGGCGGCGTCAATGCATCGCAAACGGTTGTGGTTTCGGGTGGCGGCACGATCGGTCTTGTGTCGGCAGCAGCCGCCATTGGCATGGGAGCGCGGGTCATTGTGGTTGATCCGGTGCCGCTGCGCCGCGAGATCGCGATGCGGCTGGGCGCGGATGGCACGGTTGACCCATCCGATGGCGACCCGTCCGAAGCAATTGAAGAAATGACCAAGGGCGGCGCCGATCTGGTGGTCGAGGCGGCCGGCCATTCGGCGTCTCTTGCGCGGGTGTTTGATTATGCCCGGCCCGAAGGGTTCGTTTCGATGGTGGGTATAAACATCGGACAAAAGTTTCCTGTCGAGCTTGGAAAAATCCAGATCAAGGATCTGACCGTGCGGGGCTGCATAGGGTCGCCCGGTGTGTGGCCGGGTGCAATCCGTTTCCTTGAAAAAACCGGCATCGACTTGTCGCCGATCCAGACTCACAGCTTCAAGATAGACGATGCCAAGGCGGCCTATGATCTGGGCAAACAGCCAGACAAGGCCGTGAAAGTCACCCTGGAAATCGCCTGATCCTGAAAGGGAATGGACAAGAGAAAAATACACATGACAGACGCAAGCACACAGTCGGTGGCGAACGCCTACGCTAACACGGCCCGGTTCGTGCCTCTGGCGCGTGGGTTTGTCACGGTTGTTGCGTCGACCATAGCGTTGCTTGTCGTATGCCTGATCTTCGCACCTTCGGCCGTATCCACGGGCGGATTGATGGGCAGTCTTCCGTTTGCCGCGATCATCGCGATTGTCGGGTTGGGCCAGATGCTGGTTGTGCAGCAGGGCGGCTTTGACTTGTCGCTTGCGGGTGGCGTGTCGCTGGCCGTTGTGATCACCACCCACATTCCCGCAGGCAACAACGCCGAACTGTTTCCTGCCATTCTCTTTGCAATCGGCTGCGCCATCGTGGCGGGGGCGATAAACGGGTTTCTGGTTGGTGTGATGCGCCTGAATGCGGTTGTCGCGACAATCGGGGTGAATGCGTTGATCTATGGCGCTGTCTTTGCCGTGTCAGGCGGCGTGCCCAAGATCACCACGCCCCTTATGGCGACCATTGCGGCTGGCAAAACGGCAGGTATCCCCAATTCGGTGTTGTTCGCGCTGTTGATCCTGATTGCGGTTTCGTTCGTGCTCAAGAAAACGGTTGTCGGCCGCAGGTTTGAAATGATCGGCGCGAACCCGAATGCAGCCCATGCCGCCGGTCTGAACGTGCGGCGCTATCAGGCGATGGCCTATGTTTGTGCCCAGTTGCATTACTGCGTTGCGGGCATCCTGATTTCGGGCATCACGCGAGAGCCTACTGCCTTTCAGGGTGACGACTTGCTGTTGCCTTCGGTCGCCGTGGTTGTGCTGGCTGGCACATCGCTTCTGGGCGGGCGCGGCTTTCCGATTTCGACCGTCATCGCAGCTTTCTTTCTTAATCAACTCAGCCAGTTCGCATTGGCCGTTGGGGTGCCGTTTTCGGCGCAAACTATCATCCAGGCGCTCGCCTTGGTGTTCGGCATCGGGGTCTACTCGATCCGCTGGAGAAACAACCAGACCAAACCTGCTCATCAGTCCAATAAGGAGGAAACGGACAATGTTTAAGACACTCAATACGTCGGCGACGGTATCGACGCTGGCCATGGCACTTGCGATTGCCGCAACATCTGCAATGGCAGAAACGCCATCGTGGTGCGGCCCGAACGAAGCATCTTTGGCGCTGCTCGACGGCTTTGGCGGCAACAGCTGGCGTTTGGTGACGACCGCATCCGGTGCCGAAGAAGCCGCCAAGTGTCCCAGCATCACCACCTACGAATATGCGGACGGCCAGGGTGATACGCAAAAGGCGATCTCTGATATCAACGCAATGTCGGCACGCGGCATCAACGCAATGGTTGTCTTTGGCGATTCCGGCCCGGCCGTTCTGCCCGCGCTGACAAACGCGTATCGCGCCGGCACGATCGTGGTTCCCTACCGCGTGAACGTTGGCGGTGAGGCCGGCACAAACTACACCAAGTTCATTGGCTCATCGTTCTTTGATGATGGCGTGAACTGGGGCAACTGGATCAAGAGCATTCTGCCGGATGGCGGCAATCTGTTGTTCCTTAGCGGTCCGGCGGGCAACAGCCAGGGCGTTGACGAATTGGCAGGCATGAAATCCGTGCTGGATGACAAATACGTCTTCATCAACCCGGAGCCGTTTGCGGTGACCAACTGGGATCCGTCGCTGACCCAGCAGGTTCTTTCGGCAGAGATCGCCAAGAACGACAAGATCGACGTGATCGTGTCTGATTTTGGCCCGTCGCTGGTCGGGGCTTTGCCGGTGTTTGGGGAATTCAAACGCTCGATCCCGGCGCTGGCCACGTCAGACGGCAACTCGCTGTCGTGCTTCTGGGAACAGAACCACGAAGCGAACCCGGACTTCAAACTGTTCACGGTGGCAACGGGCAACGACAACGTCCGCCTTGCCGTGCAGTGGGCGGTTGCTGAAGCGACGGGTGGCACCCTGCCCACCGCCGAGATTTTCAGCGCTCCGGTGTATGAAGATTCCGTATCGGGCACGCCAAACCCTGTGACCTGTCGCGCGGACCTGCCCGGCGCGATCTATCTGTCGGCCGAAATGGCAGACGACGCGCAGGCAAAAGCCGTCGGTCAATAACGTCAATGATGGCCCCGGGGTGTAGTTTATGCTCCGGGGCCAATCCTGATTACCACATAGCCATGCCAGAATTGACGGGATGACCATGACGCTCGCCCATGCAACGACAGGACAATCTGATGATGCGCCCGTGACGGAGTTGCCGGGCGATGCGATGCTGCGGCTGACGCAAATCACCAAGCTGTTTTCCGGTATTCCGGCCTTGTCAAATGTGTCGGTCGATATCTACCCCGGCGAAGTTCACGCGATCCTTGGTGAAAATGGGGCCGGCAAATCGACCCTGATGAACCTGATTTCCGGGGTTCTGCAGCCAGAGATCGGCAGCATTGATTTTCAGGGCGAACAGGTGTCGCCGATGACGCCCGAAAAAGCTTCAGCACTTGGCATTTCGATTTCCTATCAGCATCCTGCGATCCTTGACGATCTGTCAGTGCTTGAAAACCTGCGCGTGGCCTTGCCGAACAGCGTGTTCGCCAGCGATCAGCCGCAGGCGATTGCCGAAAAGATGTTGACTGACGTGGGCCTGTTTGTGCCGTTGACCATGCGTGCGGCCTCCCTGAACATTGCACAAAAGCATCTGCTGGAAATTGCCAAGGCCTTGGCGATGCAACCCCGTATCCTGATCCTGGACGAGCCGACCGCGGCCCTTGATAAGGATGCCACAGATATGTTGTTTGGCCGTATTCGTGATGTTGTCGCCAGCGGCACCGCCGTTATCTACATTACCCACCGCTTGGCAGAACTGCGCCAGATTGCCGACCGCGTGACAGTGTTGCGCGATGGCAAGATGCAAGGCAGCGGACTGGTGTCCGAAATCACCGATGACGCCCTTTTGGGCTTGATCGTTGGGCGCACCCTGGCGTCGGCGTTTCCGCCAAAATGCGTCGATGCAGCGCCGCCGATCAATTTCGCGGTCGCAGGCCTGTCTGGTCACGGATTCAAGGACATCACTTTTGAAGTTGGGCGCGGCCAGATCATCGGCGTGGCCGGTGTTGACGGAAACGGGCAAAGCGACCTGATGCGCGCGCTGGCGGGCCTGTCGCGGTGGACAGGCGCCGTGCACTTGAACGGCAGGCCGCTGAGCCACGCCGAACTGTCGCGCCAAACCGCCTTTATGCCGTCTGATCGTCATGCCGAAGGTGTCGCCTCCGACCTGACTGTGCGCGAAAATGCGACCTTCACGGCATTGGAAAAGTTCAGCCTCGCAGGGGTTCTTAGTCGCAAGAAAGAAGTGGCCGAGGTCAAGCGCACTTTCACATCGCTGTCAGTCAAGACGCCCGGACTTGATGCCAACATCATGTCGCTGTCGGGCGGCAATCAGCAAAAGGTCGTGATGTCACGGGCGCTGATGTCCAAACCCGGCTTCATCATTGCCGACGAGCCGACGCAGGGTGTGGATGTGGGCGCGCGGTTCGAAATCTACCGCATTCTGCGAGAAGTGTCGCAATCCGGGACGCCCGTGATTGTAAATTCGTCTGACGCAGCCGAGCTTGAAGGGCTGTGCGACGTGGTCATCGTCATGTCGCGGGGGCGCGTGGTGGAAACACTGCGCGGTGATGACATCACAGAACCCCGGATCGTGCAGGCCGCTGTCAGCGCGCAATCCCATGTCGATGGTGTCGGCGTTGTCACGCAAAGTGGCAAAGCCGCAGGTGGCCGCCTGCGCCACTTCATGCAATCGGACAATGCGACAGCGGTGCCGCTGGCATGTGTGATCATCCTTTTGGCGCTGTATGTGTTCGGACAGAACGAGCGTTATCTTTCCTTCTTCAATGTGTCCAACATTCTGCTGCTGGCGACGGCACTGGGGTTCATTGCCATGGGGCAGACCATCGCGCTGATGACGGGCGGCATTGATCTGTCTGTTGGCCCGCTTGCGGGGTTTCTTGTCGTTGTGGCGTCCTTTTTCGTGAACGACGGACAGACGCCTGCCATGATTGCGTTGGGGTTCGTGCTGATCTTTGCGGGGGGGCTGGTCGTAGGCTTGATCAACGGCGTGCTGATCCGCTTTGTCAATTTCACGCCCATCGCGGCGACGCTTGCGATGTACATCGGCCTTCAGGGCATGAGCTTTGTTTTGCGCGATGGTCCTGGCGGCTACATAAACTTTCCGGTGATGGATATGATTTCCTATAAAATCGGCCCGATTCCTGTGGCATTCATGGTTTTGGTCGGCTTTGCGCTGATCGGGGAATTTGTTCTGCGGACCCGTCGCGTCGGCTGGACGCTGCGTGCGATCGGGTCTGACGAAGGGTCTGCGCGTCGCATGGGCATTCGCATCGACCGCGCCTTTGTGCTGGGCTACATCGCCGTTTCGCTTTTGACGGCCTGCGGCGCTGTGATGCTGATGGCGCAAATCGGCGTGGGTGATCCGGCACAAGGCGTTGGTTACACCTTGGCCAGCATCACCGCAGTGGTGCTTGGCGGCACCAACCTGAAGGGCGGGCGCGGCACCTTTATAGGCACGGTTCTGGGTGCCGTTTTGCTGACCGAAGTGCTGAATGCCGTATCCTTTCTGGGTCTTTCGCAAATGTACCAATACCTGTTTCAGGGCGCGCTGATCCTGATTGCAGCCCTGATCTATTCCACCGCGCGCGGGCGTGCCGAAACCTGAGCCCGCAAGCGCCCTCAATTGGAAAGAACGTCGATCCCGATGACATCAGCCTTTATCTATAAATCCGCGCCGTCCCGGGTGATCTTCGGGGCCGGGTCGATCACCGGACTGGCCGAGGAGATCAAAAGTCTGGGCTGCAATCGGATGCTGTTTCTGTCGACGCCCTTTCAGAAAGACGATGCGGAGCGGCTGGCAGGCGATGTCGGGCTACTGGCCGCCGGGGTGTTTGCGGGCGCGAAGATGCACACGCCGGTGGATGTGACGGATCTTGCCCTTGCGGCATATACTGCCGCCGATGCCGATGGCATTGTGTCGATTGGCGGCGGGTCCACGATCGGGCTGGGCAAGGCGATGTCATGGCGCAACAAGGCGCCGCATCTGGTGGTCGCGACGACCTATGCCGGCTCTGAAGTGACCGACATCCTTGGCCAGACGGAAAACGGGGTGAAAACAACCCTGCGTGATCCGGCGATCCGGCCTGACACCGTGATCTATGACCCCGGTCTGACCCTTGGATTGCCCGTCCCGATGAGCGTATCAAGCGGGCTGAACGCCATCGCCCATGCGGTCGAGGGGCTATATGCGCAAGATCGCAATCCCGTCACCAGCCTGATGGCGGTCGAGGCGATCCGCGCCCTCCAAGACGCGCTTCCCCGCATCGTTGCTGCGCCCCATGACATATACGCGCGGTCGGACGCGCTTTATGGGTCCTGGCTTTGCGGTGTTGTGCTGGGGTCTGTTGGTATGTCGCTGCATCACAAGCTGTGCCACACTCTGGGCGGCACATTCGATCTGCCACATGCGGAGACCCACGCGATCTTGCTGCCCCATACGGTGGCATTTAATGCCGAGGCTGCAAGCGACGCACTGGCCCCCGCAGCGGCGCTTTTTGACGGTGATCTTGGCGGCGGGCTGTATGATCTTGCGACCCGGCTTGGTGCGCCGCGCGCCCTGCGCGATCTGGGTGTGACGGTTGCAGATCTGGAAAAAGCGGCCGATTTGGCGGTGAAAAACCCCTATTGGAACCCACGCGAGATCTCCCGCGATGGCATTTTGCACCTGCTGACCGGCGCCTTGAACGGCACCCGGCCCAGCGCATGAAATCGACAAAGGAAACCCCGATGACGGACAAGGCCAAAATCGACTATTTCACGGAAGCCCGGTCTGTCGAGGCGGTCACGGCGCGGGTTGGGCCCGGTGCCGACGCGCGGCTGGCGCAGGTGATGAACCGGCTGGTCCACCATCTGCATGCCTTCGTCAAGGATGTAGAGTTGACCCAGGATGAATGGGGTGTGGCGATTGATTTTCTGACCCGCACCGGCCAGACCTGCGACGGCAACCGGCAGGAGTTCATCCTGTTGTCGGATACACTTGGCGTTTCAATGCTGGTCGATGCCATCAACAATCGCAGGCCAAGTGGTGCTACCGAAAACACCGTTCTTGGCCCGTTTCATGTAGACGGTGCGCCTGAGTATCCCATGGGTGCAAATATCACGCAGCAGAGCGGGGCAGAAACCTGCCGTTTTGAGGGCACTGTAACTGACCTGAACGGTGCGCCGATCACAGGCGTGCGGATTGATGTGTGGTCCGATAACGAGGACGGCTTTTACGATGTGCAGCAACCCGATACACAACCGCGCCACAACAATCGCGGCGTCTTCAAGACCGGGGCGGACGGGCGCTATTGGTTTGACGGGATCAAGCCGGTCGCCTACCCGATCCCCGATGATGGACCGGTCGGGCAGATGCTTGGCCATCTTGGGCGGCACCCGTTTCGGCCCGCGCATATGCACTTTATCATCAGCGCCGATGGCTATGACCGCGTGACCACGCATACCTTCGTCGCAGGGGATGATTACCTGCAATCGGACGCGGTGTTCGGCGTCAAGCAAACGCTGATCGCCGCTTTCGAGCCTGTCACGAACGGTGCGACCAAATGGCGATCGGTCTATGATTTTGTCCTGTCACCCAAAACTGACAACGCCTGACAAGGGGGGCCGTGATGCCACATAAAGCCGATAGTCGCCGCATTGCCTTTATCGGAACCGGGGCGCAGGGCGCGTCTATTGCCGCTGATTTCGTGCTGGCCGGGCTTGATGTCACCTTCATCGACCAATGGCCGGCTCATGTAGAGGCCATGCGGGCGAATGGGCTGACAGTGAACCTGCCAACCCGCGTCCTGCACACGCCGGTCAAGGCCTTGCACCTTTGCGAAATCGCGGAGATCAAACAACCCTTCGACGTGATCTTCATGGTCGTCAAAGCCTATGACACCCGCTGGGCCGCCGAGATCATAAAGCCGGTGCTTGCAGACGACGGCTTTGTCGTTGGTCTGCAAAACGGCATGACCCACGAGGACATCGCGCAGATTGTCGGTGCCCATCGCACCATCGGTGCCGTGATCGAGATCGCGTCGAACATCTGGGAACCGGGGATCACCAACCGCCAGAATGACACGGACGAGTCGTGGTTTGCGATGGGGGCGGTGGACCCCGCTCAACAGCACCGCGTCGAGGCGGTTGCAGCACTTTTGCGCCACTCGGGCACCGTCGAGGTTGTGGATGACATCCATTCGGCCAAATGGATGAAGCTGATCGTCAATGCAGCCGAGCTTATCCCCTCGGCCATTATCGACACTGCTTTGCGCCCCGCAGCCCAGGACAAGGCGTTTCTTGAGGTGATGCGTCTTGCCGGTTACGAGGCGATGGCGGCAGCCCTTGCCGACGGGGCAACCATCATGCCCATCATCGGCATGCCGCCAACAATGAGCAACGATCCCGAGCGCTATGTCGATCAGATTTTCGACATGGTCCTGTCGACGTTCTCGCGTGACGACACGCTGACATGTTCGTTGCAGGACTGGCGCAAAGGCCGTCGTGCCGAAATTGATGACGTCAACGGCGTTGTGATCGAAAAGCTGAAAGCCGCTGGCAAAGACGCCCCGATGAACGCGCGCGTTGTCGAAATGGCGTTCGAGATCGAAGCAGGCAAACGGGCGCTGACCACCCGGAACGCGGACGCTTTGATTGATACCTACAAGGTGCTGACAGGGCGGATTTGACGCCTGCAAAGGGAGGGAAAACCCATGACCACACAGCTTACCGTCGTTGCACATCTGCGCGCCTTGAATGGCCAGATCGACGAGACAAAGGCGTTTCTGACCGGCCTGATCGCGCCCACCCGCGCCGAGCCGGGCTGCGTTGAATACTGGTTGCATCAGGATGACGAAGACCCCGCAGAATTCACCTTTTATGAAAACTGGACGACCCGCGCGGAATGGGACAAGCATATGCAGATGCCGCACCTTCAGGCCTTTGCCGAGGTCATTGACAAGGTGTTCGAACTTCAGAAACTGCGTCTGATGACGATGATCAGCGACGCGGCCAGCACACGATGAGCGGCGGCCTTCCCGGCTTGGCAGGCAGCGATCATATCGGGTTCACCGTACCCGATATCGAGCAGGCGACGCGGTTTTTTGTCGATATCATCGGCTGCGACGTCGCGTTTGAAATCGGGCCCTTTGTGGCGGACGATGATTGGATGGCGGTGCATCTGGGTGTTCATCCACGCGCAGTGGTCAAGACATTGAGGATGTTGCGGTGTAAGAACGGGCCCGCGTTCGAGCTTTTCGAATATGAACTGGACGGTGCCGTGCAGGTGCCCCCCGCCAACAGCGACGTGGGGGCGGCTCATCTTGGATTTGTCGTGGAGGATATCGACGCGGCGGTGGCCTATCTGACATCCCAAGGTGTCGAGGTGCAGGGCGTGCCCACGCTGATGACCCAGGGCCCGTCAGAAGGGCTGCGCTGGGTCTATTTCCGCGCACCGTGGGGAATGCAACTGGAACTGGTCAGCTATCCCGATGGCATGGCCGTAACCCGCGCCAACCCAAGCGCACTCTGGTCGCCGGTGGCGCACGGATAGACATGCCGAACGTCAGGATTTACGTCGATGAAAGCGTTTTGGCGCAGCATCGGCGCGCGTTGATGCTGGCCATGGTGCCATTGCGGGATGCCACACTGGCACGTCTGAATGTGGCCTTGTTTGCCTGCCAGTTTGCATTGACCGGGGTTTCGGGCCTGCCCGATCATCCCCGCCAATCCGCCCAGATCGGCAAATCCAAACATTGACCCCCGGTCATGCCCAAGACCAATCGGAGGGGGGCGTTATTCACATTCTACCCTTCCACGGCACCAGACGCCGCTCCAGAAAACGCACCAGCAAGTCGAACGCAAAGGCGATAATGGCGATGATGAAGATGCCCATGATGACAACCGGTGTCTGCAAGAATTGGCTGGCGGTCAGAACCATATAGCCAAGGCCCTTGGTTGCCGCGACCATTTCTGCGGCGACCAGCGTGGTCCAGCCAAATCCGATGCCGATGCGCATCGCGGTCAGTATCTCGGGCAAGGCTGACGGAAAGATGACATGGCGCATCACCTGCCAGCGTGTCGCGCCAAAGGAATAGGCAGCGTGAATCTGCTCGATTGCAGCCGATTTGACACCAGAGCGCGCGCCAAGAACGACCGGGGCAAACACCGACAGAAAGATCAGCAGAACCTTTGAAGTCTCACCAATGCCAAACCAGATAATCATCAGCGGTAGATAGGCCAGAGGCGGAATGGGACGGTAGAATTCGATCGGCGGATCAAAAATCCCGCTCATCACCGGGCTCATTCCCATCGCAAGGCCCAACGGCAGGCCGATGATGCAGGCCAGTGCAAAAGCACCAAATACCCGGAGCGTCGAAATCTGAACATGTTCCAGAAACGGCGTCCCCGTAAACCCATCATTCCAGATGCTGATAAACTTGCTGACAATTGCCATGGGCGGAGGCACGAACAGCGGCTTTACCCACCCCATCGCGGTCACAAACCACCATACCGCGAAAAAGAATGCAATTGATCCCAACGACAGCCAGAGCGTGTTTCCTTGCCCCGGCACGCCATATGTCTCACCGGGCTTGGTTGGCCTTGCGCGCGACAGACGCGCGAACAGGCCAAGAGGTTTGTCTGTCATGCTGCGGCCTCCTCGTCGGCGAAGATGATTTTCAAAACCTCTTCACGCAGTTGAATGAATTCGGGCGAGGCCTTGACCTGCCGCGCCGAAACGCCTGACAGAAACTGACGGGAAAACGGCAGATCAAACGTGTTGGTGATCCGGCCGGGGCGCGGCGACATGACGATCAGCTTTGTGCCCATGAACAGCGCCTCCTCGACGCTGTGGGTGATGAAAAATACCGACTTGTGGGTGGTGTCCCAGATGTTCAGGATCAACTCTTGCGCCTTTTCGCGCGTCAGCGCGTCCAGCGCGCCCAAAGGTTCATCCATCAACAGAACCTTGGGGTCGCAAGTCAGTGCGCGCGCAATGCCCACCCTTTGCTGCATGCCGCCCGAAAGTTTGTAGACCGTAGACTCCTGAAAGCCGTCAAGGCCAAGAAGCCCCACGAACTTGTTGGCCACCTCATAGCGTTTTTCCTTCCCGACGCCCTGAATCTTCAAGCCAAAGGCCACATTGTCCAGAACGTTGAGCCAGGGAAGCAGCGCGTGTTTCTGAAACACGACCGCACGATCTGCACCCGGACCCAGCACCTTTTGCCCGTCCAGGGTCAGAAGACCATCTGTCGGTGCCAGAAACCCTGCGATCAGGTTCAGCAGGGTCGATTTTCCGCAACCCGATGCACCCAGCGCCACAACGAAATCATCGTTATCAATCGTCAGGTTGATTTTGCTGAGGGCTTCGACCGGCGGTCGGCGGTCGGCGGCTGGATACACCACCGAAACGTTGTCAACTGTCAGCGCCATGCTCTCTCCAAAATCACTGTCCCGGGTGGCCCGCCCCAGCGATGGGGCGGGCTGAAGGTGTGCGGATTTACTTCGCCGCTTCGGCTGCGAACTCCGGGTTGATGAAGCTGCTGTAATCATCAGCGACCGTGTCGATCCGGCCAGCAGCCTTCAGAAAATCGGCGGTATCTTTGATGGTGGGAGCAGCACCGCCAAGCCAGGTTGCCGAGGTCTGTTCCGCCATCGGCAGGAACGTGAACCCTTTCAGGATATCAGGCACCTGCGCCGGATCGGCGCCCGTTGCAGCGGCAAGCGCCTTCACTTCGGCCGAGTCCGCAGTCCATGCGGCGGGGTTGGCGAGGTAGGCGTTGTTCACCTTGTCTATCTCTTTGAGAAAGGCCACGACCTCGGCCTTGTGTGCCTGACCCCAGGTGCCATTCACGACCCAACCGTCATACGTCGGAAAGCCCCACGACGCGACCTCATCGGCTCCGATGATCAGCGATCCGTTCTTCAACAACTCGGATTGAACTGGCTGCCAGATCCAGGCTGCATCAATCGCATCCTGATCCCACGAGGCTGCAATCTGGTCTGGCTTCATGCCGATGATCGTTACATCGCCTTCCGCGATACCTTCATGCTGCAACGCCCCCATCAAAGAGAAATGCGCGGTCGAGCCCAAAGGAACGCCGATGCGCTTGCCTTTCAGATCGGCAACCGAAGCGATGCCCGAACCTTCGTGGGCAATCAGCGACTCTGCCGTGCCGATCACGTCGGAATAACCGATCAGCTGAAGATCAACACCGGAACTTGCCGCAATCGCTACAGGCGAAGATCCCAGTTCAGACAGCACCACGTCGCCCGATGCCATGGCGGCAATAACGTCGGTGCCGGAATCAAACTTGCGCCATTCGACATCCCAGCCGGTTGCCGTTTTCAACGCATCCGATGTT
The DNA here is from genome assembly GCA_038207585.1 of Rhodobacterales bacterium. Classification (GTDB taxonomy): domain Bacteria; phylum Pseudomonadota; class Alphaproteobacteria; order Rhodobacterales; family Rhodobacteraceae; genus JBBQZP01. The sequence goes on along the minus strand of JBBQZP010000007.1, from coordinate 40,943 downwards.
GACAGAAGTTGCATGGGCGTCGGGTTGCCAAAGTGGCCGATAATGATGGTTTCGGCATTAGCTGCCCCGGCAAGCATCAGTGACGCCGCAACGCCAATCAGCCGTACTTTCATCGAGTTTATCATGTTTAGTTCTCTCCTTGTCGCATTGGTTCAGTTTTCAAGCGATCTTTTGCCGCCTGTTCCTCCTTCGGGCCGTTCGGCAGCACGAATTACTTTATGGTCTGGACGAGAAGGTCATGCGAGTCAAATGTCGTGACCTTTGGCGGATCAGATCGCATTGAAAATGGTCTGGCTGGCCAACTTTGCGATGATCGACATCATGGACGGCCTGCGCATTTTGCGTGAAAGACTGTCGGTCATGACCTATGAAGCGCTGCAATCCATGACCGGAACAATTCTGCATCCGGGCAGACCTGTGGCCGACCTTTCCGTGCCGGAGCTTTGATATGACCGACGTGTTCATCTGCGACTACATTCGCACCCCCATAGGCCGGTTTGGCGGCAGCCTCGCGTCGGTGCGCACCGATGATCTGGGGGCTGTGCCGCTGCGTGCCCTGATGGCGCGCAATCAGCGCGTGGATTGGGAAGCGCTGGATGACGTGATCCTTGGCTGCGCCAATCAGTCCGGCGAGGACAATCGCAATGTCGCGCGCATGTCGGCCCTTCTGGCGGGTCTGCCGGTATCGGTAAGCGGCACCACGATCAACCGCTTGTGCGGATCGGGCATGGATGCCGTGCTGGTGGCGGCACGACAGATCAGGGCAGGCGAGGCGAATCTGATCATCGCGGGCGGCGTGGAAAGCATGTCGCGCGCACCCTTTGTGATGCCAAAGGCCGACACGGCGTTCAGCCGCAACGCCGAGATCTATGACACCACGATCGGCTGGCGCTTCGTCAATCCGCAGATGAAGGCAAACTACGGTGTCGAGTCCATGCCCGAAACAGCCGAGAACGTGGCTGAAGATTTCGGCATCTCGCGGCCCGATCAGGATGCCTTTGCGATGCGGTCGCAATCGAAGGCTGCGATTGCGCAAGCCAGTGGGCGATTGGCGGGGGAACTTACCCCGGTCACAATCCCGCAGCGCAAAGGCGGCTCTGTGGTGGTGGACCGGGACGAACATCCGCGCACGACCACTCTGGAGGCTTTGGCTAACCTTGACACGCCGTTTCGCAAGGGCGGATCGGTAACGGCGGGGAACGCCAGCGGGGTCAACGACGGGGCGGCGGCGTTGATCCTTGCCTCGGCCAAAGGGGCGCGGAAACATGGGCTGACGCCGATTGCGCGGGTGCTTGGTGGGGCAACGGCGGGTGTCGCGCCACGCATCATGGGTTTTGGCCCGGCACCGGCCAGCCGCAAGCTGATGGCACGTCTGGGCCTGGGTGAAGCAGATTTTGACGTGATCGAAATCAATGAGGCATTTGCATCGCAGGGCCTGGCCACGCTGCGCGCCTTGGGGATCGCCGACGACGATGCCCGCGTCAACCCGAACGGTGGCGCAATCGCGCTGGGCCATCCTTTGGGTATGTCTGGCGCGCGGATCACCGGAACCGCAGCGCTTGAATTGGCAATAACTGGTGGCAGGCGGTCCTTGTCCATGATGTGCATTGGCGTCGGACAGGGCATTGCCATCGTTCTGGAACGTGTCTGACGATGCAGGTTGGTGCCGCATCGAGGCGGTGTTCAAGCACCGCCCCGGTCGCGATGCACATCGACCTGCACGGTTTTGTCGTCGCCCAAAAGGCCCCGGTACGGCGTTTAGTCTACCGGGGCAGCAGGCGAACGTCAGACATTTCTGAGGCCAAGGATGGCGCGGGCCTGCGCAGGGGTTGCGACCGGGCGTTCATATTTGGCGCAAAGATCAACCGCACGCCGGACCAGAGCGGCGTTCGACGGCGCAAGCGTATTGCGATCCAGCCGCACATTATCCTCAAGCCCGGTGCGGGTGTGGCCGCCCTTGGCGATTGACCATTCGTTGATCGTCAGCTGCGCAGGCCCTATCCCGGCCGCGCACCAGACCGCATCCGGGGCCAGACGGTGCAGTGTCTTGATGTAGAAATCGAAAATCGGCTCGTCTGCCGGCATCGCGTTCTTCACGCCCATCACGAACTGCACATAAAGCGGGGATTTCAGACGGTTGTCCGCCGCCATGCGTGTGGCCTGCACGATATGCGACAGATCAAAGGCCTCGATCTCTGGCTTGACGTCGTATTTTAACATTTCGGACGCCAGCCAATCGACCAGATCCGGCGGGTTCTCATAGACACGGGTGGGGAAATTGTTGGAGCCGACCGACAGGCTTGCCATGTCGGGCCGCAGTGGCAGCATCCCGCCCCGTGTCAGCCCTGCGCCCGATCGCCCGCCGGTGGACATTTGCACGATCATGCCCGGACAATGACGTTCCAGCCCGTCTTTCAGCGCGGCAAACCGGTCGGGGTCCGAGGTGGGTTTGCCCGCCTCATCGCGCACATGGCAATGGGCAATGCTGGCCCCGGCCTCGAAAGCGGCATGTGTGCTTTCAATCTGTTCTGAAACGGTGATCGGAACCGCCGGGTTATCCGCTTTGGTCGGCAGGGATCCGGTGATGGCGACGCAGATGATGCAGGGGCCCATATCAGGTTTCATCACTCCTCAAATATCAAGAAACACGACTTTTTCGTCGCCCTGCAGGCGGATGTCAAAGCGATAGATCGGCGCACCATCGCGTAACGCGCGTCTGGCACTTCGACCAGCGTATTTGACACGGGCTTTGTGTCTTCGTCCAGCACATGGCCATGAAAAACGATGCGCGCGCCGAATGGATCGCCGGATCTGGAGTGGTTGCGGATCAGGTCGTTATCCGATGGATCAATGTGACTGTGGCCGACGGTCGGCCCAGTGATCTTTGAAAGCGTGTGGTCCGGCGACAGCGGCGCAACAACTCGGCGTTCCGATCCGCGCGGCAGTGTTTGAAATCACCAATGCCCCGACCAGATCGGGCGGCGTGGCAGCCAGTTTCTGCGCGATAAGTCCGCCCATCGACAGACCGACGATGGAGGCCGGCGGTAAAGCGAGGTGATCAAGCAATGCAGCGACATCGTCCGAAACACTGGAAATCGGCACATCTGGGTCATGGTCCGAAAGCCCTTTGCCGGGCACATGAAAGCGCAGAATGCGCAAACCATCTGGCAAGTGCGGCAAACGCGCGACCCACTGCCGCATGTCGGTGCCCGGTGCTTTGGCAAAGACAATAGCAGGGCCTGTGCTGTTGTCCGACCAATCGAGTAGAGCATCAGATTGCCGGATCAACACACCTATGCGTTCCACCATCTCCACAGGGATCGCATGTCAAAATGTAGTTTATAACGCGAAACGGCGGATTTATCATATCACTACAACCATGCATCCCGGCATCAAGCGGCACCAATTCCGCTGTTTTCCGGATCGTGCGGCGAAAAACACCCTGTCGGGCGCCGCCCTCCTCAGGGTGTCAGTCAATCCGCGCTGTCGTTTCCGCCGCGCAGGCCAAGGCGGCTGGCGTGCCACGCGGCCTCGGCGCGCGAGCCGATGCCCAGCTTGCGGTAGATGATCTTGATATAGCTTGCGACTGTGCTTTCCGCGATGCCCATGTCAGTGGCAACCTCGGTGTTGCGCAATCCCCGTGAAATCAGGCCCAGTACCTGTGCTTCGCGTGCCGTCAGGGTGGCGTCAACTCCGGCAGTTGGTCCGGTCAGGCGGAAATGTTCCATGATACGCCGGGCCACGGCTGGCGAAATTGCAGGCACACCCATCGACAATTGAGTGAGCTGCCGCCGAAAGACCGCAACGTCCGTTTCTTTCAACAGATAGCCGTCCGCCCCGGCAGAAAGGGCCGCCACGATGCTGGCATCGTCGGCCATCACTGTGGTCACAACCTTGATCGCCCCGGGATTTCCGGCATCGACCATCCGCAGAACCGCAATCCCCGAGCCATCGGGCAGACCCAGATCAATCAGCGCAAGATCGCACGGGACGGACTGGTACTTTGACGCGGCGCGCACGGAGTCGGCAAAGTTGACCCGGGCGTCGGGATAAGTCTCTGCCACCATCTCACCCAGCCAGCGTCGCGCCTCTGCGTTGTCTTCGACAATCAGGATGTTTTTCATGCAGCCGCCCGATGCAGGGGCAGGCTTGCGCAAATTACGGTGCCGACGGCCTCGGATGATACTGTGAACTGCCCACCTGCGGCTTCGATCCGTGCGGCAATATTACCAAAGCCCTGACCGGCGTGGCGGCTGTCTGGATTGAACCCCTGACCATTGTCGCGCAGCGAGATTTCAAGCCGCGCATTGGTGTCGGCGATGTTGACTGCAACCTTGCTTGCCTGCGCATGGCGGACAACGTTGCTGGCCCCCTCACGCAATATCGCGCGCACCGTATGCACAGTGTGCGAGTCCAAAGATACATCTCGCTCGGTTCCGTCGTGCCAATCCATCTGGATGCCTGCGGCCTCGAACAAATCTACGATTTCGGCACGCAGATCGGCAAGCAGCAGAGACAGCTTCCGGTCGGACTGATCGGGGTTCGAGATGATCTCGCGCAGGTCCGTCAGGGTCTGGCGGATCAACTGATCCTTGCGCCCGACAGCCGAGGAATGTAGCGCGCTAAGCAGCAGCACGCCGATATTGTCGTGCATGTCGCGGTTGATGCGGGTGCGTTCGGTGGTGATCGCTTCAAGATATTTCTGCTGCGCGTGAATACTGGTGTCGATCAACGCATTGATCGAACGCGCCTTTTCCAGATCGGCAGATGAAAACAGACGCCGCCCGCCCCGCGCCCAGTCAAGCCGCATCGCCGGGGCCAGATGCACAGCGCCCAGCGTAAGGCCCGCGCCGTCGTCGTGCAGTGCGGTTTCCGGCTTTTTGCCGTAAAGCGGGGTGATCGACAGCGGGTTGAAGACATCGCGCCAGAAATCACGCAAAAGCGCGACCCGGTCGTCCGGGTCAAGCACCTGAGCAATCTGGGTGACGCGGGCAAACAGGGTTTCAACGGGAATGACGAAATCACCGCGCAGCCATTGCGCCAGCCGACCGCGCATTGGCAGATAGATCAGCCCGACCACCGCAAGCGAAAGCCCAAGCGCCGGGGCACGATCAAGGGACAATCCATAGATCAGTGCGGCATCCAGCAGCAGCAAAACCACCACGCCGATGCCATAGCTCAGAATGCTCAGCGACCATGTTGCAAGATCAAACAGCCGGTAACGCGCAACCCCGACGGCGATGCCGGCAAAGATCAGCAGGAAAAACAGGAACGCGGTGCTTTGTTCTACCAGTACTTCCCGACCCAGAAGCGTCGGCACAATGGCGGTCAGCACAAAGCCCCCAGCGCCAAGCGCAACCGACAGGCCAAACCAACCCAGCATCGCCCGCGAGGCAGGGTCGCGGCGGTTGACCACAACCTGCGCGCCGATGGCCACCAAAAGCGCCAGCATGGTGGCGGCGACGGCACTCTGCAACATTGGAAGGTGGCGCGGCCAATCGTTCAGTTGAATGAACGCCGTCACCGCACCGATTGCCAGCGCGGGCAGTGCAGCGCCAAAACCCGGCACGATGCGGCGGGGATAGATCAAGAACAGCGTCACCATGCCGATCCCGAACAGCAGCGTGCCTGACGTGTTGAACCGGCTTGCGGCGGCAAACAACCCATAGCTCAGCGCCAGTTCGCGTGTGCTGTAAAGCGCTGCCGCCCCCGCCGCCATCGCCAGCCCGACCCCCGCCACCAGCAAAAGCCACGCCGCCGGATCGCGCGGCCGCAGGCTGACCACCCATGCGCCGATCACAAGACCCACCAGTGCCACAAAAAGCTGAGTCCACAACGCCACGGGCAGGTCGGCCAGCGGGCGGGTCTGCGCGGGTGTCAGATCAAGCTGGCCGGGCACGCCCCCGCGCGCAAACCCAAGCGTCACCTGCTGGCCCGCAATCAGGCCCGCAATCGCATCTTGCTTGGCGAAAAACGCAACCATGCGGTCAGGGTCGGCAAGCTGGTCGGGTTCAGCGGTGATATCGGTGGCGTCCAGCGCAATCTTGTCGCTACCCGGTGCCGAGATATCGGTCAGCACCGCACCTTGCAACGCGGCCAGTGTGGGCAGATCAACCGCGCCCACCTCGACCGCCGCTCCGTTTGCGCGCAGGTCCAGCCCCAGCCAGGGCTGCGAGGCCGCAAGCCAGACCCCCAATGCAGCCAGCGCCAGAAAGATCAGCACGCAGCCCACGAAAATCAGACCAGGTGCAAAAAATCGGCGCAACCGGCAAGCTCCTTTTCTGGTCATTCCGGCACGCGGCATGTCCGCTACACGTTCCGGTTTAGCTACCCAACAACAGGGTGCCGGTGAACCCCCTGAACGGGGGGGAGACGGGTTGAGAGCAGATGCTAGAACCACTTTCACCACAGATATTTAACGGGGATTGAAATGTCGACACAACGTATTCTGCAACTTACGACTTCGGCCGTATTGGTAAGCCTGCTTGCCGGATGTTTGGGCAGCGGCAATGCCGGTGGGCCCGGATTGGTGGGGGGCGGGGGCGGTGGCACTGACTTTGAAACCGAATACGGCAAGGTTGAAAAGATCGCACCGACCAGCAACATGCCCACAAGCCTGAACGCTACCTATAAAGGGCAGGTCAAGCTTGGGGTGAATTCCGGCAAGTATCTGATCGGCGGCGTTGACGCCAACAACGCTGAAATTCTTGGTGATGTGGAGTTGAAGGTCAATTGGAAGGACGGGCAGACGAAAAACCCGTTCACCGGCAAGGCCACCAACTTTACCGCCACCGAAGCCGGAACCTCGAACACCATCGCACTTGATGGCGATTTGAACGTCAACACCTCGAAACCGGGAGCAGTTTCGCGCGTCGTCACACCGTCGCAGGTGATTGCGGGCCAGACGATACCCGAACTGAAAACCGGCGCGTTCTCGGTCTTGATGGATGGCAAGCTGACCGACGGCAAGAAAACCGGCGACGTGACCCTGCTTTTGGGCGGCAATTTCATGGGCGCGGGGGCCAAGTCGATGCTGGGAACGGCTTCGGGCGGTGTAAAGGATGTCAAATCCAAGAATCCGGCCATATTTGATGCCGGACTGGGCGGCGTGTTCTACGCGAACCGCTAAACCCGCATGAAGGGGGCGGTCCGGTATTGTGCGGATCACCCCCTTCAACCCAATTCCGTTCAAGCTGAAGGCGTGATGATGCGGCACATTCTGATTGCACTTGTGTTGTGCCTAGTGCCCTCTCTTGCGTTCGCCTCGCCGTTGATGGACGCCGAAGCCGCCATCAATGCAGGCGACCCGCAGGCTGCAATAGCGCCTTTGCAGAACGCTCGCCCCGCCACCCGTGACGAAGAACTGCGCAGGCTATGGGCGCTGGGTGTGGCGTTGAACCAACTTGGCCGCTTTGACGAGGCGATAGCCCCCCTGTCGCGGCTTGTGGCGCTGATGCCGCAGAACGGTCAGGCACGGGTTGAACTTGCGGGCGCGCTGATCCGCACGGGCCAGCCCGACCGCGCCCGCTATCAGTTGGAACGTGCGCAGGCGTCGGGCCTTGCGCCGGAACTGGGAACGCAGGTTCAATCGGCACTTGACGGGCTGCAAAAGCCGCGGCTCTGGCAAGGCACGCTGGGCTTTGCGCTGATCCCTGAAAGCAATGCCGAACGTCGCACATCGGCGCAGACGGTTACGCTGAACGGCCTTGAGTTCGGGCTGTTGCCCTCGGCCCGTGCGCAGGCTGCAACCGGGGTGGAACTGGGGTTCGGCCTTGCCGCTGTGCCGCAGCTTTTTGATAAGTTGCGCCTGCGGATCGGTGCCGATGTGTTTGCGCGGCTGTTTGACAAGCGCGCCAGCAATGATGTTACGGTCCGCCTGAACGCGGCACTTCTACACTTTGATCAGAACCAGCGCTTTTCCGGGCTTGAGGTGTATGGAGCCCGTCGCTGGATCGCCGATCAGGCCTATACCGACACACGGGGTCTTAGCCTGCGCCATGCACGGTTGATCGATTCCGTCACCCAGCTTTCGGGCGGAATTCTGGCAGAGCGGATTGATTATACCGAGGCTGGTTTTGCCGCAAACCGGATCGCGGCAGATGTGCGCGTCGTCCGCGCCGTCAATGCCCAGCTTGAACTGCGGGCCGGTCTGCGCGCCGAACGGCGCACAAGCCCGGTTGCACAGGTGGCGGGCAATGCGCAGGGATTTTCGCTTGGCGCTGAATATGCGTTTTTGGGCGGGCTGCGGATCGGCCTTGATCTGAGCTATGACCAGAACCGCTACATCGGTGCCAACCCGCTGTTCGGCATCCGGCGGACAGACAAGACCGTGACCGTCGGGGTGGCACTGACCAACCAGAACTGGTCGATCCGGGGCTTTGCCCCTGTCGTGAGCATCGGGTTCGAACGCCAACGCTCGACCATACCGCTGAACAGCTATCGAAATGTCACCTCAAGCCTTGGGTTCACCCGCAGCTTTTAGGGCCCCGACCGGTGTCGGTGTCTTTCGGATGCCGGACCACGCGCCAAATCGCGCGCAGGATGAACGGGGTGAGTGTCACGCAACTGACCATCACCATCGTGGTCATGCCAATCTCGACATGCCTGACGACGCCCGCACCCACAGCCGCCAGCGCAAGACAGATCGGAACGATCCCCAGCAACGTTGCCAGCGCGAATTGCCAGAACGACAGGGCGGTCAGGCCGGCTGCATAGCTGACAAGATCGAATGAAATGAACGGCACCAGGCGCGACACAAAGACAATGCACATCAGGTCGGTGCGTGACCGTGGCGCGGTCAGATACCGAAATATTGGACCAGGGGACCGGCGGACGGCATCGAACCCCAGATACCGCGCCGCGCTGAACGCCACCAGCGCCCCGATAAGCGCCCCGATGACCGACAGCACGCCGCCCCACATCGTTCCATATAGCATGCCCGCTGCAATCGCGATCGGACCGCTGGGAATAGGGCTTACGACAATAGCCAGCACCATGAGGCCAATCAGAGCAAAAGGTCCGGCCGATCCAAAGCGGGCAACCATATCCTCTACCCACACAGGGTCGATGGGGCGCGCCGCAAGGGTGGTCAACTGGGTAAAGTTGAATACCGCAAAGGCGATGCTCAAAACCACAAGACCGATGAAAACCCGTTTCACGACTGGCCTTCGGACAGGAAGGGGCCAACGATTTGCACTTGGGATGCCGGGTTCTGACCAACCGTGATCAGCAACTCATTTGGCCCCACCCAACCGCTGTCCGTCTGAAACGCATCAAGCTGGGATTCGATGTCGGCCCATGCGGCGGCGCGTGCTGCATCCGTCAGCGGTGCCAGAAATTGCACAATCGGTGCTGCGGCATCGCGCACGAAATCCAGATAATCAGCGGTCCGCGGTAACCGAAACGGCGCATCCAGACGGGTCGTGGTCACATTGATGAAACCGGCTTGCCGCAAGCGCCCCTCCAGATCGCCCTGACGTCCCAGGCTCATCAGACCACCCGGCGCGAACGGATCGCGCGCGCCAAGCCCCGCGTGACGCAGTGCGGTCGACATCAGGATGCGAAGGCAGGGGTTCGCCTCGGGGCCTGCGAAAACCAGCGTGCATAGCAGCGCACCGGGTTTGAGAACGCGACGGATTGAAACAAGACCGGCCAGCGGGTCGGGCAGAAACATCAGCCCCAGCCGACAGATCGCCGCATCAAAGCGCCCCTCTGCAAACCCAAGGCGTTGTGCATCGGCCTGATGAACGCTCACATTGCTCAAGCCCGCGCGCTGGGCGTTTTTACGGGCGTGAACGAGGATTTCTTCTGAAATATCTGTGGCAACCACACTGCCCGACAGACCGACCCGGTGCGCGATATCAAGTGTCTGGTCGCCCGCCCCGGCTGCAACATCAATGACGTTCTGGCCCGTTCCGATCTGCGCCATCTCCAGCATTGCCACGGTCGCGGGGCGCAGCCAGTCCCGGATTTTCGGGGCGTGACGGTCCCATCCCGCCGCCGCATTGTCCCATGCTGCGGCCGTTGGGGTATTCAAAGGGGCCTGCTGTTGCGTTGCTGCTTTCATCGCCATGATCCCTTGTTCAACATCCGTTGTCTGGTTGATCCGCTTGTCTGGCTCCGACCCGCAAAGGCGCCGGGAGTAGGGTCGTTTTTCCGGCCGACGCGGATCAGAGCACGCAACCCCGTTTACCTGTCGCTACAAAGGCGGCTCCGATTTGCGCACCCGTTCAGGTGATGCGGCGCTTGGTTTCACTTTACGCGCCATTCCGCCCGCTCCCTATGCGCAGTCTTGCATAAGGGGGCCGCAAAGATGCAGGATGCCTGATGTTCGACTGGGACGACATCAAGGTGTTCGTGGCCGTTGCCCGGCATGGCAGCACCTTGGCCGCAGGGCGGGCTTTGGGCATCAATCAGTCCACCGTGCAGCGCCGGATCTCTGCGCTTGAAAGCCAGCTCAAGCAACGTCTGGTGGAGCGTTTGCCGACCGGCTACCGGCTGACCGAACTTGGCGCGGCGATCCTGCCTGCCGCCGAAAGGGTCGCCCTGTCGGCCCAGACCTTTGCGACCGAACTTGAAGACCTTGCGCGCAGCCATGTCGGCATCGTGCGCGTTACCTGCCCCGAACCCATCGCGTTCCGGCTGAACCAGTCGGGCTTGCTTGACGTGTTCCACCGCACCCACCCTGATTTGCGGGTCGAATTTGTGCTGAGCGATCAGTATGTTGATCTTACCAAGGGCGAAGCGGATGTCGCCCTGCGTTCGGGCGATACCGACGCAGGCGTGCTTGTGGGGGTCAAGATCGCCGACTCGCTCTGGGCCGTCTATGCCAGCCGCCAGTATGTCGAACGGCACGGTGCGCCCGCCTCGATTGCCGAGCTTGGCCAGCATCCCCTGATTGCGTTCGAAGAAAGCATGAGCAAGCACCGCATTTCGGTCTGGCTGAAGGACGTGGCGCCGGATGCGGTTTATGCGGCGCACAACACCAGCGTTCTGGGCCTGATCTACGCGGCGAAAGCTGGCGTTGGGGTGGCTCCTCTGCCCATGTCGCTTGGTGACAAGGAACCCGATCTGGTCCGGGTGCTGGGCCCTGTGCCCGCGCTCACGCGGCCCTGGCGCCTGCTTGCGCACCCCGACCAGCGTCAGACGCGCCGGGTCAAAGCATTTTTTGATTTCATCAAGGACAGCAAGGCCGCGCTCAAGCCCATTCTGACCGGATGATGCACAGGTCGCGCAACGGCCGGGCAAATCATGGCGTCATGAGTTCTGAACCCCACAAAAGGGTTTGCGGTGGGGTGCAAGGCGGCCGGGCGGCATGAAAACCTGTGAGGGCTGGCTTTATCCGTCGAATGGATCGAAATTTTCCGGCGTGTTGGGCAGTTCCAAGGTATTTCTTGCACGCGCTGACCGGTCTGCGTTGCTTTTGACGCAACGGGCAGCGGGGGGCCGCTTGCAGGTGCAGATGGAAGTGCGCCGGCCGCCGTCAGGGTTCGTCGCCTGTGTGCGGATTGTGGTTTTGCTGCCACCCCTAACCAACGGTTGTGCCTGCTGCCCGATCGGCTACACTTTCACGACCCTGTCAAAGGCCCGAACCCATGACCAGCGTCACCGCACTTGCCTCGACCGTATCTGCCGCTTTTCTGGGGTCGCTGGTCGAAGTGGTCGAGGCGTTCACCATCGTGCTGGCCGTCGGCATCACCCGAAGCTGGCGTCCTGCGCTGATCGGATCAGGGCTGGCGCTGATTCTGCTTGTCGTGATCGTGCTGATCTTTGGGCCGCTGATCGCACTGATCCCCATTCATCTGATGCAATTTGTGGTGGGGGTTTTGCTGTTGCTGTTCGGGATGCGCTGGCTGCGCAAGGCCATTCTGCGCGCGGCGGGGGTCATCCCCCTGCATGACGAGGCTTTGGCCTTCGCCAAGGAAACGGACATTCTGATGCGGCAGGCGGCCGAGCGTCGCGCCGACTGGCTGGCGGGGGTAGCCGCGTTCAAGGCGGTCCTGCTGGAGGGGGTGGAGGTTGTGTTCATCGTGATCGCTGTGGGCACATCGCGGGGCCTTACGTTCTATGCCGGGCTGGGGGCGCTGGCCGCCGTGGTGCTGGTCATGGTGGTGGGCGCGGTTCTGCACCGCCCCCTGACGCAAATTCCCGAAAATGCGCTGAAATTCGCGGTCGGGCTGATGCTGACGGCGTTCGGCATCTTTTGGCTGGGCGAAGGGATCGGGGCGGAATGGCCCGGCGCTGATCTGGCACTTTTGGGCATCCTTTTGCTTCTCGGAGCGGTCTCGGCGCTGGCGGTTTCGCTTGCGCGCAGATCCAACCCCATCTCGCGGGGCGTAAGATGACACTGATCAAATCCATCCTTGCAGAACTGATCAGCCTGTTTGTCGATGACGGCAATCTGGCACTTCAGGTGGTTGCGCTTGTTGTACTTGTCACGGTGATTACGAAACTGGCAGGCATCAGCGCGCTGGCGTCGGCGGCCGTGCTGGTGGTGGGCTGCGTCGTCATTCTGATCGCAAGCGTGCTGCGCAAGGCGCGTTCCGGATAAATTTGCATCGGGACATGGCTTTCAGATGCAATTCGTTGATCAAGCGTGAGGGCTTCCCTTTCGGTCAGGCTGCTGGCCAGACCAGCGCCCCGCGCGACTGGATCACCCGCGCGGCGATTTTCGCCCCGTCTTCTGCGGCACGGTCCGGTGACTTTCCCGCCAGACGGCTGGCAAGAAACCCCGCGTTGAAGGAATCGCCCGCAGCTGTTGTGTCAACAAAGTTGCGCACCGCCTTGGGTGACACGCTGCTGGTTGCCCCGGCGTTCCAGATCAGGATTTCGTCCGGGCCGTTTTTGACAACGACAGTGCCTGCGCCACACCCGGCGTAGCGTCGGGCGGTGTCGGCGGGTGTGGTGTCGCCAAACCATGTCGCCTCATCCTCGTAGGACGGCAGGATGGTGGTGCTGACCTGTGCGGCACTCGTAATGGTGTCCGTCATGCCGTTTGGATCGGACCATAGACGGGGGCGCAGGTTGGGGTCGAACACCACCTCGCCGCCGCCCGCGCGAAACTGGCCAAAGGCCGCCAGAAGCCGAAGCCGGTCCTGTGGCGGCAGTATGGCCATGGTGATGCCCGAGAAATACACGATATCTGTGCCCGCAAGGGCCTTGGTCAGCGCGATCGAAGACCGGGCCAGTGTTCGCGCCGCACTTTGCCCGCGCCAATAGCTGAAGCTGCGTTCCCCATCCTGAAGCTGAATCATGTAAAGACCGACCGTCAGGTCGGCGCGGCGGATGATATCATGGGTGCCGATTCCGGCACTGTCCAGAAAGGCGACCATCTGATCGGACAACGCATCGATGCCAACGGCCGTCAGATATGCGATCTGATCTGCTTCGGGCAGCAAGCGGCGCAGATACCAGGCGGTGTTCATCGTGTCCCCGGCAAAGCCGATGCGGTAGGTGTTGTCGGGCCCCGAAGGTGCCATTTCCACCATACATTCGCCGATCGCCAGAATCCGGGTCATTCCTGCCGGTCCGAAAACCATTCGTGGCGTTCGCTTTTGAATTGTGTGATCAGATTCAAGATCCGCGACAGGTGCTTGGTCAGGGCGGCGGCGGCGGCGTCCTTGTTGCGCGCGCCGATGGCCGCAAGCAGGATGACATGCTCGTCGTAAGCCAGTTGCTGCGACGGCTGGCTAAGCGACAGCATCCGGATACGGTCCATATGGCCCTTGCTGTCATGGATCAGGTCCCAGACATAGCCCACACCCGAGCGGATGCAGATTTCGCGGTGAAACTGGTCGTCGAGGGCGTGAAAACGTTCGCGGTCATTCGCCTCCACGGCGGATTTCTGAAGGGCAAGCAGGTCTTGCAGCACCGCCAGATCAGCGTTGGTCATCTTTTCGCAGGCGGTGCGGCAGGTCTGCACCTCCAATGCGGTGCGGATAAAGCGTGCGCGCTGCACGGCCTCTTCGGAAATCAGGCTGACTGTCGTGCCGCTTTGCGGACGGATGTTCAGAAACCCCATCTTGGCCAACCGCTTGAACGCCTCGCGCACGGGCTGGCGCGAGACACCCATGCGCCGCGCGACATCGGCTTCGGACAGCCGCGTGCGGGGCGGCAGTTCCAGCGACAGGATACGCTGTTGCAGGGTTGCAAAGACCTGATCGGCAATCGTCGGATGCTCGGTCTGGCGGATCTGCGGGATCGGCAGATCGTTGGCCGAATGTTGGGCGACGTCAGTCATCAGGGGGCCTCTCTGCCGATCCGGATACGTAGCGTCAGTTTATAGATAAGCGGTGCCGGTGCAACTGGGATATTAGTTGACAAGGACATTTCTGGTCAACTAGGTTATTAGTTAACCAGACGATAGAATCACAAATCGTTCCGGAAAAGGGGAGGGAATCGCGGTGTTGGACGAGAATCGGCTTTTCCCGACCGATCCTGCGGTGCGCGCCATCGCGCAGGCCCTGTATCTGGGTATCCGCGATCTGCCGATCATCAGCCCGCATGGTCATACCGACCCGCGCTGGTTCGCCCAGAATGACGCGTTTGCCGACCCCGCCGCCCTGTTCGTGACGCCCGATCACTATGTTTTCCGGATGCTTCACAGCCAAGGCATCCCGCTGGAGTCGTTGGGCGTACCGCGCGTCGATGGCGGGCCGGTAGAGCAGGACCCTCGCAAGATATGGCGTCTGTTCGCGCAGAATTATCACCTGTTTCGCGGCACCCCCTCGCGCCTTTGGGTGGACCATGCGTTGCAGAACGTGTTCGGCGTCACGCAGCGTCTGTCGGCGACCTCTGCGGACGCGATCTATGACCGGATTGCCGAGTGTCTGGCGCAGGATCCCTACCGCCCCCGCGCCCTGTTCGAGCGGTTCAATATCGAGGCGCTGTCAACCACCGAAAGCGCCATCGACGATCTGCGCTGGCACAAGATGATCCAAGATAGCGGCTGGCAGGGCAAGGTCGTGACCGCCTATCGCCCCGATGCCGTGGTGGACCCCGAATTTGACGGCTTTGCTGACAATATCGCCGTGCTGGGCGACATGACGGGCGAGGATACAACGTCATGGACCGGCTATCTGGCCGCGCACCGCAAACGCCGGGCGGTTTTCAAAACCTTCGGGGCCACATCATCCGATCACGGCCACCCTACGGCGCGGACCGAGAATTTTTCTCAGGATCAGGCAGCACGTCTGTTCGACAAGGCGCTGCAGGGCAAATGCTCGCCCGAAGAAGCTGACGCTTTTCGCGGCCATATGCTGACCGAAATGGCGCGGATGTCGCTGGACGACGGTCTGGTGATGCAGATCCACCCCGGATCGCGCCGCAATCATTCCAGCGCCGTGATGGCGCGCTTTGGCCGCGACAAGGGCTTCGATATTCCCGGACGCACCGATTATGTGGCGGCGCTGCGCCCTCTGCTGGATGCCGTGGGTGGCGAGGCCGGTCTGACGATCATCCTGTTCACGCTGGACGAGACGTCCTATTCCCGCGAACTGGCCCCCTTGGCCGGGGTCTATCCTGCTTTGCGTCTTGGCCCGCCGTGGTGGTTTCATGACAGCTATGAGGGCATGATGCGATTTCGCGAAATGGCCACTGAAACCGCCGGTTTCTACAACACGGTCGGCTTCAACGACGACACCCGCGCTTTTTGTTCGATCCCGGCCCGGCATGATGTCGCGCGCCGTGTGGATTGCAGTTTTCTTGCCACGCTGGTCGCCACAGGGCGGCTGGATGCGGACGAGGCGCCCGAAGTGGCGCACGATCTGGCCTATCGGTTGGCAAAACAGGCGTACCGGCTTTGACAAGCCACTTTTGGGAGGAGAACCAACAATGATGATGTCCAAGAAACTGATTGCGGTGTTGCTGGCCAGTGCGGCTTTCGCACAGGCGGCCATGGCCTGCGAGGTGACGCTGCGGTCGTCCGATACGCACCCCGACGGCTATCCGACCGTCGAGGCGGTCAAGGCGATGGGCAAGATCGTCGAGGAAAAAAGCGCCGGTCGTCTGTGTGTCGAGGTGTTCGCCTCAGCACAGCTGGGCGAGGAAAAAGACACGATCGAACAGACGCAGTTCGGCGTGATCGACATGAACCGCGTCAGCCTCGGGCCGTTCAACAACATTATCCCCGAGACGCAGATCCCGTCGCTGCCCTATATCTTCCGGTCCACCGAACACATGCACAATGTCATGGACGGCCCTATCGGTCAGCAGATTCTGGACGCGTTCAGCGCGCATGATCTGATCGGCCTGGCCTTCTATGATGGCGGATCGCGGTCATTCTACAACAAAGAACGCCCGATCACATCCATTGCCGACATGAAGGGAATGAAGTTCCGCGTCATGCAATCGGATATCTTCGTGGATATGGTCGACGCACTTGGCGCCAACGCCACGCCGATGCCGTATGGCGAGGTTTACTCCTCGATCCAGACCGGCGTTATCGACGGCGCAGAAAACAACTGGCCGTCCTATGACACCTCGGGGCATTTCGAGGTCGCAAAGTATTACACGCTGGATCAGCATCTGATCGTGCCCGAAGTGCTGGTCATGTCGAAAGCGTCCTGGGAAAAGCTGAGCGCCGAGGATCAGGCCATTGTCCGCGATGCGGCAAAGGAATCCGTGGGCGTGATGCGCGATCTGTGGGGCAAACAGGAAGCCGAATCCGAGGCAAAACTGGAAGCGGCCGGCGTTCAGGTGATCAAGGATATCGACAAGACCCCGTTCATCGAAGCGATGGTGCCGGTCTACAACAAATATGTGACCACGCCCGAACTGCAGAAGATGGTCGTCGACATTCAGGCGACGCAGTAACGCGAACCGGCCCGCGCCACATCCGGCGCGGGCCTTTCCCATCTTCCCGAAAGCGGAACCGATGTTGAAAATCGCTTTGGCGACGGGCCTTCTGGCGCGTCTTGCCCTGTGGATTGCCGGAACCGGCCTTGTGTGCATGACCGTGATCATCGCCGCACAAGTCTTTTTCCGCTATGTGCTGAACTCCAGTTTGGTCTGGTCGGAACCTGCTGCCGTGATGATCATGGGGTGGTTCATCTTTCTGGGCGCAGCCGTCGGCATCCGCGAAGGCTATCACCTGTCGTTCGACGTAGTGCTTTATGTGGTGTCGCACCGGGTCAAGATGGTGCTTCATTCGATCTCGGATATGGTTGTTGCAGGGTTTGGCTGCGGCATGGTCTGGTTTGGCTGGCAACTGGCGCTGAACGGCGTCGGCCACAAACTGCCCTCGCTGGGCATATCCGGGGCATTTGATTTCATTCCCATCGTAGCAGGCGGCGTTCTGGTCGTTCTGTTTTCCATTGAGCGGATTGCCCGCCGCGCCGCTGGCCTTCCCACCGCCCGGTTCGGCGAAACCGAGATGGAGAGCTGAGATGGAGCTTTATGTCCTGTTCGGAACCTTCGTCTTCCTGTTGATGATCGGCACGCCGGTGGCGTTCTGTCTTGGCGTCAGCAGCTTTGCGACGGTCGCCTATCTGGGCCTGCCGCCGGTGGTGGTATTCCAGCGGCTGAACTCGGGTGTGTCGGTGTTTGCGCTGATGGCGATTCCGTTCTTCATCTTTGCCGGTGATCTGATGGTGCGCGGTGATATCGCGCGGCGGCTGGTCGCACTTGCAGGCGCGATGGTCGGGCATCTGCGCGGCGGTCTGGGGCAGGTTAACGTGCTGGCATCGGTGATGTTTGGCGGCGTGTCGGGGTCGGCTGCGGCGGATGCCAGTGCCGTGGGCGGCCTGATGGTGCCGCAGATGAAGGCGCGCGGATATGATGTGGATTATGCGGTCAACATCACCGTTGTCGGCTCCATCATCGCGCTGATGATCCCGCCCAGCCACAACATGATCATCTATTCGATCTCGGCGGGGGGCAAGATTTCGATTGCCGATCTGTTCACCGCAGGCATCATTCCCGGTTTCATACTGGCGCTTTCGCTGATGGTTGCCGCCTATTTCGTGGCCAAGCGGCGCGGCTATCCGACTGAATCGTTTCCCGGATTTGCCGCGCTCGGCCATATCTTCGTTGGGGCTGTGCCGGGCCTGATCCTTGTGGCAATCATCTTTGGCGGGGTGCGGTCAGGCATCTTTACTGCGTCGGAATCGTCAAACATCGCCGTGGTGTATGCGATGCTTGTCACGTTTTTCGTCTACCGCACCCTTAGCTTTCACGATTTTGTCGAGGCAACTTTTGCCGCTGTGCGCACCACCGCGATGGTGCTGATGGTGATCGGCTGTGCGGCGGCGTTCGGCTGGCTGCTGGCCTATACCCGCGTGCCTGCAACGATGGTCGCCGCCATGCAGGGTGTGTCCGACAACCCCATCGTCATCCTGCTTTTGATGAACATCATCCTGCTGGTGCTTGGCACGTTCATGGACATGTCGCCGCTGATCGTGATCACCACGCCGATCTTTCTGCCCGTCGCACAGGCGTTCGGGATTGATCCGGTGCATTTCGGCGTGATCCTGATCCTGAACCTTGGCATCGGGCTTTGCACGCCGCCGGTGGGGGCCGTGCTGTTTGTCGGCTGCGCTGTCGGCAAAATCCCCATCTCGCAGGCGATGCGGACGATCTGGCCGTTCTATGGCGCGGCTTTCGTCACGCTGATGGCAGTGACGTATATTCCGGCGCTGTCGCTGTGGCTGCCGTCGCTGTTTCACTAAGGGGGTCTGATGCCGTTTCCAATCGTTACAACATCGCCGGGGGCCACCCGTCAGGTTCTGGCGCATCAGCCCGACATGATGGTTGTCGCCTTCCGGTTTGACTCCGGCGCCGAGGGTGCGCTGCACAGCCATCCGCATGTGCAATCCACCTATGTCGAAAGCGGGCGGTTTGGCTTTCATGTCGACGGGCGGGAGATCGAGATTACGGCCGGCGACAGCCTTGTGATCCCGTCAGGCGTTACGCACGGCTGTGTGTGCCTTGAACAGGGCGCGTTGATCGACACCTTCACTCCGCGCCGCGACGATTTTCTCTGAAAGGACCCGATATGCTGACCGTTGAAACCCGCCACGCCGTGCATGAGGATCACGCCAAAGGCATGGATACTGACAGCCTGCGCAAGCATTTTCTGGCGCAGAGTCTGTTTGCCGAAGGTGAGATCAGGCTGGTCTATACCCATTACGACCGCTTTGTGATCGGCGGGGCGGTGCCGGGGACGGGCGTTTTGACGCTTGACCATGTGGACGAAACCCGCACGCCGTCCTTTCTGAACCGGCGCGAAATGGGCATTGTCAACATCGGTGATGCGGGCTCTGTCTTGGCCGAGGGCGTGGAACATCCGATGAACCGGGGCGATGTGCTTTATCTGGGCATGGGGTCGGGTCCGGTCACGTTCTCTGGCGCGGGGCGGTTCTATATCACCTCGGCCCCGGCGCATCGCAAATGCCCCTCGCGGCTGGTGACGGTTGCCGACGCCAAAGAGGTGCGACTGGGGGCGGAAGACACGTCGAACAAGCGCGTGATCCGGCAGTTCATCCACCCCTTGGTGATGGAAAGCTGCCAGTTGGTGCTGGGGTATACCTCGCTTCTTGACGGGTCGGTCTGGAACACGATGCCCGCCCATGTGCATGACCGACGGATGGAGGCCTATCTTTATTTCGGCATGGCCCCAGACGCGCGCGTGCTGCATCTGATGGGCGAGCCGTCAGAGACGCGGCATCTGTTCATCGCCAACGAGGAGGCCGCGATCTCGCCGCCATGGTCAATTCATGCCGG
Organism: Rhodobacterales bacterium; assembly: GCA_038207585.1. Taxonomy (GTDB): domain Bacteria; phylum Pseudomonadota; class Alphaproteobacteria; order Rhodobacterales; family Rhodobacteraceae; genus JBBQZP01. The sequence goes on along the minus strand of JBBQZP010000007.1, from coordinate 21,224 downwards.
GGCGGGGATCGGCGCGTACACCTTTATCTGGGCGATGGCGGGGGATAACGTCGATTATACCGATATGGACATGCTGCCCGCCGCGGTGCTGCGGTGAGCGTTTCATTTTCGCTTGCCGGTCGCCGCGCGCTGGTCACGGGGGCCAATACCGGCATCGGGCAAGCGATTGCCGTAGGGCTGGCCGAAGCAGGGGCCGAAGTGGTCTGCGCCGGGCGCAGGCCCTGCGATGAGACGGTCGCGATGATCGGCGCTGCGGCGCGGTCGGTGCTGGTCGATTTTGCCGATCCGATGGCGGGTCAGGCGTTGTTCGACGGACCAGACATCGACATTCTGGTGAACAACGCCGGTATCATCCGCCGCGCCGATGCGGTGGATTTTACCGAGGCCGATTGGGATGCGGTGATGGATGTGAACCTCAAGTCGCTGTTTTTCACGACGCAGGCCTTTGCGCGGGCCGTTTTGGCGCGGGGCGGACAGGGTGCGGTTGTCAACATCGCGTCGCTTTTGTCATTTCAGGGCGGCATCCGGGTGCCATCCTATACCGCGTCGAAGCATGGGGTAGCGGGGTTGACCAAGCTTTTGGCAAACGAATGGGCGGCCAGGGGCATCAATGTGAACGCCGTGGCCCCCGGCTATATCGAAACGAACAACACGCAGGCCCTGCGTGCCGATCCTGCGCGCAATTCGGCAATTCTGGACCGGATTCCCGCCGGGCGCTGGGGTCATGCGTCCGATATCGCGGGGGCGGCGGTGTATCTGTGCAGCCCCGCCGCGCGCTATGTCCACGGCGCGATCCTGAATGTCGATGGAGGCTGGCTTGCCCGCTGATACGCAACGCGAAACTGACCGCCCCGAAACGGGTATCGTGCATCTGGGACTGGGCGCGTTCTTTCGCGCGTTTGGTTGCGTTTACATTGCTGACGCGATGCAGGCATCGGGTGGCGATTGGGGCATTGTCGGCGTATCGCTGCGCAGCCCCGATACCCGCGATGCGCTGCGCGGGCAGGGGTGGGCCTATACCTCGGTTGCGCTGGGGGCCACGGGCGAGCGGGCGCGGCGGATTACGGTTTTGAACGATGTGTTGGTCGCCCCTGAAAACCCGGCGGCAGTTCTTGCGGCGATGGCCGATCCGGCGGTGAAGATCGTAACGCTGACCGTCACCGAAAAGGGCTATTGCCACAACCCCGCCACGGGTGCGCTGAACCCGGATCATCCCGATATCCGGCATGATCTGAGCCATGATTTGCCGGTTTCTGCCCCCGGCTATCTGGTGCGCGCCCTGCAGATGCGCCGCGCAGCGGGTATTGCGCCCTTTACCGTGCTGACCTGCGACAACCTGCCCGAAAACGGGCGGCTGGTGCGCGGCGTGGTGTTGGATCTTGCGCGCCGGATCGACCCCGCTTTGGCGGAATGGATCGCGGGTCTGGGCCGCTTTCCCTGCACCATGGTGGACCGTATCACCCCCGCTACCACCGCCGCCGATATTGCCCGTGTGGCCGAACTGACCGGCTGGCCGGACGCAGCACCCGTCATGCACGAACCCTTCGGGCAATGGGTGGTCGAGGATGATTTCGTTGGCGGCGACCGCCCCGATCTGGCCGCCGCCGGGGTGGAACTGGTGGCGAACGTGACCACGCATGAAAATATGAAACTGCGCATGCTGAACGGCACCCATTCTGCACTGGCCTACGCCGGATATCTGGCAGGCCATCAGACGATTGCCGACACGATGGCCGATCCGGCTTTTGCGGCCTTTGCCCGAGCGCTCTGGTCCGAGATCATGCCCGCTGTTGCAGCACCCGTCGGCGTCGATCTTGCCGCCTACGCCGATGCGCTGTGTGACCGCTATATCAACCCCGCGATCCGCCACCGGACATGGCAGATTGCGATGGATGGCAGCCAGAAGTTGCCCCAACGCTTCCTTGGCACGCTGCGCGATAATCTGGATGCGGGGCGCGCGTCGCCGAACCTCTGCCTCGCCGTTGCGGCGTGGATGCGCTATGTCGGCGGCATGGATGAGGCGGGCCAACCGATAGATGTGCGCGACCCGCTGGCGGCACGGCTGCGCTACGTGTCAGACGCTGCTGCAACACCTGCGGCCAAGGTCGCGGCCCTGCTGTCGGTGCGCGAGGTGTTCGCGGCCGACCTTGCCGCCCGCCTTGAGGCGCCGGTGACCAAAGCCGCCGAAACCCTGTGGGTAAAAGGCGCGCGGGTTGCAATCGGGGGGGCGGAATGATCGAAAGCTGGCGCTGGTACGGCGATCTGGATGCAATCTCGATGGCCGAGATTGCGCAGACCGGCGCGCGCGGTATCGTGACGGCGCTCCACGACATTCCCTATGGCGCGGTCTGGCCGGTTGCCGCCATCGCCGAACGCAAGGCCACGATCATGGCGGCGGGGTTCGATTGGGTGGTGGTGGAAAGCCTGCCAGTCCATGAACGCATCAAAACGGGTGATGGCGATCTGGCACCGCTGTTCGCTAATTACCGCCAATCCATGGCCAATCTGGCGGAGCAGGGTGTGACGACGATCTGCTACAACTTCATGCCGCTTCTGGACTGGACGCGCACCGATCTTTCCGCTCCGGTGGCCGGGGGGGCGCGCTGCCTGCGCTTTGATGCAGCACGGATGGCAGCGTTCGAGTTGCACATGCTGGGCCGCGCCGAGGCCGAGGCGGATTATTCCGCCCCCGTCCGTGCCCGTGCCGCCGTCTGGTTTCAGCAGGCAACCGAGGCCGATCGTGACGTCCTTCTGGCCTCCATCATGGCGGGTCTTCCGGGCGCGTTCGATCGCTATGACATTGCCGGCCTGCGCCGCGCACTGCAGGGATATGCCGGCATTGACCGCGCCGCGTTGCGGGCCAATTACAAGCGGTTTCTCGACGAAGTGGTGCCCGCTGCCGAAGATCTGGGCCTGCGGCTTTGCGTACACCCCGATGATCCGCCGCGCGATATTCTGGGCCTGCCGCGTATCGTGTCGGATGGCGACGATCTGGATTGGATTCTGGCCGCCCATGACAGCCCCGCCAACGGCGTAACCTTGTGCGCAGGCTCGTTGGGGGCCAACCCGGCGAATGACGTGCCTTCGATTGCCGCGCGCGTGGCGCACCGCATCCATTTTGCCCATCTGCGCAATGTCGCCAAAGAACCCGACGGCTCGTTTGAAGAAGCCCCGCATCTGGACGGTGACACCGATATGGTAGCACTGATCAAGGTGATCCTTGGCGAAGAGGCACGCCGCCGCGCCACGGGCCGCGCTGACGCCGAAATCCCGTTTCGCCCCGATCACGGCCATCACATGCTGTCTGATCTGAAGCGTGATCTGATCCCCGGCTATCCCCTGATCGGGCGGTTGCGCGGACTGGCGGAATTGCGCGGGGTCATCCGCGGCGTGTCGCACGGCTGAACCGCGCGAGGCCTCTGCCTAATGCTTTTCGGGGTGGGCTACCTGCCCGTCACATCAGCCGACAAAAGCGCGTCCGGCAGGTTCTGAAACGCGACCGGGCGCAGCCATCTGCGGATCGACAGGGTGCCGACCGAGGTTGCGCCAAAGTTCGTGCTGGCAGGATAGGGTCCGCCGTGAACCTGTGCCTCGCCGACCTCGACCCCGGTTGGAAAGCCATTCGCCACGATCCGCCCCGCCTTGCGTTCCAAGACCGGCAGCAGCGTTCCGACCTGCGCGTGATCCTCAACGTCAAAGTGCAGGGTACAGGTCAACTGTCCTTCGAGGCCGGACGCCACGGCAAGCATCTGATCCGCATCGCTAACGCGCACGATCAGCCCAAGGGGGCCGAACACTTCAAGGTGCAGGGCGGGGCTGGACAGCCAGTCCTTGCCCGAAACCTGCATCAGCGCCGGGGTCGCCTGCCGACCCGTGCAATTGGTGGCAACAAGTGCCTCCACGCCGGGTGTCGCCGCCATTTTATCGCGTCCGGCAAGGTATGCGGCGGCGATGCCGTTGGTCAGCATGGTCTGCGCGGGCACAGGAGTCAGCGCAGACTGTGCCGCAGCGACGAAAGCATCAGCCCCGTTGCCATCGGGCAGCACAAGGACACCGGGATTGGTACAGAACTGTCCCACACCCAATGTCAGCGACGCCGCCCAGCCCTGCGCGATCGCATCACCTCGCGCGCAACGCGCATGGGGTAGCACGAAGATCGGGTTGACCGACCCCAATTCGCCAAAGAACGGAATCGGATCGGGCCGCGCAGCGCACAGGTTGAACAATGCGCGCCCCCCCGCAAGACTGCCGGTGAACCCGACCGCGCGGATCAGCGGATGTTGCACCAGCGCTTGGGCAAAGGCGTGCTGATCCCCCTGTATCAGGCTGAACACGCCGGGGGGCAGGTCCATCGCAGCCACAGCCGCAGCGATGGCGGCGGCCACGATTTCGCCCGTGCCCGGATGGGCCGGATGGCCCTTGACCACAACCGGGCAGCCCGCCGCCAGAGCAGAAGCGGTGTCGCCCCCGGCCGTGGAAAATGCCAGCGGAAAGTTCGACGCCCCGAACACCGCAACCGGGCCGACAGGGCGTTGGATCATGCGGATTTCAGGGCGCGGCGCGGGGGTTCGGTCAGGCAGGGCCGCGTCAATGCGGCGGTCAAGGTAATCGCCGGCCAGAATATGCGCGGCGAACAGGCGCAACTGGGCTGTGGTTCGGCCCCGCTCGCCGTCCAGCCGGGCTGCGGGCAAGCCGGTTTCCGCCATCGCAGTGGCGGTCAGTTCGGCGCCGCGCGCCTCAATCTCATCAGCAATGCGGGTCAGGAAATTGGCGCGCGCCTCGCGCGGCAGGGCAGCATAGGGGGCAAAAGCGGATTCGGCCGCGCGGCAGGCTGCATCGACATCGGCCGGGGTTCCGTTTGCCACGCTCAGCGGCTCTCCGGTGACGGGAGAGGACTGGAATGTGGTCTGGCCCGGGGTCCAGACCCCGGCAATAAGATGGTGGCCTGTAAGCATCATTTGTTCCTATAAGTCAAAGGCTTGCGTTGTTTCGCGACGACACAGCGCGAAGGCATCAGCGACATGAAGCATGGGTGAAAGATCCACGTCGGTTTGCCGACCCGCCACAAGCTTTGCCATCCGCGCGTAAAGCAGCGCATATTCATGGTTTTCACCGGTCGAAGGCTCTGCCCCGCTGATCTCCAGCCGCGAGCCGCCCATCCGCAGGGCAAGTTGGCCGTGATCGGTTTCAACCTCGATATCCCAGGTTTGCGGACCGGTCTGACGCCAGTCGAAATCGGCACTGACATGGCCCGAAAAACGCAGATCGGCAGCAATCGGCGTCTGGCAATTGGCAGGATAAGTCAGCGTGCCCGATTGCAGATGCACGGGGCTTGGCAGAATTTCGGTCAGGATCGACAGCGCGTTGATGCCGGGATCGAACACCCCCATGCCGCCGGGTTCGAACACCCAGTTCTGCCCCGGATGCCAGTGCCGCACATCCTCGCGCCATGTGATATGCGCGCGGGTCACAGTCTTGTCCGCCAGCCACGCCTTTGCCGCCGCCACACCGTGCGCCATGCGGCTGTGCCATGTGGTAAACAGCGTGAGGTCCTTTTCGGCTGCCAGTGTTTGCAGCGCATGAACCTCGGACAAGGTGGCACCGGGAGGTTTTTCCAGCATCACATGCCGCCCAGCCCGCAGTGCGGCCGCGGCATAGGCAAAACGCGGCACCGGAGGCAGGCACAAGGATACCACCGGAATATCCGGGCGCGCGGTCAGAAACGCCGCGAAATCCGTGTGACTTTCCACGCCCGGCACCGACCCCGCGCGGCTGACCGTCGCGGACAGCTGCCAGTCGTCTGACGCGGCTAGCGCCGGAACATGCTGATCCACGGCAATCTTGCCGATGCCCACCAACGCAATCTTCATCAATGCGAATCCCGCCCTACCGGATTACCCCGGCCACCGTTGAGGAAATCAAGGTCAGCCCCGGTATCCGCACCCTGCACATGCGCCTGATGCAGCCAAGCATAGCCGCTTTCCGCCTGCACATGGTTCGGCTTCCACTTCGCCAGACGCGCGGCAAGGTCGGCATCAGAGATATCCAGATGCAACCGCCGCTCTGGCACGTTCAGTTCGATGAAGTCGCCGCTTTGCACCACCGCCAAAGGCCCCCCGGCGGCAGCCTCGGGCGAGGTGTGCAGCACCACCGTGCCGTAAGCCGTGCCCGACATCCGCGCGTCCGAAATGCGCACCATATCGGTGATGCCCTTGCGCAGAACTTTCGGGGGAAGGCCCATATTCCCCACCTCCGCCATGCCGGGATAGCCCTTGGGACCGCAGTTTTTCAGCACCATCACGCAGCTTTCGTCAATGTCCAACGCCTCGTCATTGATGCGGGCCTTGTAGTCGTCGATATCTTCAAACACCACGGCCCGGCCGCGGTGCACCAGCAGGGCGGGCGTCGCCGCCGAAGGTTTCAGAACCGCACCCTGCGGCGCGAGGTTGCCCTTCAGCACCACCACGCCGCCCGATTGCGTCAGCGCCTTGTCGGTTGGCAGGATCACGTCCGGATTGTGGTTGACCACATCCTTGACCTGCTCCCACGCCGTCTGCCCCGATACGGTCAGCGCGTCGCGATTCAAAAGCCCCGCCTCGCCCAGCCGTTTGATCACAACGGGCAGGCCGCCGGCATAAAAGAACTCTTCCATCAGGTATTTCCCCGATGGCATCAGGTTCACGATGGTCGGCACATCGCGGCCGCAACGATCCCAATCGTCAAGCGTCAGATCGACACCCACCCGGCCCGCAATTGCCAAAAGGTGAATGACCGCATTGGTCGATCCGCCGATTGCGGCATTGGTGCGGATTGCGTTTTCAAACGCGGGTTTGGTCATCACATCCGACGGTTTCAGATCATCCTTGACCATCTGCACGATGCGCCGCCCGGTCAGTTGCGCCATCACACGGCGGCGGCTGTCCACCGCAGGAATGGCCGCGTTGCCCGATAGCGCCATACCCAGCGCCTCGGCCATTGAAGCCATAGTCGAGGCAGTGCCCATCGTGTTGCACGAACCGGGGCTGCGGCTCATCGAGGCTTCGGCCTCGGCGAATTCTTCGGGCGTCATCTCGCCCGCCTTCACGGCCTCGGAAAACTTCCACAGGTGGGTGCCGGACCCGACCCGTTCATTGCGGAAATAGCCGTTCAGCATCGGCCCACCGGTGACAACAATCGAAGGCAGATCAGTGGACGCCGCCGCCATCAGAAGGCTGGGCGTGGTCTTGTCACAGCCCACCAGCAAAACGCAACCATCCATCGGTTGCCCGCGCATCTGTTCTTCCACCGCCATCGCGGCCAGATTGCGGAACATCATCGCCGTAGGACGGAACGCGGATTCGCTGGTTGAAAATACCGGCACTTCCACCGGAAACCCGCCCGCCTCGTAAATCCCATGCTTCACCCGCTGCGCCAGATCATTCAGATGCGCGTTGCACGGCGTCAGTTCGGACCATGTGTTCAGAATGCCGATCACCGGGCGGCCGTCGAAAAGATCATGCGGCAGGCCCTGATTTTTCATCCAGCCGCGATGATAGATCACATCGCGCGATGTGCCGCCAAACCAATGCTGCGAACGCAGAGCGCGGGGCCAGGGGGCGGGGGTAAAGGTCATGGAATTCCTCAGAGTTGTGTGACGGTGACAGCGCCGGGACGTGCCGGAGCCACAGCCAGAGGGTTGCGCAGCGGCAGGCCAAAGGCCGGAGCGGAAATTTCAAAGACATCGCCGGGTTCTGTCTTGATACCATCGGCGAACGACAATGTCGCGGTGCCGAACATATGCACATGCACATCGCCGGGCTGGCAGAACAGCGCGTATTTGAAATGGTGGTGTTCCAGATTGGCGAGGGTGTGCGACATATTCGCCTCGCCCGACAGGAAGGGCTTCTCAAAGATCACCGCATCGCCGCGAAGGATGCGGCTGGTGCCCTGAACATCATCCGGAAGATCGCCGATCAGGATCTCGGGGCCGAACGACGCCTCGCGCAGTTTGGAATGGGCCAGAAACAGATAGTTGATCCGTTCGGTCACATGGTCTGAAAACTCGTTTGCCAAAGCCCAGCCGACGCGGGCTGGGGTGCCGTCGGCGGCAATCAGGTAGATGCCCGCAATTTCAGGCTCCTCGCCGCCGTCTAGCGCGAAACCGGGGCTGGTCAGAGGCGCACCGGGGGCAACAGCGGTATGGCCGTTGCCTTTGTAGAACCATTCGGGCTGCACGCCGACAGTGCCCGGAGCAGGGCGGCCACCCTCAAGCCCCATGCGGAACATCTTCATGGAATCGGTCAGGTTTTCGGCCCCTTCGACCTTGGCGTGCATGGCGTCGCGGGTTGCCGCAGAGCCCAGATGCGTCAGGCCGGTGCCGGTCAGATGCAGATGTGCCGGGTCGGGGTGGGTGATGGGCAATGCCAGCCTGCCCTGCGCGGCAAGCGCCGTCAGATCAACCGCTTCGCCCAGGCCCCGCGCGGCGATCACGGCGGCCAGCGGGCGGCCCTGCGCCAAAGCCTCGGACGCCAACGCATAGGTGCTGACGGCACCGCGCACAACCGCCGCCTCGGACCCTTCGCGTGCGACCACAGAAAGGGCGCCATCCGCACCGATGATTTGCGATAAAAGCATGATGCGACTTCCTATTTCGATTTGTTGTAGACGTCGAAGATCACGGCTGACAGCAGCACCAGCCCTTTGATCACCTGTTGATAATCAATCCCGATGCCCATGATCGACATCCCGTTGTTCATCACCCCCATGATCAGCGCGCCGACCACAGCACCCAGAATCTTGCCCACCCCGCCCGACATCGACGCGCCACCGATGAACACGGCGGCGATCACGTCAAGCTCGAACCCCGCGCCCGCCTTGGGGGTGGATGAGTTCAGCCGCGCGGCCACGATCATGCCAGCCAACGCCGCCAGAACGCCCATGTTGCAGAAAGTCAGAAACACCAGCCGTTCGGTCTTGATGCCCGAAAGCTTGGCGGCTTTCTCGTTGCCGCCGAGCGCATAGATGCGCCGTCCTGTTGTGACATTTTCGGTGAAAAAGGCATAAAGCACCGTCAGCACAGTCAGAATAACGACGACATTGGGCAGACCGCGAAAGCTGGCCAGTTTGTAGCCGATGAAAACCAGCGCCACCGAGACCAGAAGGTTGCGGATCACGAAGATCACACCCGGTTCAGGCTGCATCCCGAATTGCGCATCACGGGCGCGCGCACGAAGCCCCACAATCACGATCACCAGCGCCGCAAGGCACACCAGCACCAGCGCCGTGACATTCGGTTTGCCCACGCCGAACAGGTCAGGAATGAATCCTGTCGACAGCGACTGGAACGTCTTCGGGAACGGCCCGATGTTCTGGCCGTTCAGCAACCATAGCGTAAGCCCCCGGAACACCAACATTCCCGCCAGCGTGACGATGAACGACGGGATGTGCCAATAGGCGATCCAATAGCCCTGTGCCGCCCCGATCAGCAGGCCCACAAGCAGGCAGGCAGGCACAACGGCCACGACCGGCCAGCCCAGGTTCACGGTCAGCACGGCGGCAACAGCGCCCACAAAGCCCACCACAGACCCCACTGACAGGTCGATGTGCCCCGCAACGATGACCAGAAGCATCCCCAGCGCCATGATGATGACATACGAGTTTTGCAGGAAAAGGTTGGTGATGTTTTGCGCCGAGAGGAAATCGACGCCCTCGAAAATCCGCACCACTGTGACAAAGAACAGCACAATCACGACCAGTGCCACCAGCATGCCGTTTTCGCGCAGATGCCCGCCCAGATGGTCGCCCAGACCTGACTTTGCGGTGCCCGTTTTCGTGGTCATGCGGCTTTTCCCCCACTTTGCAGGATCAACGCCATGATCCGTTCCTGACTGGCCTCGCCGCGCGAAAGTTCGCCCACGATCCGACCTTCGTTCATCACATAAATACGGTCGCACATGCCCAGAAGTTCGGGCATTTCGCTGCTGATCATCACGACGCCGCGCCCTTGGGCCGCAAGATCGTTCATGATGCCGTAAATCTCGAATTTCGCACCGACGTCGATGCCGCGCGTCGGCTCATCCAGGATCAGCACCTGCGGATCGGTGAACAGCCATTTTGACAGGACAACCTTTTGCTGATTGCCGCCCGAAAGGTTTACGACGCGCTGCTGCACATTGGGGGTGCGGATGTTCATTGCGCGGCGGTACTGCTCGGCCACCTGCTGTTCGCGGCGGTGGCTCAGGATGCCGTTTTTCGAAACGCCCATCAGGTTTGCCAGCGTGATGTTCCGCAAAATGGGCTCGTCCAGAACAAGGCCCAGCGTCTTGCGGTCTTCGGTCACATAGGCCAGCCCTGCGGCAATCGCGCGGTCCACGGTCGAGGTGTCGGCAGGCTTGCCCGCAATGACAACCTCGCCCGAGATGTTGCGCCCGTAACTGCGGCCAAAGAGGCTCATTGCAAGTTCGGTGCGGCCTGCGCCCATCAGGCCCGCGATGCCGACAATCTCGCCCTTTTTTACATGAAACGCCGCATCGCGGATCATCTGGCGGCTTAGCTGTTCGGGGTGCCAGACGTTCCAGCCGCGCACCTCCATCAGGGTCTCGCCGATGTCGGGGGTGCGTTCGGGATAGCGGTGCGCCATGTCGCGGCCCACCATGTCGCGAATGATGCGGTCTTCGGAAATGTCTGCCTTGTCCAGCGTCGATACGCTGGCTCCGTCGCGGATGACGGTGATGCGGTCTGCAACCTTGCCGATCTCGTTCAGCTTGTGGCTGATGATGATCTGTGTGACGCCCTGCGCCTTCAGTTCAAGCATCAGGTCAAGCAATTTCTGGCTGTCGTTTTCCTGCAAGGCAGCGGTGGGTTCGTCCAGAATCAGCAGGCGCACATCCTTGGCCAGCGCCTTTGCAATCTCGATCAGTTGCTGCTTGCCGACGCCCAGCTTTTCCACCTTGGTGGCAGGGGCTTCGGACAGACCGACCTTTTTCAGAAGCGCCTCGGTTTTCTGAAACGCCTGCGCCCAGTTGATCACGCCGCGCGATGCGACCTCGTTGCCAAGAAACAGGTTTTCCGCAATCGACAGAAGCGGCACCAGCGCCAGCTCCTGATGAATGATGATGATGCCGTGATCTTCGCTGTCGCGGATGGTGCGGCAGGCCAGTGTCTTGCCGTCATACAGGATCTCGCCCTCATAGGAACCATGTGGATAGACGCCCGACAGCACCTTCATCAGGGTCGATTTGCCCGCGCCATTCTCGCCGCAGATCGCATGAATCTCTCCCGCTTCCACGGTCAGGTTCACGTTGTCCAATGCGCGCACGCCGGGGAACACCTTGCTGATCCCGCGCATTTCCAACAAAGCCGTCATTCGATTCCCCCGCGCAAAGCCGCCCGCCCCCGATGGTCAGGGGCGGGCGGAACTGTCTTAAAGCTGATCCGCGGTGTAATAGCCCGACCCGACCAGAACCGACTCGTAGTTGGCAGCATTTACCGGCTGGCTTTCCAGCAGATAGGACGGCACGACCTTTACGCCATTGTCATAAGTGGTGGTGTCATTGATCTGCGGCTCACTGCCCGACAGCAAAGCATCAATCATGCCGACCGTCACTTTCGCCAGTTCGCGCGTATCCTTGAAGATCGACGAATACTGCTCGCCCGCGATGATCGACTTGATCGACGGGATCTCGCAATCCTGCCCTGTCACGATCGGCATTTTCAGATCGCCCGAGCCGTAACCCACGCCCTTGACCGACGACAGAATACCGATCGACAGGCCATCATAGGGCGACAGCACGCCGTGCAACGTCTTGTCGCCGTAGTTGGCCGACAACAGGTTGTCCATGCGTGATTGTGCCACCGCGCCATCCCAGCGCAGCGTGCCGACCACATCCATGCCCATCTGACCCGAGGCAATGACGATATCGCCCGCATCAATCATCGGCTGCAGAACCGACATGGCACCATTGTAGAAGAAGAAGGCGTTGTTGTCGTCGGGGCTGCCGCCGAACAATTCCACGTTCCAGGGCTTCGCATCGCCAAAACGCTCTTTCAGGCCTTCAACAAGGCTGGTTGCCTGCTGCACGCCGACTTTGAAGTTGTCGAATGTGGCGTAATAATCGACCGAGCCGCTGTCGCGGATCAGGCGGTCATAGGCGATGACCTTGATGCCGGCGGCAGCGGCATTGTCCAGCGCGTTGGACAGGGTCGTGCCGTCAATGGCGGCGATGACCAGAACCTTGACGCCCTTGGTGATCATATTCTCGATCTGGGCAAGCTGGTTCGGAATATCATCTTCGGCATATTGCAGATCGGTGCCGTAGCCTGCGGCTGTGAACTGCGCTACCATAGCATCGCCGTCGCCGATCCAGCGCGCCGACGATTTGGTTGGCATCGCGATGCCAACGGTGCCCTTGTCCTGCGCAAAGGCGGGCAGGCCGATCACGGTTGTTGCAGCAAACGCGCCGCCCAGCGCCAAAAGCGCTCTTCTTGAAACGTGCATATTATATTCCTCCCAAACCGCGAAAGCGCGGCGATGTCTCTACGGCCAGGGTTTTGGTCCCTGACTGCCGTGCGGAACTGTTGCGTCGAGTTTATATATCCGTCAAATGGCAAGAATGCATCTTTGTATGGCTGAAATGATATGTCATCCGGACTGACCCTCCCCGACCTTCTGCACCGCGGCCTGAAACTCAGCCATCTGCGGCTGCTTTCGGCCATGGCGGATACCGGTCAGATCACCATCGCGGCTGATCGGATCGGCATCGGACAACCCGCCGCGTCGCGCCTTCTGGCCGAGGTGGGGCGCATCGTCGGGCAACCGGTGCATTTCAGAACCGGGCGGGGCATTGCTCTGACGGCAGCGGGCATGGCGTTGGCCCTGCGGGCGCAGCGCATCCAGAGCGAATTGCGCGATGCCGCGCGCGAAATGGCCGAAGTCGCATCCGGTGGGGCGGGCCATGTGCGCATCGGGTCGGTGACTGGCCCCGCGATTGACCGGGTTCTTCCGACCCTGCGCAATGCGCGCCTGACCACCCCCAAGATCACGGTCGAGGTGATCGTGGCCCCGTCTGATATTCTGTGCACCCATCTGCTGTCGGGGCGCATTGATTTTGCCATCGGGCGATTGCCGCCTGACGATGCGCGGGGCATTTTTTCGCTTGCCCCGATTGCGACCGAACCCGTGGCGCTTGTGGTGCGCCGCGATCACCCGCTGACACGTCAGGCGGCCCCACAGTTGAGCGATCTGCTGGCCTATGATTGGGTGATGCCGCCACCCGAGTCATTGCTGACCAGCGCAGTTCTTGCGCGTCTGGCGGCGCTGGGCATGGACGCCCCGACGCAGCGTCTTTCGACAGCGTCATTCCTACTGACGCTGGCGCTGTTGCAGCAATCGAACGCCATTGCCCCGCTGGCCCGCGCTGTTGCCACAAGTTTTTGCGACCGGCCGGACGCCTCCTTTGCCCGGGTGACGCTTGATCTGGGGATAGAGGTCGAGGCTTTTGGCCTGTTGACCTTGCGCGATACGCGCCTGACGCCGGTCGCCGGCAGACTGGCGCAGGAAATCAGTGAAGTGCAGCCGCATCCTGGGCCGGACCGCTGACCGAACGGTGAACGCACATAGGCCCTGTGTCGCCCGGCCCGGAGTTTCAATGCCTTCTCAGACGGCATTGAAATGGGTGACGATGGCAGGGGAAATTACCCCGATCATTTCCGGGTCCCCTATCGCGGGCCCGGCGGGGGCACCTGATCGGCAAAGCACGCTGCAATCTTCCCTGCGGTGGTGATCCAGATCGCATCGCGGTGTGCTACGACATGCGTCAGGGCGCGGCGAAGCTGCCGCAAACGGTGTGGTTGGCCGACGATATAGGGATGCAGCGCGATCCCCATCACCAAGGGTTGCGCGCCAGACTGGTCCAGCATCTCGTCAAAACCGTCAATGATCATGTCGGCAAAATCCGCGGCACTGTCCTTGCGCGCGATGATGGCCGGAATGTCGTTGATCTCCTGCGGATAGGGCACCGACAAAAGGGGGCCGTGGCGGGTGCGCATCCACACCGGCTGATCGTCCATGCACCAGTTCAGGGTGTAGGAATATCCGGCCTGTCGCAAAAGATCGGGCGTGGCGAGGCTTTCCGCGATCCACGGGCTGAGCCAGCCTTGGGGTGCCCGCCCTTCCATCGCCGTGATGGCCGCTGTGGCTTGTGCGATCAGCGCCGCTTCGGCTGCTTCGTCCAGCGTGCTTTGGCGTTCGGAATTGGTGACGCCGTGGCCTGCAATCTCATCCCCCCGGGCGCGGTGGGCGGCGACCAAGGCCGGGGCATAGTCATAAAGCGCCGAATTCAGCAGAACGGTCGCGGGCAGATCCAGCGCATCAAGCATCTGCAGCAGCCGCCACGCCCCGACCCGGTTGCCATAATCGCGCCACGCATAGTTCAGGATATCGGGCTGCGGGCCGCCGGGGGCCAGTTCCGCACCCAGCCCCTCGCCAAAGGCGAAATGCTCCAGATTGACACCCAGATAGATCGCAAGCCTGCGTCCCTTGGGCCATTCGAAAGCGGGCCGGTCGGTGATCGGGTCATAATCATATCGGTCATGCCCGGCCAGAGTCACAGCGGCGCCTCGGCCAGACCGGCACGGTCCAAAAGCCATTCCGCGCTGTCATTCCAGACCTGCGTTTCGACAATCAGGCCGCCGCGCACCACGAACGTGTCGATATAGCGATTGCCGTCAAATTCTGTGCCGTCCGGCCACGCGCCGTACAGAAACCCGGTGTTATAGACCCGCACATCGCCAGTGGCCGCATCAATGGCCGCATCCATCCGCCCCGGCCGCTTTTTGACCCAAAGATAGCGTTTGGCGTTGAACGCGGTGGCCTCTGCCGGGGCCGAAAAACGGCGACCGCCGGTGAAGGTGATCTTCAACCCGGTGGCCACATACGCGGCCGCTCCGGCAGGATCGGGGATCATCGACCGCTCCAGATAGGCCACGACGACCGTGCAGGCTTTGCTTATGGCATCTTCGGTCAAAACAGCCTCCCGATCTGGGTCGCCGCGCGCACCCCGTCAATCAGACGCACGGTGATATCCGGCCCCGCCATCGCCGGGATATGTGACATTCCGGCGCAGCCCAGCACGACCGAAGCCACCCCATCCTCGTGTTGCGCGATGCGGATTTCGTCCAGCACCCGTGCCGCCGCACGCGCATGGTCCGTTTCCAGCGCCAGAACCGGAACGCCCGACGCCCGAACCGAACCAAGGCTTCCCGCAAGGCCATAAGCGGAGATGTTTTCGGCCAGTACCGGAACCGACACAGCTAGCGTCGTGACAACCGAAAACCGCCCCCCGGCCAGTGCGGCCAGATGATACGCCGCCTGACCGACCCCGATGACCGGACAGGCCGAAACAGCGCGGGCAGCCTCCAAACCGGTATCGTCAAAGCAACCGATGATGATGACGCGGGCGCCCTGATCCGACGCCTTGGCCACCAGATTGAGCAGGGGTGGCACGCAGGCCTCGCCGTCGTCGCGGCCCTGAATGGCGGTGGGGCCGTCGTGCGACGTCCACGCCTCGATCCGGGCATCCGGGCAGGCGTCGCGGGCCGTCGCCAGCATCGCGTCAGTCATCGACACCGTGCTGTTTGGGTTGATGATCACGATCATACCATCCCCTTGCCCGCATCCGATCCCGCCCGTGCCTGCCGCTGCCGCGACCACAGCACAAACCCAAGACACAGCCCGATCACCAAAAGCGAAAACAGGGTCGTCAGCGTGCCCAGCGCGTAAAGCACCGGCGAGGTGACGTTGGTTGTCATCCCGAAAATCTCAAGCGGCAGGGTGTTGTAACTGCCCGCCGTCAGAAGCGTGCGCGCGAATTCGTCGTAAGACAGCGTGAACCCGAACAGCGCCACCCCGATCAGACTGGGCGCGATGATCGGCAGCACGACATGGCGCAGCGTCTGCCAGTTCGTCGCGCCCTGATC
Source organism: Rhodobacterales bacterium (assembly GCA_038207585.1). Taxonomy (GTDB): domain Bacteria; phylum Pseudomonadota; class Alphaproteobacteria; order Rhodobacterales; family Rhodobacteraceae; genus JBBQZP01. The sequence goes on along the minus strand of JBBQZP010000007.1, from coordinate 5,270 downwards.
GCGCGCGGCCTCCTCATAGCTTTTGTCAAAGCGGTTGAAGACGGCGAACATGATCAGCAGGCCAAATGGCAATGTCCACGTCAGTTGCGCCCCGAACCCGCTGGTCGACCAATGCACATCCATCCCGGATTGCGAAAAGATCAGCCCGACGCCCAGAGAGATCAGGATCGACGGGATCGTCAGGCTGGTGATGATCAGATAGAACAGCACCGTTGATCCGCGGAACCGCTTGCGGAACGCAAGGCCCCCCATGGTGGATACGACAACGGTTGTCACCATGACCATCAGCCCCAGTGCCACGCTGCGCCGCCACGCGCCCCAGATGTCGCCCACCGCCTGTTGCTGGAACAACTCGTCATACCAGTGCAGGCTGACGCCGCGCATCGGAAAGGTCAGCCCGCCCCCCGGACCCTGAAACGACAGGATGCCGATGGTGATCGTCGGGCCATACAGGAACAGCACATACAACCCGAAAAACGCGGCAAGGATGTAAAAGGAACGGGGGCGCTTTTCCATTACAGCTCTTTCCGGATATCGACCAGCCGCAACAGGCCGGCCACCACGATAAGCACGGTGCAGAGCAGCACTACCGACGTGGCCGCCGCCGACGGATATTGCAGCAGGCCGACATCGTTTGAAATCAGCCGACCCACGTTCGCCGACTGACTGCCCGACATGAACCGGACCGTGACGAAATCGCCCATCACCAGCGTCAGCACAAAGATCGTGCCGATCATGATGCCGGGCTTTGCCAGTGGCAGAATGACGTTCCACAAAATCTGGGGGCCGGTCGCACCTGCATCACGCGCCGCCTCGATCAGCGATTTGTCGATGCGCAAGAGGGAGTTCAGGATCGGTACGATCATGAAGAACGTGTTCACATGCACAAACGTCAGTAACACCGAAAAATCGGAAAACAACAGCCACTCCAGCGGCTGATCTATGACGCCCATCGACAGCAGCGACGAATTGGCAATGCCGTTGCGGCCCAGAAACGGTATCCACGATATCATGCGGATGATGTTCGATGTCCAGAACGGCACCGTACAAATCAGCGCCAGCGTGATCTGCCAGGTCAGCGTGCGAACGTGGAAGGCCAGAAAATACGCCACCGTAAAGCCGATGCCCAGCGTCAGCGCCCAGGTGATGAACGCATAGCGAAAGGTCGTCCCGAACACCTGCCAGGTGACGGCCGACCCGAACAGGAAGCGGTAATTGTCAAACTCGAAGGCCGGATAGATCGAAAACTCGGTGGCACCCCAGAAGCTGACGATGACGATCATGACGATCGGCAGCACCAGAAAGAACGCAAGAACCAGCGTCAGCGGCGATGCCAGAAGCCAGCCTGTCGCCGTATTGGAACGGGAAAGCGCCATGACTCTCTCTTTGAATGAAGGAGTGGGTCCGCCCTTTTCGGGACGGACCGGGGTTCAGATCAGGCGGCGATGAATTCGTTCCACTTGCGCACCATGTACTGGTTTTCGTCCATGACCGAATTCCAGCACGCCACCGCGCCCATCCGTTCATCATAAGACCCGCCGTCGCGTATATCACCGGCGCTGGCCAGTTTCTGACCCGTCGGGCTGGTGATGTCATCCGTCGCGGGCTGGCCCAGATACCAGTAGCCCCATTCGTTCTCCGACATGAACTCTTTGGAGGTTTCGGGCACCGCCGAATAATACCCCTGCCGCATGAGGTATCCGCCCGTCCACCCCGAGATATACCAGTTGATGTATTCGTAAGCGGCGTCCAGCTCGATCCCCGACAGGTTCGCCGACAGGCCAAGACCGCCGCCCCAGCTGCGATAACCTTCCTTGAGCGGTTGATAGACGCAGGGGATGCCCTGCGCCTTCACCGCAGTGATGGCGGGCGACCACATCGACTGGATCACGACCTCGCCCGACGCCATCAGGTTGACGCTTTCGTCAAACGATTTCCAGAAGGCGCGGAATTGCCCGGCCTTCTTCGCCTCGATGAAGATCGCAATGGTTTTGTCGATCTCATCCTTCGTCATGTTGCCCTTGTCGGCATATTTGATCTCGCCCATCGACTCGCAGACCATCGCCATATCCATGATCCCGACCGACGAAATATCCAGAATCGACGCCTTGCCCTTGAATTCCGGGTTCAGAAGTTCGGCCCAGGTTTCAATCGGGCGATTGATGATGTCGGGGCGGATGCCCAGCGTGTCGGCGTTGTAGATGGTGGGGATCAGGGTCATCCATTTGGTGACCTCGGGCGCGAAAGCAGTTGCCCCCGGTTCGGCGATAAAGCCCACGGTCGACGGGGCAGTGCCCTGCGCCACGGTGCTTTCGGGGGTCAGCTTGCCGGTGGTGAAGATCGGCGAGATCTTGTCGAAAAGCTTGATCTTGCCGGTGTCCATTGCCTGCAGGTTGCCGGTCGGCCAGACTTTCTTGCAGATCCAGTATTCGATATCGGCGATGTCAAAGCTTTTGGGCTGGGTGGCCGCGCGCTGTGTCACGCTGTCGGAATCCAGTGCCGTCATCTCAAGCGTGAAGCCAAGGTCTTCCTTCACCTTGACGGCCACATCGTTAAGGTTCGACACACCCGTGCCGAACTGGCGCAGGGTGACATCCTTGATGTCCTGCGCCCAGATCATCGGCGCGGGAAATGCTGACGCGGCAGACGCGGCAACGGCCCCTTTCAGGATAGAGCGGCGGCTGTATGAAATTCTTGGTTTGGTCATGGGTTTTCCTCTGTCAGTTGGGGTGGGCCGGGTTGATCCCGGTCGTATTCAGTGGGTGAGTGGGTGAAGATCCTGCGGCGACCACTGCGCTATTGCGGCATCGCCAATGGCCAAAGGGGCCGCGTAAAATTCTTCTTCCGGCACAAGCGCCGTCAGATCGCCACCCGCGCTGCCCAAAAGGCCGACGGCGACATGCGACCCCTGATATTCAACCGAGGTGACACTGGCGGGCAAGCCTTCGCCGGTGCGGGCAAGATGCGTGCGATCCGCCCGCAGTGCCTTTTTCCCCCCGCCAAGGGTCAGCACGTTGTGTCCGCCCAGAAACCGGGCCACAAATTCGGTGTTGGGCCGGTTGAACACCGCACGCGCGGGGCCGACCTGTTCGATCACGGCGTTGTTCATGATCACAACCTCATCGGCCAGTGCCAGCGCTTCGTCCTGCCCATGCGTGACGTGAACAAAGATGATGCCCAGTTCGCGTTGCAACCGTTTCAGTTCGGCCCGCATGCGGATGCGCAGGAACGGATCAAGGGCCGACAGCGGCTCGTCCAGCAACAGCACCTGCGGCTTGGTGATCAGCGCCCGCGCAAGCGCAATGCGCTGCTGTTGACCGCCCGAAAGCTGCGCTGGCATCCGGGCCGCCATCGCGCCCATATCCACAAGATCAAGTATTTCGGCCGCCGCTTTGTGACGCTCGGCCTTCGGGATGCCCTTCATCTTCAGGCTGAAGGCCACATTGTCGATGACATTCAGATGCGGAAACAGCGCATAGTTCTGAAACATCATCGCCGTGCCGCGCTGCGCCGGGGCAAGGGTCGATATGTCCTTTCCAGCCAGCAGGATTGCGCCATCGCTGACCGTTTCGTGCCCGGCAATCATCCGCAGGGTCGAGGATTTCCCGCAACCCGACGGCCCCAGCAGGCAGACATAGCTGCCGCTGGGAAACAGATGGCTGATTGCATTCACCGCCACGGTAGAGCCGTAGCGCTTGGTCAAAGCCACAAGTTCAAGATCAAGCGGTGTGCGCACTGGTCAGCCTCGGGGTTAAGGTTTTTCATCCTTGGCGACATCATCCGACCGCTTGCTAATCATTCGACGGTGCGGGCATGGTCGGCTCGCGGAGTCGATGCAATAGGCGGCAATAACTGTGCAGATTGCCTGCAAAATGATCACACTTTATATACAATCTGGCATAGGATTGCTGACAATCTTGACCGGTTGGCTTTTACCAAGAATCATCCCAGAACCGCAGAACGAGTAGAGGCTTTGCGTTGACATGACCCTTCAGTCCGATCTGCCCGCCAATTCCAGCAGCGAAGATATCGCGGCTGCCCTGCGACGGTCGATCCTTGCGCACCGTGTATCGCCCGGCTCCAGATTGGTCGAAGACGAGGTGGCCGATATTTTCGGCGTCGGCCGCTCGATTGTGCGGATGGCGCTGCAATCGCTTGCGCATGAGGGTCTTGTGACCATGATCCGCAACCGTGGCGCATTGGTCGCCGATCCGGGCGTGCGCGAAGCGCGTGAGGTTTTCGAGACCCGCGCGCTGCTGGAACCGCGAACCGCACGTTCAGCGGCAGAGCGGGCAACCGCGCCCGCAGTCACCCGGTTGCGCCATCATATCGAGGCCGAGCATCGCGCCCTTCAGGCCGGCGATCTGGGGCAGGCCGTTTACCTTTCGGGACTGTATCACGTCGCCATAGCCGAAATGGCCGATCAGACCACAATTTCGGCGATCATATCGACGCTTGTCTCGCGGTCGTCCCTTGTCGTCGCCCTGTATTGGCGCAGACCGCAGGCATTGTGCGAACGCCATGCGCATCACGCCCTGACCGACGCAATCGCGGACGGTGACGGGACCAAGGCCGAGGATCTGATGAAAGGTCATCTGCTGGACCTTCTGGCAAATCTTGACCTGCGCGAACGACAGCCGGTCGGAGGGTCCTTGCGCGCCGTTCTGTTGCGATCGTCGTAACGGTCAGACGGGTTGCATGCCCGACCGGGCGACCGGTCCGGGTTCTGATGCCGCCACCGTGCATCCTTCAGGCGCGAGATTGGAAAATCCGGGCGCTACCGGCTTGCTGCGGCCAGAACTGTGCACAGATCCTCCACCGATAGCGGCACCGGATTGCCCTTCATCGACGACGATTCCTGCGAGGCCAGCGCGGTCGTATGAAAGGCGTCGGCACTTAGTCCCTGCGCCCGAAGCCCCGGCAGACCAGCCTCCTGCGCCCAGCGCGCAAGTGCGTCGCAGGCTCCGGTGGGGTCTGACCCCAGAACCTCCCCCAGGATGCGCGCGATGTCCGACATCCGCTGCCCGGGCGCGCGGTCCATGTTCATCGCCAGACTTGGTGCCAGAAGCGCGCCGCAAATCGCACCATGCGCGGCCCCGGTCGTGCCCCCGATCACGCCTGCAAGACCGTGCACAACCCCCAGCCCGGAATTGGCAAGCGCCATGCCGCCGCACAGGCTGACAAATGCCATGTCATCGCGCGCGGCAGGATCGTCGGCCTCCATCAACCGCATCAGGGCACGCAGGCCGCGCGCAATTGCCGGGCGTGTC